>JAYVPW010000136.1:0-19197 GCA_043777315.1 Spartobacteria bacterium | reverse complement strand
ACCGGTTCCGGTGGCTCACGCCACCGGCTAATTTCCGATCGTCCCTCCGGGACGGGCGCTCCGCAACCCGTCTGCTTATTTTGGCAAGATGGTATCATACGATCGTTTTGAAATGATCAGACTGTAGCCCCAGCCCGGAGGGCTGAAGGAAATTAGCCCCGGGTTTAAACCCGGGGTTTCGGATGAAAATGCGATGCACCCCGGAGGCGGTGCCGGAACGCTCGTGGCCGCTTGGTTCCGGCACACCCTCCGGGGTGCATTCCTCGTGTGCTCAATACCCCGGGTTCTACCCGGGGCTAATTTCCTTCAGCCCTCCGGGCTGGCAAAGTAGAGGAGCTTCATCAGCTTGGTGCGCCCGAGGTGGACGTTGTTGATGCGCTCCAGGAAATACAGGATGACCTGCTGCATTTTCTCCTCGGAGAATTTTGGCGGTTGGTCAATCACGGGACAATGTGAACCATGTTGGAGCTTTGGAAACACCGAAAAGAGAGTCCCGTCCGCGCTCGAATCCCCACGAGGCTCGACTCGTTTTTAAAGTGCGCTACCTTCGCGCGCCGTGACTGATTTTTCCGCCAAGCGCGTCCTCATTTTCATCGTCGCCTACAACGCCGAAAAGACGATCGAGAGCGTGCTCGACCGCATCCCGGCGGTGCTGCATCGCGAAAATGTCGAGGTGCTGATCATCGACGATTCGTCGAAAGACGCGACGTTTCAGACCGGCTTGCGGCGCGAGGAGAAGCCGGGCGGTTTCAAAGTGATGATCCTGCGGACGCCGGTAAATCAAGGCTACGGCGGGAATCAGAAGCTCGGCTATCGGTATGCGATCGATCACGGATTCGATGTCGTGGCGCTGCTCCACGGCGATGGGCAATACGCGCCGGAGAAGCTGCCGGACTTGCTGGAGCCGTTTTTTACGGAGGAAGCGGACGCGGTTTTCGGGTCGCGGATGATCCACAAATCGGACGCGCTGAAAGGCGGGATGCCGAAATACAAATGGGTCGGGAATCAAGTGCTGACCACGTTTCAGAACGCGATGCTCGGGACGCACTTGAGCGAATTTCACAGCGGCTACCGGCTCTACGCGACGCGCGCGCTACGGCTGATTCCGTTCGAGCGGAACTCGAACGATTTCCATTTCGACACGGACATCATCGTGCAGTTGCACTTCGCCGGGCTGACGATCCGGGAGATTCCGATCCCCACTTTTTACGGGGACGAAATCTGCCATGTGAACGGGATGAAATACGCGTGGGACATTTTCAAGACGATGCTCCGCGCGAAGCTGCACGTGAAGAATTTGCTCTACGATCGGAAGTTCGACGTGGGGCAGGTGGAGCTGACCTACGATCTGAAACTGGGCTTTGCGTCGTCGCACACGATGGCGATCGAGGCGGTGAAGCCCGGCGCGGTGGTGCTCGATATCGGCTGCGGGCAGGGCTACGTCGCGGACGAAATGGCGAAGCGCGCGGGGCGCGTGGTCGGCGTGGATCAATACATCCGCGAGTCGGCGAATCCGAAAGTGGAGTTCAAAAAGTGGGACATCGATTCGTCGGAATTTCCGACCGATGTCGCGCAGTTCGACCAGATCTTTCTGCTCGATGTGATCGAGCATTTGCACGACCCGGAGGTCTTCATGGAAACCCTGCGCGCCGCCGCCGGGAGCAAGCGCCCGGAGCTCGTGCTGACGACCGCGAACATCGGCTTTTTCGTGACGCGCGGGATGCTGGCGCTCGGGCATTTCAACTACGGCCGCAAAGGCATTCTGGACCGCACGCACACGCGCCTGTTCACGTTCGACTCGCTCCGCGAACTCTTCGCGCAGACCGGCTACCAAATCCTCGAGATGCGCGGCATTCCCGGCCCGTTCCCGAAAGCGGTCGGCGACAACGCGCTCGGCCACGCGCTCGTGCGGCTGAACCAGTTCGGCATCGCGCTCTGCCGCGGGCTTTTTTCGTATCAGATCTTCGTCCGCGCCCGCGCCAATCCGACCGTCGCGAATCTCCTCCTCGAGACGATCGACACCAGCGCCGAGCTGAAGCGCACGGCTGCGGGGGTTGGGTAGGGTGGGCATTCTGCCCGCCGGTCCGGGCATCCTGCCTGGACCTCCGAGCGTCGTGAGGCGCACGTCTCCACTCCGTCTCATGGTCGCCGCAGGATGCGGCGACCGGCGGGCAGGATGCCCACCCTACCCGGAGGCGCACACGCGGCTGTTCACGTTCAATTCGCTGCGCGAACTCTTCGCGCTACTTCAGGATTTTCACCGCGCGGAGGAGGCCTTCGCTGGCGAGTTCGTAGAGGCCGAAGTCTTTGAAAAAGATGAGGTATTGGCGCAGCTCGTACGCGCCCACGGCAGCGACGAGCAGGCCGAAAACCAGAGCCCCGCGGCGGCCGGAGGCGCGGGAGATGACGCCGATTTGCGCGACCGCGAGGGCGCGCAGCGGGAGATCCCAGATGGTCGCGTAGCGGAGGTTCATGCCGAACTTCACGTTGCACATCACGGCGTAGCTCAGGGCCATGAAGACGGTGAGATAAATCAGGGGACGGCTCTCTTTGACCGAGGTGAAAAACCCGCCGAGCGCGAGGCAGAGCACGACCGGGCTGACGAGCATGAGATCGACGAGGTAGCGATACCACGGGCCGTCGCCGGTCATCACGGCGTAGCGGAGCGTGCCGGCTTTGCTGACGAGCAGTCGGTAGATTTCCACGAATGTGGAAACTCCGCCGGCGAGCGAAACGAGGATCGCGAGACCGGCCAGCGGACCGGCGAACATCACCAGCAAAAGCCGCGGCGTGACGGTGCCGAAACGCGCCCACCGATTGACGCCGACGAGCCCGGCGAGCGCGACGAAAACGAAGAAGGCGTTCTCTTTCGTCAGCACCATCAGCGCGAGCGCGACGGCGTGCGCGGCGAGCCAGCGCGCGTCATTCGGGCGGCGCAAATTTTCCCACAAGGTCCAGAGGCCGAGCATCGCGGAGAGCGCGAAGAAGCCGTCGATGAGCGCGTGCTGGCTCATGTGGATTTGCACGGGCGCGCAGGCCATGAGCGCGAGGACGCCGAGCCCCGCGGCGGCTCCCATCATCCGCCACGCGCAGACCCCGGCGACCGCCAGCAGGAGGATCGAGGAGAGGCAGGAGACGCGGTGCAGCGCGGCGAGATAGGGGTCGCCGGCGAGGTGCGGCGTAGTCGAGGGGACGGGCGGGGCGTCGCCGAATTGCAGGCGCTTCCACGCCCACGCCGAGGCGATGTAGAGGAAGCGCGTGGGCGGCAGTTTCGTGATCGTCTGCGGGTTGCGCTGATCTTCCAGATAGACCTCGCAAATCGCGGGGTAGTTCGTGAATCCGACCTTGTCGATCTTCACGGCGTAATCGCGATAAAGCGCCTCGTCGAAGCCGACGCCGGTGAACCCCGCGGACGGATAAATCCGCAGGCAAATCCCGGCGATCAGGATGAGCAGGGCGGCGGCGATTTGCCCACGCGAGGCTGATGCGGGCTTGGTCGCGGCGGGCGCGGAGAGAGGTTCGTCGGGCAGTTTCACGGCGCGGGAGTTTGCAGATTGTGTGCCCGTCGGGCTCGGCTATGGCGCGGTGAGCTTGGACTGAAATTCGAGAAACTCCGGCTGGCCCGGTTTCAGTCGGAGTGCGGTCGTGATCGCCTCCCGCGCGCCGACGAGGTCGTGGCGATCAAAACGGGCGCGGGCGAGGAGATAGTGGCGTTTGGCGTCGAGCGGCTCGACCTCCAGTCCCGCGGCGATGAACTTTTCCGCGAGCTCCGGACGGTTTTCCTCGAGAGCCATCACGCCGAGATTGTTGAGCACTCCGTCGTGCCGGGGATCGAGTTCGAGGGCATGGCGGAAGTGGCTTTTCGCCGCCTCGCGCTCGCCTTTTCTGAGGCGCAGATTGCCGAGCGCGAACTGGATGTCCGCGCTCCGCGGCGAATATTTTTCCGCCATTTCGAGGTCGCGCCCCGCCCGCTGCAAGTCGCCCGACTCGATCGCGCGGATGCCGGTTTTATAATAGTCGAGCGACCACAGCGTGGCGTCGGCGCGCGGGATGGAAACGAATAACGCCGCGGGAATCGCGCAGGCGACCAGCGGCACGGCGGCGCGCCATTTTCCCCGAACGAGCCGCGCGTGCAAAGTCGCCGCCCACCACGCCGCGAACAGGAGCAACCCCGGCACTGCGGCGAGCCGGTAGCGCTCCGTCACGAAAACCGGCATGAGCGCGCACATGTGCAGCAGCACGGCGGCGGCGACCCACCGCGAGCGGGGCGCGGCGCGAAAGGCGAACAACATTCCCACCAACCCCAGCGCCGCCACGAAACCGAAGCGCAGCCCCGGCCAGGTGACCCCCTCGTCGCGCAGCAGCTTCATCGTGCTGATGTCGTCATATTGATACGCGTTCCAGAAGTTCACGAATTTGCGCCCCATCAGCCACAGCCAGTCGGTGAAGTGTGCGTGGATGTAGGCGTCCGCTTGTTTCGCCCAAAAAACCGAGACCTCCGCGCGCGTGAGGTGCCGCCCGGCCGCCGTCTCCGCGAGCGTGATCGAATCCCGCAGCAGCCCGTCCTGCGAGGCGCGGATGCCCGGCGGCATTTTCGGGTAGCCGGTCGCGGTCGGGTTGTTGCCGATCCAGAAATTGATGCCGCTGTGCGCGGAAAGCATGACGGGCTCGTGCGCGACGAGGTGATTGTGCAGCGACGCGGGCGAGCTCCCCGCAAACACGCCGGCCACAAAAACCGCGACCGCCGCGGCGAGGCGCGGGGCGCGACTTTTCCACGCACTCCCGGCGGCGACCGTGCGCCACATCGCGAAGACGATCATCGGCACCGCGAAAAGGATCGTCGCGACGACCATCGACGTCACCCCGACCGCGAGCCCCATCGCCAGCCACGGCCTCACGATCGAGGCATTGCGCGTCCGCACCACCCACGCGACCAGCGCCCAATACGCGAGCACCAGCCAAACCGTCGGCATCAGGACCGTGGCGAAGGTCTGCGCCGGCACAAAAAACGTCCACCCCAGTGCCGCCAAAACGCCTGGCACGCGCGGGTCCGCGACTGCCTCCGACGAATCCGCGGCGGGGAAAACCAGCAGCGCCAGCCGGTAAATCACGAAAGCCACGAGGGCGAAAAGCAGCGCCTGGACGAAGCCGATCGTGAACGGATCGAGCCCGAGCACGCGGTAAAATCCGCCCAGAATGTAGGCATAACCCGGCAGCCCGTAGAAAGCCTTGCCGTCGGTCCACTGGCCGTGCGCGATGCGCAAACCCCAGTCGCTGTAGAACTTCATGTCGTCACCCTGCGGGACGAAATCGGTCGAATGCGAAAACCGCAGCAGCACGCCGAACTGCACCGCAAAGGCGAGCACCAACACCACCAAGCCGAGTCGCTTCTCAGAAATGACCGATGAAATTTGCATGAGTGAGAAAATGGAGGCCGCAACTCGTTTTTGAGAAAGCCGGCCTGCCGAGCGGTGTTGCTGAGATATCCTGCCCGCCGTCACAACCAAACAAATTTCCTGCCTGAGCAGACCGGCACGTCTCTCGCAGAAGTTTCATGGGAATGATCGCGTCCGCAAAACCTTGGCATCATCGCTGCTAAGTCTATTTGCACGCTGCGAGAAACAACTTCCCGCGGACACAACATAACAAACGAAATCATCCTAATCCTATGCTCCAACAACTGAACAAAAAACGCGCGGGCTTCACCCTCGTTGAAATCATGATCGTGGTCGCCATCATCGCCTTGCTGGCGGCGATGGCCATCCCCAACTTCCTCCGGGCTCGCAAGCGCTCGCAGGCCACCCGCATCCTCGAAGATCTCCGCATGCTCGATGCCGCGATCGACCAGTATGCGATCGAAACCAACAAAACCAGCGGCGCAGCTTGTGCCTTCACCGACGTGAAGCTCTACCTCAAGACCAACACCGCGCTGTATAACTCCAACGGCATCGACCTGCTGGGCAACAGCTTCGGCGCTCCGTTTGCCGTGGACACCATTCCGAAAGTCCCGGCGGCGACGTTCACGGCGCTTTCCGACGTGGCTCCCGCCGAGTTCTGGTCGCCCTTCAAATAAGTCGCCTCACCGCTACTTAGTTTAAGCAACTCCTTCGGCCGCCCTTCGCGCAAGCGTCGGGCGGCTGACTGCGTTTCAAAACAGTGTTGGGAATGGCATGCAAAAGCAGTGAGGGCGCTGTCCTCGCGGACAACGCCCTCAAAGGTGCGGACGGCGATAAGCCGAATTCTGTTCCTCCCGCGCTCTCGCGCCGGATTCGACGATCATTTCTCTCACGACGCTTGCGCGCCGCGCCTCGCTTGCGCGATGGGGCGACTATTACCCGGGAGCTGCCCGAGCCTCGCGACCTTGCGATCGCTTTGGCCCGGGCGGGTCTGGCGGCCACGGCTCCCTGTTGTGTCTTGCACCGCATGGGGTTTTTCGTGCCCCGGAGCTTGCGCGCCGGGCGGTGGGCTCTTACCCCGCCTTTTCACCCTGACCGGCGCCTCCCTTTCGGGCGCACCGGCGGTCTGTTTTCTGTGACACTTTCCGTCGCGCCGGACTTTCGCCCGGCGTGCCCGCGCATTTTACGCGGCATGTTGCCAGAAGGTGTTCGGACTTTCCTCAACGCCGGAATCCGGCGCAGCGATCGTCTGCCCTCCGCGCCGGGAAAATAGCGCGCCGCGGCGCGGTGGCAATGATTTGGCGCAAATGGGCGGGTTTCAAATTCCGTCATCCTGAGCGGAACGAAGTGAAGTCGAAGGACCTCTTACTTTTCTCCCGTTGCGCGCGCGCTCCGTCGGGGAGGGGGAAATGTATGAGGTCCTTCGACTCCGCTGTCGCTTCGCTCAGGATGACTTCAAATGGCCCAAACCAGCCTCCGTCATTCGAGCTTCGTTCGCGCGACGCCATCCGTCATTCGTCAGTCGCCACCGATGCCCGACCCCCTTCACCACCGAGTTTTGGAAAAGTTGAGCGACTCCATCGCTGCGGGGTCATTCGTGAAACTCACGCTCAGCCAGCCCCGTTCGCGGGACGGGCTCCGCAATGTTTACGCCCGCCTCGTCTCGCTGAAGGACGGTCCGAAACTGTCGCTCCTCTTCCGATTCGCGACGCGCGATGAGACGAAGAATTTCGACGTTCCTGCCGGGGTCGAACGCATCGGCGAATTGCTCGGCTCCGATTTCGAACGCGCTCACCTTTTCACCACAGCCGGCGACTGGCAGTGGCGCTCCGACGGCACTTTGAAAGCCAGCCGGCCCGCGTTCACGGTCGCGCCCGAGCCCGCGCACGATCGGCAGAAAGCGCACGCCGTCGCGAGCGGCGCGCCCTTTCTCCAAGCTCTCGGCGTGACGAATGCCAGCGGCGACCCGCGCCCCGGCATGGCCGACAAACTCCGGCAAATCCAACGCTTCACCGAAGTGCTCGGGCATCTCGTGGACGACTCGCCGCTGCGCGAAAAGGGCGAGGTGCGCGTGCTCGATATGGGCGCGGGGAAAGGCTACCTGACCTTCGCGACGCGCGAGTTTTTCCGGGCTCGCGGGATCGCCGCGAAGATCACTGGAATCGAGGTGCGCGCGGACCTCGTCGAGGTCACGAATCGCGTCGCTGGCGAACTCGGTTTTTCCGATCTCCATTTCGAGCGCGGGGCCATCGCTGATTTCCCATCCGACGTGCCTGTCGATCTCCTCATCGCGCTGCACGCGTGCGACACCGCGACCGACGACGCGATCTTCCGCGGCATCCGTTCCGGCGCGTCGCTCATCGTCACCGCGCCGTGCTGCCACCAGGAAATTCGCCGGCATTTCCAGCCGCCGCCGATCCTTCGCGACGTACTCAAACACGGCATCCTCGCCGAGCGTGAGGCGGAGCTCGTGACCGATGGGATTCGCGCGCTGCTGCTGGAAATCAGCGGCTACAAAGCGGACGTCTTCGAGTTTATTTCCACCGAGCATACCGGCAAAAACCTGATGATCGCCGCGACGAAGCGGCCGCATTCGCTGCCCGCCGATCCTTTGCGCAAGCGGCTTCGCGAGCTGTTCGAGTTTTACGGCCTCCGCGAACAGCACCTCGCCCGGCTGCTCGAAATCACATGATCAATCACTGGACTCCGGCCGAGCTCAAAACGCTGCGG
Organism: Spartobacteria bacterium; assembly: GCA_043777315.1. GTDB lineage: Bacteria > Verrucomicrobiota > Verrucomicrobiia > Chthoniobacterales > Chthoniobacteraceae > CAIURC01. Next base: position 11,071 of record JAYVPW010000136.1, on the reverse strand, counting down.
CGGCTGCGCGAAGGCTTTTTGAATCGCACCGCCGGGCAGGCAAACTACTGGCGCGAGCCGGAAGACCTCGCGCTCTACGACACGACATTCGCCGAGCGGATCGGCTGGAAATGGGACGCCGTCCTCCGCGAACTCGGCGCGCGCGGGTGGAAACCGGAGAGTCGGAAAGTCGTCGATTGGGGCTGCGGCACCGGCATCGCCAGCCGGCGCGTGCTCGCGGAATGGCCGCAGTTTTCCTCGCTCACGCTGCACGACCGCACGCCCGCCGCCGCGCGTTTTGCCGCGGAGCGCGCGCGACGCGATCACCCGGAGATCAAGGCTGGCACAGGCGAAGCGGTCGATGCCGGCACGTTGCTCGTCCTCAGCCATGTGCTCAACGAACTCCCGCCGCGCGAGCTTTCGCGCCTGCTCGATCTCGTGCGGCAGGCCGGCGAGGTCATCTGGGTCGAGGCCGGCGCGCGCGAGGAAAGCCGCAAGCTCAGCGAGGTCCGCGACGCGCTGCTCGCGCGCGGTCCGGGTTTCGTCGCGGTCGCGCCCTGCACGCATCAGGCGACGTGCGGGATGCTCGTTCCGCGGAATGAGCAGCACTGGTGTCATCACTTCGCGCGGCCGCCGAGCGCGGTTTTTCAGGACGCGCGCTGGCATCAATTCAGCCTCGAACTCGGCATCGACCTGCGCTCGCTGCCGTTCAGTTTTCTCGTCCTCCAGCGCCCGCGCGAGTCGGTGCCGACGCCCGCCGGATTCTCGCGGGTGATCGGGAAGCCCCGTGAATACAAGGGTTACGACAAAGTGCTGAGCTGCCACGAGGGCGGCGTCGGCGAGCTCATGCTGCAAAAGCGCGACGCGCCCGAGCTGCTCCGCGAGGTGCGCGAGGGCGGCGACGCGCCGGTTTATCGCTGGTCGTTGCGCGACGGAAAAATCGTCGGGGGCGAGCAGCTCCCCGGATTGTAGGGCGACCGCTTCGGTTGCCCCGGGCAGGCGAAGCGCCCGCCCTACAGTTCGGAGCCGGAGTCACGAATGCAGCTTCGCGTTGCGCCAGCGAAGTCGGGCGAATACCGTCCGCGCCATGAACCCCAACCCGCTCACGAAAATCTTCGCCGCCGCGCTCTGCGCGGTGCTACCTCTCTCCGTCATGGCTGAAACACCGATCGAAAAGGGCGAGAAATATCTCGCGGAAAACGCGAAGACAGACGGCGTCAAAACGACCGCGAGCGGGCTGCAATACAAGGTCTTGAAGGAAGGCGAAGGCAAGAGCCCGCAGGCCACCGACACCGTCTCCGTCCACTACCGTGGCACGCTGCTGAACGGCACGGAATTCGACAGCTCGATCAAGCGCGGCGAGCCCGCCGAGTTCCCGCTGAACCGCGTGATCCCCGGCTGGACCGAGGGCGTGCAGCTCATGAAAGTCGGCTCGAAATATCAGTTCACGATCCCGCCGAAACTCGCCTACGGCGAGCGCGGCACGCCCGGCGGACCGATCGGCCCGAACGAGACACTGATCTTCGAAGTCGAGCTGCTGAAGATCAAATAACTCGGTGGCCAGAGTTGGCTCCGCTCTTGAAGCCGGAGGCTTCCCGGAAATCAGCCGGTGGCGTCAGCCACCGGATCGGCTGCGTATCCGCCCCGGCAGGGGCGGCGGAACTTGGCGACGTTCCTGCGCCCCGCTGGGGCGCGATCCGTTTTGTGGGAGTCCGGTGGTTTCGCTGCGCTCCACCACCGGCTAATTTCCGGCGAGCCTCCGGCTCGAAGAAAGGAGGCTCGCTTTCGATCGGCGCCTCACGCGTGTCGCCTCACGCGTGTCGCCTCACGCGTGTCACCTCACGCGTGTCACCTCACGCGTGTCACCACACGCTCGGCGGCTCAGCTCCGCAGCGTGAGCCAGAGCGTCTGCGCGGCGAACTCCGCGGGCACGTCGGGCAGCGGCGGCTCGTGGTGAAAGCTCGCGGTCTGGCGGATCATTTTCAGACAGTGCTTCGCGACGGCTTCGAGCGCGGCGCGATTCATCCGCGTGCAGTTCGTGGAAAGAAGGACGCGAGCGCGCGGCGCAGCGACTTCGAGCGCGGCGATGAGCAGCTCTTCCATGTCGTGCTCGACCTGGAATTTTCGCCCCTTGTTTCCCCGCGAGAAGGTCGGGGGATCGAGGACGATCGCGTCGAATTTTTCCCCCTTCCGCGCGAGCCGCGGCAGCATTTCGAGCACGTCGTCCGCGTAAAAACGGTGGCGCGCCGCGTCGAGTTGATTGAGCGCGAAATTCTCACGTCCGCGGTCGATCGACTTTTTTGAAAGGTCGATGCTCGTCGTTTCCGCGCCCGCCAGCGCGGCGGCGACCGAGAACGAGCAGGTGTAGCCGAAGGTATTCAGCACCCGGCGCGCGGGCACCCGCCGGAGATGCGCGCGGTTCGCCCGCTGATCGATGAACAGCCCGGCGGAGTAGCCCGCCCCGAAATCCAGCGCGAACTTCATCCCGTCCTCCTCGACCACCGTCTCCACCGGCGCGCCGGCATCGCCGCGCAGCAGCACCGGCGCGGCGCGCTCGTCATTTTGACGCGGCAGATTTTTCCCGAAAATCCGCCGCCAGCGCAGCCCGTGCTCTTCGCTGAAAGCGGGCAACTCGGCGATCACCGCGTCGCGCGCGGCGGGATGTTGATACGAAATCAAGGCGTCCTCCCCGAAGCGTTCGAGCCACGCGTCGGGGCTGGAGTAGAGGCGATGCGCGGTCGTTCCCGACGCCCGCATTTCGGCGAGCACCTCGCCGCCGATCCACTGCGCATGGGGCTTCCGGGGCGTGGGAGGGACGGGGAGGCGGTTCAAAGGACGGGCTGGAGAACTGATTGCATGGACTCGACGCTTCAAGTAGTTTCGCGCACTTTTTTCCCAAAACTTATGCGGCAGCTCCTCCTCCTCCTCACCGCCACGCTCGCCTTTTGCCTGACCCCGGCGCGGGCGGAATCCACCGACCCCAGCGACCACTTTCTCAGTGCCTACACGGCATATCAGACGGGGGAAAAGGCGGAGAATGCCGGAAGTTTCACGGCCGCGATGAAGGCCTACAAACAGGCCGCCGCCACGCTCGATACGATCACGCAGCGCTGGCCGGCCTGGAATCCGCCGATCGTAAAGTTTCGCCACGATCGCGCCGCGGAGGCGATCGTCCGCATCCATCCAAAAATGGGCAAACCCGGCGACAAGCCGAGCGACGAGGACATGGCCGGGCCGCTCCCGGGAACAGGGCTCGCGGAGGGCCTGATGCCTGACCCCGAACTGCCGCGGGCAGACGGACCCGCCGTGCGCACGAACGAGCCGCGCCGGCCAGCAAGCGGCGGTGGCGATCCGATCAAGGAAATCACCGACCGGCTGGAGCGCCAGCAGCGCGAGCTCACGGCGGCGAAAACGGAGCTGGATCGGGTGACTTCCGAGAAGGCCGAAGTCGCGCGGAAATTGCAGGACGCGATCAAGAACTCCGAGAAATCCGCGGAGATGCAGGCCAGGCTGCAGACCCGCGCGGATCGTGCGGAAGAGGCGCTTTTGAAAGCGGAGGCGGAGGGCGCCAAGAGCTCGGATTCAACGAAGGCACTGCGCACGGAGATCGCCGGCATTCGCAAGGAAATGCGCGATGCGCAGAGCGACCGGGACGCGGAGGAGGAGGTGCGCCTGCAATTTGCCGATCGCGTCGCGGCGGCGAACAAAAAGATCGCAATCGTTACCGCCGAACGCGACGCGGCGAAAAAGGAGAGCGCCGAGGTCCCCGGCAAACTCGCCGCGAGCAAAGAGGAAGTGACCGCCGCGCAGACCGAGCGCCAGGCGGCGGAGGAAGCGCGGCAGCAGTTCGCCGATCGCGTCGCGGCCGCGAATAAAAAGATCGCGATCGTGACCGCTGAGCGCGACGCGGCAAAAAAGGAGAGCGACGAGGTTCCGGGGAAACTGGCCGCGAGCAAAAAGGAGGTGACCGCCGCGCAGACGGAGCGTCAGGCGGCGGAGGAAATTCGCCAGCAAACGGCTGACCGACTCGCGACCGCGAACGAGAAAATCAAGACCGTCACCGCCGAACGCGATGCGGCGAAAAAAGCGAATGCCGACGTTCCCGCAAAGATTGCCGCGATGCAGAAGGAGATCGATCAGGTCATCAAAGAAAAGAGCGACCTGACGACCAAGCTCGCGAAAACCGAGGAGATCGTAAAGCGCGTGAGCCGGGAGCGCGACGACGCGCTCGGGCAGGTGGAGCGGTTGAAGGATGCGCAGAAGCAGGTCGAGAAGCTGATGTCCGACAACACGATGCTGATGGCGAAACTCGGCGACGCGGAGAAATCGATCACGCAGTTCAAGGCTGATGGCACGCGGAAGGACGAGCAAATCGCCGAGCTCAAAAAAGAAGTCGCGGGGGTGAAAGTGCAGCTCGCCGACACGCAGAAACAAAGCGCGACCTACCAGCAGCAGATGTCCGATTTACAGGGCAAGCTGCAGGCTCAGGCGAAGGAACTCGGCACGGTGAAAGCGGAAGCCGCCGTGAGCGTCGCCGATCGCAAAAAGTTGACCGACGAGAATGAGATCCTGCGCGGGATCGTCGTCCGCCAGATGAAGGAACAGGCGCGCCGGGACCAGACGAAAAAGCTGGTCCTCGGCGAACTCGGCAAGCTCGAACTCCAGTCGAAGTCGCTGCTCAAGCAGATCGATTACCTCGGCCAGCCCGTCGTGAAATTGACCGAAAAAGAACGCAAACTTTTCAAGCAACCGCTCATCCAAATCAGCGATGCCGAAGTCTCCATCGCGGCCCCGAAAGACCCTGAGCCAGCGGCTGCCGCGGCAGAGTTTGCGCCTGCGGCGACAGAATCCGCGGCGGTCACCGAAACCGCGCCGGTCGTTCCACAGAACCCGCCAGCAGTCGCCGAAACCAAGCCGGCGACGGCTCCGGAACCCGCGCCTGCCGAACCAAAAATCCCGATGCCGGAGGCGAATCCCGTCGCCGAGACAAAACCCACGCCGCCCGAAGCAAAAGCACCTGCTGTGGAAAGCGCGCCTGCCGCCTCCAAAACGCCGGCGATGGAAATCGCAAAAGCCGACATCCCGACGCCTTCGCTGACAAAACCGAGGAGCAAACCCGCGCCGGAAGGAGACCTCCCGTCGAAGACTCCCGAGGATCGCGCACCCGCCGCGAGCGGCGCGCCTTCGCTCGAAACCAGCATCACTCCGAACGTGCCGGCGGAACTGATCGGACTGGCGCGCGAGGGCAAGGATCAGTTCGAGCGCGGGAACTACCGCGAGGCGGAAAAAATTTACGACAAAATCCTGACGAAGGCTCCGAACAACCTCTACGCACTGAGCAATCTCGGCGTCGTCCGCTTCCGCGCCGGCAAGCTCAAGCTCGCCGAGGAGTCGTTCAAAAAGGCGATCGCCGTCGCGCCGGAAGATGCGTTCAGCCACTGCACGCTGGGCATCGTTTTTTATAGCGAAGGCAAATACGACGAGGCCGTGAACGAGCTGACGAAAGCGCTCGCGATCCAGCCGAAAAATGCGACGGCGCATAATTATCTCGGGATCACCGCGAGCCAAAAAGGCTGGCAGGAAGCCGCGCAAAAAGAGCTCGAGGCGGCGAGCGCGCTCGACCCGAATTACGCGGATGCGTTCTTCAATCTCGCGGTCGTTTTCGCGACGCAGCAGCCGCCGAACAAGGAGCTCGCCCGCAAGCACTACAAACGCGCGATCGAGCTCGGTGCCGAGCCCGACAGCGCGCTCGAGCAGCTCATCAAATAACCTGCGCACGGCGAAGAAGTGTTGAACCGCGAAGGAACCACGGAGCGAAGCAAGACGGGAATCGCCTGTCGTTTCTTCCCCTTCGCTCCTTCGCTCCTTCGCGGTTCAACTTCCGAATCCCGGGGCTGAACAGCCATGCGACTCGCGCTTTACGGCGGCACGTTCGACCCGATCCATCACGGGCACCTGATCCTCGCGCGCGACGCGATCGAGCAGTTGCAGCTCGACCGCGTGATCTTCGTCCCCGCCGCACTCTCGCCGCACAAGCCCGGCACGCGCCCCGCGCCCGCCGATGCGCGCCGAGAAATGCTCGCCGCCGCGCTCGCGGGCGAACCGGCGTTCGAGCTCGATGACTCGGAGCTTTCCCGCGAGGCACCGAGCTACAGCGTCGATACCGCGGAGCATTTCCGCGCGCGTTTTCCGGTCGCGGAAATTTTCTGCCTCATCGGCCACGACAACGTGGAAAAGCTGCACACGTGGCGGCGCATCGACGACCTCCGCCTCGCCGCGAAATTCGTCGTCTTCGATCGCGGGCACATCGCCGCCGACCACGGGATGCCGAGCCTCGCGCGGCGGGTCGATATTTCCGCGACGGAAATCCGCGACCGGGTTGCGCGCGGCCTGTCCATCCGGTATCTCGTGCCGGAACCCGTCCGCGCGATCATCGAGCGGCAGCAGCTTTACCAGGAGATCACCCATTAAATCCGAACAACTCGCCCAGACCATCGCCAGCATCGCCGCCGAAAAAAAAGCGGAGAACATCATTGCGATCGATCTGCGCGGCATCTCGACCTTCACGGATTTTTTCGTGATCTGCTCCGGCAATTCCGAGCCGCATTTGAAGGCAATCATCGGCGACCTGCAGGAGCGTCTGCACGAGGAGCACAATGTCCGCCCGACGGCGATCGACGGCTTCCCCTCGAGCCAGTGGGTCATCGCCGATTACTCCGATGTCGTCGTGCATGTTTTTCACGCGGACAAGCGCGCCGTTTACAGCCTCGAAGACCTCTGGAGCGACGCGCCGCGGCTGAAGCTGGCGGTGTGAAATCGCGCGCGCCGGGGTCGCGTTCACCTTTTTCCAAATGGCCCTCGTCATCGAAACCGACATCCCGTGCCCGCACTGCGGCGAGGTCTTCCCGATCAGCATCGATACGTCGCAGGGCGATCAGTCGATGATCGAGGATTGCAGCGTTTGCTGTCGGCCGATTCAGCTCGAAATCCGCTGCGAACCCGGAGAGCTCGTGGACGTGCAGGCGATGCCCGGTTAAGTTTCGCGATGCTCGAGCAACGAGACGCGCTGCTGAAACTTTTAAGCGACGACGATCCCGCGACCCTTGGCTTGGTGAAGGGTGAGCTCGCCCGCGCCGGCGCCGCCGCGCTCGAGGAGTTGCGCGTCCTGCTCGCCGAAGCGGACCCCATTCCAGCGCGGCATGTGCGGGACGTGATCGCGGTGATCGAGGAGCGGGAATGCGACACGATTTTTGCGCAGCTCTGCGCGAATTTTACGGACGCGAGCGATCTGGAAAATGCGGCGTGGTGGCTCGCGGCGACGTTCACGCCGGGGCTGGATTTCGAACTCGCGCGGGAGCAGCTCGACGAGTGGGGCGCGGAGGTCGCGCGGCGTTTGCGAAAAGCGCAGACCGCTCTCGATGCGGCCGAGACGCTCGCGGAATTTCTGGCCGACGAGATCGGTCTGCGGGGCAACGAGGATTATTACGAGCTGGACAATTCGCTCCTGCCGATGGTGGTCGAGACGCATCTCGGCATCCCGATTTCGCTCTCGCTGATCTACATCCTCGTCGGGCGACGGGCCGGCATGGAGGTCGAAGGGGTCGCGCTGCCGGGGCATTTTCTCGTCCGCTGCGGGGAGATTTTTCTCGATCCATTTCACGGCGGTCGGCGGGTCGGTCTGGAGGAATGCCGCGCGCTGCTCGCGACGCAGGGGATCGCCTTGCGGCCCGAGCATCTCGCGCCGGCGACGCCGCGGCAGATGCTGCTGCGGATGCTCTCGAACCTTCACCAAATCGCCGATCAAACGGACCCGCTGCTCGCGGATAAAATCGCGGGCTGGATGGCGGCGCTGCATTTGTAGGGCGGGCGCTTCGCCTGCCGGGGCAACCGGGGCGGTCGCCCTACAATCGCGGCCAGGACGGATGGCTGACGATCAGCCTCAGTGCTTGATCGAGGAGCGTTTTGCCCGGCTCCATGCGGTGCCACGGCGATGCGCCGGAGGGGTGCGGGAGCGGCACGAGATCGAAGGTGTGACCGGCCCGCGTGAGGGTGAATTTCTTGCCGATCACGTCGGTCAGCATGGCGGGCGGGAGGAACTTTTGGATCGCCAGTTTGCCGATCGGGAGCACGAGCGCGGGGCGCAGGATTTCGAACTCGGCAGCGAGCCAGCGGTCGCACGTCGCGACCTCGGTTGGGTCGGGCACGCGGTCGCCGCCGGCGTTCGTTTTCCCGGGAAAACAGCGGCAGACCGCGGCCATGTAGATCGTCGCGCGAAACTCCTCCTCCGACATCCCGCACGCGCGGTTGAACCAGCCGAAGAGCGTCTTCCCCGCGGTCCATGCAAACGGTTTCCCGGCGACGGGTTCCTTCGTCCCCGGTGCCTGCCCGACGCTGATGACGCGGCTCAGCACCGCGCCGCCGGAGACGCCGGGGCGGTGCATTTTCGGGCAGAGCGTGCAGGCGCGGATTCCGCGGACGACCGCTTCGAGCCGGACGCTTTCGCTGGGGCCAAAAGCCTTTGCAAGTGGTTCGGCTGGAGGGAAGCGCGCCGTCGCTTCCGTGGATCGCGGAAGATCCGCGGCACCGACGGCGCGGTGCCCTCCACTCGCGCTCGCGGGCTTCATTCCGCGGCGGGAGGCAGCGGCGCGGTTTCGCCCAAAAGCGTCCCGGCGGCAATCGGGTTGCCGAGGAGAAAATCGCGCGCGCTCATCCGCTTTTTTCCTTCGAGCTGGATCTCGCGGAGGAGCACGCCGCCTTTTCCCGCAGCGACGAGGATGCCGTTTTTGTCGGCGCGGAGGACGCGGCCGGGTTCACCCGCGGGGCGGCGTTCCTGGATGCAGGAGAAGACCTTGAGTTTCCGCGGGCCCTCGTCGGTCGGGAGGAAAGTGTGGGCGGCCGGCCACGGGTTCATCGCGCGGATTTTGCGGTCGATTTCGTCGGACGGCGCAGTCCACGGGATGTTCCCATTCTCGCGGGTCAGCTTCGCGGCGTAAGTCGCGCGGGTCTCGTCCTGGCGGACGCGGGGAGCGCGGCCTTGCTTGAGGAGCGAAAGCGCTTCGGTGAGCGCGGCGGGTGAAATCTCCGCGAGCCGATCGTGGAGCGTGCCGGTGGTTTCGCGGCGGCCGATCGAGAGCGATTTCGTGAGGAGGATATCGCCGGCGTCGAGGCCCTCGGCCATGTACATCACGGTGATCCCCGTCTCGCGATCACCCGCCTCGATCGCGGCGTGGATGGGTGCCGCGCCGCGATGCCGCGGGAGCAGCGACGCGTGGAGATTGAGGCACGCCACGTTCGGGATGCGCAGGATTTCGCCGGGCAGGATCTGCCCATACGCCATCACCACGATCACGTCGGGCCGCAAATACCGGAGCTGCTCGACGGCGGTCCGGTCGCGGATTTTTTGGGGTTGGAAAACGGGGACGTGATGCCCGAGCGCGGCCGTCTTGATCGGCGACGCCTGCAACTCCTGCCGCCGCCCCACCGGCTTGTCCGGCTGCGTCACGCAGGCGAGGACGTGATGTTCCTTCGACAAGAGCAGCGACCGAAAAGTCGGGACGCCGATCTCGCCGGTGCCAATGAAAACGATCCGCATCTCAGGAACCCCCGGCGCCCCGCCTCACAGAATCCGCACTTGCCGGCGACCCGTCCGGCGCGCGGCGAGGGCATCAGTCATCAGCTTGTCGGTGGCGGTCACTTCGCGCTGGCCGACCGCGGTGCCGCAGACCTCGCAGAGGTAGTCGAAGAGCTCCTTGTCCGGCAGCACCAGCAGCAGCTTTTCGCGGACGGGCTGCGCCTTTTCGCAGTGCGCGCAGAAGAGCGACGAGGCGCGGAATTGATCGAATTGCCGCGCGCTCATCCGATGGAATTGATGGTCCGCAAGATCTCGAACACAACCTTCACCGGCGGCTGGGTCGCGTCGATTTCGGTGAGCAATTCCGGCCCGTAAAACTCCAGCACCGGCTTCGATTCCTCCTCGTACGTCGCCAGGCGGCGGCGGATGACTTCCTCGTTCGCATCGTCGAAACGGTTCTCTTTCAACGCGCGCTTTTTCAGCCGCCCGACCAGCGCCGCGCGGTCCGGGCAGGCGAGATGGAAGACCCGTTTCACATCGATGATCCCCGCCATGATCCGCGCCTGCCCGATATTGCGCGGGATGCCGTCGAGGATGAGCGCGTCGATGTCCGGCTTGAAATGATGCGAGCGCACCACGTCGGCGATGCGCGCCTGCCAGAGCTTCACCGTCAAATCATCCGGCACCAGCTCCCCGCGGCTGGAGTATTCCAGAAAGGCCTGCCCGAGCTCCGTGCGCGTATCGAGCGCGCGGAAGACATCGCCGCACGCAAAATGAAAGAAGCGCGGGATCGACCCCAGAATCTTCCCCTGCGTCCCCTTCCCACTGCCCGGCGCGCCGAAGATCAGATAGGTGCGATACTTCATCATAAAAAGGGGCGGCCACTAAAAGTCGCCCGCACCCCCGGCGCAAGCCCGCAATCCAAGCCGGCATGCATCCGCTCGATTCGATTTTTTTAACCGAGATGGAAGTCGGCGCGGCCGCGTCTGTGAAGTCGAAGACGCCGGGGAGTCACGTTGTCGGCGGCGTAGGCGCTGGCGTGGACGTCGTTGATTTGGGTCACGGCGTTCGCTTCCCCCGCCTTTCCCTCCCCTGCCGGTTTCCCGCACCGCCGCCCCGCGGCAGAGCGCGGCGCCGCCTCACAGCGTGATCTCGCGGATGAAGAAGTCGCTCACGCCATTGTCGGGCACGGGGCCGGGGCCGGTGGGCGCGGCGGCGAAGGCGTCGGCGAGGTCGCGCTCGCCTTTGTCGAAGACGAACGTCCGCGCGCCAATTTTCGCGGCGAGGATCTGCTCGGCGACGATGCCGAAGCTGTCGCCGCCCGCCACGGTGCCGAGCGCCTGGCCTTTGATCGTGATGCTCGCGATGGTCGAGAAACGCCCGGCCACGTCGCGGAGGGGCGCGGCCACCTTCGCATCGTCACTGGTGCCAAAGAAGGTGTCGCTGCCCGCTTGCACCCCGGCGAGGACGCTGCTGCCGAGCCACGCGCGGCCGACGCTGATCGGACCGATGGAGGCGTCG
>JAYVPW010000135.1:0-19397 GCA_043777315.1 Spartobacteria bacterium | reverse complement strand
TTCTAGCAAGGAGGCCATGCCCGCCACTCCTCTTCAGCGCCTCCTCGCCCACTACCGCGTCACCGCCCAGACGTAGAAGGAAAAAGGCACCCACTTCGAGGAACTCATCCGCACCTACCTGCGCTACGAGGCCAGCTACGCCGACCTCTACTCCGACGTGTGGCTCTTCGCCGACTGGGCCAAAGCCATCGGCCCGCCCGAGTTCGGCATCAGTGCCAAGGACACCGGCATCGACCTCGTGGCAAAGACCCACGGCACCGAGGAATACCACGCCATCCAGTGCAAGTGCTACCAGCCCGACTACCGCGTGCAAAAGGCGGACATCAACAGCTTCTTCACCGCCTCCCAGAAGAGAGCTGAAGCCATTCCTCCAGCGCAATAATGCCACCATCAGCGACTGGATTCCTCACGCTGAAGCCACTCTCCCATGTGATCATCCCGCTCGAATCTCTACGTTGAATGCGATCATTCGATCTGTAGTCTGGCCGCGATGAAACTCGACTCGAGAGCCACAAAAAAGACCCAAAAGCAGGAGGGTGCTCACTACACTCCGGCGGGGTTGGCTGAGTTCGTTGCTCGGCATCTCGCGGTTGTTTGTGAAGTGAAGCAGCCACTCGTGCTCGATCCCGCTGTGGGGGACGGCGAGTTGCTGCTGGCATTTGGCAGGGCGCTGGGGCGTCCCTGCACGCTGAATGGATTTGATCTTGATCCCGTGGCCGTCACTAATGCGGAAGTTCGGTTGCGCGAGGGACTGCCGACATGGGTGGGCGATGTGAAACAGCAGGATTTCTTGGAGTTCGCTTTGGAGCATCGGGAGGACTCTCTTTTTGCCTCGCCCGGTTCATTCGATGTGGTGATCGCTAACCCTCCCTATGTGCGGACTCAGGTGATGGGGGCGGAGCGTTCCCAACGCCTTGCTCAGCTGTTCGACCTCGGCGGGCGAGTGGATCTGAGTTTTGCCTTTATCGAGGGCATTGCCCATGTGCTGAAAGACGGCGGGGTGGCAGGCATCATCGTGTCGATTCGCTTCATGACGACGAAAGCGGGATCACAAGTGCGTGAGCGTCTCTTGTCACGGTTCGAAGTGCTTCACGTCTGGGATTTCGGTGACACGAAGCTGTTCGAGGCGGCGGTGCTTCCGGCAGTCTTATTGGTTCGCAAGCGTCTCAAACTTCCAGCCTGTCATCCGCGTTTTACCTCGATCTACTCCACGGGCGAGCCGCCGATTCATCAAGCCGCCACCGTCTATGAAGCGCTATCGAATGGCAGCGGTGCGGTGTCTGTCTCCGGCACCACCTTTCTCGTCCAACACGGGCAATTGAATCATGGCAGCGACCGCAATGGAACTTGGCGCATCGCGACCGCGAGCGGTGATGCTTGGCTCGAAACGGTCTTGGCCAACACGTTCTGCACGTTCGGCGATGTCGGCAAGATTCGCGTCGGCGTGAAGACCACGGCGGACAAGGTATTCGTGCGCAAAGAATGGGACACATTACCCGAGGACATGCGCCCTGAAGTGCTGCGCCCGCTGATCACACATCATGTGGCGCGGCGCTATAAGTCATTGCCTGCCGACCGCCAAATCCTCTACACCCACGAAGATCGCGACGGCAAGAAGGCGGTCATCGACCTTGCGAGCCATCCACGTACTGAGCAGTATTTGGAGAGTCATCGGGCCACGCTGGAAGCACGGACTTACGTCATCGAATCGGGCCGCCAGTGGTTTGAGATTTGGGTTCCTCAGGTTCCCTCGCTATGGCCTGTGCCAAAACTGGTCTTCCCCGACATCTCGGAGCGTCCGACGTTCTGGATGAGTCTCGATGGCGAGATCATCAATGGCGACTGCTACTGGCTCGCCGCGAATGACCGCACAGGCAGCGACCTGCTATGGCTGGCTCTTGCCGTGGCGAACTCACGCTTCATCGAGAGCTTCTACGATCACGCTTTCAACAACAAGCTGTATTCAGGTCGTCGCCGCTTCATGACGCAGTATGTGGAGAAGTTTCCTCTGCCCGCGCCTGTGCTGCCGGCATCCATCGAGATCGTATCGCTGGCTCGTCGAATCTATGCGCTAACACCGGGTGACGAGGCCGATGCGCTAGCCGCGAGGATCGACCAACTTGTCGAGTCAGCCTTTGGTCTTGCCGAAGAAGCCGCGCGGTAGTGGGATTTGAATTTTCTTGTTCAACACCCTTACTTCAAACAAAATAGAACCGCGCTGTGGCTCGCTCGTCGGCACTACATCTGCGGCGCTGCTATTTGAACCAATCATAGGTAGCAGATGTTCCGTATCGTTGAGCGAGATCAGCTCGTGTGATGACACTCCAGAAACAAGCTGGGCCTGATACTTCTGCGTCAGTGTGCCCGTGGTATCGAGTTTGGCGAGCATGGCACCCGTGACGACCTTCACCCTGCTCACGCAGCCATCATCACCCACGGCAATCAGCACATAGCGCCGACGTGGCTTCAGCTCCTCATTCCAGATCTGGAGATTATCCGACGCCTGAACATAGGTATCGAAGTTCTGCCCTGGAAAGCGGGCGTGCGGCCTGCACTTGCGGAAGGACTTCGGCAGCGGGTAGCCCAGGACCTTGCAGACCTCGCACTTCACCACTTTTGATCTCGGCCGAAGCGGCATTCCAGCCGTCGAGAAGCCGCGAATCCCCGCATCCAAAATGCGCTCCAAGTCCCTGGCGGAATGATAGTGAGGCCACTCTGACGGATGGCCTCTGCGTAGCCCGCAGATGAAACAGCGGCACTCATTTCACCCCATCCTTGGTGAGCAGTTGAGGAACGCTGACGCTTATCGCATTGGCAAACAGCTCCAGCGTGGCGAGCGAGATATTGCGCTCACAGCGTTCCACTTGTCCCACATAGGTCCGATGCATTCCGCACTCGAAAGCGAAGTTGTCCTGCGACACTCCAACACGAGCACGAAACTACCGTCTGGAGTCCTGCGAGGCCGTGTGGGATGGCGCTGATCTGAAGATTCAGTACAAGCTGTCGCGGAACCGGCAGCGGGTGATGGGATGATAAAACGCCAGTCCGTGAGCACAAAACCATGAACAACCCCAAGCTCTGATCACAAGTCGCCGTGCTACGATTGCGGTAACGTTCGAGACTGCGGACACGCTCGCCGCCATCTCATGTCCTAATATCAATCATGCGGCGTCCGACTTCCTCGCACAGGCCGATGAACGTGCGCTCTGGCAGGTTGAGCGGGCGGTCTTTGAGCGTGGAGACGATCCAGCGTCGCTTGAGCTTCCCTTTGGGCAAGGGCAGCACGATCAATTGCCCCGCCTCGATTTCCGCCCGTGCAATCCAGCGTGCGGCGATGGCGACGCCAATACCGAGCTTGGCAAGTTCTTTTGTCGCCTCGGAACTACCCAATTCAATGAAGTTGTTCAGTCGTACGCCCTGCTTCATGAAAAATTCCTGAACCATTGCGAAATTCAGGCTGTTGCGACTGGCGACGATGAAGGTTTCATTCGCTGCGTCTTTTAGTTTTGGCGTTTTTTGCGCCCAAGAATGCAGCGGAGAAATCAAAAATTCGAGTTCGTCTTCAAAGATCGCGTGGCAGTTCAAACGGGTCACGTCCTGGGGTCTCAAACTCACCGTGATATCGACTTGGTTCTTCAAAAGTCGCTCAATCGTGTCTGGCGTTTCGCCACATAGCACTTTGATCTCATAATATGGAAAGCTCTCTTTAAACTCACGAAACACCGTAGGCAGGACGAACTGCGCAGCCGCTGTGGTGCAGCCGATCTTTAATTTGCCACGTGGCGCTTGATCCAGAGTGCCAAGAATCGCCCGTGCATGCCCCATGGATTGCAGAATCGTCTCCGCATGTGGCAGCAGTTCGCGTCCAGCATGAGTGAGATGCACGCTCTTGCCCTGGCGGTGGAAAAGTTGGCTGCCTAGATCGATTTCGAGAGATTTGATCGCGTGACTGATGGCGCTCTGCGTCAGATGCAGTTCTCTCCCTGCCTGCGTGAAGCTGCCACTGCGGGCGAGGCAGATGAAGGCGCGTAGTTGCCGGGTGTCGATGGCTGGATCCATGAATGCCATTCATACATTAAGTGAAAAACATTGCGTCATGTTTCTGCATGAGTTTGGCACGCTGGCACTGCGACTGCTTAGAGAATGGTCGTCATGTTAAAAGCTGCACACTCATCCAAGACTACTCTCAGCGGGGTCATTCAGCCAGTTCGCATCGGTTTCATTCCGCTTGCCGACTGTGCTCCGCTGCTCGTGGCCAAGGAGCGTGAGTTGTTCCGCAAACATGGCGTTCGAGTTGAGTTAAGTTGTGAGGTCGGATGGGCCACCATTCGGGAGAAGTTACTTTACGGTCAGTTGGATGCTGCCCACGCCATCGCCGGCCTTGCACTGGCCATGCGCATGGGGCTGAGCACGCCTCCCTGCCGTGTGGTGGCCCCATTCGTCTTCAATTTGCATGGCAACGCCATCACGCTGAGCCGTGATCTTTGGAATCGCGGTGTGCGCGACGCCGCAAGTTTGAAAAAACTCATTCGAAGCAGCACCAGTCGGAAGTTCACCTTTGGCATGGTTTCACGTTACTCGTCACATTTCTTCATGCTTCGCCAGTGGTTGATCTCTGGTGGCATCGACGTCGAAAAAGAAGTGCGCATCGTCGCATTGCCGCCGACGCAGATGGCCTCGAACCTCGCCGCAGGCCTCATCGATGGCTACTGCGTCGGTGAGCCGTGGAACTCCTTCGCCGTCGAGAGCGGCACGGGCTGGATTGCTGCCACCAGCGAACAACTTGCGCCTGGGCATCCTGAAAAAGTCCTCCTCACGACCGAAGCCTCCATTGAGCGACATCCAGACGAGATTCGTGCCATCATCGCGGCCTTACGCGAAGCCTGCATCTTTTGTGATGCCAGGGAAAATCGCAATGAAGTCGCTCACATCCTCGCCGAGGGCGGTTACTTCACAGGCAACGAGGAAATTTTGAAACGCTCGCTCGTCGGCCCCCTCGATCTCGGCACCGAAAAGACGGCCGACGTTACCAACTTCCACATTTTCCAACGTCGTGAGGCCAACGAGCCTACCAGCGAACGCGGACGTTGGCTGCTCGATGAATTCATCGCCCACGGCTTGATCCTGCCTTCTCAACGCGGCGAGGCCACCGAAGCCCTCCGCGACTGCTGGACCTCCATCTTCCTCTCTCTTCCTAAAGCACCCGCTGCCGCAATCAGCAAACCCAAGAAAACCAAGAAACTCGCACTCGCATGAACCCCACAACGCCAATCACACGTCGTTCCATCCTTCGCACCGCCGGTCTCGGCGCACTTTTCTCCGGCCTGCCGCAAGGCTGGGTTGGATCAGCCTACGCTGACGACTCACCAGAAGTCACAGACATCAAGCTCGGCATCATCGCACTCACAGATTGCTCCCCCATCGTGATCGCGCATGAAAAAGGCATCTTCAAAAAACTCGGCATCAATTCCACTGTCAGCAAGGAAGCCTCATGGGCCGTCATTCGCGATAAAATTACTACCGGTGAAAACCAGGCCACGCACATGCTCCTCGGCATGCCTATCGCCAGCACCATGGGCCTCGGCGGTTCAGCCGTGAAGGAAATGGTCTATCCCTGGGTGCTCAATCGCAATGGTCAGGCCATCACACTCGCTAACAAATTCAAAGGCAAGGTCGCAGGGGACCCCAAAGCCCTCAAACCCTTTGTCGATGAAGCCAAAGCTGGCGGCACACCCCTGACTTTTGCCATGACTTTTCCTGCGGGCACGCATGCTATGTGGCTGCGCTATTATCTGGCAGCAGGCGGCATCAATCCTGACGCAGACATCACTCTCACCACCATTCCACCGCCGCAGATGGTCGCCAACATGAAGGTCGGCAAGATGGACGGCTACTGCGTCGGCGAGCCTTGGAATGCGCGGGCCATCGCGGACGACATCGGCTTCACGTCGATCAACACGCAGGGGATTTGGAAAGATCACCCGGAAAAAGCGTGCGCGTTCACAGCGGAATTCGCGGACAAAAATCCGAAGACGGTGAAGGCCGTGCTGAAGGCGCTGCACGAGGCGAGCGTGTGGCTCGACAAGATGGAAAACCGCCCGGAGCAGGCGCAGATCGTCAGCGCGCCGACTTACATCAACTGCCCGCCGGAGGTCCTGCTGCCTCGCTTGCAGGGCAAATACGACATGGGCGACGGCCGCAAATTCCGCGACCCGAACTACATGATTTTCAGCGAGCGGAACTGCAATTATCCGCAGCCGAAATTCTGCCAATGGTGGCTCACGCAACTCCGCCGCTGGGGCTTCACCGAAGGCGCGCCGGACTACGCGGCGGTGACCAAAAGCGTGATGCGTCCCGACATTTACGCTGAGGCGATGCAGGAGATCGGCTACAAACATGGCGGGCCGAGCGACGCGCCGGAATCGTTCTTCGACGGGAAGATTTTCGATCCAAAAACCGACCTCGAGACCTACGCCGCGAGCTTCGCCGTGAAGAGCCTCAAAGGCTAATGAAGAAGCCTCACGCCAAGGTCGCCAGGGTCGCAAAGGCGATGGATTCAGCGGTCGAGTTCCACAGATTTCCGCGAATTCCAACCGGCCTGGGCCGAACCCCCGGCGGGGAAGAACTAAACCCCATCGCGTTCTTTGCGACCCTTGCGTGAGGCAATAAAAACCATGCGACTCAAAGACAAAGTCCAATCGGTTCTGCTGCCGCTGCTTGGCATAGGCGCGTGCGTGCTCATCTGGTATTGCGTCGCCGGCAAGGCCACGTCGCGGCAGGTCAAAGACGACTGGGGCGACACGACGACGATCACGAAACGAGTCGGTCTTTCAGCCGATCTTCCGACGCCACTGGAGACGTGGAAAGCGAGCCGCCAATACATCGTTGAGCCGTTCGCGAAACGCGGGGAACTCGACCAGGGAATCCTCCGATTCACGTGGCTGTCGCTCGTCCTCGTCGTGCAGGGCTACGCGATCGCGCTGCTGATCGGCACGCCGCTCGGCTTCTGCCTCGGCCTCTCGAAAACCTTCGCGAAAATGTTCGATCCGATCTTCCAAATCCTGCGCCCCGTCTCGCCGCTCGCGTGGCTCCCGCTCGGCATGGTGCTCTTCCTCAGCGCAAAGATCCGAGTGCCCGGCGGCAGCCTCTACACAGCCTCGGAACTCGCTGCGATCTTCACCGTCGCGATCTGCTCGATGTGGCCCACGGTGCTCAACACCGCGGTCGGCGTCCGCGCGATCCCGCAGGATTATCTGAACGTCGCGAAAGTGCTGAAGCTCTCGCGGAGCAAGACGCTCTTCAAAGTCATGGTGCCGGCGACCTTGCCCTACATGTTCACCGGCTTCCGCCTCTCGCTTGGCATCGCGTGGCTCGTGATCGTGGCGGCTGAAATGCTCACCGGTCGGCCCGGCGTCGGCGGCTTCCTCTGGCAGCAATACAACGCGCTCAGCTACGCCCACATCATCCTCTGCATCCTGACGATCGGCGTCGTCGGTTACATCCTCGACCGGCTGATGAGCCTCGTCGAAGCGCGCTTCAAAACAATCTGATGAAGGCCTCACGCAAAGGTCGCCAAGTGCGCAAAGGAACGGAGCTAAAGGGTGATCGGGTCTTCCGGCAGACCGTTCACGACGCGCTTGATTCCGTTCTTCAGATGAATCTCGCCGAAGTTGATCAGGAGACCAAGCTTGCGGCCGCTGAGCCTCAGTTGAGTGAGCACCTGTTTCGCGTGAACGGGCACCAGCGCGGCCACGGACTTGAGCTCAACAATCACGCAATCTTCCACCACGAGATCGGCACGGAAGCCTTCTTCAAAGAGCACGTTGTCGTAGCGAATCTGGATCGATCGCTGGCGCTCCACCTCCAGTCCGCGCTTCCGCAATTCGTAGGCGAGAATCACCTCATAAACGGACTCCAGCAACCCCGGCCCCAGCCGTGTATGCACATGAAAGGCCGCCTCGAGGATGATCTTGGAAAGGTCGTTTTCCTTCACGCCCGACATCCTGCCGGGTTCCTCCACGAACCCCATCCGAAACCTTTGCGTCCTTCGCGACCTTTGCGCGAGGCCTTCTTCCCATGTCCTTTCTTCAACTAAGCCACGTCCACAAAGCCTTCGGCCCGCGCGGGAATCGCACGGAGGTCCTGCGCGACATCAACCTCGAAATCGCCGAGGGCGAGTTCGTCGCGATCGTCGGATATTCGGGCGCGGGAAAGACGACACTCATGTCGCTGATCGCTGGATTGGTGCGGGCGGACAGCGGGTCGGTGAAATTGAAAGACGTGCCGATCACCGAGCCCGGACCGGATCGCGGCGTGGTTTTTCAAAACTACTCGCTGCTGCCGTGGATGACGGTTTTTGAAAATATTCACCTCGCTGTGGATCAGATTTTCCCGAACTGGACCGCCGCGAAAAAGCGCGAGCACACCGACAAATACATCGCGATGGTGAACCTCACACCGGCCCGCGAAAAGAAGCCTGGCGAGCTTTCCGGCGGCATGAGGCAGCGCGTCTCAGTCGCGCGCGCACTCGCCGCGGAGCCGCAAATTCTCCTGCTCGACGAACCGCTCGGCGCGCTCGATGCACTCACTCGCGCGACATTGCAGGACGAAATCGTCCGCATCTGGACGCAGGAAAAACGGACGGTCGTGATGATCACCAACGACGTGGACGAAGGTATCTTGATGGCCGACCGCATCATCCCGCTCAGCGCCGGACCGGGCGCCACCCTCGGACCCTGCGTGCCTGTCCACATCGAGCGCCCGCGCGACCGGAAGGCGATCAACCACGATCGGAATTACAAAGAAATCCGCCGGAAAGTCATCGGTTACCTGCTCGGCGAAGGCGGCAAACCGAAGCTCTCGCTCACGCGCAAACTCGTCCTCCCGGACCTCATCCCGGAAGACCTGAACGCGCCGCCGCGGCCTGCCTTCATCCGCCGCCAGCCCTTGCGCCGCACGGAAACGAAACACGAAACCGTGGAGGTCGGATGATGTCTCTCGCAAAGGCGCAAAGGCGCAAAGGAAGGAAGCTAGATTGGCACGGCAGATCGACCTCTGCCGAGTGCCACCACTCGTCCTTTTCCGACCTCTTCCTTTGCGCCTTTGCGCCTTTGCGAGAGCCCCAAAATCCATGAGCCACTACCTCGAACTTTCGCAGCTCACGAAGAGCTACCCGACGCCGAAAGGCCCGGCGATCATCGTCCAAAACTTCGACCTCAAGGTGAAGCAGGGCGAGTTCATCTGCCTCATCGGCCACTCGGGCTGCGGTAAATCGACGGTGCTCTCGATGGTCGCGGGGCTGAACGAAATCACCGAGGGCGCGATCATCCTGGCGGGCAAGGAAGTCACCGGCCCCGGCCCGGATCGCGGCATCGTTTTCCAGTCACCATGCCTGCTCCCGTGGATGACCGCTTTCGAGAATGTGATGCTCGGCATCGACCAGGTTTTTTACACCGCGCCGAGGCACGAGCGGCGGCAGATTGCCGAGTTTTATCTGAGCATCGTCGGACTCGCGGATTCAATGCACAAGCGGCCTGCCGAGCTTTCGGGCGGAATGCGGCAGCGCGTCGGCATTGCCCGCGCGTTCGCGCTTTCGCCGAAAATGCTGCTGCTCGACGAGCCGTTCGGGATGCTCGATTCGCTCACCCGTTTCGAGCTTCAGCAGGTGCTCATCGAACTCTGGCGGCGCGACAAAAAAACGGCGCTGATGGTGACGCACGATGTCGATGAAGCGCTCTTCCTCGCCGACCGAATCGTCTGCATGACTGACGGCCCGGAGGCCGAAGTCGGCGACATTCTCGAGGTCAACTTCCCCCGCCCGCGTGAGCGCCAGACAGTCATGGATCACCCGGATTATTACCGGCTCCGCGAGCACCTCATCGAGTTCCTCGAAATCCATGCGCACAAGCGCCAGCACAAGGTCGTCGAACCGCCAGCGCTCGACTCCGAGCCGACCCCACTTTCCCCAGAGCCCGACGCTAAATCAGTCCGCGTCGCTCACTTTTGATCCGCGTGCTCGTCGATCAAAAATCCAACCCAACCAAAGCCGGAGGAGCATCTCCGCGACACACACCAACACCACCTCAAATGAAAAAACGATACCCTGAAAAGAAAAGCGGAGCGCTGCTTGCGGCAGCGCTCCTGACCGGCAGTTTCATTTCCGCTTTTGGCGGAACAGATGCGAAATCAACCGGCAAAACTGTCATCGAGCCTGCGCCGGAGCACAACCCGCTCTGCTTCGCGAACGGCACGATTTGTTTCGACGTGCAGGAGCGCCTCCGACTCGAAGTCCGCGACAACAACTTCGACTTCAACGCCCGCTCCAACGCGATCACCGACGACACGTTTCTGCTCCAGCGCTTCCGTCTCGGCGTGCTGGTGAAGCCGACCTCGTGGCTCCGTTTTTACGCGCAGGGACAGGACTCGCGGGAGTTCGAATCCGAGCGTCCGAACATCCCCGGCGCTGCAGGCGCGGAGGGCGATGACAACTTCGATTTGCGGCAGGCTTACGTGGAGTTCGGCGATCCAAAATCGTTCCCGCTGCTCTTCAAAGCAGGCCGGCAAGTCCTGACTTTCGGCGATGAGCGGCTCGTCGGCGCGTTCGATTGGAACAACTTCGGGCGCACTTTCGACGCCGCGAAACTGACGTGGAAAACGCCGAAGTGGCAGCTCGATTTATTTGCCTCGTCGGTCGTCGTGATCAAGCGCGACGAGTTCAACAAGTCGGACCTTTTCAACGGCAACGAAAACGACCGGGAGCAGATTTTCAGCGGTGCGTATTTCACAGCGGGCGACCTGCCATTCGGCTCCGTCGATCTCTACGCGTTCTGGCTGAGCCAGGCGAACGGCATCAACTCGAACCAGCAAGCCGCAGTGGCAACGAAAGAGCCGAAAGTCGGCCCGCTCTCGCAGCACACGAGCTTCGGCACCTACGGCGTTCGCGTGAAAGGCGACCCGAAGAAACTGCACGGCTTCGAATTCGAGGCTGAAGGCGCGTATCAAAATGGCGAAGTGCGCGATCTCGCGCTCGACGCGTGGGCCGTCCACGCCGGCGCGGGTTACAACTTCGACGTGGCGTGGAAACCGCGCCTGTGGGCCGAATACAACTTCGCCACGGGCGACAGCAACCCGGCCGACAACGACATCGAGACGTTCCAAAACCTCTTCCCGACGAACCACAAATTCTACGGGATCATGGACCTCTTCTCCTGGCAGAACATGCACAACCCGATGCTCAGCCTCCGCGTCGCGCCGTGCAAAAAAGTGACCGCGACGCTCGACTACCATGCCTTCTTTCTCGCGAATACCGACGACGTCTGGTATCGCGCGAACGGCATCACGCCGGTCCGGCCGCTCACTCCGGCAGCCCGCACGGCGAGCAACTTCGTCGGGCAGGAGGTCGATTTCGTCGTGACCTGGAATGCGACGAAGGCGCTGCAAGTCCAGGCCGGATACGCGCATTTCTTCGCCGGGGATTATGTCTCCGGCACGGGGCCTTCGGATGACGCGAACTTCGGTTATCTGCAGGCGACCCTGACCTTCTAAACGAACGCCCTTCCTTGGTTGGGAGCGGCCCGCCGGTGCGATTGAATATCGTCCGGCGGGCCGCTTTTTTTTACGGGACGACATCCTTCTGGTCATCCTGAGCGAAGCCCGGCTCTGCGGGCGGAGTCGAAGGACCTCTTACTTCTCCCCCCCTGGCACGCGTGTGCCGGGAAAAGTAAGAGGTCCTTCGACTCCGCTGCGCTGCGCTCAGGATGACGAAGAAGCATGCGCACACAGGGCCGCACGTCATTGCCCATCGTGCTCAATTGGAACCACCTCCGGTCGTCGGCTATTCCGCCCGCGCGACAGCCCTCAAACTTTCGGCGCCGCCGAGCACCGCAGCTCACCCGCTTCGCCCGGTCGTAAAAGCAACAACTGCCAAGGCGTCGCAGCTGGAATGAAAATTCCTCATGCCGATGATGAACACTATGAACGGGTTCGTTCGTCGCTTCGGGCATTGATGGCACGCCCACGGCTAAAGGTCGCCAGCACATTCACTCAACCCACCTGCTGACCAAAACCAACCACCCAATCTCTTGAAACTCTCCGATCTCAAAAGCTCAGGTCACTGGCCGACACTCCTCACCGCGTTCCTCTACTTCGATTTCAGTTTCATGGTCTGGACGGTGCTCGGGCCGCTCGGCGCGCAGATCGGCGAGTCACTTCATCTCTCCGCCCAGCAAAAGGGGCTGATGGTCGCCGTGCCGATCCTTTCCGGTGCGATCCTGCGCATCGCTCTCGGGCTGCTCGTCGATCGCATCGGCGCAAAGCGCACGGGGATTCTGGCGCAACTCGTCGTGATCGCCGGGCTCGCATTTGCATGGCTCGCGGGGCTGCCGACGTACGAGGCCACTTTGTTCATGGGACTCATGCTCGGCTTCGCGGGCGCCAGCTTCGCGGTCGCCCTGCCGCAGGCCGGCCGCTGGTATCCGCCGAACATGCAAGGCGTCGTCATGGGGCTCGCCGGAGCCGGCAATGTCGGCGTGGTGATCGACGCCCTGCTCGCCCCGCGATTGGCCGCCGCGTATGGCTGGAAGAGCGTCTTCGGCTTGGCGCTGATCCCTGCAATCCTCGTTCTGATCATCTACGCCGCCTTTTCAAAAGAGGCACCGGTCGAGGTGAAAAAGAAAAAGCTCACCGACTACCTGACGCTCCTCAAAGACAAGGACGCCCACTGGTTCTGCTTCTACTACATGGTCAGCTTCGGGGGATTCGTCGGCCTCGCGAGCAGCTACGTTCTCTATTTCAAAAGCGAGTTCGGCCTCACCGCTGTGCAGGCCGGCGACATCGCGGCGCTCTGCACTTTTGTCGGCGCGATGCTGCGTCCGGTCGGCGGCGCGTTGGCCGATCGGGTGGGCGGAATCCGTTCACTCTTCGCCTTTTATCTCGCCGCCGGTTCGGCCCTGGTGGCCGCCGCTCTCGCCCACAATCTTTATCTTTGCGCCGGCATTTTTGTCCTCGCCTCCGGCGCGCTCGGCATGGCCAACGGCGCGGTCTTCCAGCTCCTCCCGCAGCGCTTCGGCAAAGACATCGGCGTGATGACCGGCCTCGTCGGTTGCGCCGGCGGCGTCGGCGGATTCTATCTCGCGAGTTCGCTCGGTCTCGCGAAAGGACTCACCGGTTCCTACGCCGCCGGCTTCTACGTTTTCGCGGCCCTCTGCCTCCTCGCGATCGTCGGCCTCAGTCTCGTCAAGACCCGCTGGCGCACCACTTGGGGAGCAGTCGCCAGCGCCCGTATCTGACGACTCTCGCAAAGCCGCAAAGGCGCAAAGAAATGACTCATACTTTCATCAACTCCCATCTCCACCTTTGCGCCTTAGCGCCTTTGCGAGAGCCCCTTCCCAGTCTGTTTTGAAAGTGAACCTCACCAGCTTCGGCCTCTCTCAGCGCGACGATCGGGAGTCGGAGGATTCCTTCGCGGTGAAGACTTGGGACGAGACCGTCATCGCCGTGCTCGCCGACGGCACCGGCGGCGCGCGCAGTGGCCGCGAGGCTTCCCGGCGCATCGTCGATTCGCTGATGAACAATTACGCGGCCCGCCCGCTGAGCTGGAGCCCGCAGAAATCGCTCGCGGAATTCACCCGCCTGATCAACCGCACGCTGCACCAGGAATCGCTCGCCCGCTACGATGCCCCCGAAATGGTCTCCACCCTTTCGGTCGCCGTCATCGAAGGCGACCGCCTCTTCGGCCTCAACGTTGGCGACTCACGCATCTACCTCTCGCGCGACGGCAAGCTCTCGCAGCTCTCGACCGATCACGTCATCGACGAACCGGCTTCCCGCCACATCCTCCAGCGCGCCATCGGCCTCGCCGAAGACGTCGAGCCGTACTGCTTCGAGACCGAGCTGCGCGACGGCGACATCGCATTCCTCTGCTCCGACGGAATCTCAAATGTCCTCGGCAGCGCCACGCTCTCCGAGAAGCTCTCGCACCACTCCGCTGCGCGCGGCATCGTGCAGCACGCCCGCGAACTCGCCACTCCCGAGACCCTCGACGACATGAGCGCGATCGTGATCGAGATCGCGGAAACGGGTAAGCTGAAAGCCGTGAGCCAGCTCCCACTCTCGATTCCCGAGTCCCTGTCGAAAGGCGAAGTGATCGACGGCTACGAACTCGTGCGCCCTTTCCAGCACAGCGATCGCGTCTGGCTCGCGACAAAGGATGGCGCGCGCTGGACGCTGAAATTCGCGCCCCTTGAAGCGCGCGACAGCGAAGCCGTGCTCCATCAATTCGTGAAAGAAACGTGGAACGCGACGCGCCTCGACTCGCCGCTTTTCGTGAAAGCCTTCGTGCCGGAACAGGCAAGCGTGCGGTTCTACGTGATGGAATTCGTCGAGGCACCGAGCCTTAAGATGCTCCTGAAATCACGACGCCTCGCGGTCGATGAAGCAGTCTCACTCGCGAAATTTCTGCTCGAAGCCAGCGCCTATTTGCTCCGCCTCGACCTCGTCCACGGCGACATCAAACCCGAGAACATTCTGGCCGTGAATGACTACGACCGGCTCCGGTTCAAGCTCGTCGATCTCGGCAGCGCGACCGAGGTTTTCTCCGTCACTTCACGCGCCGGAACCGCCAGCTACCTTGCGCCCGAGCGTTTTCAATCCGCGCCGATCTCCGAACGTACGGAAATTTTCGCGATCGGCGTGACCCTTTTTCAGACGCTCACACAGTCGCTGCCGTTCGGCGAAATCGAGCGGTTTCAGACTCCCGTTTTCGGAACACCGAAGCCCCCCGCCCGCCTCAATGCCAACCTTCCTCCGTGGCTCGACTCCGCGATCCTCCGCGCGATCGCCACCGACCCCGCGCGGCGTTATCAACACTTCTCCGAGTTCACCTTCGACCTCGCGCACCCCGAGAAGGTCGAACCGTTTTTCCAGCCCGGACTCACGCTCCGCGAACGCGATCCCCTGCTCTTCTACAAAATCGGATTCTGGCTGCTCCTCGCCACCACGCTGGCCCTGCTTCTCGAAGTCGTGACGCACCGATGAACCGCATTCCTTTCATCCCGGAAAATGCCCCTTTCACCGCCGAGCAGCGGCTCTGGCTCAACGGCTATCTGGCCGGTCTTTTCACCGACGCGAGCGCCGGCATTTCTGCCGCCCCGTCCGCGCCGGCACTGCCGGCGAAGCCGCTTGCCATCTTGTTTGGCAGCCAGACAGGGACCGCGGAGGGGCTCGCAAAAAAGACCAGCATCGAAGCCAAAAAGCGCGGCTTCGCGCCGACCCTCGTTTGCATGGACAAGTTCGAGAGCGTCGATCTCGCGAAGGCCGAAAACGTCCTCGTCATCACCAGCACCTACGGCGACGGCGAGCCGCCGGACAACGCCCAAGGATTCTGGAATTTCCTGCAAAGCGAATCCGCGCCGCGGCTCACCGATTTGAAATATTCTGTCCTCGCGCTCGGCGACACGAACTACGCGGCGTTCTGCGAATTCGGGAAGAAATGCGACGAGCGCTTCGAGCAACTCGGAGCCAAACGCATCCACCCGCGAATCGAATGCGATGTGGACTACGACGCGCTCGCGAAAACCTGGACGGAAGGCGTTCTCGCAGCTCTCGCGGGCGGGGATGGGCTCTCGCAAAGCCGCAAAGACGCAAAGGAAGAGGGCGGCTCGGAACAATCTGCACTTAGCGTCTTTGCGCCTTTGCGAGAGGAATTCTCCCGCAAGAATCCTTTTCCAGCGCGCCTCCTCACGAATCGCCTGCTCAACGGTGCGGGTTCCGACAAGGAAGTACGGCATTTCGAAATCTCGCTCGAGGGCTCCGGGCTCGAATATGAAGTCGGCGACGCGCTTGGGGTGATGCCGGCCAACTGCCCCGACCTCGTCGGCGAAATCCTTGGCGCGGTCGGCTGCGACGGCGAGGAAGCCGTGACCACAACCGACGGCACCGAGACCTCTCTCCGCCTCGCCCTGCTGCAGAAATACGACATCACACGCCCATCGTCCGATTTTCTCGCCGCCGCTTCGGAACGCAGTGGTGACGGGCTTCTCCGGGCGATGCTCGAGCCGGCGAAGCGCGATGAGTTGAAGAAATTTCTGTGGGGTCGGGAAATCATCGACGTGCTCGCGGCGGTGACGACGAAGTTCAGCGCGGCGGAATTCGTGACCCTGCTGAAGAAACTTCAGCCCCGACTTTACTCGATCTCTTCGAGCCCCAAGGCGCATCCCGGTGAAGTCCATCTGACCATCGCCGCCGTCCGCTACGACGCGCACGGGCGCGGTCGAAAAGGCGTCTGCTCGACCTTTCTCGCGGACCGCGCGAACGACACGACCAGCGTTCCCGTCTTCGTGCAGACCTCGCATGGATTTCGCCTGCCGGGCGATCTGTCGAAGCCGGTGATCATGGTTGGACCGGGGACCGGCATCGCGCCCTTCCGCGCTTTTCTCGAGGAGCGGCGGGCGACCGGCGCGACGGGGAAGAACTGGCTTTTCTTCGGCGATCAAAAAGCCGCGACGGATTTTCTGTATCGTGAGGAACTCGAAGCGATGGTCGCGGGCGGCACGTTGAGCCGGCTGGACACGGCGTTTTCGCGCGATCAGGCGGAGAAGATTTACGTGCAGAATCGGATGATCGAGAGCGCGACGGAACTTTGGTCGTGGCTCGAATCCGGGGCTCATCTTTACGTCTGCGGCGACGCGAGCCGGATGGCGAAAGATGTCGATGCCGCGCTCCACAAAATCGCGGAGACGGCGGGCGGATTGAGCCCGGAAGCCGCCGCGCAATACATCGCGCGGCTCAAAACGGAGAAGCGTTACCAGCGCGACGTGTATTGATGCGTGCGCCAAAACGCCGGGTAGCGCACTCGTCCCGAGTGCTGGTCGGGTCGTCCCGACCCGACGAACTTTTCACACGGTGCGGCATCGGGACGACGAATGCTTTTCCCCATCCACACGGTTTTCAAAGTTCGTTTCGGCGGGACGCCGAAACCAGCACTCGGGACGAGTGCGCTACCCGGATTTGGCCGCGTCACCTTTTCTAAAATGAGCACCGCCACACTCCCCATCGACGCGATCGACGGCCAGCCGTTCACGCCGGATCAGTCCAATTATCTCACCGGTTTTTTTGCCGGCGCTGCGGCGCGGGGATTTCGCTTCACCGACGTGGAATCGGCTCCGGCAGTGGAAAAGAAGGTTTCACTCGACGATTTGATCTTCGAGGAGCGGGTGAAAAAAGAGCTGCATCCGCTCGACGCCTATTCGGTGCTGCTCGACCACGCGGCGATCAACAAAGCGCCGGAGAAGGAGGAGATTTTCCGCTTCAAATGGAACGGCCTCTTTTTCCTCACGCCGAATAAGGAGGCGTTCATGGCGCGGCTGCGGATTCCCGGCGGACAGCTCCGCACCTTCCAGCTCCGCGAGATCGCGCACGTCGCGCAGCAGCTCACGACGGGCTACGTGCAGATCACCACGCGGGCCAATTTTCAGATCCGCCTCATCGCGCCAAAAGACGCGCCGGAAGTGCTGCACCGCATTCAGTCAGTCGGGCTGCACACCCGCGGCGCTGGCGCGGACAACATCCGCAACATCACCGCGAATCCGACCGCCGGCATCGATCCGCGCGAGCTGATCGACGTGATGCCGCTCTGCCACGAGCTCGCGCAGATCATCATCAACGACCGCTCGTTCTACGATCTCCCGCGCAAATTCAACATCGCCTACGACGGGGGCGGACTGATCGGCACGGTCGAGGACACGAACGACATCGGCGCGAAAGCGGTGAAGATCGGCGATGAGGTTTTCTTCCGCATCGCAGTCGGCGGCGCGACGGGACACAAGGCCTTCGCGCGCGACATCGGCGTGCTCGTGAAGCCCGCGGAACTCAACAAAGTCATCGTCGCGCTGGTGCGGGTTTACATCGCGAACGGCAATCGCGGGGACCGCAAAAAAGCGCGGCTGAAGCACTTGCTCGAGACTTGGTCGCTCGAACAATTTCTGGCCGAAGCGGAGAAAGTGCTCGGCGCGCCGCTGAACCGTGTGCCACTCGATCCCGCGACCATCGATTACCCCGCGCAGAAGCTCGCGCACTCGCACATCGGCGTTTATCCGCAGAAGCAAAAGGGACTGAATTATGTCGGCGTGGCGATCCCGGTCGGGCAGATGACGCCGAAGCAAATGATCCGCGTCGCGGAGATTGCGGACCTCTACGGCTCGGGGGAAATCCGGCTCACGGTTTGGCAGAATTTCATCATCCCCAACGTCTCCGATACCTACGTCGAGACGGTGAAAAAGGCGGTGCGAAAGCTCGGCTTCGACACGCAGCAATCCGCGATTCGCGGCGGTTTAATCGCTTGCACCGGCAACGCTTTTTGTAAATTCGCGCAGTCGAATACGAAGGCCCACGCGGCGGCGCTCGCGGATTATCTGGAGAAGAAATTGACGCTCGATCAGCCGATCAACATTCACCTCACCGGCTGCCCGAACTCATGCGCGCAGCACTACATGGGCGACATCGGGCTGCTCGGCACGAAGACGAAAATTCAAGGCGAGAGCGTCGAGGGATACCATGTCTTCGTCGGCGGCGGCTTCGGCGACAGGCAGGCGGTCGGACGCCAGCTCTTCACCGGCCTGAGCTTCGCGGCTCTCAAGCCGGCCTTGGAGAAGATCCTCGACGGCTATCTGGAGCACCGCCGGCCGGGCGAGTCGTTCCAGTCGTTCACCACCCGGCACGACCTCGGGAAACTTCAGGAGCTGCTCGGCACCTGATCCACGCGAAGCACCGGCCCGCCCCGCGCGACAACCATGTCCGTTCAACCTGAACCCGATCCCCCGCGACACGACCGCGGAGATCCTGGAGCCGATGGGATGGGCACGCTGATCGACGCGCTGATCACCGACCAACGCAGGCTCACCGCCGTGGAGAAGTTCTCCCGGGCGCACAGCGCGCACGAAGTGCCGGCGACCGGGACGACCTATCGGGACCTGATCCCGCTGACCGCGCCGCGGCCCGGCGAGCAGTATGCGTTCGAGGTGGACCTCGACCGCTGCTCCGGCTGCAAGGCCTGCGTCACCGCCTGCCACTCGCTGAACGGCCTCGACGAGGACGAGTCGTGGCGCGAGGTGGGGTTCTTGGTGGGAGAGGAACTGGTGCCGTTGGCACGGGCAGCGGAGAATGGCCGTGGAGAGGCGGGCGAGCCTTCCACCCGTTCTTCCCCACGTCCGTTCTCCCTCGTCCCGGGCAACAAGGTGATCCCTCTCCAGCAGACGGTCACCACCGCGTGCCATCACTGCATCGAGCCCGGCTGCCTGCACGGTTGTCCGGTGCTCGCCTACGACAAGGACCCGGTCACCGGCATCGTGCGCCATCTCGACGACCAGTGCATCGGGTGCAGCTATTGCATCCTCAAGTGCCCG
>JAYVPW010000134.1:0-19416 GCA_043777315.1 Spartobacteria bacterium | reverse complement strand
CCGGGCAGGTACGACCGCGTCGAGACCGTCACTTTTTCCGCCACCATGAACGCCGAATAAAACCCGACGCCGAACTGCCCGATGAGATGCGCGTCGTTCTTGCTCGCCTTGAGCTGCTCGAGAAAACCCTTTGATCCCGAGTGCGCGATCGTCCCGAGATTGTCGATCAGCTCGCCGCGCGTCATGCCGATGCCGGCATCGTTGAACGTGATCGTCTTCGCCTCCTCATCGGTCGCGACGGTGATCTTGAGCGGCTCCTCCGGCTGATGAATTTCCGCCCCGGAAGTTTGCAGAAACTTCAGTTTCTCGCTCGCATCCGCGGCGTTGGAAATCAGCTCGCGAATGAAGATTTCTTTGTCGGTGTAAAGCGAGTGCGTGACGATATCGAGCAGTTGCCCGATCTCTGCCTGGAAGGCGTGTTTTTCGATGGTTTCAGACATAGGGCCGCGGACTCTAAACACCAGCGCCACCCGCGCAAGCCGCGCTAATAACCGCCCCGATCCGACAAGCGCGTCCCCATCCTTCCGAGTCATCCTGAGCGAAGCTTCGGCTCTGCGAAGCGTAGTCGAAGGACCTCTTACTTCTCCCCCTCGGCGCTGCGCTCAGGATGACAGGCTTTCGCACGCGCCCCACATTCGCTACCTCTCCCTCAGCTCGTCCGAACCCAACCCTCCCACCACCATGACCAAACCCTTCAAAATCGCCGGCATCAACTTCGACCACATGCACATGGGCGACCTCCTGCGCTGCGTCCACGAGCATCCGGGCGCGGAAATCGCCGCCATCTGCGACGAGTCCCCGGCGCGCATGGTCGATGCCGCGAAAAAGTTCGCCCTCCCGGCCGAGCGCGTCTTCACCGACTACCGCGCGTGCCTAGAAAAGACGCGGCCCGACCTCGTCATCCTCTGCCCCGCCACCGCCGAGCACGGCCTGTGGACCCAGCGCGTCGCCGAGTTTGGCGTGAACATTGTCGTCGAAAAACCTTTCGCCGCCTCCCTCGCCGAAGCCGACGCCATGATCGCCGCCCAGCGCGCCACCGGCAAACTCCTCGCGATCAACTGGCCCATCCGCTGGTATCCCGCCTACATCTCCGCCAAACGCCTGCTCGACGACGGCCACATCGGCGACCTCCTCGAATTCCACCACTACGGCGGCAACCGCGGCCCCCTCTTCCACCGCGCCGACAAAGTCGAAGCCCATCCGACCGCCGAGGAAAAGGCCGCGAGCTGGTTCTACCACAAGTCGCAGGGCGGCGGCTCGCTCCTCGATTACGCCGGCTACGGCGCCACCATCGGCACCTGGTTCCAGGGCGGCCGCGCCCCGCTCGAAGTCACCTGCGTCACCGACACACCCCCCGGCCTCGAAGTGGACGAACACAGCGTCACCGTCTGCCGCTACCCCCACGGCCTCTCGAAAATCGAGACCCGCTGGGGCACCTTCACCGACCCGTGGATCCTCCAGCCCCAGCCGAAGTGCGGCTTCGTCCTCTGCGGCACCCGCGGCACGCTGAGCGCCTACGACTACGCCCCCACCATCCGCCTCCAGACCGAGGACGACCGCCAGGGCTCCGACCGCCCCGTCGATGAAGTCCTCGCGCCCTTCCAAAACCCGATCCAATACCTCCTCGACTGCCTCGAGCGAAACCAGCCCGTCACCGGCCCCCTCGACCCCGTCATCTGCCGCATCGGCCAGCAGATCGTCGATTCCGCCCAGCTCAGCGCGCGGGAGAAGAGGACTGTGGAATTGGTGGGATGAAGAAGTGATGAGTCCGCTATCTTTCTGGTTGCTTCCTGCGCTTCTATTTTCAGCTTGCTCGACAGCGCAGATCACAACTCTCTCCCATTTTCCAACCTCAAAAGAGCTGGCAACCCCGGCCAGCGCCGTCTCCGCCTATCGCCACGCCGCCTTGGATTTCGAGCGCGCGAAAGCAGCTAAACTGCCAAAATATGCCCGCTTTGAAGAGAGCTTACGTGACGGCGGCACGACGTTCTATCGCGGAGAAGGCTATTCCATCACCTGCTGGAATAAGCTTTCGACTACTTCGAACCGAACGACCTTCGTCTATGCTGGCCCGCAGATTTTCTTTGAGAAACCGATTTCGCCACGCGGACTCGTCACTTATTCCGTAGCGACAACTCCTCCTCACCCCTGAAATGCGTCGTCTCGTCTCGGTTACTCGCGGCCGACGTTAGGCCTGCCGAGGAAGTATTGCTGAATACCAGCCGCGGGTTGCCACCCTTCTCGTCACCTCTATCCTGCACCCATGAAAACCCTCAACGCGGCCATTCAATTCGACGGCACTTGGTTCGTCGCCCGCTGCCTTGACCTCCCCGTCACCTCCCAAGGCGAGAGCTTTGAAGCCGCGAAAGCCAACCTGCAGGAAGCCGTGGAGCTTTACATCGAGACGTGGGGGGCCGACGAGATCGACCAGAGCATCGGCGAACCCGCGCTGGCTAAACTCGAAGTGGCCGTATGAGCCGTCTGCCGGATGTCTCCGGCGCAGACCTGGTCAAAGCACTTCGCAAAGCGGGCTTCGGCGTCCTGCGCCAGAAGGGGAGCCACGTCTCGATGGAGAAGACCGACGCGACCGGCCATTGGCGCACCGTCATTCCGACGCACCGCGAGATCGCCCGCGGCACTTTGCACGACATCCTGAAGCAAACCGGTCTGAGCGCCGAAGAACTGCGGGAGTTGCTTTAGCCAAGCCGGTCGTTGGAGGAATGGGATTCCCCTCGGTCCCAGGCTCCAGCTTGGGAATGTGCCTCAGACCTACATCAGGTTCGCCGCGACCTCGGCCATTTCGCTGCGCTCGCCTTTGAAGAGGTTGACGTGGGCCATGAAGGGCTGGCCTTGGAGACGGTTGCGGGTGAAGACGAGGCCGTTGGTGTGGGCATCGACGTAGGGGTTGTCGATCTGGGCGAGGTCGCCGAGGAGGATGATTTTGCTCCCTTTGCCCATGCGGGTGACGAGGGTCTTGGCCTCGTGAGGGGTGAGCTGTTGGGCTTCATCGACGATGAAGATGGCGCGGGGGATGGAGCGGCCGCGGATGTGGGCGATGGCTTCGATTTCGAGGATGCCGGCTTCCATCAAGGCCTGATACGGGCGCGCGGATTTATCATGCTGCTGCTGCGCTTCGATGCGTGCCGCGCCGGGCTGGGTTTTGCGGCCGCTCTGTTTTTTCTTTTGAAATTGCTCGGGCTTGCGGGGGCGGGCGAGGAGCTGTTCGAGGGCGTCGTAGGCGGGCTGGAGCCAGGGGCGCATTTTATCCTCCATGCCGCCGGGGAGGAAGCCGATGTCCCGGCCGGTGGGCATGATGACGCGGGTGATGAGCATTTTCTCATACTCGCCGCTCTGGACCTGCTCGAGCGCGGCGCCGACGGTGAGGAGAGTTTTGCCGGTGCCGGCTTTTCCATAGACGGTGACGAGGGTGATGCCGGGGTCGTAGAGGGCGTCGAGGAGGAAGCGCTGGCCGAGATTGGCCGCCTGAAATGTGCGGCCGCCGCGGATGACGATGTGGTCGTGGCGGAGGCGGCGGAATTCGCCGTCGCGCAGATGGCGGGCGGGGACGCCGTGGGAGGGTTCTTCGTCGTTGCGGAGGAGGACGTATTGGTTCGGGAGGAGGTGCTTCGCTTCGCCGATGATGATGCGCTCCTGGCTGGTAAAGGCCTGCAGCGTGTGCGCGGAGATGTCGAGGGCGTCGAAATCCTCGGCCCCGCTGCGCCGCTGGGTGAGGCGGATGTCGCTGTCTTCGACGCGGTCGGTGCGGTAGTCCTCGGCTTCGAGCCCGAGGGTGCGGGCCTTGAGCTGCATGTTGATGTCCTTGGTGACGAGGACGGTGGCGGGGTGCAGGTCGGCGACATAGACGGCGCTGGCGAGGATGCGGTTGTCCGTGAGCGCAAAGTCCGGGAAGAGGGCGCGGACCATTTTGAAGCGCGCGGATTCGTTGAGGACCTGCCAGCCGCGGGCGTCGAATTTGATGTGCGGATTGACGCAGACATTGAGGTGCCCGCCGTTTTCGAGCTGGACGCCGTTCTTCATGTCGTCGGCGTTTTTGAAGCGTGCGTTCAGGCTCCGATGCACCTCGCGCGCGTTCGCCCCGCGCGTGGTCGATTCGGATTTGAAACGATCGAGCTCTTCGAGGACTTCGACGGGAATCCAGACGGTGTTGTCCTCGAACCGGAACATCGATTTCGGGTCGTGGATGAGCACGTTCGTATCGAGGACGTAATGCTTGGTGGTGGTGACGGGTTCCGGCTTCGGGGATTTTTTCACGCGCCGGAATGCAACGATTTTCCAAGCGGGCCGTCGAGAGATTGTAGGGCGGGCGCCCCGCCTGCCCAGTGCATCCGGCAACCCGAAGCAGTCGCCCGACAATCTGGCGCGTTCGCATTTGCCCCACCCGCGAGCGTCGGCTTAACTCCCGGCCCACTTATGGAAAAAATGATCATCGTCGGCACCGGCTGCGCGGGCCTGACCGCCGCGATTTACGCCGCGCGCGCGAACTTCGCCCCCCTCGTCCTCGAAGGCCACGAACCCGGCGGACAACTCAGCACGACGACTTTGGTGGAGAATTTTCCCGGCTTCAAAGACGGCATCGACGGGCCGGACCTGATCATGAACATGAAGGCGCAGGCGGAGCGCTTCGGCGCGCGCTTTGAATACGCCACGGTCACCGGATTTGAGAAGAAGGAGGGCCATGTGAGCCTCGAAATCGACGGCAAATGGATGGACACCCAGACGCTCATCATCGCCAGCGGTGCCTCCGCCCGCTGGCTCGGCCTGCCCGGCGAGAAGAAGCTCATCGGCCACGGACTGACCTCCTGCGCGACGTGCGACGGCGCCTTTTACCGCAACGTCCCGGTGTGTGTCGTCGGCGGCGGCGACTCGGCGTGTGAAGAGGCGTCTTTCCTCACGCGCTTCGCCTCCAAGGTCTATCTCATCCACCGCCGCGACACCCTCCGCGCCTCCAAGATCATGGCCGACCGCGCGCTCGCCAATCCCAAGATCGAGCCCATCTGGGACTCCGCCCCGACCGCGTATCTCACCGACGAGCTAGGCGAGACCCGCGGCATCAAACTCCAGAATCTCAAGACCGGCGCGGAGAGTGAATTGGAAGTCAAATGTGTCTTCGTCGCCATCGGCCACGTTCCTAACACCGCGCCTTTCAAAGGCCACCTCGACATGGACGAAAACGGCTACCTTCTCCAACAACGCGGCACCTACACGAACATCCCCGGTGTCTTCGCCGCCGGCGACGTCGCCGACCACGTCTATCGCCAAGCCATCACCGCCGCCGGCCAGGGCTGCGCCGCCGCCCTCGACGCGGAGAAGTATCTGTCTTTTCTCGGAGCGGAATAGGCATGGCACAACTGATCACGCAGTTTCGATCAGCGCGCGATGAGGATGAGCCACGGACAGACACGGACAGACACGGACCGGCGGAAGGGAGATGAACCGCGGCGGTCGCGGTGGTCGCGGCGTGAGAAAATGGGAGGGCGATGGCCGGCCCTTTGTCTCCCGCCGCGTTCGCCGCGTTCGCCGCGGTTATTTTCTGTCTGTGTCTGTCCGTGTCTGTCCGTGTCTAAATCTTACCCCAACGATTCGGGCGGGACTGCGGGCAGAATGTCACCTACCCGCCCGTGAAGGTCTGCGACCTCACGCAGTTCTATTCGCCGACCAGCGGCGGAGTGAAGAAGTATGTCTCCGAGAAGGTGCGCTACATCCGCGAGCACACCATCCGCGACGAACACATTCTCATCATCCCCGGGGACAAGGACGGACTCATCGAAACCGAGCGCTCCCGGACTTACACCATCAAGTCTCCGCTCATTTCCAAGACCTCCCGCTATCGAGCCTTGCTCCGACTCGGAGCCATTGAGCGAGTCCTGGAAAAAGAACGCCCCGACATCATCGAATCGGGCGACCCTTACCAAGTCGCGTGGAAAGCCGTCTATTCCGGCTCCGCACTCCGCATTCCCGTCGTCGGCTTCTACCACTCGCACTTTCCGGAGGCCTATCTCCGCACCGCGGAAAAGTATCTCGGTCGCAACGTCACAGACGCCGTCATGGACGGCGCGCAACGCTACATCCGCTACCTCTACAACCAGTTTGAGCGGACGATCGTCCCATCCCCAGCGTTAGGTCAGTTGCTGGCAACTTGGGGCGTCGATAACACCGTTCCCATCGACCTTGGCGTGGACGCCGCCGTCTTCCGTCCGCAGCCGGGCGAAAATGGATTGATCCGCGGCGACTACGACATCCCAACCGGCCGGACGCTCCTGCTTTACGTGGGCCGGTTGGCACAGGAGAAGAACACGCACACCTTGTTCACCGCCTTTCGTCAGCTCACGCAGGCGCATCCGGGCCGCTTCCACCTCTTCGTCGTCGGCGATGGGTTGCAACGCGCGGACCTGACACGACTCCGCGCCGACCTCGGTGAAGGCGACAATCTGACTTGGATTCCTTACTGCTCCGACCCTTCGCGCTTGGCGCAGCTCTACCGCGCCGCCGACCTTTTCGTGCATCCCGGAGTGCAGGAAACCTTCGGCCTCGTCACCCTGGAGGCACAAGCCTGCGGCACGCCCGTCATCGGCATTCGCGGCAGCTACATGGACCGTATCATTCACAGCGATCAGACTCTGTGGGCGCGCGAGAACTCACCGGCCGCACTCGCTTCCGCGATCGAAGAGACCTCCCGCGCCACCTTGAAGAACAATCCCGAACTTCTTCACCGCAGAGTCGCCGCCCAATACTCGTGGACTCAGACCTTCACCCGACTTTTTCATCTCTACCGGCAAGTCATCCACGACTATGCTCATCGTTGAACCTTCCTCCGAGCTATGACCGCCGAACGCCCAATCGAGATTCGCCAATATCAGCCCGCCGACCGCGCACGTGTCCGTGAACTTTGTTGCCTCACCGGCTTTCTCGGCAATCCGGTCGATCCCATTTTCGAGGATCGTGAACTCTTCGCCGACTACCTGACCGCCTACTACACCGACTGGGAACCTGAGTCCGCCTTTGTCCTGCTCGTCGGCGGAGACATCCGCGGCTACCTCCTCGGCTCGCGTCATTCCTACCGCCAGCAATTCTACAACCTTTACAACAACGTGGCGCTATTTCTGCGCGGGATGTGGCGTTACCGGAGCTACAACTCTGCTTCGAAAAAGTTTGTCCATTGGATCTTCCGTCAGGCTTGGAAAGAAGTCCCCGCAGCCCCTCGGCGCACCGCTCACTTTCACATCAATCTCCTCGCCGACGCCCGTCAGGTCGCCACGACTCGTGCGTTGATGGATGCCTATTTGAAGTATCTCCACGACCACGGGGAAAAGGCGGTCTTTGGCCAGATGGTCGTCTTCGAAGACCGGCGCGGAACCAAGATGTTCGAGCGCTACGGCTTTCGAGTGTTGAACAAGACCGAAGTCACCAAGTATCGGGACTTACACCCGGAGCCCGTCTATCTCTGCACCGTCATCAAAGACCTCGACAAGAACAGCCAACTCTACGCCCGCTAGGCCGAACTATCCCGACCCGACACCGAGCGCCTTCAAGTCCGCGCGCTTTTGCTCGTAGGTCTCGTGGTAGGCCAGCACGGCACCCGGCCAAGCGATTCCGGCCTCTCAGAAGCCGGCGAAAGTCAGATGCGCTCGAAGTAACGGCGGCGCTCCCAGTCGGTGACGGCGGCGTCGAAGGCGTCGGCTTCGAGGCGGGCGGTGTGGACGTAAAAGTCGGTCACGTTTTCGCCGAGTGCGGCGCGGGCGATGGCGCTGCGATCAAGCAGGGAGGAGGCTTCGCGAAGGGTCGTGGGGAGCGCGGGGAGGGTGGCGTCGAGGTAGGCGTTGCCGCGATAGAGCGGCGGGCAGGCGAGCTTTTCGTCGATGCCCGCGAGGCCGGCGGCGATCATCGCGGCGAAGGCGAGGTAGGGATTGGCGTCGGCGCCGGGCATCCGGTTTTCGAGGCGAAACGAAGAGCCGTGGCCGACGACGCGGAAGCCGACGGTGCGGTTGTCGAAGGCCCACGCCATCTTGGTCGGAGCCCAGCTCGCGGGTTGGTAGCGCTTGTACGAGTTGATCGTCGGGGCGAAAAAATAGCTGAGTTCGCGGGAGTATTTGATCAGCCCGGCGAGGAATTGCTGGAACATCGGCGAGCCGTTTTCGCCGCCGGCGAAAAGGTTCACGTCGTCGCGCCAGAGGCTGAGGTGGATGTGGCACGAGCTGCCCACTTCCCCGGCGAAGGGCTTCGCCATGAAGGTCAGGCATTTGCCGTTTTGCTCGGCGATCTGCTTCGCGCCTTGCTTGAAAATCGTGTGCAGGTCGGCGATCGGGAGCGGCTCGGCGTAGATGAAATTCGCCTCGTGCTGGCCGCGGCCCCATTCGCCTTTCGTCGATTCGATCGGGACGCGGGCGAGCGGCATTTGGTTGCGGATCGCGCGCATGATCGGCTCGTCGCGCGCGGTCTGCATCGTCTGGTAATCGACGCGATAATCACTCGACGGCGTGAGCCCGCGGTAGTCGCGCTCGGAGGCTTCGTGCGCGGTGTGGTTGAAGAGGAAAAATTCCAGTT
This sequence comes from Spartobacteria bacterium, assembly GCA_043777315.1. GTDB lineage: Bacteria > Verrucomicrobiota > Verrucomicrobiia > Chthoniobacterales > Chthoniobacteraceae > CAIURC01. Next base: position 10,854 of record JAYVPW010000134.1, on the reverse strand, counting down.
CGCTGGCGAGTTTGCAGGTGAGGCCGAGCGCGCCGAGCCGGTCGAGCTGGCGGCGCAGGACCGACCGCGGAGCCTCTTCCACCAAAGATCCGCCGTCGCGATGCAGGTCGCAGATCACCATCACCGCGCCACTTTCCCACGGCAAAATGCGGAGCGTCTGGAGGTCGCACCGCATCTCGAAATCGCCGAATCCGCTCTCCCAATTCGCGAGCGAAAAACCGTCCTGCGGGTCCATTTCGATGTTCACCGCGAGGAGGTAATTGCAGACGTGCGTGCCGTGCGCGGCGACCGCATCGAGGAAGATGCGCGCGGTGAAACGCTTGCCGACGAGCCGCCCGAACACGTCCGGGAAAACCGTGATGACGGTATCGATTTCGCCAGCGGCGACTTTGGCTTCGAGGTCGGAGAGGGTCATCTGGATTTGGGATTTAGAATTCAGGAAATGCGGTGCTCCGCGAGGCGTTTCAAAAGCTTCGTCATCCTGAGCGGAGTGAAGCGACAGCGAAACGCAGTCGAAGGACCTCTTCCTTTTCCCACTCCGTGATGCGCGAGCCAAACGGGGGGAAAGTAAGAGGTCCTTCGACTCCGCCCGCAAAGCCGGGCTGCGCTCAGGATGACTGGACTGGGCGCACCTCAGTCGCGGGTGTCCGGCTAGTCGGCGACGTAGATGTTCTTCAGCTCGGTGTAGCCTTCGAGGGCGGCGAGGCCGAGGTCGCGGCCCATGCCGCTGAGTTTGCAGCCGCCGAACGGGGCTTCGACGTGGACGCTGGAATGGCTGTTGATGCTGAGGACGCCGCTCTCCACGCGCCTCGCCACGCGGAGCGCACGGCGGAGATCGTTGGTCCAAATCGAGCCGCTGAGGCCGTAGGGCGAATCGTTCACTTCGCGGAGCATTTCGGCTTCGTCGTCGAAGGGACGGATACACACGACGGGGCCGAAAATCTCTTCGCGCCAGATGCGGTCGGTGGGCTCGCAATCAAGCACCACGGCTGGTCGGAGGAAGAAGCCGCGTCCGGTGGGGCGGTCGCCGCCGCTGACGATGCGGCGCCCGCATTCGGTGAGAAAACGCTCGGAATTCTCGCGCTGCGCGGCCGAGACGAGCGGGCCGATTTGCGTCTCGGGGAGCGCCGGATTTCCGACGACGAGCGCCCGAGTCGCGGCGACGAATCTTTCCACGAACTCCTCGAACACGCTCCGCTCGACGAAGACGCGGCTCCGCGCGCAGCAGTCCTGGCCGGCATTCGCGAAGACGCTCATCGGCGATGATGCGGCGGCGGCGGCGAGGTCGGCATCGGCGAAAATGATGTTGGGCGATTTGCCGCCGAGCTCGAGCGAGATGCGCTTCAGCCCCGGCGCGGCGAGCTGCATGATGCGCGTGCCGATCGCGGTCGAGCCGGTGAAGGAAATTTTGCGGACGAGCGGATGCTGCACGAGCGCGTCGCCGATCGCGCCGCCCGCGCCGGGCAGGATTTGCAGGACGCCCGCGGGGAGGCCGGCGGTGTGCGCGAGTTCGCCGAGGCGGAGGGCGGTGAGGGGCGAAAGGCTCGCGGGTTTGAGGACGACGCAATTCCCGGCGGCGAGCGCGGGTGCGGCTTTCCAGCAGGCGATCGGGAATGGGAAATTCCACGGGACGATCGCCGCGACCACGCCCATCGGCTGGCGGAGCGTGAAGTCGAGGCCACCGCGGGCGACGGGAATCGTCTGCCCGCAGAACTTTCCGACCACTCCGGCGTAATACTCGAAGACGCGCGCGCCGAGTCCGATTTCGTCGCGGGCATCGGCGATTGGCTTCCCGATACTCCGCATCTCGAGCTGCGCCAACTCTTCCGCGTGCTCCCGGATTTTCGTCGCGACGGCGAAGAGAATCTCGGTGCGTTTTCCCGGCGCGATGTCACGCCAGCCCTGTTCCCATGCGGTCTGCGCGCCGCAGACCGCGCGCTCGACCTCGCCGACGCCAGCTCCTTCCACCTCCGCAAACGGATCCTCCGTCGCGGGGTTGGTGAGCGTGAAAACTTCACCGCCCGCGGTGGAATCGCCGTCGATGAAAGGTCGCGCGGTCACGAGGGGAAGCGACCGCCGGAACATTCGTTGAGGACGGCGAGATAGGAATGAGCCACGGAAGGACACGGCAGGGACACGGAAATAGAAGGTCTCCACTCCCATTCCCCAGCGCCTTCCGTGTGCTTCCGTGTGTTTCCGTGGCTAAAATAAGTTCCGCACATTTTCCAAAAAATGACACCCGATCACAGCGCCCGCGCGTAAAGTTCGCGCAGATCGGCGCGGGTGACGGGGACGGGATTGGTGAGGTGGCAGGTGTCTTCGATGGCCTGGTCGGCGAGCGCATCGAGGTGCGTTTCGTTGACGCCGTGGGCGCGCAAGCCCGTATCCAGGCCGATCTCCGCGAGGAGAGCGCGGATGGTGGCGATGGTCGCGCGGTCGGTGGAATCGGCGATGCCGAGCGCGATGCCGACGCGCGAGTAAAGGCCGGGGCGGGCGGCGGAGTTAAAGTCCATGACGTGCGGGAGGCAGAGCGCGTTGGCGAGGCCGTGGTGCAGGCCGCAGATGCTGGAGAGCGGGTGCGCGAGCGAGTGCGTGGCGCCGAGGTCTTTTTGAAAAGCGATGCCGCCCATCGCGGCGGCGATCTGCATTGGTCCCCGGGCGTCGAGATCGGAGCCGTCGCGGACCGCGCGCGGGAGGGCATTCGCGATGAGGCGGATGGCTTCGAGGGCGATGCCGTCGCACATCGGGTGGAAGACGGTGGAGGTGAACGCTTCGACGCAATGCGTGAGCGCGTCGGCGCCGGTGGCGGCGGTGAGTTTCGGCGGCAGATCGCGAGTGAGTTCCGGGTCGAGGATCACGAGATCGGCGAGGAGCGCGGGGTGGAAAATCACGCGCTTGCGGCCGTCGATCACGATGACCGAACTGCGCCCGACTTCGCTCCCGGTCCCGGCGGTCGTCGGGATCGCGATGCACGGCGCGAGTCCGCGCCAATCAGCCTCCGCGCTGAATTCGCGGAGCGTGAGCTCGGGCCGGCGCACGCGCAGGCGCACCGCTTTTCCGACATCGAGCGCGCTGCCGCCGCCGAACGCGATCACCCCATCGCAGCCACCCGCGGCGAAGGCTCGCGCCGCGCCTTCCACGTCCTCTTCGATCGGGTTCGGATGCACGGTGGCTAAGAGTCCGCGCCGTCCGTGGAGCACGGCTTCGAGCACCGCGAAGGCGTTTGTCGAAAGCAGTCCGGGATCGGTGACGACGAGCGGTTTGGCGATGCCCAGCCGCGCCAGATGCCCGGGCAATTCCGCGACGACGCCGGGGCCGAAACGGATCGTCGTCGGGAAGGAGAAAGTGGACGGGTTCATCGCGGCGAAGAGCGTTGACGAATGGCGAATTGCCGCGGGAGAGGCAATGACGAACCCGGCGAGCGGGTCCGACGAATCAGCGCAAGAGCGGCAGAGGCGGGGGTGGCAGGAGCTTGCCCACATCGGGCAGTGCCGGGATTTCTACTGGCGCGAGGATGTCCGAAATTGGATTGTCCGGCGGGTCGATTTTCAGTGCATCGCGGGCTTCTCGACGAGGCCGAAAACGGACTTGAGAAGTTGCGGTGCTGGGACGACTTCCGGGATCACGGCTTGCACGCCTTCGATGACGGAGGTGAGGGCGGGCTCCCGGCTGGCGATCCAGTCCAACTCAGGGATGACGAGCGGTGGCGGGCCGGCGAGACCCTTCAAGTTCAAGCTCTCGAAATGATTTTGGAGGAAGTCCTCGACCCGGGCGCGCTGGAGCGGATTCAGGTCGAGGACTGCCTCCAAAAGATCGCTGTAAACGGCGGCGATCCGCGGGGGATCGCGTTCGAGATCGCGCAGGCCGTCGATCGTCGCGGGACTTCCGTCGAAGCCAAGATCGCCGAGGACGGCGAGCAAATCCCGGTCGATGCTGGAGAGCCCGGGAGCGCCAACTGGCCCCGGGAAAATCGGAGCGCCGGGGAGCGACAGCGCGCCGCCGGGCGGGGCGGGCCCGATCGCGGCGATCGCTGGATGTGATGGGACGGTGGAGGCGAGTACGGGCGGGATCGCGACGCCGCTGGCGGGGCGCGTCGATCCGGACGTGGCAGCCATTGGCGCAGCGGGGAGGCTCGTCTGAGCCAGCGTCCAGCTCGACCGGAGCCGGTCGCGGGCAGCGATGGCGGCATGATTCAGCGAAGCCGGATCGCGCAGCAGTGGACGCGTGCGGACGCGCGTTTTTTCCGCCGCCGAGGACGCGGCGGCGGCCAGGTTCGGCGTTGAAAAATCCGGTCCGGCGAGGTGCCAGAGCAGGGGGATGGCGGCGAGTGCGATGATGGCCGCGGCGAGCTTGACCGTGGCGTGCGACATGATGGCTGTGAGCGTGTGAAACGAAGACGAGCCGGCACCGGCGAGCGCCGCGGTGAGGGCCGACTGCGCGAGCCCCGGGACGAGCGGGAGGGAGGCTTGGATCGCGACGACGCCGGCGAGAATTCCGGCGATGTCACCGCCGACGTTCCGCTCGCGCAGGCGCGCGCCGAGCCGCTCGAGCGCGCGGGAGACGCGCTTGCGCACGACGGGCTCGTTCGTCGCGAGCAGGGCGGCCATTTCCGCGTACGAGAGATCTTGAAAATAGTGCAGCACGAGGACTTCGCGGTCGCCGGCGGGGAGGACGTCGATCGCATCGTCGAGCACGGCGAGGCGGGAGGGGCCGCTCGTTCCGCCGACCTCGGGAGCGGTCGTTTTTTCCGACTCGTCGATGAAGCGCTCGTGCCGGTTCGTGCGGCGCTTCTCGGATTGCAAGGTGCGCAGCGATTCGTAAACCGCGGCCTGGTGCAGCCAGCCTCCGAGCGAGGCGCGGCCGATGAGCAGTCCTGCCTTGCGCGCGAGCGCGGCGAAGACCTCCTGCGCCACGTCGCGCGCTGTCTCGAAATTTCCGGTTTTTCGAAACGCAGTGCCGACCACCATGAGCTGATACCGTTCGACGATCGCGCTGAACGCCGTCTGCTGGCCGCGCTTTTCGTAGTCGCGGAGCAGGTCGGAATCGCTGGGATAAAGGAGTGTGTTCATAACACCCGTAATCCCCGCGCCGCGGCCGGTTTTGTGACTGCATGTGCTCATTTTTTCTGTGGAAAGGAGCGGGGGCGCACGATTGCAACGAACACCATCGGGCGCGGTTGTGAAGTAGAAGGCGCGGCTTCTCGGAGTCGGCGTGGAGCTGGCAGACGGGAAGCGGCTGCTTGCGTTGCGGGAGGAGCCGTTTGTGGTGCTGGAAAAGGAGGAGGCAGCCGATCTCCGCGCGGCGCAACCGGCGGTCAAGCCGGTCTGCCCGATCTCCGGCGAGCCGTTGGAATCGAAGGGCGACGAGACCGCCGTGGATGTCGGCGACAAAGTGATTTGGCTGTGCAGACGCGGGCACATCGGCGACTGGCTGCAGACGCCGGAAGGCTTGCAGATCATGCGTGCAGGCGGGTCGGGGGCGAGTGGGGGAGGTTCGCCGGTGGTGCCGGCGGCGCACAATTAGGGAAAAAATCCTGTCGGGCGGCGCGAAATACCTGCGGCTGCGATCGTGCGGCCAAACTGAGGCTGGCGGGCGCGCGGCGGTTCGCGGAAGATTGGCGGGATGAAAATTGCAGAGCCCGCCGCCGTTGACTGGGCGGCCATTCGCGAGGATTTCCCGATTTTGAAACAGGAGGTCGGGGGGCATCCGCTCGTCTATCTCGACAGCGCGGCCAGCTCACAGAAACCGCGGCAAGTGATCGAGGCGCTGCGGCATTATTACGAGCACGACAACGCGAATGTGCATCGCGGGCTGCACGAGCTGAGTTCGCGCGCGACCGATGCGTACGAGGGCGCGCGGGAGAAAGTGGCGCGGTATCTCGGCGCGGCGAGCGCGGAGGAAATCGTCTTCACGCGCGGGACGACCGAGGGGATCAATCTGGTCGCGAATGCGTGGGCGGGGAAGTTTTTGAAGGCAGGCGATGTCGTGCTGCTGACCGAGATGGAGCATCACAGCAACATCGTGCCGTGGCAGCTCCTCGCGGAGCGCAGTGGCGTGCGGATCAAGTATCTACCGGTGCTCGCGGACGGCACGCTCGCGCTGGAGCAGCTCGATGCGTTCCTCACGCCGGAGGTGAAGCTCTTCGCCTTCACGCACATTTCCAACTCGCTCGGGACGATCAATCCCGCGGCGGAACTCTGCGCCGCGGCGCGAAAAGTCGGCGCGATTTCGCTCGTCGATGCGGCCCAGAGCGCGGGGCATTTGAAAGTGAACGTGCAGGAAATGGGCTGCGACTTTCTCGTTTTCTCGGGCCACAAAATGTGCGCGCCGACCGGGATCGGCGCGCTCTACGGACGGCGCGATTTGCTCGAAGCGACACCGCCGTGGCACGGCGGCGGCGAGATGATTTCGACGGTCACGTTCGAGCGCGCGACCTTCAAAAACGCGCCTCATAAATTCGAGGCCGGGACGCCGAACATCGCTGACGCGATCGGCCTTGGCGCGGCGATCGACTACATCGAGAGCATCGGCCGCGACGCCATTTTCGAGCACGACGCGGCGCTGGCGGATCACGCGATCGGCGCGATGTCGATGATGCCGGGGATGCGGATTCTCGGCCCGCGCGGACGCCGCGCGGGACTCGTCGGCTTCACGATGGAGGCGGCGCATCCGCACGACGTGACCACCTTCGCCAATGAATACGGACTCGCGCTGCGCGGCGGGCATCACTGCAATCAGCCGCTGATGCGGAAGTTCGGACTGCCGGGCACGACGCGGGCGAGCTTCTATTTTTACAACACGCACGCGGAGGTCGATCGGCTGATCGAAGTGCTCGGCAAGGTGCAAAAGTTTTTCGGATGAAGCAGGAAAACAGAAAAACAGAAAAGGGAGCGGTCGGCAGGAGAGATCCCACCTCATCGTTCCTGTTTTCCTGTTTTCCTGCTTAAATCCACCTCCTCCAAACCCATGAATTCCGAACTCGAAGAACTCTACCAGCAGGTCATCCTCGATCACTCCAAACGTCCGCGGAATTTCGGCGAAATCGCAGAGGGCGCGGTGCATGTCCACGGCGACAATCCGTCGTGCGGCGACGAGATCCATTTGCACGTAAAATTCGCTTCGGACGGCGCGGTGGAGGACCTGAAGTTCACCGGCCAAGGCTGCGCGATCAGCCAGGCTTCGGCTTCGATGATGACGCTGAAACTCAAAGGCAAGCCGCGCGCGGAGGCGGTGGAAATGGCGCGCGCCTTTCACGATCTCGTGACCACGGAAGGCACGGTGCCGCCCCGCGCGCTCGGGGATTTGAAGCTGCTCGAAGGGGTGCGAAAATTCCCGCAGCGGGTGAAGTGCGCGATGCTTTCGTGGCGGGCGTTCGAGCAGGCACTCGCGGAATCGCCCGAGACGGAAGCGGTGGTTTCGACGGAAGAAAAATGACGCTGGCCAAGGTCCGAGGCGGTCGCGAGTTAGCTTGCCGACGAATCGCACATTTTTATTGCGACACAGTCTCAAAACCGCCTACTTTCCCCACCCCAAACATGACTCCCGCTCTCCCGATCGAAGTCCTGACCCTGTCGCGCGCCCGTTGTGGCGAGCGGTTGCGCGTGGTTTCGATTTGCCCGAATTGCCCGGATTGTGTGCGGCTGAAGGAGCTCGGGTTTTGCGAGAAGGCGCTGCTTTGCAAGGTCGCCGATGGCGGCGCGATGATCTGCACGCTGGCGGGGATGCGCGTGGCGATCGGGCGCGAACTCGGTGCGCACGTGCGGGTCGAGCGGGTGGCGGCATGAGCGACGGCGCGGTTTTGAGCGCGTTCGTCGCGGGGGAAAAAGGGCGCGTCACGGGGTTCAGTCTGCCGCCGGAGGAACGGGTGCGGTTGCTCGAAATGGGCCTCACTATCGGCACCGAATTCGAGCTCATCCGCTTCGCGCCGATGGGCGATCCGCTCGAGCTGAAGGTCCGCGGCTACAATCTTTCACTGCGCAAAAAGGACGCCGCCGGCATCCAGGTCGCGCGGCTGTAGGCCATGGCCGAGGTCCTCGCCGCGCCAGTGCAGTCGGCGGTGCGCCGGGTGGCCATCGCGGGGAACCCGAATTGCGGGAAGAGCACGATCTTCAACGCGCTGACCGGCCTCCGGCAAAAGGTCGGCAATTACCCCGGCGTCACCGTCGAGCGCAAGGAAGGCACCTTCTTCGGCAGCCACGGCGAGCCGATGAACCTGCTCGACCTCCCCGGCAGCTACAGCCTCCAAATTCGCTCTCCGGACGAAGCCGTCGCCCGTGATGTCCTGCTCGGACGCCTCCCCGGCATCGCGCGACCGGATGTCATCGTCGCCGCCATCGACGCCTCGAATCTCGAGCGCAACCTCTACCTCGTCGCGCAGCTCCTCGAGCTCGAGCTCCCCGTCATCGTCGCGCTCAACATGGTGGACATGGCCGAAAAAGCCGGCGTCCTCATCGACGTCGCGGTCTTGAGCGAAAGGCTCGGCGTCCCCGTCATCCCGATGATCGCCACCAAAGGCGTCGGCCTCATCGAGCTCAAGCAAGCCCTCTCCAAAACCCCCCTCGCCACGCCCAAGCACCGCGCCCCGATGCCCCCCCTCATCGAGCACGAGACCCACTCCCTCGCCAAACAGCTCCCCGTCGATCCCGCGATCAGCTTCCCCGAAGCCCTCCTCCTCCTCACCCTCCACGACCGCGCCCTCGACGAGCTCGCCGGCCACGACCCCCACATCATCGACGCCGCCCGCGCCGCCCAGCACCGCATCCGCGACGCCGGGCTCGACCCGATGTCCGCCCCCGTCGATGCCCGTTACCAGTGGATCCAGTCCGTCTGCCGCGGCGCCGTCACCGACACCGGCCGCGACGAACTCTCCCTCTCCGACCGCATCGACCTCATCTTCACCCACCGTGTCTGGGGCTGGATCGCCTTTCTCGCGGCGATGACCCTGATGTTCCTCTGCATCTTCACCGTCGCCCAGTATCCCATGGATTGGATCGACGCCGCCGTAAAAGCCTTCGGCACCTGGGCCGGCACCCTCCTTCCCGAGAGCGACCTCCGCAGCCTCCTCACCGACGGCATCATCGCCGGCGTCGGCGCCGTCCTCGTCTTCCTCCCGCAGATCCTCGTCCTCTACTTCTTCCTCGGCATCCTCGAGGACACCGGCTACATGGCGCGCGCCGCCTTCATCATGGACCGCCTCATGTCGCGCGTCGGCCTCCACGGGAAATCCTTCATCCCGATGCTCAGCTCCTTTGCCTGCGCCATCCCCGGCATCATGGCCACCCGCACCATCGAGAACCGCAAAGACCGCCTCGTCACCATCCTCGTCGCCCCCCTCATGAGCTGCTCCGCGCGGCTCCCCGTCTATATCTTAATGATCGCCGTCCTCCTCCCCGGCGCGACCGCCCTCCAGCGCAGCGGCATCATGCTCTCGATGTATGTCGTCGGCATCATCGCCGCCTTCTGCATGGCTTGGTTGTTAAAAACACGCCTCTTCAAAGGCGAGACCCCCATGCTTCTCCTCGAGATGCCCCCCTACCGGATGCCCTCCCTCCGCGGCATCGCCCTCCGCATGTGGGAACGCGCCGGCCTCTTCCTCCGCCGCGCCGGCACCCTCATCCTCGCCCTCTCCATCCTCCTTTGGGCCCTCTGCACCTATCCGAAAAGCGCCCCCGACACCTCGCCTGCCGACGCCCTTGCCCACAGCTTCGCCGGGAAGATGGGCCACGCCATCGAACCCCTCATCGCCCCCCTCGGCTACGACTGGAAAATCGGCATCGGCCTCATCGGTGCCTTCGCCGCCCGCGAAGTCTTCGTCAGCACCATGGCCACCGTCTATAACGTCGAGCTCAAAGACGAAGACACCGCCCCCCTCCTCATCACCATGGCTGGCGAGCGCCGCGCCGACGGCACGCTCGTCTATACCCCCCTCGTCTGCATCGGCCTCATGGTCTTCTTCGTCCTCGCCATGCAGTGCATCAGCACCGTCGCCATCGTCCGCCGCGAGACGAATAGCTGGCGCTGGCCCCTCTTCCAAATCGCCTACATGACCGCCCTCGCCTGGCTCGGTGCCTTCCTTGTCTTCCAAGGCGGACACCTCCTCGGCTTCCGATAGATGCTTGGAACTCGAAGATGCTTCCGAAGTCGGCAGGCCCGGAGGGCCCAACGGAAATTAGCCGGTGGCGTCAGCCACCCGTTCGCGATTCCCAGCGGACTCGCCCCGGCGGGGCGACGGATGGCTCACGCTCCTGCGCCCCGCTGGGGCGCGTCCCGTTTTTCGTGCGCAAATCCGGTGGCTGACGCCACCGGCTAATCTCCACCGAGCCTCCGGCTTGACCACCTCGCATGACTCTCCCGAGCCTCCGGCTCAAAAACCTCCTATGAATCCGCTCCTCGACCAACTCGCCGTCGCCGCCCTCATCCTCGGCGCCCTCGCCTTCTTCGCCCGCCGCCTCCTCCGCCGCAAACGCACGGCCTGCTCCACCGGCTGCTGCACCCCGAAGACCCCGCTGGTCCGTGAAGATGGGAGCGCCCCGGGCATCCGGCGCAGTTAGCCAAAGTGCGGCGCGACCGGGCATCCCGGAGGGATGAAGGAGATTAGCCGGGGGTCGAGCGAAGCGACTACCCCCGGAAAGCATCCCACCCACGGTCCCGCCCCGGAGGGTGCGGGGGAACCGGGCGCGCCGTTCCGGCGCCCTTTCAGCAACGGTGGTCAGGAACAAGGGATAAAATGAGGTTTTTGAAGAAGGGTATTGAGGGTGGTGAGGAGTTTTCTGGCGGTGGCGATGAGGGCGACTTTGAAGGGTTTGCCGGCAGCGCGCAGACGTTCGTAGAAGGGTTTGAGGATGGGGTTGTAAC
>JAYVPW010000133.1:0-19499 GCA_043777315.1 Spartobacteria bacterium | reverse complement strand
GCGTCGTGAAACCTTCGCGAAATTGGAGTTTCTGCGTTCGACGTTCGACGTTCGACGTTCGACGTTCGACGTTTCCGCTCCGAGAAAAACCTCATCATTCCAGCTCCGCCGCGAGCACCTCGGCGGTTTGCTTTTCGCGAAAATCGGCGAGCGCGGCGCGGAGGCGATCGTCGTTCAGCGCGAGGATGCTGGCGGCGAAAAGGCCGGCGTTTTTTGCCCCCGCGACTCCGATGGCGAACGTGGCGACGGGGATGCCGGCGGGCATCTGGACGATGGAAAGAAGCGAGTCGATTCCGCGCAGCACACGGCTTTCGACCGGCACGCCGAGCACCGGCAGCGCGGTGTGCGCGGCGATCATTCCAGGAAGATGCGCGGCACCGCCGGCACCGGCGATGATGACCTGAATTCCGCGACCCGCGGCGGCGCGCGCGAACTCGGCCATCAGCTCCGGCGTGCGGTGCGCGGAGACGACGCGGCGCTCGGTCGGGATGCCAAATTGCGTGAGCGCTTCGACGGCGTGGCGCATCGTTTCCCAATCGGATTGGCTGCCCATGACGACGGCGACGAGGGGCGCGGCGGAGGTGGAATTCATGGGTCGCGAATGAAAGCGCGGAACGCTGGGATTGGAAAGTGCCGGGAGTAGAAAACGCGCGCACTCCGCGTCAGCGGGTCGTTCCGGTCATCCTGAGCGGAGCGAAGCGGAGTCGAAGGACCTCTAACTTTTCCCTCGCTCGGCGCGCGTCGGAATGGGGAAAAGCAAGAGGTCCTTCGACTGCGTTTCGCTGGCGCTCCACTTCGCTCAGGATGACTTTTGGAAACACTCGCGGACCGCTTTGCCTTTCCCTCGCGGCATCGTGCGGCGAAGAAGTGGCGCGTGAACAATACCCGCCAAAACATCGTCCTCGTCGGTTTCATGGGGACGGGAAAGTCGTCGGTCGGGCGGCGGGTGGCGCGGAAACTCGGGTTTGAATTCATCGATACCGACCGGGTGCTCGCGGAGCATGCGGGGATGGAGATCGCGGAGATTTTCGCGCGGCACGGCGAGGCGCATTTTCGCGAACTCGAGACCGGGGCGCTCGAATCGCTCGGGCAGTTCACGCGCTCGGTCATCGCGACGGGTGGCGGGATTGTTTTGCGCGCGCGCAATCGCGAACTGCTGCGCGGGCTCGGGTTCGTCGTCGGATTGACGGCGAGCGAGGAGGTGATTTTCGAGCGCGTGTCGCGCAACTCGAAGCGCCCGCTTTTGCAAAATGAAAACCCGCGCGATGCCGTGTGCAGGCTGCTCGCGGAGCGGCGGGCGCTTTACGAAGAGGCGGCGGAATTCACGATCGATACGTCACTGATCGGGCACGACGAGGTGGCGGAAACGATCGCGGCGGAAGCGCGGCGCGCCTTTTCGTGGCAGGCTGCGCCGTGAAAGATGAGCTCATCGCGCTGGCCCGGGATCTCGGTTTCGATCTCTGCCGGATCGCGCCTGCCGCGGAGCCGCCGCACGCGGAGGAATTCCGCGCGTGGCTCGCGGATGGGCGCGCCGGCGAGATGGCGTGGCTGGAGCGAAACGAAGCGCGGCGCACCGACCCGGCGCAGGTGCTGCCGGGCGTCAAATCGATCGTCGTGCTGGCGATGAATTATCTTCCGACACCAGTTGCGAACCCGCGCGATTCGGGTGCCGCGACGGGCAGAATCGCGCGGTATGCGTGGGGCGACGACTACCACGATTTGATCGAGAAAAAGCTGGCGGTGATCGACGACTGGCTCGCCGTGCGGGGCGGCCGGCAGCGGCGCTACGTCGATACCGGGCCGGTGCTGGAGCGCGATTTCGCCGCGCTCGCCGGCGCGGGCTGGCATGGCAAAAGCACGATGCTCATTCACCCGGAACTCGGGACGTGGTTCTTCCTCGCGGAGGTGCTGACGACGCTCGAATTCGCGCCCGACGCGCCGCTGCCGGATCGCTGCGGGAGCTGCACGCGCTGCATCGTGGCGTGCCCGACGGGCGCGATCACCGCGCCGCATCAGCTCGATGCGCGGCTTTGCATTTCGTATCTCACGATCGAGCTGAAAGGGAGCATCCCCGAGGCGCTGCGCCCGCTCATCGGCGACCGCATTTATGGCTGCGATGCGTGCCTCGACGCCTGCCCGTGGAACCGCTTCGCCACAGCATCGCGCGAGGTTGCGTTCACCGCGCGGCCCTTTGTCCACGGCATGTCGCTGCGCGATTTTCTGGCGCTCGACGACGACGCTTTTCGCGCGCTTTTTCGCAAGTCCCCGATCAAGCGAATCAAGCGCCGCGGCTTCCTCCGCAACGTCTGCGTGGCGCTCGGAAACGTCGGCACCCGCGATGACCTCCCGGCTCTCGAAATCGCGGCGCGCGATCCCGAGCCGCTCATCGCCGAGCACGCCCGCTGGGCCAGCGTGCGGATCGCGGAACGGACGGGAAGTTTGCGCTCGTCAGCCGTTTGCGCGCCGCCTGAGACTCCGCGCCTCCATGCCCGCTGAAGCCCGCATCTCGCCGATTTGGAAAAAACAGAAGCTCTTCGTGGCGTGCTTTCTCGTCGCGATCGGAGCGTGGTTTTTCTTCGACGGCCTCATCGGTTATCCGCGTAGCAATGTGCGCTGGCTCGCGCACGAAGAACACGAAATGGACTGGCCCGCATACGCGAAAAGCCAGGGTTGGGTGACCGAGGTTCCGCACAAGTTTTTCAAGAAAGAAGACATCGTCGGGCAGTTCGTCTTCGGCGGGCTGGGCGTGCTGCTCGGGGCGATCGTTCTCGCGCATTGGGCGATGCAAAAAAACCGGATCATCCGCAGCGACGACGAGGCGGTTTACACGCCCGCCGGAACTCGCGTGCCGTTCGGCGCGATCACCGGCGTGGGGAAAAAGAAGTGGGACAAAAAAGGGATCGCCGTGATCCGATACGAGATCGGCGGGCGGAAAGGGCAGTTCTTCGTGGACGACTACAAATTCGACACCGAGCCCGCGCGGACGATCCTCGCCGAAATCGAAGAGCACCTCCGCTCGCGCCAGCCGCGGGATCCCGCCACGCCGGCGATTTGAGCGGCGGCGGGGATTTGAGGCTCTCGCAAAGGGCGCAAAGGCGCAAAGTTTAGGAACTCTTCTTTGCGGCTTTGCGCCTTTGCGAGTGCCTGAAATAGAGCCGGGCTGCTACCGGCGTTTGCGTCCGCCGAACGAGTAGCCGCCGAGCGTGCGCACGCCTTTCCCTGGGCCACCGGCGGCGATTTTGTCCTCGTTGAAAACGGCGGTGTAAACGTAGGGGAAATTTTCCAGCTTCAGCCGCGGGATGCTCGCGCCGATGAAGCGCTCGATCGACCGGATGTCGTCGAGTTCCTCAGCCGTAAAAAGCGTGAACGCGTCGCCGACCGCGAGCGCGCGGCCGGTGCGGCCGATGCGGTGGACGTAGTCTTCGGGATGCCCCGGCACGTCGTAATTGATGACGTGGCTGACGCCCGCGATGTCGAGCCCGCGCGCGGCGATGTCCGTCGCGACGAGCACTTCGTATTTGCCGGATTTGAAGCCCGCGAGCGCCTCCTCGCGCTCGCGCTGCGTGCGATTCGAGTGCAGCGCCACGACCGCGTGCTTCAAGTCCCGGAGCTGATGCGCGATCTTGTCGGCATAGACTTTCGTGCTCGTGAAAATGATGCAGCTATCGAATTTCGTCCGCTCCAGCAGCGCGATCAGCAGGTCGAATTTCTGATCCTTCGCCACCGGATAAAGCGCGTGCGTCACCGTCTCCGCGGGCGACATCCGGCATCCGATCTCGATCACCTCCGGCTGATTCAAAACCCATGTCGTCATCGTCGAGATCTCCGGCGGGAGCGTGGCGGAGAAGAACATCGTCTGCCGCGCTTTCGGGCATTTTTCCACGATCCGCCGCACCTGCGGGAGGAAGCCCATGTCGAGCATCCGATCGACTTCATCGAGCACGAGAAACTGGATGTCCTTGAGCTTCACGTCGCCCTGTTCCATCAGGTCGAGCAGCCGCCCCGGAGTCGCGACGATGATGTCCGCCTCCTTCAAATCCTCGCGCTGTTTGGTGAAGCCGACGCCGCCTTGAATCAACGCGACTTTCAAATCCATGTAGCGCCCGAAGTCGCGGAACGCGGTTTCCACCTGCGCCGCCAACTCGCGCGTCGGCTCCAAAATCAGGCAGCGGCAGGCACCGGGCGATTTCAGCAAAGTGAGGATCGGCAGGCCGAACGCGGCCGTTTTTCCGGTGCCCGTCTGCGCCGAACCCATCACGTCCTTGCCCGCGAGAATCAGGGGAATGGCGCGCAACTGAATCGGGGTCGGCTCCGAGTAACCCATCGCCTCGACGCCGCGCACCACTTCGTCGAGAAGCTCAAAATCTTTGAATGACATTGCCCGCACTTTCGGGGATTGCCGCCTGCGAAGTCCAGAGCCGAAAAGCGAGCCCCGTTTCGAGCAGGAAAAACGAAGCGGCTCGAGCCGTTCGCCGCTCGGTTGGCGCTCCGTGCGCCGAGGCGGACGGGTGGGCTTCAGGCTTCGAGCGATGCCGTGATTCGCTCCGGCAAAAAGACTGCTTCCCCGCGATGACGAAGGCGCTGTGCGTGAACGCCCCATGTTGACGTAAAGATGCTTTGGCATAAAAGTGCGGCATGAGAACCACCTTGGATTTGCCAGACCCTCTTTTTCGAGAATTGAAAAGTCGCGCCGCCCGGCAAGGCGTAAAAATGAAAGAACTGCTCGCCGCTTTCATCGCGGATGGACTGAGGGGGGGTAAACTCGCTGCCGGCCATTCCGTTGCCCGCAGTCCATTGCCGATCGCACGACATGCGACGGGCACCGCCCTCCGCGCGCTCGACAACGCCCAAATCGCCAAAATCCTCGACGCCGAAGACGCTGATGCCGGCCATTGACCTGCCGGACATCAATGTCTGGCTGGCCCTCACCTGCGAGGATCACCAGCATCACGCTCGCGCCCGCCGGTATTGGGAGGGTGAAAGCGCCGGTCAGCTTGCCTTCTGCCGCGTCACCATGCTGGGCCTGCTGCGACTGGCCACCAATGCCAGAGTCATGCAAAACCACCCATTCCATCCGGCGGAAGCATGGAAAATCTACCGCGACTTCGTCGCTCTCCCCGAGGTGTTATTCATCGCGGAACCCACCGACATCGAACACCCCTTCGCCGCATGGTCCGAAGCCGCCCACTTTCCTGTCAGCCGCTGGACGGACGCCTACCTCGCCGCCTTCGCCCTCACTGCGGGCTGCCGGATGGTTTCCTTCGACTCGGATTTCCAGCGTTTTGACGGGCTGGAGTTCCATCACCTTTCGTCATCGTAGCATTCCCGTTCGTCTTCCGCGTCCGCTCCCTACCCTCGCCAGTTGTGCCCGGCAAAGTTCACTTCCAGTTCGCCGATGGGACGATGAAAGGTAAAGCCTTCGTCTTCGACGAGCACGATACCTTCATCTTCGGGCGCGCGGCGGATTGCCACGCGCGCCTGCCGGGCGACGACACCCTCGTCTCCCGCCATCATTTCCTCGTCGAAGTGAGCCCGCCCGCCGCGCGCCTGCGCGACCTCGGCAGCCTCAATGGCACGCAGGTGAACGGCAAAAAGATCGGCGGACGAAAGAAGGGCGAGACGCCCGAGCAAGGCGCGAAACGCCGCCATCCCGAGATCGACTTGAAAAGACGGCGACCAGCTCCGTGTGGGCAACACCGTCTTGCAGATCAAGACCGAGACCAGCCCGAGCGCCGGCCCCGTGTGCAGCGAGCAAGTCCGCGAAGAAATGGCCCGGCTGATCTTCGAGATCAACGCCGCCGACAGCCCGGCAGCCCGGCAAATCGTCGAGCAGCAGGTCGGCGGATACATCATCGAAAAGGAGCTGGGCCGCGGCGGCTTCGGCGCCGTCTATCGTGCCCGGCGCGCGACAGACCAGCAGCGGGTCGCGGTCAAAGTCATGCTGCCCCGCGCCGCCGTGGACCAGACCAGCGTCGATAAATTCCTGCGCGAAATCCGCAGCACCGCCGCGCTCCGCCATCCGCACATCGTGCCCGTCCTCGATGTCGGTTCCAGCGAAGGCCTTTTCTATTTCGTCATGGAGTATTGCGCCGGCCGCAGCCTCGACTACCTCATGGC
This sequence comes from Spartobacteria bacterium, assembly GCA_043777315.1. Taxonomy (GTDB): domain Bacteria; phylum Verrucomicrobiota; class Verrucomicrobiia; order Chthoniobacterales; family Chthoniobacteraceae; genus CAIURC01. The sequence continues at coordinate 13,382 of JAYVPW010000133.1, read as the reverse complement.
CGCCCACGGCGGCAGACTGTCCCTGGAGCTGGCCGGCCCCATCATCCTCCAGACCCTCGATGGCCTCGCCTTCGCGCACGAGCAAGGCATCGTCCATCGCGACTTGAAGCCGCAGAACATCCTCCTCTCCTCCGCGATCCACCCGATCCTCGCCAAAATCGCCGACTTCGGCCTCGCCAAACACTTCGCCAAAGCCGGCTTCAGCGGCCTCACCCTCACCGGCACCTACGCCAGCACCCCGCTCTTCCTGCCGCGCGAACAGATCATGAACTTCAATACGCCAAGCAAGCTGGAGGCTTTGCGGGAAATTAGCCGGGGGTAACACCCCCGGAACCCGCCCGCAGAATCCATGCGCCCCGGCAGGAGCGCGGGAGTGTTTGCAGAGGAACGCTGCCGTCTCCATCCTTCAGCCATGCTTCCCGCGGAGGTTCTCAGAAAATGCCAGTCTTGGCCGGATTTTCAGGCACGCATGGCTTCTTTCTCGAACAAGGAGAAGGGCGACGCCTTCGAGTTCCTGGTCCTCTTGGTTCTCCAACTTCATCCGCTCTACTCCACGAAGCTGGAGAAGGTGTGGCTGGGGCGGGACGTGCCTTTCACGACGCGTGAACATCTGGGCATCACGCTCGAAGACTACGGCATCGACCTGGTCGCGCAGACGCTCACCGGGGAGTTCTGGGCGGTGCAGGCCAAATACGTTTCGGATGCCGATGCGTCGCTGTCGCATCGGAAGCTTTCGACCTTCATGTCGCTCACATTCGGTGTGTCGAACCGGTTCGAGTTCGCCTTGGTTTGCACGACGACCGAGCGCGTCGCCGATCTTTGGGAGGACAATCCGAGAGTCGGTTTCCGCAAGGCTGATTTCTGGGCCGGACTCGACGAAGAATTCTTCAGCCGTGTGCGCGCAAAGCTCGCCGGACGTTGGGAGATTCCGAAGCCGATTCCGCCACGCGCGGATCAGCGCGATGTGGTGGCTGCCGCGGTTTTGCATTTCGTCGATGCGGGTGAAACGCGCGGCAAGTTCATCAGCCCATGCGGGTCGGGAAAGACGCTCACCGCTTGGTGGATAGCCGAGGCGCTGAACGCGCGGCGCATCATCATCGCCGTGCCAAGCCTGTTTCTCATTGCGCAGACGTTGAAGGTCTGGCTGCGCGAGGCGGTCGCCTCAAGGCTGCGCGTGAATTGGCTGTGTGTTTGCAGCGACGACTCCGCCGGCAAGCCGGAACGCGATGAAAACATCACGCACATCTCCGAACTCGGTGTCCCGTGCGAAACCGATCCGGCGCGCATCATCAGCGAGATGCGGAAGATGAATGCCCCGCGCGAAATCATTCTCACCACTTACCAAAGTTCCCGTTCACTCGCGCAGGCAGCGACGGTGCTCGGCTGGCATTGCGACCTCGCCATCTTCGATGAGGCCCACAAGACCGTCGTTGCCAGGAGCAGCAGCTTCGCGCACCTGCTTTTCGATCAGCACCTTCCCATCGCCCGCCGCATCTTCATGACGGCCACCGAGCGCCGCTTCAAAGGCGCGACCGACGATGTCGTGTCGATGGATGACCCGAAGCTCTACGGCACCACCTTCCACCTCCTCTCGTTCAAGGAAGCCCTCGAACGCGGCATCCTCTGCGACTACGAAATCCTCACCATCGGCGTGCGCGAGAGCGAAGTGCGAAAGCTCATCGAGGAGCGCCGCTTCATCACACCGAACCGCGGCGAGTTCAATGCGATGACCGCCAATGCCTTCGCCAGCCTCATCGCGCTGCGTCGGGGCGTGGAAAAATTTGGCGTCGCCCATGCGGTTTCCTTCCACACGAGTATCCGCCGCGCGGAGCAATTCCGGCAGCTCTCGCAGGAATTCAATCAGGCGTTCCCGGAACTGCCATCCGTCCTGTCGCTGCACATCGCCGGGACGATGCCGAGCAGCGAGCGTGGCTCAATCCTGCGCGAATTCACCGCCCGCCGTCCTTCGCTTGTCACGAATGCCCGCTGCCTCACCGAAGGCGTGGACGTGCCGGAGATTGACTGCGTGATGTTCGTGGATCCGAAGGCCAGCACGGTGGACATCGTGCAAGCCGCGGGTCGCGCCATGCGCAACGCCACGGACAAGGGAAAGACCAAGGCGTTCATCATCCTGCCTTTCGTGGTGGCTGACGGCGCCTCAGTCGATGACGCCGCCCGCGGCGCAGAGTTCGGCTTCGTAGTTGCCGTGCTCCGCGCGCTCGCGTCGCAGGACGAACGCATCATCGACGAACTGCGCGCCATCCAGCGCGGACAACCGACGCGCAGCGGACGCGTGCTGAACTTCGATATGAGCGCGATTGTCCCGGCGCAGATCGAGGCGGAGAAGTTTGTCGAAGCAATCGAACTGCAATGCTGGGGAAAACTGCGGCGTCTCGCGTGGATGCCTTATCAGGATGCGGCTGGCCTTGTGCGGCGAATTGGCGTTCTCTCGCAAAAGCAATTTAAGAAATGGAGGGCGGGCGGAATGCCGCACTTGCCGCCGGTGCCCGACGATCTACCCGCTAGTCCTGATGGTGCCTATCACGGTCGCGGTTGGGTGAATTGGGGAGAGTTCTTCGGAACTGGAAATCTCGGCACGAAAAACATCGTTCATCTTCCCTACGAGGAAGCACGCGCGATCGTTCGGAGAGTCGGAATCAAAGGTCCCAACGAATGGTTTCAATACAGCGTCGGAAAGCTTCCGGGCAAACCGTGTCGCCCCAAGGAGATTCCGTCGCGACCACACGAAATGTATGGAACTGATTGGGTGAGTTGGCCCGACTTCCTTGGCTATGATCCGAGGCGCCCCTGGCTCCCATTCCTCGAAGCCCGCGCTTTCGCCCGCAACCTCAAACTCCCCGGCCAGAAAGCATGGAAAAAATACTGTGCTGGGTGGATGCCGCACCTACCGCCCCGACCTAAAGATAAGGTCCCGACTGCTCCCGATAGTGTTTACGCGGGCGATGGTTGGGTGAACTACGGCGACTGGCTCGGCACCGGAAACACGCAGCATCGCCGCGTAACTCCGCGCGAATTCCACGCCGCTCGCGAATTCGCCCGTTCACTCGGGATGTCGCAGCGGACTCAATGGAGAAAGTTCAGTTTCGGCAAACTCATCGGCTTTCCACCGCGACCGCGCACATCCCTTGGGAGCCTCAGAAAACCTACGCCGACAAAGGCTGGGCTGGCTGGGATGACTGACTTGGGAGGACGTGAGCCGGGTTTCTTGTCATGCTCTATCCGAGGCCGTAGTCTCCCGCATCGTGACGACCGACACTTCCATCCCGACTCTCGCCGCAGGGGCCTACACGCTCCCTGATGCCGCGCGCCTGCTGAATCTCCCCCTTGCCCGGCTGCGGACTTGGGTTTCCGGCTCGGTGGCGCTCGATCCGGAAGACTCCAATCGGCGTTATCCCGTCGGCCAACTCGCCAGCAAAGGTGCCGGACGGGATCGCACGTTTAGTTTTCTGACGCTCATCGAGTTGTTCAGCATCGCGCAGTTGCGCGCCCGCGGTGTCAGCATGGGCACACTGCGGAAGGCGCGTGCGGAACTCGCGCTGCGGTATCAGACTCCGCACCCGTTCGCGCTGGAGGGGTTGCTCACGGATGGGCGGCGACTCTTGAAAGAACTGGGCGACGCTTCGCTGCTTGAATTATGCACGGGCGGTCAGACTTCCTTCGAGTCGGTTCTCGCGCCCTTTTGCCAACGGCTCGATTTTGATACCTCCACACGGCTGGCGACCCGGTTCTTCCCCAACGGACGCGGCAGCATTGTCGTCGTCGATCCGCATCACTCCTTCGGCCGACCCATCATCGACGGCACGAACATTACCACCGAAGCCATTGCGAGCCTCATCCGCGGTGGTGAGAAGATCGAGGACGTGGCAGCCGATTTTGAGCTCGATCCCGCGCAGGTGCAGGAGGCTTGGGGGTTTGAGACGCGGTTGGCTGCATGAGGATTTATTTCGACGAGAATTTCTCCCCACATCTCGTCGAAGGAATTCGACAGATTCAGGATGGGCGCAAAAGCGAAGGGGTAAGCGTCTGCTCGGTGAAAGAGGAGTTTGGAGCCGGTGCCAGCGACGAGGTCTGGATTCCCAGCGTCGCGAGCCGCCACGCCGTGGCCATCACGCAGGACGTGAACATCCACCGGACGCGGGCGCAATGGGAGCTATGCCAGGCGAACAAGATCGGAGTGTTTTTCTTCAAGCCTCCGAAGAAAGCAGGATGGAGTTACTGGCAGATCGTTCAGTTGGTGGTCCGCCACTGGCCGGAAATCAAGCGACTCTCCGAGCAATCTCGCCGTCCATTTGGTTACGTCGTGGAGATGCACCGGAACAGGCTTTCCCGACTTTGAATCATTCTTTTCCTTCTCATCGCCAAACTGCGTGGGGCAGGAGGTGGAAGGCGCCGTGGACAAGGCGCGGCAGCCCTACATTCTCCATCCGCTGCGGCTGATGATGCGGGTGGAAACGGAGGCGGAGAAGATCGTGGCGGTGCTGCATGATGTGGTCGAGGACAGCCAGCCGCCGCGGCGCTGGGGGTTCGACGAACTGCGGCGCGAGGGCTTTTCTGAGCCCGTGCTGGCGGCGCTGGAGTGGGTGACGCGGAGAGAGGGCGAGACCTGCGAGGAATTCATTCGCCGTTCGCTGACCACCCGGTCGCCCGCCGGGTGAAGCTGGTCGATCTCGAAGACAACCTGGACATCCGGCGGCTGGCCACCCTCACCGACCGCGACGCCGAGCGCCTCCGCCGTTATCTCGCCGCATGGCGAGTCCTGGCCGGAGCGGAGTAGGCGACCACAGCCTCTCCGAAGCCTTCGCCAGCACTCCGCTTGCCGCCGCCGCCGAGTGCGTGCTAAGCTGCGCCCCATGAGCACGCTCGCCGAAATCGAACAAGCCATCGAAAAGCTGCCGCGAGCGGAAGCTCACCATCTTTGGGACTGGTTTCTCGATTACTTCGAAGACGAACTCGAAGTGACCGGTGAGTTCAAAACCGAGATCGAGGAAGGCCGTCGCGAGATCGCCGAAGGCGGTTGCCGCAGCTATCGGCCCGGGGCTTGATCGAGGATGCTCGCAACGATCGTTTGTTCGCGGAGGTTCGACGCGCGGTTTTTCAATTTTCCGACGAGCGTTCAGAAGGCGATCGAACGCGCGCTGCACGATCTCGCGGCCCGGCTCGACACTTTTCCCCATCAAAGGCTGAAGGGTGTGGACGGATACAAACTGCGCGTGGGGAATTACCGCGTGATCTACGAGTTCAATTTGAACGAAGGCCGGATTCATGTGCTTGCCGTCGGGGACCGAAAGGATATCTACCAGCGGTCGCTCTGAGTGAAAGCGTGGAGAAACGCAGGGTCAGCGCGAGAATTTCGGTCCAAAGCGGAAGAAGGGTTGTAGCAAAGTAATGACACAAAACTCACAGGTCAGGTTCTGCTCTTCGTTCAAAAACTGCCGGAGCAAGGAGCCGTGGACAAGGCGGGGCAGCCCTCCATTCTCCATCCGCTGCGGCTGATGATGCGGATGGAAACGGAGACGGAGAAGATCGTGGCGGTGCTGCATGATGTGGTCGAGGACAGCCAGCCGCCGCAGCGCTGGGGGTTCGACGAACTGCGGCGCGCGGGCTTTTCCGAATCCGTGCTGGCGGCGCGGGAAGGTGTGACGCGGAGAGAGGGCGAGACCTGCGAAGAGTTCAGTCGCCGTTCGCTGACTCATCCCGTCGCCCGCCGGGTGAAGCTGGCCGACATCGAAGGCAACCTGGACATCCGCCGGCTGGCCACCCTCACCGGCCGCGACGCAGAACGCCTCCGCCGTTATCTCGCCGCGTGGCGAGTCCTAACCGGAGCAGAGTAGGTGAGCCCGGCCTCCCCGAAGCCTTCGCCAGCACTCCGCTTGCCGCCGCCGCTGCGTGCGTGCTAAGGTGCTTCCAATGAGCACGCTCGCCGAAATCGAAAGCGCGATTGAACGCCTGTCCGTGGCCGAGCGGGAGGCCTTGGAAGGCCGTCTGCTTTCGCGGCGGTTCGGCTTGGATGCGCTGGATGCGGCGGAACGCGCCGCCTTGCTCGCCTCGCTGGATGAGGCGGAGTGCGAAATCGACGGCGGGCGCGGCCTCTCCGCCGACGATCTTCGCCGGGACGTGCGCGCATGGGCTGGCCGGTAATCTTCTCCCTGCGCTGCCGCGAGGATTTGCGGAAGATCGTGGAATACATCGCGCGGGACGATGCCGCCGCAGCGGAGCGTTTCGGACTAGCCTTGATCGCGCAGGCCGAAGCCCTTGCCCAAGCGCCTCACATCGGCATACGGATGCCGGAAAGGCCGGGCACGCGTTTCTTTCCCTTCAGTTCGTATCTCATCATTTATCGCGCCGACACCGCACGGCAGACCGTGCGCATTCTCCGCTTCTGGCACGGCGCGCGCGGGTGGCGGCCTCTGAGATAACCGCCCTCCATGAAGCCGCCTCGCGTAAAGAGGACCCTTGGACGAACCGGGGCAGCTCTACATTCTCCATCCGCTGCGGCTGACGAGGCGGGTGGAAACAGAGACGGAGAAGATCGTGGCGGTGCTGCATGAGGTGGTCGAGGACAGCCAGCCGCCGCAGCGCTGGGGGTTCGACGAACTGCTGCGAGGGCTTTTCCGACGAAATGCTGGCGGCGCTGGAAGGTGTGACGCGGAGAGAGGGCGAGACCTGCGAGGAATTCATCCGCCGTTCGCAGACGAGCACACGTCCTCAGTCCCGTGCTCGAGTGCTGAATGGAAATCAGTCGATTCATCCTCTATCCTCCCGCCATGACGATCACGCTGCCAGACGACCCGGCTTTGCTCCACCTCGACGAAAACCTGCTGAGGATCGATCTCGCGTGCAGCCTGTTTGCGGCGGGGCGGGTCGCGCGCGGGGTCGCGGCGCGTGTGGCCGGTCTGGATTCGCTCGCCTTCGATGAGGAACTCTTTCGCCGCAAGATCCCGTCGTTCACCGAGGAAATGCTCGAGCAAGATCTCGCCGCGCTCGAACGGCTTCGCCCGCGGTGATCGTCGTCACCGACACCTCTGTCGTCCTCAATCTGTGCTGGCTGCGCGAGGAGCGTTTGCTGCCGGCCATCTATGAACAAGTGCTCGCGCCGGAGACGGTTCGGTCGAGTTCGAGCGAAAGGCGGCCAGCGATTCACGTTTCTCGGGTTTGCACTTTCCGGCGTTCATCTCGGTCGCGTCACCAGCCTTCATCCCACCCATGCTCGCGGCAAACCCCGACCTCGACCCCGGCGAGACCGCCGCGTTGGCGCTCGCGCTGGAACGGGGGATCGCTGACGTGCTGATCGACGAGGCCTACGGACGCGCCATCGCGCACTCGCTCGGCTTGCGCGTTTCCGGCCTGCTCGGCGTCTTGATCGAAGCCAGGCACCGACGCTTGATCCCGGAACTCCGTCCGTTGCTGGATTCCATCACGAATGGTGCGCGCTTCTGGATCAGCACGCCTCTGCGCCATCGCGTTCTCCTCCTCGTCGGCGAAAGCCCTGACGACTGAACCGGCCATCCGCTGCGGCTGATGATGCGGGTGGAAACGGAGACGGAGAAGATCGTGGCGGTACTGCCTGAGGTGGTCGAGGACAGCTGGCCGCCACAGCGCTGGGGGTTCGACGAACTGCGGCGCGAGGGCTTTTCCGAGCCCGTGCTGGCGGCGCTGGAAGGTGTGACGCGGAGAGAGGGCGAGACCTGCGAGGATGTCATTCGCCGTTCGCTGATCCATCCGGTCGCCCGCCGGGTGAAGCTGGCCGACCTCGAAGACAACCTGAACATCCGCCGCCTGGCCACCCTCACCGACCGCGACACAGAGCGCCTCCGCCGTTATCTCGCCGCATGGCAAGTCCTGACGGGGGCGGCGGTTGATCGCCCGAATCGAGGCTCGTCTGTTTGCGGAGGAAACCGTTTGCATAAATAGGGGTTCGCCACTATTGCAGCCGCGCCAAATCCCGAACGCAGCGACATCCCAAAACCTATGTTTTCACGCATTCCATTTGAAAAAGTAAACTGGATCACGAGCAGCTTCCTGATCGGCACGCTCGTCCTCACGCTTACCGCCGTGCCGCTCTACCTGTGGAACTTCGGCCTCGACTGGTTTCAGGTCGTTTTCTTCCTCGTGATGCTCGCCGCCTGCGGGTTTTCGATCACGCTCGGCTACCATCGGCTCTTCTCACACCTCGCGTTCCAAGGTCACTGGAGCGTGCGGCTTTTCACCCTGCTTTTTGGCGCGGCGGCGTTTGAAAACTCGGCGCTGCTCTGGTGCTGCGAACATCGCACCCATCACAAACACGTCGATCAAGACGAAGACCCGTACGACATCAGCAAGGGACTTTTCCACGCCCACATCGGCTGGCTGCTGTTCAAGCTCTCGCCGCCCCCGCCGTTCGACAACGTCGCCGATTTGCAAAAGGATCCGCTCGTCGCCTGGCAGCATCGCTACGTGCAATGGATCGCCGTCGTCGTCGCCTTCATTTTCCCCGCTGCGGTCGGTTACGCGTGGGGCGGATGGCACTCGGCGCTCGGCGCATTCCTGATCGCCGGCGTGGCGCGCGTCGTCTTCCTCCAGCACTGCACTTTTTGCATCAACTCGCTCTGCCACTACATCGGCAAGCGCCCGTATTCTTCGAAATGCAGCGCGCGCGACTCGTGGATCATGGCTGTCGTCACCTTCGGCGAGGGGTATCACAACTATCATCACGAGTTTCAGCACGACTACCGGAACGGTGTGAAGCCGTGGCAGTTCGACCCGACGAAATGGATCATCTGGAGCCTCTCGAAACTCGGTCTCGCGCAAAAACTCCGCCGCGTTCCCTCCGAGAAAATTCTCCTTTCCGAGCTCGCGGAAACGCAGCGCTGCTTCGAGGCAAAGCTCGAATCCCCGCAGCTCACCGCTCCCGCCCGCGCCTACATGCTCGAAGCTTACGAGCGTCTGCAGGCCACGGCGAAAGCGTGGGCGCAGCACAAAGCCGAGCAAATCGAAGTCACCCGCGAGATGCTCGCGGAACTCCGCGCCGAGCTGCGCAATGCGGTCAGCAGCCTGAAGTTGCACGGCTTTCAGGAGCCCGCGTGAGAGATGCCGGGGCCGGACCCCGCTGATTCTAAAAACAACCTGACGTGACGGTGCGCCGCTCATCGTATCTCACACGCGCGCTGGAGCCGCTGGCGGGATCGCTCTGGATTCTCTTCCTCGTTTGGTCCGGGCTGGTGGCGGTCGTCTGGGTTTTCGGAATCGACGGCGCGAACTTGAAATCACGGGTGGGAAGCCCGGATTTGCTCCGGGCGATCGAGTGGTTTTTACGCGCCCTCGATCCGGCTTGGATCGCACTGGCAGCCGTCAATATTTACGCGGCGGTCGCGGAATCCGAAGGCCTGGCGACGACGCGGCGTTGGGCGCTGATCGTGGTCGGAGGCTCCGCGGCGATGGCGTGGTGCAGCGTGAGGACGGGGTATCCGCTGGGCATCATTCACTTCACGGCGCACCTTGGCGCGCCGCTTGGTCAGGTGCCGTTCGCGGTGCCACTTCTGTGGCTCAGTGTCGTTTTCGGCGGACGCGAGTTGGCGCTCCGGCTCCTGCCGCGAGCGAGCCACAATCAGATCGCGCTCGCCACCGGCGTGCTCGCGCTCGGGACCGCGTGCAACCTCGAACCACTCGCCTGCCATTTGCGCTGGTGGTGGGTCTGGGATGTCGCGGAGACGCACGCACTCTCCGTCGCGCCGCTGCGAAGCTACGCGACGTGGCTCGGCGCGTCCGCGCTGTTCGCGTGGTTCATGCGGGAGGAAAACGTCGCGACGGAGACCTCCCGGCGCTCACGCATTCCGCCGGCGGCGTTCGTGCTGATGAACGCGATTTTTCTACTCACGCATCTCGCGCGGATGTGGCGCTGAGTTCCGGGTAGCGCACTCGTCCCGAGTGCTGGTTGCGGCGTCCCGCCGAAACGAACTTTCAAAAATGTGCGGTCGCCGGAAATCGCGCGCCCTCAAAAAGTCCGTCGAGGCGGGACTCCTCGACCAGCACTCGGGACGAGCGCGCTCCCCGGAGTCCGGACAACGCCCGACGTCAGATGAACTCGTTGATCAGGTTCTCGAGGAACTCCTGCCGACCGCTCGCATTCGCGGCAGCTTCGCCCTTTTCCAGCATCGCTTTTTCGAGTGAAACGAAGGTCTCTTTTCCGCTCTCGATACTGGCTCCGAGGCCGCTGTCCCACGAGGAGTAGCGGTCTTTCACGAACCGATCGAGGCGCCCGTCCGCGCGGATCGCGGCGGCGATTTTGAGCCCGCGGGCAAACGCGTCCATGCCGCCGATGTGCGCGTGGAAAAGATCCTCGGGATCGACACTTTCGCGGCGGACCTTCGAGTCGAAATTGACGCCGCCGGTCGTGAGCCCGCCGAATTTCAGGATGCCGAGCATGCACTGCGTCGTGAGATAAATGTCGGTGGGAAATTGATCCGTGTCCCAGCCGAGGAGCAGGTCGCCGGTGTTCGCGTCGATGCTGCCGAGCGCGCCCGCGGAGCCGGCGACTTCGATTTCATGCTGCATCGAATGGCCGGCGAGCGTGGCGTGATTCGTCTCGAGGTTCAGTTTGAAATGCGGGAGCAGGTCGAACTCGCGGAGGAAATTGAGGCACGCGGCGGCGTCGCTGTCGTACTGGTGTTTGGTCGGCTCTTTCGGCTTTGGCTCGATGTAAAACTGGCCGGTGAAGCCGATCTCTTTCGCGTAATCGACCGCGAGGTGGAGGAACTTCGCGAGATGCTCGAGCTCGCGTTTCATGTCGGTGTTCCAGAGCGTCGAGTAGCCCTCGCGCCCTCCCCAAAAAGTGTAGCCCGCGCCGCCGAGCTCATGCGTCACTTCAAGCGCCTTTTTCACTTGCGCCGCGCCGAAGGCGAAGACCTCCGCGTTTGGGCTCGTGGCCGCGCCGTGCATGTAGCGCGGATGGACGAAAAGCTGCGAGGTGCCCCAGAGCAGCTTTTTTCCGGTGCGCTGCTGCTGCGCTTTGATCAGCGCGACGATGGTGTCGAGCCACTCGTTCGACTCGCGCAAAGTCTGGCCGTGCGGCGCGACATCGCGGTCGTGGAAGGCGAAAAACGGCAGGCTCAGTTTTTCCAAAAACTCGAAGAACACGGGCACGCGAGCCTTCGCCAAATCGAGGCCGGAAAGGCCCGCCTCCCACGGCCGAATCGCCGTCGCCGCACCGAACATATCGCCGCCCTGCCCACACATCGTGTGCCAGTAAACGCCGGAAAAACGGAGGTGCTCGCGCATCGTTTTCCCCGCGACGACTTCGTTTTCATCGTAGTGCTTGAACGAAAACGGGTTCTTCGATTTTGGGCCTTCGAAGGCGACTTGGGCGATGTTTGGGAAGTGCTGGGACATGGTGGGTTTTTTTGAATTTGGGCGGTTGGGAAGATGATTTCGCCACGCTCTTTTCGGCGAGAGGAAAATGTGGTGGGCGGCGGAGGAGGAGACCTTTCCCGTCATCCTGAGCGCAGCGCCAGCGGAGTCGAAGGACCTCTAACTTTCTCCCCGGTGCGTGCGCGTGCTCGGGGGAAATAGTTAGAGGTCTTTCGACTGCGCTGCGCTGCGCTCAAGATGACGGGTTTTGGATGGCCGCTTCGCGGGCAGACACCCGGACTGGTGACCCGCCGTGCAATTCACTCGTCGTTCAGCGCCGTGAGATTTTTGGTCCACGGCCGGGCGAAGCGATGGAAGAGCGCCTTGGCTTGCAGCGGCGTGATCTTCGGCACCTCGGAAATCATGCACGCCAGCATGCTAGCGAGACGCGGGGCGGCGAAGCTGCTGCCGGTCACGGTTTTGGTCGTGCCGCCGAGCCACGGAACTTCGACATCGACCCCGCGCGCGGCGAATTCGACGAGGTGTCCCGGCTTGTAAAAAATGTCCGTGTCCTCATCGGTGCGCGCCATGTTCACAGTCAGGACGGAGGTAAAAAAGCCGGGCCACTCCGGGCGGGAGAAGTCGTGATTATTGCACGCGGCGACGACGTGGACGCCGCGGAGGTATGCCTCGTCCACCCAGCATTTGTATTTCAAGACATGCTCCGGGACGCTGCAGCCGAGGCTGCAATTCAGGATGTTGTAGCCGCGCTCGATCGCCAGCATCGCGCCTTCCAAGATGACCGCCGTGCGCGAGCCGAGTGATTCGCCGAGCACGCGGAAACTGCCGATTTCCGCCTCGGGCGCCATGCTGCGGAGGATGCCCGCGACCGCGGTGCCGTGGCCGAAAAGATCGCGCCCCTCGCCGGGCACGGTTTTCAATCTCAACCCGTCCTCGACGATCGCGATGTCGTCGGTGAGTTCGAGTCCGTTGAGCCCCGGATGACCGACCTCGATGCCCGAATCGAGGACCGCGATTTTCACGCCTTTTCCAGTGCCGCGGCGGATCGCCTCCACCGCCTCCTCGGGGCTGATCCAGACTTTCAAAGACTCCCCTCCAAACCCAAACAAAGCGTGAACAGCCGATGCTCGATGAGTCGGGAAAGCAGGCCGGCAGTGGATTGCAGGGCGCGGAGGCTGTCCGGCGAAAAGCCCGGCGGGTCCGGGTCCGGGCTGCCGTCGGGCTTCAACTGCACGCAGGAAATGACCCCGCGCAGCTCGCCGAGAAAGTAGAACGGCACCGCCAGCATCGCGCAGGTCTCGAGCCTGAGCGTGTGATCGAGCGCCTTGTCCTGGCTGTTATTTCCGCACATCCCGTTTTCGCAAATCGGCTGCTCCATCGCGACGACCATGCTGATCATCCCGGTTCGCACGCTCTGTCGAAAGGAGTTCACGAATTGCGCCGCGTGCGGCCCGGAATTGAAGCGGGGAACGAGAAATTCACGCGTCTCATCGAGCAGCCAGATCGTCCCCTCGTGCGCCCCGGCGCGCGTGAACGCCTCGACCAGCATCGCGCGCAGCGGCGGCTGGAAGAAGTCGTCGAACGACGCGCCGCCCACGCGCGCGGCTGCCTCTTTGAGTTGCGCTTCGATCACGGGCCGCAGCGCCGTGATCCGTTCCTCGGGAAAAACCGTCATCGTTCCAGCCATAGTTTGGGGGCTTGGTTAGCAGTCCGAATCGCGAGCGGCAAGAAGCGTCGCTGATGCGTGAGCGCCCACCCTTCCGTGTCATCCTGAGCGCAGCGACAGCGGAGTCGAAGGGACCTCTCATACCATCTGCTTAACTTAAACAGACACCTGAGTTTTCCGCGTAGCGTTTAGTTGAGCGAGGAACCAATCGCGTCCGGTCAGGCGGAGAACGGATTCGGTGTCCTCCCAATAACGGCGCAGGGGAACTTTCATGCGCTCCCGCAGCTTGCCCACCGTCGCAAAGACCTGGTTGCAGGTTTCATCCTTGAGGATGTCCCACAGTTGCTCGCAG
>JAYVPW010000132.1:0-55200 GCA_043777315.1 Spartobacteria bacterium | reverse complement strand
TGCCGGTGTAGTCGTTGGTGGTGTTGGAAAGCACGAACACCTCAGCGGAGGCGTTGCCATTGTTCATCCCGTAGAAGTCGATCCCGAAGGCACCGGTGCTGGTGATCTGGCCGCTAATGGTGCTGGTCCCGGAACCATACTTTCCGATGCGGGAATTGCCGGCGAGCGTGATCGTGCCAGAGAAACCAGCAGTGGCACCGTCTTGGCGAATGGCACCGTTATAGTTGTTATTGACGACGTCGCCAGACTCGAAAAAGCCGATGCCGGAAATGGTGATGTTGTTCGTGTAGGTTCCAGAAATGGTCGTGTAAAGCTGACCGCCGCCCGAATTATTGCCGGAGACGGTGATCGCGGTGTTCGGGGAGAGGGCACCGAGAGCGTTAGCAATGGTAAAGCGAGTATTGTTACCACTGATCAGCGTGGGTCCTGCCCAAGTGCTGGCGGCGCCCTGCACGGTGAAATCCATGCTGCCGCCGTCCACAGTGAGTCCACCGGCACCCGTAATGTTGGCGCTGGTGCCGAGGGTGAGGCTGGCGGCGTTGCTGTAGCGGAAGGTCGAACCCGCGCCGATGGCAATCGCCGAGTTGTAAGCCGCTACCAGCGATCCGGTGCTGCCGAACTGCAAGGTTCCGCCGCCGTTGATGGTAGTGGCTCCAGTGTAGGTGTTAGCCCCGTTGAGCACGGTGGTGCCGCTGCCATTCACGATCAAGGCGTTGACCCCGTTGGCCAGAATGGGCGATGTGAAAGTGACGCTGCCGGTGTTGTAGTTATTGATCGTGATCGTATCGGCGGAGACGACTGACTTGACGCCAGCTCCACTCGTGTTGCCGGTGATGTTATAGGTATTGTTGCCCGTGCCACCGAAGTTCCAGGTATTGTTGCTCAGGACGACTGCGGAGTTCAGCGTGAGGGTGCCGCCGACCGTGGTGGTATCCACGGTGATGCTCTTGGCCGATTCCGAGGCCGTCACGATGAGATTGGAACTGCCAGCGGCTGCGTTACCGCCCGCATTGTTATCAATACGGTAGTCAGTGGTGCTACCTGCCCCATTGGCGAGAAGGAGGGTGGACTGTGCGCTCGTCTGACGCACCACCTGATTGGATCCATTCACAGTGGCAAGGCCGAAGCCGCCGGTATCACTGACGGTGAAGCCGCTGTTGATGGCCGTTCCCGCCACCTGCCCGGTTAGCGCCACGATGCTGGTGCCAACGTCCGGGGTGCTGGCATTGGCACCGCCGGCTGCGGTGTTAAAGTTCAGCGACGAACCGGCTCCTGCGGAGGTCAGCGCTCCCAGCGTGAGCGTCTCATTGGCGGCGAGCAGGATACGGCTCGAAGTGCTGGCAGTGGTGGTCAGGCCGTTCACTGTCTGGGTGCCGGTGCCGGTGAGCTGCAAGGTGCCGCCGCCCATGGTAAGAGCGGAGGACGCCGAAAGCGAACCGCCCGAACCCACGGCGAGAGTCAAGTTGCCAGCATTGACAGTAGTCCTGCCGGTATAGGTGTTCGCGACGGAGAGGGTCAGTGCGCCGCCGCCGAGCTTAGAGATTCCCAGGGTGGTGCCTACGTTGGCGATGACGCCAGCGTAAGTTTGCGCGCTTCCCGCATTGGCGGTGTCCAATCCGAGCGTTACAGCGCCGGTGTATGTGACGGTGCCGCCACTCTGTCCGCCCAGTCCGCTCAGCAGACCGCCGATGGTGCCGTTGCCGCTGGTGCCAGTGGCCCATTCGCCAGTGCCGCCGAGGTTGACTGCCAGCGTCGTTCCCGTGCCGACGGCGACCGCACCGGTGGCGGGTTGTGAAACAAGTTTGGCGAATTGCAGGGTTCCGGTGGTAAGGGTCGTGCCGCCGGTATAAGTGTTCGTGCCGGTCAGGTTCCAGGTGCCGACGCCGTTCTTGGTGAGGCTGGTCGCGTTGGCCCCTTCATTCGTGAGGACAATGCCGAAACTGTTGGCACCGGTGTTCGATCCCGTCAGGTTCAGCGTGCGTGTTCCGGCGGTGTCGAAGAGGTTCACTTGGGCAACAGCGCCCGTAAAGGTGAGCGTGCCGGCGCCCGTGCCCGAGGCGTCGATGGTGTTGGTGGTGGTGTTGTTGAGGCGGATATTGCGGTTGGTGCTTTGGGCGGTGCTGCCGGTGTATTGCAGCGTGCCGCCGGTGAAGTGCAGGCCAATGCCGGTGGTGGCCGAGTCTGTGCTACTGTTTGTGTCCGATAGCAGAAGACGGCTACCCATGGCGCTGGCCACGCCGTAATCGGAGAAGCTGGCGAGGTTCAAAGTGGTGCCATTGCCGATGATGAAGACGCCAGTGGTCGTATTCAGGGCGTTGGTGATATTGAGGGTGCCGACGCTGATGGTGGTGTTACCCGTGTAGGTGTTCGCGCCGGTCAGGTTCCAGGTGCCGGCGCCGCTCTTGGTGAGGCTGGTCGCGCCCCCTGCATCCCCGTAGGCTATGCCGAAAGTGTTGGCACCGGTGTTCGATCCCGTCAGGTTCAGCGTGCGTGCTCCGGTGTTGTCGAAGGGGTTCACTTGGGCAACAGCGCCCGTAAAGGTGAGCGTGCCGGTGCCCGTGCCCGAAGCGTCGATGGTGTTGGTGGCGTTGACGCCGAGCCGGATATTGCGGTTGGTGCTTTGGGCGGTGCTGCCGGTGTATTGCAGCGTGCCGCCGGTGAAGTGCAGTCCAACGCCGGTGGTGGCCGTGTCTGTGGCACCGTTTGTATCCGCTGCTCGGCTACCCATGGCGCTGGCCACGCCGTAATCAGAGAAACTGGAGAGGTTCAGGATGCCCCCGCCGATGATGAAGACGCCAGGGGTCGTATTCAGGGCGTTGGTGATATTGAGGGTGCCTGCAGAGACGGTGGTGTTACCGGTGTAAGTATTCGCGCCGGAGAAGGTTATCGTGCCTGCAGCGAGCTTGGTCAGTGTTCCGCTTCCCCCGATGCTGCCGCTGATTGTGCCTGTGTTGCCGGCGGCGCCGCCGACAGTCGTGTTGGCGGCCAAAGTTACGGCGCCGGCTACGATCGCGCCACCTTCGAGACGCAGCTGTCCCAGCGCCTCCCCGGTCGTGCCGCCATTCAGGATGAATGCGGCATTGTGGGTAACGCTGGCAAGGGTGTAAAAGGTGCTGTTGGCGGTGACATTGACCGTGGCAGTGGAAGGCAGGGCAACTTGGATCTGCGCCTTGCCCGCGCCAGCCGCCTGGCTGACACCTACGTTAATGGTGCCCGTGTAAGCGGCCCAAGTGGCCGCAGTGAAGCTGGTGGTGGTGCTGCCAGTTCCCAAGATAATATTCGTGACACCGGAGCCGCTGACTGCACCGAAGGTATAAGCCGTGATGGCGGTATTAGTGAGATTCAGGGTGCCGTTGTTCACGACCGCGCCGCTGCTCAACCCGTTCAGGAGTGCCGTGGAAAGGGTGCCGCTGTTAATGAAGGTGCCGCCAGTGGAGGTGTTGATGCCGGTGAGGGTCAGCGTGCCGAGGCCGGCCTTGGTCAAACTGGAAGGATTGATGTTGTTCTGGATGACGGAGGAAACCGTGAGGACATCCGAGCTGCCATTGACGCGAACGACTAGCTCGCCGCCGGAGGTCGCCGCCTGCAGCAGGGGGGTGGTGCCGCCGCCGAGGGTGGCGGTGGCGCTGCCGCTGCTGAGCAGGCCGTTGGCCTGTAGGATCGTGCTTGTGCCAGTCATCGCGATGTTGAAATTCCGCATGTTGATCGTATTCGCGGAGACGGCCGTCTGGGCGGTGATATTGCCCGTCGTCAAGTCAACGTTGCTGGTGGCGGTGCTGGCCCCAATCGTGGTGCCCGTGGGTGCCGCGAGATAGCCCGTGTCGCCCGTAGTAAAGCCGCGGACGAAGCCGCCGACATCATAAGTGGCGTAGTTGGCGCCGTTGTAGAAGATGCCTTTGTCAATCAGTGCGCCCGCCGTGGGAGCTGCGGTGAATATGAAGCCATTGGTGGCACTGTTGGTGCCGCCCGTGCTCACGAAGTTGCCACTGGCCCCGGCTGTGCGGGCAGTGAGGGACGCAAAGGTGATGGCTTGGTCAAAGGCCGCCGTGCGGGTAATCTGCACGGTGCCTTCACCAGCACTGAAGTTGAGGGCACCGAGAGACTGGGTGAGATTCCCGCTGGCTCCCGTGTTATCCATGTTGAAAGTGCCGGTATTACTAAAGGTGAGTCCGCTGCTGGCGTTGAGCGAACCTGTCTGCCGGTTCAAGGTGGGGGTGCCGCGGTTGATAGTGGTGGTTCCGGTGTAGGGGTTCACGCTGGAGGCGCTGGGGTTCACACGGGAGGCGCTGCATTCCCGGAGGGAAACGCTCAACTCCTCGGGGAAAACGCGGGGTCTCCGCACCTTCGCCCTGCCCGCAGCTCCGAGAACAACGCGACCCACGGTCCGAAGAGTTCCGCCGACATTGATGTTGATCGCGTTGTCCGCGGTGTGATTCCCCCAACCCAAGCCGTCAATAACACCCGCTCCCCTCTGTAGGATAGCGCCGTTGTTGATGATCAGTTTCCCATCGCCAGCGGTGAGAATGCGGGGTGCTTTGGAAGGATGGGGTTTCATTCGGGGGGGAATGGGGGGGTAATCTGCCGACGCGCCCGCAATGAGCAAGCTGAACGCTCTTTTATTTTTCGCCGCAAATGACGCCTCTGTGATTTCGGAGATTGGAACGCCCACCTCGGCCGGTTCCTTCCAAAAAATACGCTGTCCCGAGCTCTACTCCGGGTCGCCGTGCCAGCGCCAGCCGGGGTGCCGTACGATCGCGAGTGCTTCTTTCACGGTCATCCCGCTCCGCGCTTCCGCGATGAAACGCCCCCGATGCGCGTTCCACGCCGCGAGCTCCGCCGACGTGGCGCTGTGGCGGCCGCCGTACGGGACGCGGTTCCCCACGAGCATGACGAGGTAGCCTTCGATCCCGAAATCCGTCTCGATGCTCCGCAACGTGTGGCGGGCAAATCCGGTCGGCCCATTTTCGCCGTAAAACTCCAGCAGCGGCGCGATGCCCGAGACATCCGTGTCCGCCCGGCAATGCTGCCAGAACGGGGTGTCGAGCCGCGTGTTCGCCTGATAATGCAGCGCGAGGAAATCGCGGATTTCATCCCATGTCCGGCCCATGACGTTATTAAAAAGCGCGCGCATCGTCGGTGTCGGCGAGAGCGCGCAATGCATCAGCAGGTCGATGAGCGTGTTCACTTCCGAGCAGACCACCATCAGCGAAGTCGCCTCCAGCGGCTCGACGAAGCCGCCCGCATTTCCGACCGCGACCACATTGTCCACCCACATCCGCTGGTAGCGCCCGGAGCGGAATTTCACCACGCGCAGCGAGGCCGGCACCTTCGGGTTTTTGCGCTGGAATTCCGCGCACGCCTCGTCGTCCGAGATCGACTGCGAGGCATACACGTAGCCGCGATTGATGTGATGCTCGTGCTCGATCTGCCACGCCCAGCCAGCGTCCATCGTCTCCGCGGTGGTGTAGGGAAGGATCGGCTCATCCGTGCGATCCCACCCGCCGACGACCGCGCGATCACAAAAAAGCGAGCGGTCGAAACTGACGTACGGCTCCTCCAGCGCGCGCCCGAGCAGCTCGCTGCGGAAGCCGCTCGAATCGATGAAAAAGTCCGCCGCCAGCCGCCGTCCATCGTCCAGCACCACCGCCGCGATGCCGTGCGGCCCACGCTCCGTCGCGCTCACTTTCCCATCCGTGAACTCGACCCCGACCTTCCGCGCCACGAGCTCCAGCACCTCGACGAGCTTCTTGTTTTCGATGTGAAAAGCGTGCCACGGCTGCACGTCCGGCCCGCCGCCGTCCGGCTGCCGCGCGAAGACTTTTCCCTCCTCCATCAGCGCAGACGGCACGTTTGCGTTGCGAAAATCGTCGTCGCAATAATAGCCGTTCGGCCGCGGCAGATCGGTCCAGTGCGAATCGAGCTGCCGCGCGAAGCCGTAATCGAAACTCTCCCGCGGGCCCCACAGAAACCGGATGCCCAGTTTCCAAGTCGGCTCCGCCAGCGCGTAAAAATCCTTCCGGCTGATCCCGAGATAATCGAACAGATGCCGCGGAAAATTCGGCGTCGTTCCCTCGCCGACGCCGATCACCCCGATGTCCGGGCTCCGCACGATCCGCACGGCGAGCTGCGGGATTTTCTTTTTGATGGAAATGGCCGCGAGAAGCCCCGCGCTGCCGGAGCCGAGGACGAGGATGCTTTGGATCATGGGGTGGGGATTTTTGAAAAAATGGGGTGGAGTCTGAATTGGGTGGAAGTCTGCGCTGCGGGTTCAGCGGCTGGAGCCGAGCGAAGTTCGCCATCCAAACCGGTCTTTTCTGAGCGAAGTCGAAGAACCTCTCACTATTTCCCCGGCGGCGCGCATCCAAGCGGGAAATAGTAAGAGGTCCTTCGACTCCGCTGTCGCTGCGCTCAGGATGACCGGAAGAAAACGGAGCACCGTAATGTCGTGCACGCGTCCCAGCCCTCCGGTCATCCTGAGCGAAGCTTCGGCTTTGCGAAGCGCAGTCGAAGGACCTCTTACTTCTCCCCCTCCCCCAACGCCGCGCACGCCACAAGGGGAGAAGTAAGAGGTCCTTCGACTCCGCTGTCGCTGCGCTCAGGATGACGAGGATGCAGGCTCCATCGCGCCGTGGCCGGTGCCGCGCCGCGAGGAAATCGTTGATTAACCGCTGCGTCCGGCAGACTTTTCGCGGCTGTTTTCAAATATGTTCGGATTCTTCGACCGTCAGCGCCTCGTCAAAAAAGGCCTCGCCTGCACCAAACTCCGTCGCCGCCGCACCGAGAGTGAGCTTTTCCAAACCCTCGAATATGGCGGCGGGGCGAAGCTGGCGATTTTCGCGGGGTTCATGCTCGGGCTGTGGGCGCTGATTTATTCCGACTCGTGGCAGCAGCCGACGGAGCGCGGGCTGATCGGGCTGCTCATTTTCCTCACGGCGCTGGCGGCGCTTTGGATCAATCACCCGAACACCTGGCCGCGCAATTCGCGCGTGCTGCTGATGTTCTCGATCTTCCTGCTGCAGCTCGCGGCGGTGAAGCTGGTGCTCGTGACCTCCGACGATCAGGTGCGGCACGGCGGCGTCGCGGCGCTCGCGGAATTCAGCTCCGCCGAACGGCAGCAGCTCTGGAAACTCGCGGTGCCCTTCGCGCTCGCGCCGCTGACGCTCTCGGTTTTGCTCGGCAAAAATCACGGCATCTACGCGGCCATTTTCGTCAGCCTGTGGGGCTCGATCATCTACCGCTCGATCGATGCGAAGCTCCTCGTGATGAGCCTGATCACCGGCTTCATCGCGGTCTTCGTGACGCTGCAAGTCCGCCGCCGCAGCCGGCTGATTCGTGCCGGCTTTTTCGTCGGCGTCGCGACGTGGCTGCTCGCGCTTTTGTTCGGCTGGATCGGGCCGCTTCCGTTCGCGTTCGGGTCGGTCGGCGCGGTGAATACCTGGCAGATGATCGGCTGGCAGAGCCTCGTGGCGATCGGCACGCCGATCGTGGTCGCGGCGATCGTCGGCGGCGCGCTGATCCCGGTTTGCGAGATGCTTTTCGGAGTGACGACGGACATCACATGGCTGGAGCTCGCGGACCTGAACCACCCGCTTTTGAAACGCATGACGATCGAGGCGCCGGGGACGTATCACCACAGCCTCGTCGTCGCGAATCTGGCCGAAGCCGCCGCCGAGGCGGTCGGCGCGAACGCCACGATGGCCCGCGTGCTCTCGCTTTTTCACGACATCGGCAAGCTCGTGAAGCCAGACTATTTCACGGAAAACATGCGGCACGACCGCAACCCGCACGACGAACTCGCGCCGACGATGAGCGCCCTCGTCATCATCGCGCATGTGAAAGAAGGTGTGGACCTCGCGCTCAAGCACGGCCTCAACCAGCAGATCATCGACGGCATCCAGCAGCATCACGGCACCTCGCTCGTCTTCTATTTCTACAAACGCGCGCTCCAGCAGCAGGACGACGCGCGCGCCGGCGGGAAGATCATGAACATCCGCGAAGAGGACATCCCCGAGGTCCGCGAGGAGAGTTTCCGCTACGGCGGCCCGCGCCCGCAGACGAAGGAATGCGGGATCCTCAGCCTCGCCGATTGTGTCGAAAGCGCCTCGCGCAGCCTCGAGCGCGTGACCCCGCAAAAGATCGACCAACTCATCACGAGCATCGTGGAAAAGCGGATCATCGACGGGCAGCTCAAGGACTGCGACATCACGCTCCGCGAAATCGAGATGATCTCCGAGAGCTTCAAGTTCACCCTGCAAAGCATGATGCACAGCCGCGTCGCCTACCCCTCCGACCGCATCGAAAAGCACGACACGCCGATGCCCTCCTCGAAGACCGTGCCGATGCCCGCCGCGTGAGATCGAAGATCTCCCGGTAGCGCACTCGTCCCGAGTGCTGGTTTCGGCGTCCCGCCGAAACGAACTTTCGCAGCCGCGCGATTTGCTCGGAACCGGACGCCGCGAAAAGACGGTCGAGGCGGGACGCCTCGACCAGCACTCGGGACGAGTGCGCTACCCGGAGCTGACGCCTAAGTTCCAGCCTTCCTGCCGATCTCTCATCTCCGAGACCCGATCCCATGCCGCACCACGCCCCGAATCTCGAACACCTCTTCCTCACGCGCCGCGATTTCCTGAATCGCTGCGGGATGGGCATGGGCGCGCTCGCCCTCGGCAGCGTGCTCGGCGAGGCGATGGGGCTGAAGGCCGGCGCGTCCGAGTCGCTCAATCCGCTCGCGCCGAAGCTCCCGCCTTTCCCGGCGAAGGCGAAGCGCGTGATCCATTTGTTCATGAATGGCGGGCCTTCGCATGTGGACACGTTCGACCCGAAGCCGCAGCTCACCGCTTTTCACGGCAAATCCGTGCCGCTCGATTTGAAGACCGAGCGCAAGACCGGCGCGGCGTTCGCGTCGCCGTTCAAGTTTCAAAAATACGGAAAAAGCGGGATCGAAGTGAGCGAGCTTTTTGCAAAAACGGCGGAGTCGATCGACGACATCTGCGTCATCCGCTCGATGCAGGCGGACGTGCCGAATCACGAGCCGTCGCTGCTGCTGATGAATTGCGGCGATGCCCGCCAAATCAGGCCCAGCCTTGGTTCGTGGCTCACGTACGGCCTCGGGAGCGTGAACCAGAACATGCCCGGCTTCATCGCGATGTGCCCCGGCGGCTACCCGATTCAGGAATCGCAAAACTGGCAGTCGGCGTTTCTGCCCGGCGTTTATCAGGGCACCTACATCGACACGAAACACACCGAGGTCGAGAAGCTGATCGAGAACATCCGCAACAAACACGTCACGCTCCGCGAGCAGCGGCAGCAGCTCGATTTGCTCCAGCAACTCAACGCCGAACACCAGCAGCGCCGCGCGAATGACGCGCAGCTCGAGGCGCGCGTGCAGTCGTTCGAGCTCGCATATCGGATGCAGATGGATGCCGCGGATGCGTTCGATATTTCAAAAGAGCCGCAGCACATCCGCGACATGTACGGCGAGGGGACGCAGGCGCGGCAGCTCCTCATCGCGCGGCGGCTGATCGAGCGCGGCGTGCGCTTCGTGCAAGTCTGGCACGGGGAAGGTCAGCCGTGGGATTCGCACGACGACATCGAGGCCAATCACCGCCGGCTCGCGAAGGAGTGCGACCAAGGCATCGGCGCGCTTTTGAAAGACCTGAAACAACGCGGTCTGCTCGACGAAACGCTGGTGATTTGGGGCGGCGAATTTGGCCGCACGCCGACCGTGGAATTGCCCACGCCCGGCTCGAATGCCGGCAAGGTGAACGGCCGCGATCACAATCATTACGGCTTCACGACATGGCTCGCCGGCGGCGGCGCGAAAGGCGGCTACGTCCACGGCGCGACCGACGAGTTTGGCTTCAAAGCGGTGGAAAAACCGGTCCATGTCCACGACCTCCACGCGACCGTTTTGAAGCTCCTCGGCTTCGATCACGAGAAGCTCACCTACCGCTACGCCGGCCGCGATTTCCGCCTCACCGACGTGCATGGGAACGTGGTGAACGAGCTGATCGCGTAGCTCGTGGTCCGCGTCTCCAGGTAGCGCGCTCGTCGCGTGCGCTGGTTTCGGCGTCTCGCCGAAACGCACTTTGAAAACCGTCCGTCCACACGAGTCGGGCGCTGAAAAAGTTCGTCGAGGCGAGACGCCTCGACCAGCGCTCGAGACGAGCGCGCTACCGCGGAGCTGCCACCGCGCTTCCAGCGCTACGGCGTGAGCTGCAGGCGGAGGAATTTTTTCGTGTCGCCGACCGGGACCGCGAACTTCACCCGGACGCGCGGGTCGCCGGTGAGCGGGTCGGGAATGAGCGGTTCGGTCACGTCGGGCGTGAGCGTGGTCCATGTTCCGGCACCGAGCGTGGGCGAGATTTGGTGCTCGATGAGCGAGAAGGTCGCGCGCGGGTTTTGACGGTAGGTCAGCGTCAGAAATTGCGGCGTGCCGACGACGGGCTCGACGCCGACCTGCGGCAGCGCGGCGCGGTCCGCGGCGGTCAGTTCCGCGTTCGGATTCAGGTGATGGAACAGCTCCTGAATGTTCGTCACCCCGTCGGCGTCGCTACGAGCCATTCGTTGATCCGCAAATTCGTCGCGCTGGCGAGCGCCGCCGCGCCGGAGTTGGCGAGGCCGCGCGTTGGGTTCGCCAGGAGTTTCCACACGCTGGCATCGAGGCCGATCGAAGCGTCGGCGATTTGAAATCCCCACTCGATTTGGCTGACGAGGTGACCGGTCGAATCGAACAGGTAGAGCCCGCCGCTGGCGCAATGATACGCGTGCGTATGGAATCGCGGGAGCCCCCGATTCTTAGAGGCAGTGGAAACGTCCGGCGACCACTGGAGCGCACCGCTCCGTCGGTGCCCGAACGGGTTGTTTCAAGAGACTCGCGCCGACGGCGCGGCGCGCTCCAGGGCAAGGGTCGCCGGATTTCCCGACTTTTTACACAGCCTCTGAGAGCTGCGTGCCTCGGTTTGACGGAAAAGCGCTCTCTTCCGATCACACTTCGTCCGACTCCGCCCGGCCTTCCAACTGCGCGATCTTCCGATGCAGAAAAATCCGATCCTCGGCGTCTTTTTCCCGATGCGTCTGCTTCATGCGCAGCAGGAGCTGCGGATTGGCGAAGGGGATCGGGACGCTGCGGATGACCACCGTCGTGATCTCACCCGCGGCTTCCGCATATTCGATTCCGCAGGCGGCGGTCATCACATCCACGAGGATTTCATCGGCGACTCGGAGGACCATGTACTGGCGAATGTCGTCGTCTCCGACCTCCAGAATCGCTTTCTCCGGCAGCACCGCGAGGGCCGTCTTGACCCTGCGCTGATTTTCCATCGAGGACTCGATGACGATGTCGATGTCTTTGGTCACCCGCGCGAACCCGTGCTGAAGGATCGCGAATCCGCCGACGACGAGATAGTGAGCTCCTTGTTCGTTCAGGCTCCGGCAGACCGTGACTAAGTCTTCGACGGTGGGCGTCCGGCATTCCGCCGGGTAAGCATTTTCATCATCCATTCGTCAGCTTCTTCGTGGGAGTGAAAGCGAAAGACGCCGCGCGGAGCAAACGGCTGCGAGCCGCGCAACTCTGCCGCCATTTTCAAAAATCCATCCGCCGCTTCGAGGCCGCCGGTGTATTCGTTCCCGGCGCGCCTGCGGCCGACGACGCGAATGCCTTTGGTTGGGATCACGGCCTTGCTTACCACACCTTCCGCGAAATCTCCTCGTTTTATCTCGAGGAGCGAAAGGGGGCGTTTTGCTCGTGTTGGACGCGTGCTACCTTGCGCCGATGACCTTCGAGCTCGCTTCCAATTATCAGCCGAAGGGCGACCAGGGGCAGGCGATCGCGAAGCTCGTGAAGTCGGTCGAGGCGGGGAACCGGCACCAGACTTTGCTCGGCGTCACCGGCTCGGGAAAGACCTTCACCGCCGCGAATGTGATCCAGCAAATCGGCCGGCCGACACTCGTCATTTCGCACAACAAGACCCTCGCCGCGCAGCTCTTCAGCGAGTTCAAGCAGTTCTTCCCGAACAACGCGGTCGAGTATTTCGTGAGCTACTTCGACTACTACCAGCCGGAGGCCTACATCCCGCGCAGCGACACCTACATCGAGAAGGATTCGTCGATCAACGAGGAGATCGAAAGGCTGCGGCTCTCGACCACTTCCGCGCTCCTCTCGCGACGCGATGTCATCGTGATCGCCAGCGTCTCGTGCATCTACGGCCTCGGCTCGCCGGATGATTACAAGCGGATGCTGCTGACCGTGAAAGTCGGCGAACAGCTCACCCGCGAGGCGGCGCTCGGCAAGCTCGTGGACATGCTTTACGAGCGGAACGACGTGGCCTTCACGCGCGGCAGATTCCGCGTCCGCGGCGACGTGATCGAGGTGCAGCCGGCGAACCTCGACGAGATCGGAATCCGCATCGAATTCTTCGGCGACGAGGTCGAAAGAATCACGCGCTTCGACCCGCTCACCGGCCACACGGTCGATGCGCTGACGATGATCACGCTCTACCCGGCGAAGCAGTTCGTGACGCCCGCCGACAAGATGCGCACCGCGATGGTGACGATCCGCACGGAGCTCGAGCAGCGGATCATCGAGTTCGAGAAAGTGGGCAAATTGCTCGAAGCGCAGCGCATCAAAATGCGGACCGAATACGACTTGGAGATGATGCAGGAGATGGGCTTTTGCAACGGGATCGAAAACTATTCCCGGCATCTCACCGGGCGTCCGCCGAACTCGCGACCCTTCACGCTCCTCGACTTTTTTCCGCGCGATTTTCTGATGATCGTCGATGAGTCGCACGCTTCGATCCCGCAAATCGGCGGGATGTACGAAGGCGACCGCTCGCGGAAAACGACGCTCGTCGATTACGGCTTCCGCCTCCCGAGCGCGCTCGACAACCGGCCACTGCGCTTCCCGGAGTTCATGGAAATGACGGGCCAGGCGATCTACGTCAGCGCGACCCCGGCGGAGTTCGAGATCAAAAATTCCGTGGTCGGAAATTCGACCTACATCCCGCATTCGCGGACGCAAATCGGGCTCGATGAAGGGACGCCATTCGTCACCGCCGGCGAGAGCCCCGGCGACCGCCGCGCGCGCTCCGATGCGTTCGTGCGCGTGTCGCGGACGGACGTGCCGCCGCCGGAGTTCGACGTCACTTCGACCGGCGCGCCGCTCATCGTCGAGCAGATCATTCGCCCCACCGGATTGCTCGATCCGAAGATCGTCGTGCGCCCGCTGAAGAACCAAATCGACGACACGATGGAGCTCTGCCGGCAGCGTGTCGAAAAGCGCGAACGCGTGCTCATCACGACGCTCACGAAGCGCACCGCCGAGGATCTCGCCGACTACCTCCGCGACTCTGGCTTGAAGGTCCGCTACCTCCACAGCGACATCGACACGATCGAGCGCGTCGAGATTTTGCGCGCACTCCGGGCCGCGGAATTCGACGTGCTCGTCGGGATCAATCTGCTCCGTGAAGGGCTCGATCTCCCCGAGGTCTCGCTCGTCTGCATCCTCGACGCCGACAAGGAAGGCTACCTCCGCTCGCAGACTTCGCTGATCCAAACCGCGGGCCGCGCCGCGCGCCACGTCGATGGCGAAGTCGTCCTTTTCGCCGACACCGTCACGCGCAGCATGGAGGCGCTCATCGCGATCAGCGACTACCGCCGGACCAAGCAACTCGAATACAACGCCAAGCACGGCATCACGCCCCGCAGCGTGCAGCGCGCGGTGCAGGAGAGCCTCCACACGATGTTGAAAGCGCGGCAGGTCGAGGCGTCGGTCGTCAACGAAAGCGGCGGCGAATTCAACCTCAGCGAAATCCTCCGCGAGCTCGAATCCGAGATGCTCCAGGCGTCCGCAAACCTTGAATACGAGCGGGCCGCGCTGCTCCGCGATCAAATCATGGAGCTGAAAGACGGCACCGGAATTTCGAAACTCGAACCGAAGCGCAAGCCGTCGAAATACGGCGCAGGCAAGCGGACGAAAGCGCGGGCGTGAGGGGCTTTTGTGGAAGACGGATTTTGTCCGCGAAAAAGCGCGAAAGGACGCGAAAGACGGGTTCCTTTCGCGTGGTTTCGCGTGATTTCGCGGACGCAATGGCTTGTTTCGCAGTCTTCAGGCGCGAAAGCCCGTCATCCTGAGCGAAGCCCGGCTTTGCGGGCGCAGTCGAAGGACCTCTTACTTTTCTCCCGACGATGCGCGCGCAACGGGGGAGAAGTAAGAGTTCCTTCGACTCCGCTGTCGCTTCGCTCGGGATGACGACGGAGCGCCCTTTTCGTCCGTTCCCGCGTGCTGTTCATTCGCGCTGATGTTCTTCCGACCCGCGCTGCTTTCCCTCTTCGCCATCAGCCTCGCGGAAGCGCAGGTAAACCTCGGGAATTTCAAACCCGTCGAGTTTCGGCAGCTCACGGACACGGCGCTGATGCCGCTCGGACAGGCCGCATTGCAGATTCGCCCGGCGGATTGGAGGCACGCGGAGACGGCGCATTTCGTGTATCACTTCTTCCACGATTTCATCGCGGCGCCGGTGTCGTCGGAGGCGGAGTTTTATTACCGGATCGTCTCGACGGAGTTGCAAAAAGACACGGCGCAGTGGGGGCGAAAGTGCCACATTTACATCTTCGAAAAGCCGGAGGATTGGGCCGCGTTTCAGACCCGCGGCGCACTCGATCCGTGGACCGGCGGGCTGCACGCGGCGGGCGAACTTTTCATCCAGCGGAACCCGGAAAACAAATTCAAGGGCCGCGCGCTCGGCCACGAAATCGCGCATCTCGTGGTCTTCCGCTTTTTTGGAAATGGCGTGCCGCTGTGGTTGAACGAGGGCTACGCGGAATACGCGTCGGAGCGCGGCTACGCGGCGTTCCACCGCACGCGCGGCTACAACGCGAGCCCGATGGCGCGCGGGTTGGCGGAGGAGCAATTCGTCCCGCTGGCGCAACTCACGAGCGCGGTTTCGTATCCGCAGGAGGTCGCGCAAGTGACGGCGTTTTATTCCGAGTCGGAGCGTCTCGTCCGTTTTCTCAGCGGCGCGGACAAGGGCGGCTTCCTCACTTTTCTCGAATCGCTGGCGCACGGAAACCGGATCGAGAGCGCATTGAGCAAGGGCTTCGGCGCGAGGTTTTCGAGCTTGGAGGCGCTGGAGCGCGACTTTAAGGCATACCTTTCCAAAGACCATGAAAACGCCCCCCCGAAATAGTGCCATGCGCCGCGGAGCCGCCATTTTGCTGGCTTCGCAGGCGATTGCCGGTTTGGCGTTCGCGCAGACGGCGACACCGCGGCCCTTCTTCAGCACGACGCCGCGCCCACTACCCGGCGCCGCGGCGGGCACGCTCGGTCAGCCGTCCAACGCGGCTCCGACGCGCGAGGTTCCGCTCGTCGAGAAGAAGTTTGAAATGCTCTCGAATCAAACGATCAGCGCTTCGGGAAGAGCCGCGCTCAGCATCCTGCCGGATAAGTGGAAGCACGCGGAGACGGACAATTTCATCCTCCACTACCGGCGCGCGACCGAGGCGCAGAAGGTGGCGCGCGAGGTCGAATACGACCTTTGGTTCGTGGCGACGACGCTCGGCGCGGGGAAGGATCGCTACCAAAAAAAGTCGCACGTCTATGTTTTCGAGGACGCCGACGAGTGGAAGCAGTTCCTCAGTTTGATCAATCTCGCGACGAAGTGGGCCGCGAGTTTTGCTTCCGGCGACGAGCTTTATCTCAACGTGCGCGGCGGCGGAAATTCCGGGCCGGGCGCGAATTTCGATTCGCACACGCTCGCGCACGAAACGACGCACGCGGTCGTCTCGCGCCTTTATCCCCGCCAGCGCTGGCCGATTTGGCTGAACGAAGGCTTCGCCGAATACATGGGCGGCGCGAGTATTGCGGCGCGAAAAGGGCAGTCGGGCAAACGCTTCGAACGCACGCTTTCCAAAGCCGAGATGTCGCTCGATACGCTGGCCAGCCTGAACGATTACCCGACGCAACCGGAAGCGATCAGCCAGCTTTACCAGACCTCGGAGAAGTTCGTGCGCTACCTGATGACCGAGCTGCCGAAGGATCGGATCGTGAAATATATCGAGACCGTGATCGGCGGAAACGGGCTGAAGGGATCGTTCCTCGAAGTGTATGGCGACAAGTTCAAGGACTGGGATTCGTTCACGAAACGCTACGACCGCTTCTCGAAATAATGGCTGCGGCGAAGACCAGCGCAGCGACGCAAATCCACGCGGTCCTCGGCTCCGATGAGTCGGAGGTCAAACGCGCGGCGCGGGAACTCGCGGACCAGCTTTCGCCCGGCGGCGACTTCGGGCTCGACCTGATCGACGGCTGCGTGGACCACGCGGAAGCGTGCGCGACGAAGATTCACGAGACCATCGCGGCGCTGCTGACCTTTCCTTTTTTCGGCGGTGAAAAGCTCGTCTGGCTGAAGAACGCGACGTTCCTCGCCGACACGGTCACGGGCCGCTCGGCGACCGTCACGGAGGCACTGGAAAAGCTCGCCGCCACGCTCGCCGCGGGCGTGCCGGACGGCGTGCGCTTTCTCCTCAGCGCGATCGATGTGGACAAGCGCCGCACCTTCTACAAAACGCTGCAGAAGCTCGCGAAGGTCGCGGTTTTCGACAAACTCGACACCAGCAAATCCGGCTGGGAAGAGGACGCTGCGATGCTCGCGCGACGGGCTGCGGAAGACCGCGCGTTGCGCTTCGATTCGGAGGCGCTGGAGCTCTTCACGCTCTTCACCGGAGGCGACCGGCGCATCCTGCAAAATGAGATCGAAAAGCTCGACCTCTACCTCGGCCGCGCCCGCCGCGAAATCACCGCCGACGATGTCCGCCTGCTCGTCCCAGTCTCCCGCGCCGGGATCATTTTCGAGCTCGGCAATGCCCTCGCCGCGCGCCACCTCCGCCGCTCGCTCGCCCTGCTCGACCAGCTCCTTTTTCAGGGCGAATCGGCCATCGGCATCCTCCTCGTTGCGATCATCCCGACCGTGCGGAATCTCCTCCTCGCGAAAGACCTCATCGTCCGCCACAAGCTCAACCGCCCTTCGCAGGCATTTGCTTTCGGGAAAAGTCTCGAGCGTTTCGGACCCGACGCCGTCGCGCACCTGCCTCGCAAAAAAGACGGGACCGTGAACTTTTTCTCCCTCGGCATCGCCGCCACGCAGGCGCATCGCTTCACCGCCGACGAACTCCGTGCCGCGCTCGAAGCATGCCTCGACTCGAACGTCCGGCTCGTCACGACCTCGCTCGAGCCGAAAGTCGTGCTCAGCCAACTCATCGCGAAGATCATCGCCGCCGACTGACCGGGGCTCGTGAAAGTAGGCATTCTACTTGAATCGCTTCAGTTAGTATTTCCGCTTCATTTGCGATAATTATTAATACTTCACGCATTTTCTCTTGCGCGACTTCCGGAGCGAGGGTAACTCAATCGCAGCTTTTAAAGATTGTTCTGGGGGGAACATCAGCCCTTCGCAGCCATTCGGCTGCGGGGGGCTGAATTTTTTTGCACCCATGCCGGCGGGCGGAATGGTGCGCGAAAGTGGCTCGCCTCGCGTTGACTACTCCCGGATTGTGAAACCCCGATGCTTCCGACCTTCACCCCCGGCCAATGGCTGCTCGCCATGCTCTCCGCGTTTTGCATCGGCTTTTCCAAAAGCGGTTTCTCCGGCGTCGGATTGCTCACCGTCATCATCATGGCCCGGCTCTTTCCGCCGCGCGAATCCACCGGTATTCTCCTGCCGCTCTTGATCACGGGCGACATCCTCTCGGTCCTCGTTTTCCATCAGCACGCGCGCTGGGTCCACATCTGGCGAATGCTGCCGCCGACGGTCGTCGGCATTGTCGTTGGGTACTTTCTCATGCAGCACATTTCCGCCGCCGCATTTGGCCCGGTCATCGGCTGCATCGTCCTGCTGATGGTCGTGCTCCAGACCATCCGCCAATGTGCGCCGGACGCCTACTCGCGCCTGCCACATTCGCGCTGGTTTGCGTGGATGATGGGTGCGTGGGCCGGCCTCGCCACGATGCTCGCCAACGCCGCCGGCCCGATCATGGCCCTCTACTTTCTCGCCATCGCCGTCCCGAAATACGAACTGCTCGGCACCAGCGCGTGGTTCTTCCTCATCGTCAATATTTTCAAAGTCCCCTTCAGCGCCAGCCTCGGCCTCATCACCGGCGGCTCGCTTCTTTTCAACCTCCTGCTCATCCCCGTCGTCGGTGCCGGCATCTTCGCCGGTCGGCGCCTCATCCGGCACATTCCGCAGCGCCTTTTCGAGCGCCTCCTGCTGATTTTCGCCGCCCTCGCCGCCCTCCGGCTCATCGGTGTTTTTTGAACTCGATCATCGCGAAAAACCGACCTTATCTCCCCGCCCATGTGGTCATCCCTCGGCAACTATCGCGACTGCGCCCTCCTCTTTTTGCGCCTCGCGCTCGGCATTTTTTATACGTGGACCCACGGCTGGTCCCAGCTCGCCGGAGGCCCCTCTGCTTGGAAACACACCGGGCTTGCCATGAAGCACATCGGCATTTCCTTCGCGCCCACATTTTGGGGATTTCTCGCCGCCCTCGCGGCCACCGGCGCGATTGGTTTCGTCATCCTCGGCCTTTTCTTCCGCCCCGCTTGCCTGCTCATCTTCCTCACCCTCCTCGTCGCCGCCAGCATCACCATCGAAAGCGTCGGCATCCCCCGCAGCTCGCACACGATCGAACTCGCGATCCTCGTCCTCAGCCTCATCTTCATCGGCCCCGGCAAATACAGTGTGGACAAAGGTTGACTCAGTCTAACGCGAGAATTTTACGCCCGTCCCGAAATTCTCCTTGCCGTCCCGTCCCGAGCCACTACCTTCCGCACTTCAAATCGCGGGGTGGAGCAGCCTGGTAGCTCGTCAGGCTCATAACCTGAAGGTCGTGGGTTCAAATCCCACCCCCGCAACCACTTTGAATCGCCTGCGGATGCCGATAGATACGGCATCCGCAGGCGTTTTTGTTTTTCTGAGTTTCGCGCGGTTTTGAAAACTGTGACGCGACCAATCGCGCCAGTTTCCGCCATTTTTCTCGAATAACGCGCGACCAAATGCGACCAAGGCGGGAGTGAATATCCGTCCGCGCAAACGCAAGATCGCCGGTCGCATCTACCGAGACTTCGTGGTCGATCTCGGGATCATCGAGGAAGGCGATGGTAGGCGCAGACGAAAAACGCGCTCGTTCAAAACGAGCCAGGAAGCGCAGAAGTTTCTCGCGGAGAAGACGAAGCTCCGCCGCCGGCATGGCGATGCCGCGATGACGTTGCCGGCCGACACGGCTCTGCGTTATGCGGCGATCGAGGAGAGATTGGGGCGAGCGGGTGTGACGATCGAGGCAGCGGCGGATTTCTGGCTCGAAAATCACAAGCCGGTGAAGGAGAAGATCACGCTCGGGGAATTGCTCGATCGCTGCGTGATGGATATGGAGTTGCGGAGAGTTGCGGGAAATACGATCGCAACGTTCTCGTGCGCTTGCCGTGCTTTTGTGTGGCCGCGTCGAGAGATGCAGGTGGGAGAGGCGACGCGCGACATGGTGAAGGGTTGGATCCTCGGCAGTGGCTGGGAGCCGAAGACGCAGCGCGGATATTTGGGCGCGGTGACGGGGCTCTTCGTTTACGCGGTGACGGAAGGGTATCTCGCGAAGTCTCCGCTGCAGCCCGACGTGAGTTCAGGACGGCGGCGCTCACCGATCACGCTGCCGAAGCTGGTGAAAAAAGAGCCAGCGATTTTTACGGTCGAACAACTGCAGCGGCTTTTTACGACGGCTCTGACCAAGGAAGCTCCCGGCGTGGATCGCGAGAATCACGAGCGCCGCGATATGCCGATTTACCGACGGCTCATTGGCTTTCTTGCGCTGGCGACGTTTGGCGGGATTCGGCCTTTTGAGTTGGTGCGCTTGGAAGTGACGGCGCTCGATCTCGACGCGGCCTTGGTGCCTCTGGATGCGAAGGTGACGAAGACGAACGATCGGCGCGTGGTCGAGTTGAGTTCGAATTGCGTGCAGTGGTTGAGGCTCTGGCGAGCGGAGTTTCCTCAATACACGCATGTCGCGCCGCCTTCATGGGATCGGCTGATGAAGCAGCTCCGCGGCGCGGCGACGCTCAGGCCGTGGCCGCACGATGTGTTGCGGCATTGTTTCGCGAGCTATTTCCACGCGACGCATCAGAACAAAGCGAAGCTGCAGGCGCAGATGGGGCACTCCGAATCCGAGGACACACTCGATCGCCACTATCGCGCGGTGCGTGGCCCCGATGGGAGGCCGGTGACGGCGGCGCAGGCGGCGAGGTTTTGGGAGATCGCGCCGCCAATCAAAACGATTTGATTGGCTATCCGCCGCCGACACTGCGCCGCCAGCTCGATCCGTCGCGCACCGGGACGTAGTGCTGGCTGGCGGGGGAATATTCGTAGTGATAGCCAGAGGGCTCGCGTGCCGCGGCGGGCGCGGAAGCTCGCGGAGGCGACTGGACTCGCTGAGACGCGACGGCGACGGGCTGTGGCGTCAAATCGTTCCCGGCGATTAACTCAGCGAGGGCAATGGGCCAATTCGGATCATTGAAAAAACCCGGGTGTTCCTGACGATACTGCACCACTCGCGCCACAAATCGGCGATTGAACGAGCTGTCTTTAATGCCGAGTTCCGGGTAGATGCGAACCGCTTCTTTTTGGGCGTCCTCTGCGGACGCAAATTGCGTCTCGCGCACCGGAGAAGTGGCTGAAACGCGAAGATTCGCCGGAGCCGGTTTCAACTGTCTGGCTGCCGCCGCTCCGAAAAGCAGAGTGGTGATGACGGGTGCCAAAAATACGAAGACCGGCGCGGCGACCGCAGAGGTCAGCAGTAAAAACATTCCGTTGCCGCCGCGCGCAAGATTGATGATCGCCAGGACGAAGGCGGCGAGGAGCAACGGCCCTGAGATAAACCAGGCTGCGAACCCCAACACTGGAATCAGCGAAAGACCACACGCGGTCATCACTAAAAACCACCCTGCGCTGCCTGCCGTGTCTTTGGTCACCGTATTCATAATTTCAAACCAGATGCCAGCGCCTAGAACCGTCTGCGCTGATCGTCAAGATTAAATTTTGCGACGCGTCTGGGGATGGTCCTCAGCCGCGCGCAACTGGCTCTGGCTCTGGCTCTGCTGCCATTTGGCGAATTTCGCTTCGAGGGCCATCGGGGAGGCGATGACGTTCGAGCGGGCGTCGATCATGGCGACGATCTCGGGAACCACTCGCGCCTCCGGCGATTCGATCATGGCGCAGATGAGTTCGACGCAGTGCTCGGCGAAGTGGTTCGGGGTCCATTCGAGCGCTTTCGCGTGCGGTTTCAATCGCTCACCGAGTTCCGCGGCGATGCGCAAATTCAGATATTTCGCCATGAGTTCCCGACCATAGACGGGCATCTTCTAAAAATAATCAAAAAATGTTTTGACGAGTGACGCATAGTGACGCACGATGCGTCATCATGAGTTTGGAAAAGAAACCCCGCCGCAATTGTGTGGTCGCGATCAAGGCGAGCCTGCACGAGGAGCTGAAGGCGAAAGCAGACCGCGAGGGGCGGATTCTGCAGCGGATGGTGGAAGAGAAGCTGGCCGAACTGGTGGAACCACACGGGCTGCGCGTGGTGGAGGCGGCTCATGAGTAGCGCTGCGGACCATGACGAGTGGATGGAGCGGGCCGCGCAGACGCTGCGAGTGCTGCGGTCGAACCCGGCGCTGTGGGGTGAGCTGAGGGCGCAGGTCGCGGAATTTTTCGCAGCGCATCCCGAGGAACCGGACACCGCCGAAAGCCGCGACCTGCTGACCGTGATCGTTTTCCGCCGCCTGACCAGCGGCGACTCAACCGCAGAAACGCCAGTTCGAAAAACCGCATGAAAGCAGACATCCTGAAGCAACTCGATCGAAGCATCGAAGCTCTCGAAGCCATCCGCGACGAGATCACCCAAGCCCCGTGCGACTTCGCGGGATTTCACACACTACCGTGGCCGTTCCTCGGCTGCGCATTGAGCCTGCATCGCGACTGGATCGACCCGACTGCGGAACCCGACGGTCTCGTCGATCCGAAGCCGATCGCCCTCGCCTTGGGCACAGATTGGGAGCCCGAGAATGCCGGGCGCAACTGGCGCGGCTCGCTCTGCGCTGCCGGTCTCGAGGTCGTAATTTTTGATGCCGATCTGAGTGTCCCGAAAAACGATCCTAAGAAGCTCGTGCTGGCATGAGCGTCCGGGATTTCATCACGTTGCTCGTCGGGAGCATGGGGCTGGCTACGCTGCTGCTGATCGCCGCGGCTTTCTGGATGGGGCGAGTGGTGGAGCGGCGGCGCACCCGCGCGCTGCTCGAGTATCATGCCCGGCGCGGCTTCCTCTTCGGGCGGGTGAGTGAACGCGGGGAGGCCTCGGAGGCGGAATACCCGGCGATCCTGGAGACGGGCACCGATGGTCGCAGGCGGAGGCTGGAGCGATAGGCATGAGCGAGGCCGACACCATCGAGATCAAGGAGCGGCTGGCGCGCATCGAGACGCTGCTGCTCGGGCGGGGCGTGCCGTCGGGCGATGGCCTGCTGACGATCGTCGAGGTGGCGGCGCGCCTCGGGAAGTCGCGGCGATCGGTGGAGCGGCTGGTCAAGCTCGGGAAGCTGAGGAAGGTGCCGAATCTGGGCCGTCGCACGACCCGTTTCCGGGCGGTGACCATCGAGCGATTTCTCTGCGCGGGCGAGGATGAACCGGGAAGGCGCAGGCTGTGAAATTCCCGCTGATGATTGAGCTGGCCAACGGCACGAAGTGGCTCGTGGTCGTGCGGGCGCTGCCGAGCGGGCGCTCGCTCCCGAATCGCGAGCCCGAACTGAGGGGTGTGATCGAGGGCAATCTGGCTGGCTGGCTGCGGCGCCGGAGGGAGAAGCGTCGATGATCTCCCACGACCTCTCCATCGTGGTGCGATTCAATCCGCAGAACTCGCTGCTGGCGTCGCAATTTCTGACGCGGCGCGAGGAGCTGCTCGTGGAGGAGGAGTGGCACTGGCAGGAAGATCGCGGCGCGGCCTACGTCTTTCAGTCGCACGCTCTGGCGGCGGCGTGGTGCGCGGAAAATCGCTACGTCGATAGCCAGGGCGAAACGCACACGGCATGGGCGGTCGTGCTCTCGGCGACCTGCGAGGCGCGCCAGCGGCGCGAGGCGACCGCGGTGATGCGGCTGGAGGCGAGCATCCAGGGCGCGCCCCGGGTCACTCCGCAGCAGTGTTTCGCGGCGAATGAAAAAAGGGGGCTGGCGTGATTTTATGAAAACACCTCGAATCCTTATCCAGTGGGACTGTGACGGCATCGCTTGTCGGAAGGTGATCGAAGCGGAAGTCGAAATCTTTCCGCTGCAAGAGTGCGATCTCATCCGTATCGCGGAGGCCGGCGGCTGCCGTCTGTTGGGTCGCACGACCATCTTTTGCCCAGCCTGCGCCGACCCGCAACGGCGCGCCCCTGAGTCCCTGCGATGAACGCGAGCGCGCGCATCCAGAGCACGCTCTCGAAAGGGGCGGCATCGTGGCAGCGGTCGCATGGCGGCGAGATGCCGCGCGGAGCCTGTCTGCACGAGAAGGTGGACCATTACACGCCGTCCGATGCGCTGGCCGCGAAAGAGGAAGCCGCGGGGATTCGGGAGCCTTCGACGCTGCCGCTTTTCGCGGGGATGAATGGGGAGCATCCGACCATTTTCGATGAGCTGCACGAGCAGGAAGCGCGAGCGGTGGCGGAAAGCCCGGAGGCGATGTTGATCGCGCTGGAGACGCATTTCTGGCTGCTCGATTTCCTTTTTGCGGACGGACCGCACCCGGCGGTGGTGATGCGGCGGCTTTACGCCTGGGTGAAGAAATACCGGCCCGAGGCGGTGTGGGACATGGGCTACCGGCGGCTCGGCGATCTCTTCGGCGAGAGCGGCGCGTCGATCGAATGGCGGGTGAGCACGCTCATCGACGACTACTCGCGGGCGCACGGGAAAGAGGCCGTGAAGATGCCGTGGCAACGGACCGCCGAGGCCTGTGCCAGCTATTCCGCAGTGCAGAAAAACAACGCCAATCGCGTGGGTGGAAAACGCGCGGGCAAACACAAAGCCAAACCCAAGAAATGAAAGACTGGAACACCATCGATCTGCTCACTCCTGAAGATCAGGAGCGGGCGCGCAAACTTTTCACGCCGGCCGATCTGCCCAAGATCGGCGACTACGAATTCTCCTATTTCGGCCCGAAGCTACTCTATCGCATCCGGCCTGAGCTGAGAAAGGATCGGCTGGAACCGGAAGCGAAACCGGCGGCGAAGCCAACGCGGGGCAAGGTCGCCGCGAAGCCGCCCGCAGCGGAACCGCCCGCTCTGGCGGACGTCACGGCGAGCGAGGCGGGCGAGTCCAACATGATCGTGCATCTCGCGCTCGCGGTCTTGCGCGACAGCCCCACCCAGCCACGCCAGACGTATGCCGCGCCGCGGATGGACGAGCTGACCGACAGCGTGAAGCAGGTGGGGATCATCCAGCCGCTCCTCGTGCGCCGCCTCACTCCGCCGGTCGATGGCTTCGAGTTCGAGCTCGTATTCGGGCATCGGCGCAAGCGCGCGGCAGAGCGGGCGGGACTGGCGACGGCCCCGGCGATGATTCGGGTTCTCTCCGATGAAGAAGTCGTCGAGTTGCAGCTCATTGAAAATCTGCAGCGTCACGATCTCGATCCGATCGACGAGGCGCTCGGGCTGGCGCAGGCGCTGGCGCTAAGGGCCGATGGCGACGTGCCGCGATACACGCGGGAATCCCTCGCGGTGAAGCTCGGCAAGAGCGCGCAGCACGTCGGCGACCGTCTGCGGCTGCTGCGTCTGCCCAGGGAGGCGCAGACAGCGATGCAGCGCGGCGAGATGGGCGAGAGTATCGGCTATCTCGTGGCCAAGGTGCCGAGCGCGGAGTTGCGCAAGCAGCTCACGAAGGAAGTGCTGAAGGGGCACGGCGAGGGGGTGATGAGCGCGAGTGAGGTGCGGGCGCACATCCGGCGCAGCTACATGGTGGAGCTGCGCGGGTCGCCATTCGATCAGCGGGATGCGACGCTCGTGCCGGCGCGGGAGAAGGATGGGGAGCGGTGCTTTGGCGGGGCCTGCACGGATTGCCCGTTCAACTCGGCGAACATGCCCGAGAGCGCCGAGCAGAAATTCGCGCTTTGCACGCTGCCGACCTGTTACGGGGCCAAGCTGGCGGAGGCCGTGGCGGCAGTGAAGACCGCGGCGCTGGCGGCGGGGGCGATCGTGATCGAAGGCGAACGCGGCAAGCGGCTGATCTATCACGACGGCACACCGAACTACGATACCGGCATGGTGAATCTGGCGCTCGCGCCCGCGGCTTCCGAAGTGGTGGGGCAGAAGAAAGCGCCGACGTGGAAAAAGATGCTGGCGGGGAAGGTGACCGTCGAGGTGGTCGAGGGGCGGGAGAAGGATGGGACGGCGATCAAGGGAAAGGTGAGTCACGCGATGGAAGTGCGCCCGACGGTCGTGATCGACGCGAAGGGGAAGGCGCACTGGCTGGTCGAGCGGAAGGTGGCGATCGAAGCGGCGAAAAAGAATGGCTACGCGGACCTTTTTACGGCCAAGGCGAGCCGCTCGAAGGCTGCGCCGCACTCGGATCAGCAGGCGCGCGATGAACTCGACCGGGCGAAAAAGAAGCTGGAATCGGCGCAGGCGGTGGCGTGTGCGGAGGCGCTGTCCGCGGAAATCGCGAAGCGCGGGATGCACGAGGACGCGTGGATTGCGCTGCTCGACGTGGCGCTCTTTCACAGCGCGACGGATGCGCAGGCGTTCCTGTGTCTGCGCCGTCAGCTCGAAGTTCCGAAAACCAAGGGTGAGCCGGACCGGGAAAAGGCGATCCGGCAGCACGCCGACACGCTGACGGCGGAGCGGATGCCCGCGCTCGTGGTCGAGCTGCTGCTCGCCGGCTGGATGAAATCGAGCGGCGCGGATGCGCCGGGATTCGTCTCGATGGCGAAGGCCTTCGATCTCGATGTGAAGGCAATCAAAACGAGGGTGATCGCGGCGGGCGCGGAGGCGAAAAAACCGAAGGTGAAAACGAAGGTGGAGCCGCCCGCGAAGACAGTCCGCGAGCTGATCGGCGAACTTTGCCACAAGCGGAAAATGACGCTGCTGCAGGTCAACCAGGTCGCGCAGGTAGCGATCGGCAAGAACTACGAATTCGCGCAGGGGACTGAGCTGACGCTGATCCTCCACGCGATCAAGGAGTTGCCGATCCCGCAGCAAAAGCCAAAGTCGAAGCCGGTCGGAAAGCGTGTCTCCAACAAGAAGGGAGCGGCGAAGTGAAGGCGCGGCTGAAGATCAGCGACCTGTCGGCGGCGCTGGCGCGGCTGAAGGGGATCGTTTCGCGGAAGTCCACGCTGCCGATTCTGGGCAATGTGCTGATGGTGGCGACGGATGCGGGGATGACCCTGAGCGGCACCGATCTGGATGCCTACCTGACGCTCGATGTGCCAGGGGAAGTCGGCGAAGCAGGCGCGATCACCGTGCCGTGCGACCGCCTGGCCAAGGCGCTGGCGAAGATGGAAGGAGAGGAGGTGGAGCTGAAGGTAGGGAAACCGGCGCTGCTCTCCGGCAAATCGGGCTCGATGAAATTTGAGTTGCTCGGGCTGGAAGCGGCGGAATTTCCGCCGGTGCCCACTCTGGCTGATGGCGCGGAATATTCGTTCGAGGCAGGCGTAATCGCGGACGGGCTGGCGCGCTCACTGTCGGCGGTCAGCGACGACGTGACGCGCTACGTGCTGAATGGCGTCTGCTTCGTCGCGAGCGGTGGCAGTCTGCAGATGATCTGCACCGATGGCCGGAGGCTCTCACTGACGAGTGTGGGGCAGTGTGGCGACTTGTCGGTGATCGTGCCGACCGACTCTGCCGCCTTGATGGCCTGTCTCGATGGCGGTGGGGCCACCGTGCTGAAGGTTGATGCCAACCAAATCGAGGCGCGAGGAGTGGGCTGGAGGGTCGTGAGCAAGCTTATCGAAGGCACTTATCCCAACTGGAAACAGGTGTTGCCAGCGGAGGGAGCGGCGCATCGGTTCACGGTCGAGCGCTCGCGCCTGATTGAGGCGGTGCGCTTCGCGGCGACGCTCTGCACGAAGGGCTCGAACGCCGTGAAGATCGTCATCGGGGCGAATCTACTGACGCTTTCCGCGTCCACGCCCGGCCTCGGGACGGCCTCGGCGGAAGTGACGGCGGACGTGGTGGGCGCTGAGATGACGGCAGCGTTCAATTGGGACTACCTCCTGCGCGGGCTGGAAGTGCTGGCGGCAGACAACGTCTCCGGCGAGATCGCCAACGACGTTTCCCCGTTGAGACTGACCGACGGCAAGACGGTCAACGTGCTGATGCCGATGAGGCTCTGGTGAAAGCACGCGCTGAAACCCGGCGTTTTTCACTGCTTCCGTTCTCTCTCGCGCGCACCTCGATCGGGGGCTCGCTTCGACACGCGACCTGCGTTTACCCCGTCCGACCTCCGCCCACCCATTCCCGATGGAATTAATCGAAAGAGCCAGCCGCTACGTCGGCAAGATGCCGCCGGCCGTCTCGGGGCAGAACGGGCACAATCTGACCTTCCACGTCGCGTGCGTGCTCGTGCAAGGTTTCGGGCTGGCACCGGTCCAGGCGCTGGGTATTTTCGCGGAATACAACCAGCGGTGCGCGCCGCCGTGGACGGAAAAAGAGCTGCTGCACAAGCTGGCGGGCGCGCACAAGAGCGGCTCGAAGCGCGGTCGGGGCTGGCTGTCGAAAGGGGCGGAATGGACGCCGAGCAAGGATTGGCGCGACTACCATTCCCTGCCAGAGCCGCCGAAGCCGACCTTTGCCGCGGACAAGCTCCTGAAGTTTTCGGGCGATTGGGCGAAGCGGGTGAATCTGGTGTGGTTGGCGAACCGATCGGCGCACGATCCGTCGGGCATCAGCTCGGCGCGTTTCCTCGAGCTGCTTTACGAGCCGGGCGAAAAGGTGTGCGTTTTCACGAAGGATCACGCCTCGACCATCGGACGTGGGCTGGAGATGTGGCCGGACACGCCGCCAGTCGAGCGCGGGCCGGAGCCGAGGCCGTGCGGGGTCTGGTTCATGGCGCAGCCGGTGGATGGCGGATATCACCCGACCGATGACGGCGACAAGATGAGCTGCCGGAATCATCGCGCGGTGACGGCGTGGCGGTATCTGGTGATCGAGAGCGATGAGGCGGACACGAGGCAATGGCTCGGGGCGCTGGCGCAGCTCCCGCTGAAAATCTCGGCGCTCTACAGCAGTGGTGGGAGGTCGGTGCATGCGCTCGTGCGAGTGGACGCGCCGACGAAGGCGGAATGGGATGCCGAGCGCGATCGGCTGAAGGCGGCGCTGACCGTGCTCGGCGCTGACCAGAAAACGCTGACAGCCGTGCGCCTGACGCGGCTGCCGGGATGCTGGCGCGACGGGAAGATGGTCGAGGCTCTCGCAGCCGACGGGCAGAAGGTGAAGCGATACCAGCGGTTCGCGCCGCCGAAATTTCAAAAGCTGCTCTACATCAATCCGCGCCCGGACCTCGCGCCTTTGGTCGATCTTTTTGCCCGCCGGGACGTGGTGAAGTATTGGGTCGAGCTGGCAGCGGCGGGGCCGGCGGACAGCGATGAGACGGGCGGCGCGTGGATCGAGCGCGGGCTGAGATATTACTCTGGGGTGAGCGCGGAGTGCGCAGCCGAGCTGCTGGGTTTTGGAGGGGGAGAAGAGTGAGATTTTACGTGCGTTCACGCGAAGGGATGGTCCGGCGCGTGTATGAAAAAATCGGCCTCGCCTGGCATGGGGCTGATGATCAGCCAAGTTATCTGCTGCGAGAATATCGGTTCAACGCAGGGCGGCAGGAGTGTTTTTTCTGGATGGAAGATGTGAAAGACGCCAGCGGGTTTTTGAGTGCTGAAGACGCTTGGGCGGCCTTCGGTCGATCCGGGTGCGGACGGCGAGAAGACTACGAGGTGATCTCGGCGTGATGACCACGATTCGCATTGCGGACCTCTTTTGCGGCGCGGGCGGGACATCGGCGGGCGCGTGTCAGGCCGCGGAGAACCTCGGGCACAAGGCGGAGCTGACCGCGATCAACCATTGGCCGGTGGCGATTGCCACCCACACGCGCAATCATCCGGCAGCGCGGCATCTTTGCACGACGATCGATAATGTGAACCCGCGCGATCTTTTCCGTCCGGGTGACCTCGATCTTCTGTGGGCTAGCCCGGAATGCACGCATCACAGCGTGGCGCGGGGCGGCAAGCCGATCCACGAACAGAGCAGAGCGACCGCATGGTGTGTCATTCGCTGGGCTGATGCGCTCAGGCCGCCCATTATTCTCGTGGAAAATGTGCCTGAATTCGAGAGTTGGGGGCCGCTCGATCACAAGGGACGGCCTTTGAAATCAAGGAAGGGCGAAGTGTTCCAGTCTTGGGTGGAGAACCTGCGCGCGCTTGGATACAAGGTCGAATGGAAGGTGCTTTGCGCCGCTGACTTTGGCGACCCGACGACGCGGCGGCGGCTTTTCATTCAAGCGGTGCGGGGTCGCCGCCGAGTCACCTGGCCTGAGCCGACTCATACGCCGACCGGCGGCGCGCAGACGCTGAAATGGCGGGCAGCGCGAGAGATCATCGACTTCGATTTGCCAGCTCCGAGCATCTACGATCGCGCGCGTCCGCTATCGCCGAAAACGATGTCGCGGATCATGGCGGGGCTGCATAAGTTCGGGCTGCGCCCGTTCATCGTGCCGGGCAAAAACGAGAATCCGCGGGACAAGGGAATGCGCGGACATTCGGTCGATAAGCCTCTGCCGACGGTGACGGCAAGTGGGCATTTGGACCTCGTGGAGCCATATCTCGTGCGGTTTCAGGGCGATCATTCCAAGCGCAGTGACGCTGCGCGATGCGCACAAGCCATTTCTAGGCCGATCGGCACGATCACGAGCGAGAATCGATACGCAATGGCGCAACCGTTCCTCGTCGAACTGCGGGGCACGGGCTCGAGTCAGATTCCCAGCACGGCCCGCAGCATGGATGTGCCGCTGCCGACGATCACTGGCGGGACACATTCAGCGCTGGCTCAACCTTTCCTCGTGCAGGTGGCGCATGGCAACGGGGCAAGTGGAGAGCGGGCAAACGGCAGGCGTTCGCGCTCGCTGGGTCATCCGCTGCCGACGGTCTGCGGCAATCGCGGCGAGTGGGCATTTTGCGATCCGGCGCTCTTACCACAGCAGAGCGATGGTCGGCTGCGGTCAGTGAATGAGCCAGCGCCGACCGTGTCCACTGATGGGGCCATCGCGCTCGTGGAGCCTTTTTTGGTGCAATACTACGGCAATGGAGAGGCGACTCCGGTCGGTCTCCCGGTGCCGACGGTCACCACAAAAGACCGTCATGCGCTCGTGCGCCCGATGGTGATCGTCAATGGCGAGCGATACCTGCTCGACATCGGATTTCGGATGCTACAGCCGCATGAGTTGGCTGGCGCTCAGGGATTCCCGCGCGACTTCACCTTTTCAGGGACGAAGACTGATCAGGTAAAGCAGATCGGGAACGCCGTGCCATGCGGCTTGGCTCGCGCGCTGGTCAATGCCGTGTTGTCGAGGTTATGAGCGAGCAATCGAAGGCGCTGAACAAGTTGGCGATCGATTCAGGCGTGCTGGTGCAGCAGTCGCACGTCACGCCTGAGCTGGATGAGTCGGATCCGCAAAGGCCAGGACTGCCGTGGGTGCAACTACCGGTCGATGGACGGATCAACAATGACTTCAACCGCGACGTAGGCGCGATTCTTTCGCCGCAGACGTCGGCGGATATGTTCGCGCGGTTCGCAGGCAAAGGGCTTTTCCGCTACAAGGGCAGGATCGTGACGGTTGGCGTCCACGAGATTACGGGCCGGATTGAAATCGAGGAGATGACGGCGCACCGCTTCAGGTCGTGGGTGGAGGAACACATGATCTGCTATCGGCACATGTTCTCGAA
This sequence comes from Spartobacteria bacterium, assembly GCA_043777315.1. Lineage (GTDB taxonomy): Bacteria > Verrucomicrobiota > Verrucomicrobiia > Chthoniobacterales > Chthoniobacteraceae > CAIURC01. The sequence continues at coordinate 24,216 of JAYVPW010000132.1, read as the reverse complement.
GCATGGGGCGACAAAAGTGAAGCAAACGATGGGCGTGGACATGTCGCAAACGTGTCTGGAATCGGATGAATTCAGGCGGCGCCAGCCCCGGCTTTTGCGGGTCAACACGGTGCGACTGCCGATCAAGCGAAAGGACGGAAGGATCGAACTGCTGCCAGCGGGCTACGACGGGGAGAGCTGTATTCTGACGATTGCACCAACTTGGGAATACGACGAGGCGATGACGATGGAGGCGGCGAAGTGCATCCTCGACGATCTGGACCGGGAGTTCCCTTTTCAAGACCCGCGCTCAAAGGCCGTGTTTCGCGCGGCGATGATGGGGCAATTCGGCTACTTTCTGCAGCCGCTCGATGCGAAGCGGCTGAACTTTCTTTTTCACGCAAATTCGTCGAGGTCAGGAAAGACGCTGCTCGTGGAGATTATCCTGACGCTGGCGTGGAGTTACGCCAGCGTGGATGCGATGCCAGACGACACGGGCAAGCTGCGTGATCGGCTCGACACGGCGGTCCGCGAGGCCAAGCCGTATCTGGTGTTCGATGATTTGGAGCAGAACTTTTTGCGCAGCGGAATGCTGAACGCTTTCATGACTGCGACTTGGTGGAGCGGACGAAAATTCCATTCGCAGGAAGAGTTTCAAGAGCCGAAAACGCCGGTCGTTTTCCTCACTGCAAACAACCTCGAAGTGACGACTGACATCGCTGGCCGCACGCTGACTTGCGACCTTTTTACGCCGGAGGCTGATGCACAGGAACGAGAGATCGAGAGGCCGATCGACGTCGAGTGGATTCGCACGCCTACGGTGCATCGGCAGATTTGTTCGGCGATGTGGACATTGATCAAGCTGTGGCGCGACGGCGGGCGACCGCACGAGGGAAAGATCGTGGCGGGTTACCACGAGTGGTCGCGCATCTTCGGTGGGATCGCGATCAGCGCGGGCTTCGGCGATCCGTGTCTTCCTCGGGAGAGCGATGGCTACGGGGCTTCGGAGTATGGCGACATGCGCGAGCTGGTGTCACGACTCTCGGAGGGCGTCGAGAAGGCGGTCGAATACGAGTTCATCGACGTCGTGCTCGCTTGCCGAGAGTTGAACTGCTTTGCCTACCTGATCAAGGGACGACTGACGAAGGTGAAGGACGCCGACGGCGATCGGGAGGAGTTCGTGCCGAGCGATGAGACGAACAGCTCGCTCGGCAAACTTCTTGGTCGTTACGGAGGGAAGTCTTTCGTGACGAAGACGGGGAAGCGTGTGGTGTTCGATAAGCGCGGGAAGAATCGGCATCGGAGGTATGTTCTGCAGGTGGTGGCAGTGGTCGGGGCAGGCTCTAAATAATTCCCGGCGCGATAGCGCCGCTTGATTGCGCCGCTTCGGCGCTTCTTCGCCACCGCGCGCCAGCGCCGGGGCGTCGGCGTCTTTCTCTCGCGCTCTCTTTTTATTCAAGAACGTGACCCATGCCTACCCTCACCCTTTCTTTTGATTACCAGTGCCCTCGGTTCATCGCTGTCCTTCAGTGGTTTATGTTCTTTTAGGAATCGGTGGGACAAGGTAGGTATAGGTATTCAGAACGACTGAGCATTTCCAGCAATGGAGGCTCAATAGTGACACTTGCCCATGCCACCCGTGCGAGCTGTGACACCCCCCGCAAGGAATCTTTTAGATTGCGACGCTCACCGCCTTCCCCCGTGTCGCGAAGGTGTTTTCTGTGTCCGGTTGCGGTTTTCTTTCTGACACTTTGACACCCGCAGGCGCGAGTGATGACTGAATTGATCGCCGCGCTGACAATTGAACGACGCGTCCTGGCCGAACTAAAGCCGCATCCACGGAATCCGCGGAAGCATCCCGAGCCCGGCACTCGCGGTTGGCAGGTTCTGAAGGCGAGCCTGGGACGTGACTACTTCGATCCGATCGTGTTCAACCGCCGGAACGGCATGCTGGTCAGTGGTCACCTTCGCCACAAGGTCTTGCTCGATCTCGGCTACACTCACGCCGACGTTTCGATGGTGGATTACGACGAGGCAGAGCACTGGGCTCGGCTGATCGCGGCAAATGAGCTGCTCGGCGAGTGGGAGACAGACCTGCTCGATTCACTGGCGCGCGACATCGACGCCTCGGGCATCGATTCGCGCCTTGCCGGCTGGGACGAGAAGCAAATGGCCGCTCGTCTCGACGGCCCGGCGATCACCGATGACACCGAAAACGCCATTGTGCTCGTCTCCAAGGCCGACGACTTGCAGCTCGAGTGGAAAGTGCAGGTCGGCGATTTGTTCGAGGCCGGGCCGCACCGCATTCTTTGCGGTGATTGCACCCGCGCCGAGAACTGGCGTGCCCTCCTCGGCAACGAACTCGCCGACATCATCTGGACCGATCCGCCCTACAACGTGGACTACGAGAGCATCCAGCGGCGACGCATCGAGATCAAAGCTGCCGACGGCAAGAGCCACACACACAGCGCCCCGGAAGCCATCCTGAACGACGACCTCAGCCCTGAGGCATATCGCCGGTTGATGACCGCAGCCTTTGCCACGGCGCACGCCTTCACCAAGCCCGGCGGCGCGATCTACGTCGCCCACGCCGACTCGCACGGCCTCGTCACGCGCGAGGCCGTCGGCGCGGCGGGCTGGCATGTCGCGCAATGCCTCATCTGGGTGAAGAATGCCTTCACCCTCGGACGGCAGGACTACCAGTGGCAGCACGAGCCCGTTCTTTACGGGTGGAAGCTTGGCGCGGCTCACTACTGGCAGGGCGGATTCAGCCTCTCCACGATCCTCGATGACGAAGAGAGGAACCTCTCGAAGCTGGCGAAAGAAGAGCTGGTCGCAATTATTCAACGCCTGCGCAACGCGCGCGAAACCACGGTCATCCGCGAGCCCCGCAATCCCGGCAACGGACTCCATCCGACGGTCAAGCCGCTGCCGCTCGTGGCTCGGCAGATTCACAACTCCAGCCGCAAAGGCGAGATCGTCGCCGAGCTTTTCGCGGGCAGCGGGACCACACTGATCGCCGCGCATCAGACCGGACGTCGCGCCCGCGCGACCGAACTCGAGCCGAAATTTTGCGCCGTGAATTTGCAGCGGCTGAAAGAAGCCGGTCTCGAAGTCAACAAGGTGGACCATGTCTCTCCCGTCCCTGCTGCTGCCTGACATCGAGGCACTCCACCTCGACACCGACCTCGACTTCGCCGCCGCGGCGCTGTCGCGCACCGGACGTGTTGAGCCGGGCTTCGTCCTCGCGGCGAATCGGTTTCTCAAACTCAAGGCAGAAGACCGCGCAGCCCGGCGCGGCATCCGAAATTTCATCAAGCCGGAAAATGCCGCGGCGGTTCTCTGTCACTTGCCGGCCGGCGACGGCGACCGCACCCACTGCGTGCTACGCGGAGACTTCGTGCTCTGCGATTTGATTCCGGCCATCATCGCTGACCGCGGCGCTTGCCCGCATCTGCGCATCGCCACCCTCGGGATGAGCGTGGCCAATGCCGACACGCTCGCCTGCCTCGTCGAGCGAGGCAGCGTCGGAAGCCTCACGCTCATCGTCAGCCACTACTTCGCGCAGGTTGATCGCGCGACCGTGTTCCGCGCCGCTGCCGCTCGCCTGGCCAATGTCGCGCAGCTCGTCGTCACGCGTTGCCACGCCAAAGTGATCTGCCTGCCGACGCGCGCAGGCGATCACTTCACGATCGAGGGAAGCGCGAACCTCCGTTCCAGCGACAACCTCGAACAGATGGTCATTTTCAACGATTCCGCCGCCCACGATTTCCACGCGGCGTGGATCGACGAACTCGCGGCATGAACATCACACCGGAACTCGCCGCCAAAGTGCTCGACGCCGACCTCCGCAACATCGTCAAAAAGGTCAGTGACGGCGGCATTCTCTCGCCGAGCGAACGCCAGATGCTGCAGAACGCCGCGTTCCCGGAGAGCCAGGCCAAAGCCAAGCGCGCGCTCGTGCTCGCGCTGAAGTATTCGAGCGGCGCTCGCCTCACCGCAGTCGAGCTGGCGGAAGTCCGCGAGATGCACCCCGGTTTTGCGCCCGAGGCCGCGGCTTCCGAGACCGACACCGCGCCCTCAGTCGGACCCACGCTCGCGCTGACCCCGGAGCCGTCCCCCGCCGCTGGGGACGGCGAGGTCACCGCCGCGCAGATCGGCAAGTGGTCGCAAATCTACGGCACCGAACGCCGCCAGCTTTACCGCTGGATCGAACGAGGAAAGGAACGCGGCGATCCCTGTCCGCTTGACGATCGCGCACACATGCCGGCGTGGATCGAAAAGCATCTCGACAAAATCCGCGGCGCGCTCCGGGAAAAGGTCAACGCCGCCGCTTCCGCGGCTCGCGCGACTCCGCCTGCAGTATCGTCCGATCCGGGGTTGCCTGCGGCGGTCGTTAGCGTAGCTGCGGGCGCAGTCGGCCCGATGGTCGCCTCGCTCGATCTGGCCAGCGTCGGCGGAGTCGAAGGCGAGAGCGTCGAGTTCTTTCGCACCATTTTCGCCGCGGTAAAACTCCAGCTCGCCGACGCCTACAAAGGCGGCAACGACGGCGAAATCAGGAAGCTCCACACGCGCCTCAAAGACGTCGGTGAGTCCCTGCGAAAGCACGAGAAAGATGCCGAGCAGCGCGCGATTCGGCTGGGCGGCTACCTCGACAAGGCAGAGGTTTTCAATGAGATCACCGAAGGGCTGAATTCCCTCGCCCTTTTGCGCGAGCATCGGACATCGCGCGTCCGTGCCGAACTCTCCGACATGCCGCAAGAGCTGCTCGATCGCATCGCTGCCGTCCTCGAACAAGTCGGACGCCGCGAGGAATCCGTGTTGCGCAACCTCGCTTCGCTGAAGACGCCCGCCGATGTTTTCCTCGCCCTGGCTGCCTGATCTCTTTCGGCGCGCCTTCGCCGCGATTCCCGACGTGCCGGTCTGGCAGTGGGCGGAGGGATCGCCGGACGCACCTTTCCAGCTCCGCAAATCACCCGAGCCCACCTACCGCTCCTCGCGGACGCCTTGGGTGCGTCGTGGCTGCGATCTACTGCGCAAGCCTTGGAGCGAGGGTAAACGCATCCGGCGCTTCGGCGGAAAAAAATCGTCTCAGTCCGGCTACAGCGAAGGACTGATCCTCAACCCGATTCGCTGGACCGCGAAGCATCGCCCTAGGAACTGCATCATCTCCCTCGACAGCCAAAAGGAGGTCGGCAACGTGCGCGAGCGGCTGCTTCCGACGTTGCAGGATCTCGGGCAGCAGATATTCAGCGACAACAAAGACGATCTCTCGAAGTTCAAGTTGCGGCTGCGAGGCATGGACATCTGGTTCGATGGCAGCTTTTCCGCGGCAGGCTACTCCAACAAGTATGCGCCGTGGGTTTTCAACGACGAAATCGACCTCTACGGCGAGGTCGGCGGCGAAGGGAACACCGTCGAGAACTACTGGACGCGCACCAAGCAGGCCGATGACGGCTTTCAGGTCGTGATCTCCAAACCGGCCATTGAGGAAGGTCCGATCGACAGCTTCTACGAGCTGGGCAACAAGGAACTCTGGCACGTCCCGTGTCCGCATCCCGGGTGTCACGATCTGCAGCCGCTCGAATGGTCGCGCGTCGAGTTCAACCACTGCAAAGACTTAACCGGCGCGTGGGACAAAGAACGCGTCCTTTCGGAGACCTTCTATCGTTGCCGGAAATGCGGCGAGCCGATCTACGACCAGCAGAAGCAGCGCATGAATGACGCGGGCATCTGGATACCGACCGCGAAAGGTGACCCGGAAATCATCACCCAGCACATGAGCGATCTCTACTCGATGCTCGGCGGTTCGACCTTGGGACACTTGGCCAATCAGCACATCCGCGCGGAGGCCGAAGACAGCCGCGATTTGCGCATGAGTTTCCAACAGCAACGGCTTGGGCTGGCGTGGAAGGAAAAGATTCAGAAGGTGGAACCGCTCGATCTGATCAAGCTGCGCAAACCCTACCGGCGCGGCGTTGTGCCACACAAAGGCTGCGTGCTCGCGATCGGCATGGACATCGGGCTTTTCACCAACACCCGCTGGATCGTCTATGCCTTCAATCGGGACGGCGAGATGTGGCTCATCGACTGGGGCGGACACCCGCTCCTGAATCACGCGGCTGCCACCGGCCCGTCCGAAGTGATAACCGTGATGCGTCAAAAGCGCTACTTCTGTCCTGAGTCCGGCTCTCCGCAGTCGGTGAAGTTCGCCTTCATCGACGCCCGCTATCGCACCGACGAAGTCTATGAGACGTGCCTGCTCGCACCTCGGCAGATTTTCCCGGCGATGGGTATGAAAGGCCGCGCCGCGCGCAGCATCAGCTACCGCCAAGTGTTAGGCCAGCAGCAAGGATTTGGCCGGTTGGACTTCATCAACGAGGACGCCATGTTCGATCTCTACGTCGATCGAATCAAGCTACAGAAGCCGCCCGGCCTTTACTGGCCTGAGAATATGGAAGAGATCATCCTCCGCGAGCACGCGGCCGAGCGCATGATCCGGCACCCGCGCACCAACCGCGTCATCTGGGAGGACGATCACAAGCGGCCCAACCATTACGGTGATGCCAGCAAGATCGTCCTGACGGGGATTGACTGGCTCACCGGGGGAAAACGCTCCCGCCTGATCTCCGACCTTGAAGCCGCCACTGAGCGTGCCGCTGAAAGCGAATTCGGCGACGAGCTGGCCCGCCCGGTCGCCGCATGAAAGCGTCTTGGTTCGCGCAACCGCGTCCTGTCCTCACTCCCGAGCGGCGTCTCGACGCCCAAGAGTGGGCGCGTTATGCCTGTTACCTTGCGCCCGCCGCGTTGTGCAAAGACACTCCCGATCTGGTGTTCGATGCGTGGTGTGAGACATGCCAGGCTCGATTAGCTCTGATTCGATTCACCCGCCCGAGTCTTATCCCTAAACGGCTTCATCGACCGAGCCCCCGGGCACTTGAATGGGGCGGCTGCGATTTTCCACGCGATTCGCCACTTTGACAGCGTAAGGAGGTCGGCGCGGGGAGCGAGCTGTTGAAGAGATCTGCCGCGATCCGCGTCTCCTTTGACAAGTCGCAGTCGCCGATGCCCGATCTCAACCGCAACAACGTCGCCACTTGGAAGCTGCGCTTGCGGAGGAAATTCGCGACCGACACGGCAGGGTTGGCGACGTTGTCTGATTCGATCGCGGCGGAGGCTGCCGAGTTCGTGACCTTTACCAGCACGAGCGAAGATGGCTCGTCCGCCGCGGGAGTGATCACCGGCAACAAGATGGAAATCCTCACCGCGATCGAGGAGCTGCTCGGAGATCAATTATTCATGGCGGGCGTCACGCAGCCGGCCTCACGCATGTCGATCCCGGACTTCAGCCAATGCAGCCCGACATGAGCGCTTCTGTCGTCGGCGATTTTCTCGGCACGTCGGCGAATCAAAACGTTTTGATTGCGCCTCAACCTCGCGCGCTGGCACCCGCGAGCGGAGGCGGGTTCTACCCCAGCTACTACGACGCCCTGCAATACAGCACGGCTCGCGCTTCACGTCCGTTTTTCGCCACCGATTCCAGCGCGACGCTCACCTCGTTTAATCGCACCCGCGCCCTTTCGCTGGCGCGCTGGGCTTACATCAATGTCCATTTCGTGCGCGGCGCGATCGATCTGATGGCCCGCCTTTCGGTCGGCACTGGATTCACCTGTCACTCACTCTCGCGCAACACGGGCTGGGGGAAGATGGCCGATGCTTACGTCGCGGCGAAGTTCCGCAACATCGGCTTCGCGGGCGGTGAGTCGATGGACGAGCTGCTTCTGCACGACTGCCGTGGCGTCGATATCGACGGCGATCTTGGCTACGTGATGACTGAGGACGAAAACACCGATCCGAAGTTGCAGCTCATCGAGGGACATCGGATCCGGAGCGGCGACGTGAGCGATCCGCGCTGCGTCGATGGCGTCTGGATCGATGGCTACGGACGCCGCTCGGGCTACAACGTGCTCCTGCCCGGCGACTCGGAAAAGACCCTGCGCGTCGCGACCCAGAACTTCATTTATCTCGCCGAGCGCAACCGGCCCGATGAGCTGCGCTCGATGACGGCGCTCATTCACGCGCTCTCGCCGCTGCAAGACCTTTACGAAGTGCTGGCCTTCGAGATGGCGAGTGTGAAGAAAAACAGCGAGATCGGCATGACGATCGAGACGCCGACGCCCGACCGCCCGCCGATGGGACCGCCCGTCTCAGTCTTCCAGCAGGATGACATCGCCGCCGCGAACGGGCAGCCCGCCGTGGCCAAGCAATACATCACCCGCGAGATGGTCTATGGCGGCGGCGGCAAGGTGCCGATCCTCACACCCGGCGAGAAACTCGTGGCCCATGATCACAACCGTCCCGGCAGCGGTATCGAGGGCTGGGCGAAGTTCATCATTCGCGGCGTCTGTGTCGGGCTCGGCGCGCCCTTCGAAGTCATCTGGGATCCCGAGACGATCGGCGGTGCGAACACGCGCATGATCACCGCCCTGCTGCGCGCCCGGCTCGAGCAACGCCGCGCCAACTTGATCTTTCCCAAGCTGGCCCGTTGCCGCTTCTGGGTTTTGGCCCGCGCCATCAAGCGCGGCGAACTGCCCTACGATCCCGACCTGACCAAGGTCGAGTTCACGCCAAACTTTTCCGACGTCACTGTCGATGCCGGCCGCGAGAGTCGCGAGCGCCGCGCGAACGTCGTGCAAGGTCTCGACACCTTCACTGGCTACTTCGCCGAGGACGGCAAGAGCTACGAGCAGCAGCTCGCCATCCGGCAGCAGGAAGTGATGCGCCAATGCCAGGCTGCAGCCGAAGTCTCGAAGGCTTTCCCGTGGCTCTCCGAAAGCAGTGCGCTTGCCCGGATCGCCATGCTGACTCCCAACGCCAATGAGGCAGGCAGTTCCGCGCCCGCTGATCCTCTCCCGCCCGTTAAACCGCCCGCCAAATGAACAAAAAGTCCTGGTATTCCATCACCAACAAATCGGCAGAGGTCGCCGAGATCACCATCTACGAAGAAATCGGTTTTTTCGGAGTAACCGCCAAGGACTTTTGTGAGGAGATGAAGGGCGTCGGTGACCGGAAGATCGTGCTGCGTCTCAACTCGCCGGGTGGCGACGTGTTCGACGGCCTCGCCATTTACAACCGGCTCAAGGAACACGCGCCCGGAGTGGAAGTGCGCATCGATGGTCTCGCCGCGAGCATGGCCAGCGTGATCGCGATGGCCGGTGCACCGATCCGCATGGCGGAAAACGCGATGCTGATGATCCACAATCCGAACGGCCTCGTCGCTGGCGACTCGGATGACATGCGCGAGTTCGCGGATGTGATGGACAAGGTCAAGGGTGCGCTGATCACCGCCTACGAGCGGAGACTTGTCGATGCCTCCGCGCGGTCCTCGACTGACTCGCCCGACATTGCCGCGCTGATGGATGCCGAGACTTGGTTCACTGCCGCCGAAGCACTGGCCGCGGGCTTCGTGGACGAGATCACGCCGGCGCTGAAAATCGCCGCCACCTTTGACACTCGCCGCTTCCGAAACGCACCCAACCCAATCGCCAATCCCATGATTCTCCGCGCCTCCATCCTCACCGCTCTGGCTCTGACCGAGACTCCCGCCGCGCCACTGACCGACGAACAAATCTTCGCCGCGTTCAACAAGTCGCTCGGCGACGTGAACGCGCTCATCGTTGAGCGCGATGACTTCAAGGGCAAGGCGACCACGGCGCGCACGGAAGCCGATGAGTTGAAGGGCAAGCTCGACACCGCCGAGCTGACCGCCAAGGCTAAGGGCGAAAATGCCGATTTCCTGATTTCCGCCATCAGCACGGCGCTGGCGCTCACTCCCGAGCAGATCACCAATCTGGTCAGCGACAAGACGATCGTCCCGGTCGCGATCGAGACTCTCGCAGGCCGCAAAGCCGTCGCGATTGCCGCCGCGCAGGGCATTCCTCCTGTAATCACCGATCCCGGTGACAAGAAGGGCGCTGACGCCATCAAGGCCGATTTCGACGCCGCCGCCGCCGAACCCGATCCGCGCAAGCGCGGCCAGATGTTCGCCGCCGCGAGCAAGAAACTTTCCGCCACGGCGGGCCGCAATTAAGCGCCCGCCTTTGACACTCACCCGCAACCAAATCCGCCACCGCTCCTAACCCACCATGCCTGCTAACACTCTCGGCACCCTCGCCGCCACCGGCGTCTTCCACGACGCGCTCGGAATCACGCTGAAGAAGGTTCCCTTCATCAAGCGCCTCGCCAGCGACATCTCGCCGACGCTCGGCTTCAAGAACATGCCGTTCAACGTGTCGCAGACATTGAAGAACTACAATGTCGGACACACGGTCAGCGACCGCGCGGCGACTGGCACGTATGCCAGGCAGGCTGGTATTGTGGCCGGCGCGGATCAGACGTTCGCGCTCAACCAATGGCCCTACATCTCCTTCGGTTTCACGCTCGTGGAACTGAACCAGATGATCAACAGCGCCGGCAACGCCGACGCCCGCGCCGGCATCATCGCCAAGCTCATGTCCAAGGCGTTCAACACACTGGCCATCAGCATCACGGCCAGCCTCGTGGCGCTGGTCAACGCTGCGCGTTTCCCGCTCAGTTACGTCAACGCGGTCGGCGCGATGGACTACAAGAAGCTCGGCGCTGCCGTCGATGTCTTCCTCGCCAACGACACTCTCATGGAAGCGCCGAGCGCGATCCTCGATATCACCTGCTTCCGCGAGCTGGCCAACTCCCTCACCGTCGTGCCGAATAGCACGTTCGACGCGGGCAAGGTCATCAACACCGGCGTGATCACCGAACCGGTCAGCGGTGCGCAGGATATTTCGCGCTTCAATATCGCGATGCCGGCCGACGCCACTCGCGGCATCCTCTTCGATCCTTCCTCGATCCTCTTCGCCAACCGCGTGCCGATCGAGGAGGAGCTGCCGAACGATCCTGTTTGGATGGAGATCGTCACCGATCCCGACACCGGCTTTTCGATCATGCTCCGCGAGGCGAAAGACCCGATGACGGGTGAGGTCACCCGCACGATCACTACGCTTTACGGCTTCGGTGTCGGGCTCGCGAATCATCTCGTCCGCCTCGTCCCTGCCTAAGCCACATCTGCTCCGTTCATCAGCCGCCCACCCGCAAGGGTCGGCGGCTTTTGCGGCGCAAAACCTCGCGCTCAAATGATCACCTACGCTCTTCTCCTCGCACGCAAACACGGCCAGCCGGAAGCCTATCCGCTGCTCGTCAGCTACGGTGATCCGCTCGCCCTCACCCGCCGGTATGAGGAAGTCACCGGCTCCGGCTGCGCTGACTTCGCTGCCGAGAACGCCGAGCTGTTGTTCGTGGCGGACGGCGCAGTCCTGGCGCATCACGACTTTCCCGATCCGTCGGAGGTGAAGCTGGCGAGCGCACGCCGCGCGCTCGATGAGGCGCGGCAAGTCCAGGTTGAGCACGCGAAGGCTCTGGCCAATTTGCAGGAGGCCAAGGATCGCGCCTCCGCTGCGGCTTCCCAGATCAAGACACTGACGCCGGAGCAAAAGCAATTGCTTGCCGAGGATGGTGAGCGGACCCGCAAGTCCGACTCCGAGCAGGCCGAAGCCGAGCGCCGCCGGCTCGAAAAAGAGTCTGCCGCCCGCGAGCTGCAGGAGCGGCAGGCCGCCGCGAACGACGCCCGGGCCGCCGCAGTCGCCGCTCGCGCCACCTTTGCCAGCGAGATGGCTGCACTGAGCGACGAGCAGCTCACCGACGCCGTTCGCGCGCAAAAGATTGTCGTGCCCGACGAAGCCGCCCGCGAGGAGCTGATCGCCGCCCTCGCCGATGCCGCGGGCATCGCGCCCGCCGAGCCGGCAGCCGATCCGACCACCGTCTAAATCCTTTCCAATGGGCGAGCCGGGCAACCATCCGGCGCATGGGGCTTTTGAGCCCGCAGGGGAGCCAGCACCCCACGCCCGCCTCTTTCTTGGTCGCCATCGCTGCGAAAGCGGCGTGGACATAGTCAGCCCGCGGGCCGCAGCAGGTCGAATGCAGCGCCCGCGGGCTCTTTTCTTTCGCGTTGGGGAACGTGAACGGTTACCCGGCTGGGCGGCGGTTGTCGGGGGACGCCGCCGTCCGACCGGGCGTGGTTTGACTCGGGCCCCAGTTCACATGCCCGGCCGTTCTGCCACTTTGCTGCCCTGTCTGAGCGATCTGTGCCACGGCGGGCCGATCCCGCCGCAGAACTGCCCGTGTGCCGACTGCGTCTCCTACTGCCGCGCTCGGCGCGCTCGCGCCCGCCCTCCGCTCACTCACCGCAACACCAAACCCGCGCGCAGCATCGCCGAGTGAATCCAGCCCGCCTCACCGCCTTTCGCTCGCGCGCCCGCCTCAACTCGGAGGCCGTCTTCGCCGCCGGCATTCGCCTCGGCACTTCGCCCGCCGTGCTCGCCGCCACGACCGCTGGCCTGAAGCACACCGACAAACTCGCGGTCGGCGGCTTCCTCGATCAGGACGAGATCACGTTTCGCGTGCGGAAAGACTTGCTCACCGCCATGCCCGACGTCGGACAGCACCTTTTCTGGATCGAGGGCAACCGCGCCTTCCGTGTAGATCACGTCAGCACTGGCTCGCAGCTCACGAACTTCTACACCCTCGGTTGTAACGCGACCACGGAAGCATGAAAGCCTTCGAGATTGCGGAATCGTTCCGGGTTCTTTTCGCGGCTGCTCCGACGTTCACCGGCGTGCTGTGTCGCAATGAGCAGTCCGGTGAAAAAGGGCTCGGCTGCCCGGCGCTGATCTTCTCGGTCACCGACAAGGCGCTCAATAGCAGCGGCAGCGCCCTCAGCTACACACTCACCATCTGGGTCGAATCCGCCGCCGACCGGGCTGCCGAGTCCGATCCCACGCCGCAATCCCTCCATGCCGCGCGCGTGGACGCCGTCCGGGCCTTGCTCCTCGGCACTGGCCGATCCGGCCTGCTCACCGCACTCAATGCTGTCGGCGCTTTCGATTTCCGTGGGTGGGACGCCGCGGAAAGTGATCCCGGAATCGAGGATCGCTACTTTCGCACTCCCGTCTCGGTCACCGGCACCGTCCTCGTGCTTTGACACTTCCCCGCTCTCGAAATCCCATCGCCATGTCCGATCCCACCGAAGCCACCGCCACCGCCGCCCGCGCTCAAATCGAACTCCTCGAGTCCGAGAAGAAACAGATCGAAACCCGCCGCGCCAATGACGCCGCCCGCCTCTGTGTGCTGGAGGCGCAACTCGCGGCGCTGGCACCCCTCGTCGCTCCCGCCACCGCCGAAAAATAACCCATGATCACAATCCTCAAGCACGGTGTCACCATCCACAGCGCCGCCGAAGGCGCGATCATCCAGAGCCTCGACGTGGACGCGAAGGTCGAGGAAAGCAACGTGCTCGGGATGGTCTCCGGCAAGACCCAGGTCGTGAAGACCTTTGTCCACACCGAGACGAACGAATTCTCGGTCACCGGCAAGGGCGATCTCACCTTGGTTCCCGGCACGGCCGCCTCGGCCAATCTTTCTTCCATCACCGGCGGCATCACAAATATCCTCAGCTTCAAATATTCGCAAAAGCTGAGTGGCGAATCCGAGTGGACCTACACCGGGAAGCACTACCCCTACGCGGCGTGAGCCCCGCTGACTTGAGCGGACAGCAGGTCGTCACCGTTCAGGCGCTCGATCCCGCCACGGTCGCCTGCCCGCCCGCGCTTCTCGCCTGCGCGCTCCTCACGCTAGGCGTGCGCGAGCATCCCAGCCTGCCCTTCACCGATACCACCGAGGAAGTTGCCGGCGTGCCGCGACGTGTCTGGCAATGGGTTTTCGAGCCCCGCAGCGCCGATGGGCTCTACGAAACCGCCCGGCTTGTGAAATGGTGGCAGGACGAGGCGTGGCTCGCTGCCAACCCGCGCCACGAGCTCGCAATCGTCAAAGCCGTGCTCGAAAATTTCGCCGAAGTGGCCCGCCGTGTCCGCGCGACCGTCCCGCGCGTGATCGTTCGCAAGGGCGACCTCGCCGCCCACATCCCCGCGAATGCTTCGCCCGAGCGGCGGGCCTGGCTGCTTGGCAAACTTGAGGGCTCGATCCCGCTCAACGCCACCTTCGCCGAACCGGCCTCGACATGAGCGACGCTGTCCTCGACGACGAATTTTTGCGCGCCACGCCCGGCCTCCGTCCGTTCTCCGTCGGCATCCTTGGACTCTGTCGCAAGCTCGGCCTTAAGCTGGCGACCGGCCAAGCCGCCGCCCAGGAGGAGAGTGCCCGTGAAGTCCTCACCGTCGCGTGGTTGTTGGACGAGCGTCATTCGATCGAGCTGATCAAACGTCTTTCCGGCGATCGTGCCGCGCTCGCGCTCACGCTCGACGAATACGAGTTCGCGCTCGCGCCCGCTTTTCTCATGCGGGTCAAAGCCGAAATCGAGCTGACCAATCGGGCCGTTCAGGCGGCAGCCGTGGAAATCGTCGCCAAGCCTGGCGGGCACAGCGGGCCGGAGCCGCCGGGAAACTCCTAGAGCCCGGCTGGCTTGCGACGCGGGTAGCGCCCTTCGTCGTCGGCGAGTCTGGCTCGCTGCGGGATCTCGAATATGCGCTGTGGGAAATCCGGCTCACCCTGATCCTGCAATTCCGCCACTGCAAAATGCGCGCGCTCGATCTCTGGACCGTCCCACCGGACGAACCTGCCGATCTCCGGGCCGATCGGCTCCTCGAATCCGTCCGCCATGTCCAAGGGTTTCAAGCTTAATCCCCGCTTTCAGCAGCAATGGCGCGAGGCGATCAGTGAACTCGCGGCAATCGGCAAAAAGAGCGACCCGGAAAGCGTGCAAAAACTCGTCACCCTCAGTGCCCGCCGCTTCGTCAAGAACGTGGCCGACATCACGCCGCCCGCGCGCGGCACCGCCGATTCCAGCGCCAAGCGTGCCGGTGAAAACGCCATCGTTAGCGACCTCTTGAAAATCGCCTTGCCGGTCGGCGGAGTCTCGCGATCTGCGGCGCGGGACACGCTGGCCAGCGCGGAAGAACTGCTCGCCGCCCATGCGCGCGCGATCGGAAAAGCGGACGGCCGGGTCAACCCGCGCAGTCGCAAAGAAAAGTTGCTCGTGCTGCAATCCGACTTCCGACGCGTGCTGACCGACCTGCAAAAGCGCGTCGGCTGGCTCGCCGCCGGCCTCAACGCCGCGGCCACCCGCCTCGGAGCCAGTCTCCCCGCTTGGATCAAACGCCACGGCGCGAAATACGGCGTGATCGAAGTGCAGGAGTCCGCCCACGGGATTCGCATTCGCATCGGCCAGAACGTCCCCTACGCCGACAATGCCCGCGGCTACGCCCGCCAATGGAACTTCGCACTGCAAAAAGAAATCACCGCGCTCCTCAATCAGGTGAAAGCCATCCACGCCAGCAACGGGAAGCGCGCGCGCGCGAAGCTCAAATGAGTCACGGCCGGTTTTGACAGTCGAGCACAGACATGCTGCTTGGCGAACTCGACCTCAATGCGGGTCCGACGATTTCCTCTCTCCACAAAGTGGCGCTGGGTTTCTCGGGTGTCGGGCGAAACGCGCTCGGCGCGGTCCCCGGCATTGAGGGATTCGGATTGGCGTCTTCGGTCGCCTGCACCGAGGCTGCCGTCGGGCTCGCGGAGGTGGATGCCGCCGCCGCGCCGCTGGCCGCGATTCTGGCGCCTTTGATTGTCATCGGTGCGGCCATCGCCGCCTCGTTCATCGGCCTCAAGGACGTGCTCGATCTCGGGGGCACGCTCAATGATCTGAGTCTGCGCACTGGCGAGTCGGTAGGGAGTCTGGTGATTCTCCGTGAAGCATTTGCCGAAGCGGGACTCGGGGCCGATGGCGTTGAGCCGTTCCTCCTGAAACTGCAAAATGCGCTCGGCGGCGTGAACGAAGAAGGCAACAAAACCTCCGACGCTTTCGATGCCCTCGGCGTCTCCTCCGAGCAACTCGGCGGTCTCGACGCAATCGGGCAGATTGAGGCATTGCAAAAGGGCTTCGCTGGTATTGCCGACCAAGCAACCAAGGTCCAAGTGGCGCGCAATCTTTTCGGGAAAAGCGGCGGACAGGCTCTCTCGCTCCTCGGCGATCCGCAGGTGCTCGACGACGCTCGTAAGCACGCCGGCCCGCTCGCCGAGATCATGGAGAAAAACGCGACGACCTTCGACAAGCTCGGCGACATCGTCGGGTCGCTGAAGCTCGACTTTCAGGAATTTTTTGCAGGCGCACTTTCCAAGATCGCGCCGGAGGCAATCACGATCGCCGACGCGCTCGACAGTATTGATTTCGTCGGCATCGGCGAAGCGGTCGGTTCGCTGGCGGGCGTCGTATTGAAGCTCGGCGAGGCTTTCTTGGCGATTGCGCCCGCCGTTAAGTGGGTCTCGGAAATGTTGAGCAAACTCTTCGGCAGCGGCTCCTCAGCGTCTGCGGGCCTAGCCGAAAAATACAAAGGTTTTGCTAAACTTAATCAGTCGGGCGACGCGCCCGGGGCGAAAGACAGCACGGTCAGCTCGCTGCAAAAGGTCGGTCGCGGCGGCGGCTACGGCGGCGCCGGAGATCCGCTGCTCACCGAACAGCGGCGGCACACCTCGCTCTTGCAGGAAATCCGCGACCGCATCGGACGCGGCGACAGCCTCACGAACGCCTTGGACCCCGTTCCCGTATGAGCCCCCTGCAACTGATTTCTTGCAATCCCGATAGTGCGCTGACCGGCAGCATGGACAAGCGGCTCGGCATCATCGCCGTCAAGCTGGCGTGCTGGGCTCCCGACCTGCGTAGCGCTCTGCTCGCGCCTGCGCCCGAGATCGAGGTGGCAGGCTTGGTCGAGTGGCAGCCGCGCACTTTCGCCCGGAATAAAGCGGGCGAGCAAGGCGGTTATGATGTGCAGGTGACGCTGGAGGGACATCTCGTACCGGAAGACGCCAACGAGGAATATTACGAGCTGGAAGGCTCCACAAAGGACGAGCCGATCGAGAGTCACTGGAATTTTGACGTAATTCTCGGCACCTATGGCGGTGGGAAACAGCCCGATAAATCCACCGGGAAAATGGTCTGGCCGAGAGCAGTGACCACAAGCAGCGGGGCGACCGGCCGCAATCGGATGTATGGCGTCGAAAGCTGGTCCGCCCCTGGTCTGGTCTACACACGCAACTGGGTCTCGCAGGGCTTGCCCGACTCCATCGTGCTGGAACTCGGGACGATCTTTCAGACGCTCCCAGGTAACCCGGTAAAAATCAATTTGAATCACAATCGTGATTGGCTTTGCGTGCGCATTCGGGGGCGTCAGCGCGGCAACATCTGGCAGCTCGCGAGCAGCTACGAACTGAGCGGGCCGGATGGATCAGTGCCCGAAATTTATCCGCGCTAGATGGATGCTGGCAGCATCGAGCGGCTCGAGCTTCGCGCCGGAGAAAAGGTCACCGCCGCGCATGTCGCCGCCCTCGACCGGAGCATTTCCAAAAATGCCGGCCTGCCCGGCGTCGGGGTGCGCCGCAAGGTCTTCCCGTGGGGCACGACCTACAGTTATCATGGCACGGGAGGCGGCGGCGGCTCCGCGCCGGTCTTCGCGCCGCAGGTCGAGATCATCGATCGCGATACGGCCGCGGTGCGTTGGGATGGGCCTCGCGCCTTGATCGGAGGGGTCGCGCCGACGATCGACGCAAAGGAAATTTTCGAGACCCTGCCAGAAACCGGACTTCGCCCGGCACTGCTGGTGACGCGTGGACAATTCGGCCCGCTCGGGGAATGCGGTATTTACTTTCGTGTCACTGTCGGCGGCGACGATTTTTCCGCGCGCACGGTCATTCCAGTGGCGGCACCGACACTGCCTTCGCGCGAGGCGCATCAGGCCGATTGCCTCGCGCTCTTTTTGCGCCTCCGGGCCGGCATCGTGAGCTACGAGGAGGACGACGATCGTGAGCTTTTTTCCGCACAGGGATTTCTCGCGATCAATCGCCGCGCCAGCGGAATTTTCGAGCCGCTTTTTTGGGCCAGGTTCTGAGCCGATGACCGCGCTGGAATTCAACGCGCGCGTCCGCGAAGCCTCTCGCCATCAGCGTTTGCCCGGCCATACCCGCAACCGCGAGAACCGTCCGCCGGCGCATAAATGGAAGGTTTCGTGCGACCGCTACGTGCCGGCTCCCGCCCAGGATTTCGGGATCAACCCGCTGACCGGGGAGCCTTACTTTTCCGCTTCGGTCTTTCAGCACGAGCCGCCTCCCTCGCCGCGGCTGTGGCGTGTCGATGTCGGCACCGGCAGCGTCAACCAGACCCCCGCGACCATCGAATACCGCCGCACCGGCGACCCGCGCGGCTGGGAAATGCCGGAGGGATACGTCCCTTTCGAGGCCGTGAAAAACATCCTCGGGAGCGCTTACCCATTCGCCGACCGGCTGATGTGGGAGGAACCGCGCCCCTTCATTTTAGTGACCGCGCCCTCGCCCGATAATCCGGCCGATCTCGGGGGATTTATCAAGACCTCGAATGTCCGTCGCCCGCCCCTTTTCCGCACCGCCGAGGCGTGGGAAAAGGATCTCTATCAGGCCAGCGTCTGGGTGAGCGTCGGCTTCTGGCGTGCGGATCCTTCGCTCGACTTGGTGCGCGGAAAAGAAGCTCCCCGCCGCCTCACGCGGTGGCGCGTTTTCGCGGGCCGCTTCCCGAATTCCTCGGACAGCATCCGCGTCGGAACGGCGAAAGAACTGGCGCGCCTCTATCTTCTCCGCGACCCGGCGCACCCGGAGAACGACGAGATGCATGTGCAGCAAAGGACGTATTGGAACCTGATCGCGCGCACAGTCGAGCCGGTCTTCGGCCTGGGGTCCGCGCTGGAGTTGGCGGAAGCCGCGACTCTCGCCGTCCTCCCGCTGGGCGCGGGCGGGCTTGCGCTCGGCACGGCGCTGCTCGCCGCCGAGGCCGCCCTCACCGAAATTTTGCTCGAAAACCTCAACGACGTGCTCGCCTCGACCGCAGAAATCGATCTCTGGTCGGTTTAAAAAAAACTAAATCTTTCCTTGCGGAGTAGTATCAAGTTGATACTGTCTATCCATGCCAAGAAAGATTCGCCAGCTCATCAAAGACCTGACCAAGGCCGGTTTCGTGAATCGCGGCGGCAAAGGGAGCCACCGGAATTTCGATCACTGCCTCGGCGTGCATGTGGTCATCTCCGGCCATGAAGGCGGCGATGCGCAGCACTATCAGGAAAAGGACGTGAAGCTCGCCCTCTCGGCAGTCGCAGCCAAAAAGAAAAAATCATGAGCAAATCCAAACCCAATCCCGCCGACCGTTACGCGCTCCTCGTCGAGTGGAGCGACGAAGATCGCTGCTTCATCGGTCGCTGCCCCGAATTATTTCTCGGCGGCGTCCACGGCCCCGACCGCGCCACGGTCTATGCCGAACTCTGCCAGACCGTCGAGGAGTGGATCGCCATTCTTCAAGGCGACGGCAAAGAGCTGCCCGCACCGCTGGCGGGCAAAGACTACAGCGGGAAATTCGTGTTGCGCGTCGCGCCCGGCCTGCACCGCTTGCTGGCGCTCCGCGCGCTCGCGGAAGGCGACAGCCTCAACACCTACGTGGTGAAAAAACTCCAGACGGCATGAGGTAGCGCTCTCATGTTTTGACATTGCGCGCGGTGAAATGCCCGCGCCCTCGTCCGACTCGATCGTTGCAGATCCGCCGCCGCTCAACGCGACGGTGTTTCCCTTCGCGGTCGATGAATTCCCAGCGCCGTGGCTCGCGCAATTCGCCGGTCTCATCCCGCTTGCAGCCCACGGCGAGGCCGTCGCGCGCGCGGAAAATCCGCAGCGCTACCAGCAGTAGATGCGCGCACTCCATCTCTACGCCGATCGGGCCGCGACGCCCAAGGCGCTCGTGCAGGGGCTCAATGCCGCGAATCCCGTGGCGACTCTGCGAGAAACCCAAGGCGATGCGCTCACGATTTACGTGCATCAGCTTTCGCGGAACGATCCGCCCGCCGTCACCACCTATGACGAGCGCCCTCTCGTGGCAACGGCGGTGCGAGCCTCGATCGGATACGTCGATGCTGCACCGGAGTCGGGCACGTTCTGGCTCAAGGTCGGGGCGGACACCACGGCTACGCTCGCGTGGCCCGCCGATCTCAGCACGCCCGCCTTGATTGCGACCTGGAAAGCAACAGTGCTCACCGCGCTCAATGCGCTTGCTTCAGTGATCGCGCTCGGCGGTGCGCGCCTCGATGACCCGGCTCAAACGCCGGGACACATTTTCTATTTTACATGGCTGAATGAGGACGCGATCGCTGCCATCGAGGTGGTCTCGAACCGCCTCATTCCGTGGATCGAAGCAACCGTCGAGGGCTCCGCGATTCCGGTGGGCTACACGCAGCAAGTGAAACTCGCCCGCTTCCCGCTGCGGATGAGTGGAGCCTTTGCGCAGGCGACCACGCCACCCGTTTCCGTCTTCGAGTCGCAACCCGGCGCAGTCGGCAAAAATGCGGAACAGACCATTGTGATTCCAACGCTCGCGAGCGGCTCTTTTTCGCTGGTGTGGAACGGGGCGAGCACCAAGACGATGGCGGTCGAGACGGTCACCGCCGCGAGCCTCGCCGCTGCGCTGAATGCGATCGTGGCCAGCGGCGCGAGCGATCCGAGCTTCCGCGTCGAAGCTCGCGCGAGCCGGGACGGCAAACGATTTGCAGTCGAATTCATCGGCCCGCTCGCCGCCGCCACGCAACCGCCACTGGGCTTCGCGATGCACGATCAGCAGGGCGCGCCTTACTGGACCGGCACACTCGTGCTCGAAGGATTGGGTCTCGAAATGGCGCTCAATGGGGCGCTCAAAGTAGCACTGACCTTCGAGCTGGTCATCACCGACGCAGGCGAGGAAACCTACCTGCTGCCCATCGTCGTGGAGAACGACATGACGAGCGCTCTCACGTCCGGCAGTGCCGAAGAGGCGGGCGCTGTGTTCACCCGCGAGACGACGGTCTTCATCGATAACTCGACGCTGGTGCCGGTGGCGACGGTTGCGGCGGGGTTCGCATTTCTGCCGACCGAGGCGGGGCAGACCTTCGTCATCACGCACAATCTCGGGACGTTTTTCCCCGTCGTGAATGGGCACTACGAGGAGACGCTTTCGCCCGTCCACTGGCGCGAGATGGCGGCGGGCGGTGCGGAGTTTTCGGCGGTCGCGTTGACCGCAAACACAGTGCAGATCAGCATCGGCGCGACAGTCAATGCCACGGCTGGGAGCGCCGGATATTTCGGCCGGTTCAAGTTTTTCGTCACCTCGCCGGACTCGACAGTAAAGCTGTTGGAGCACAAGCACGCCTGGGCCGATCTCCTCGAGTCGCTACCATCCGGGCAATCGCTGGTCGCGAAACTCGCCGCCCTCGACGCGGCCCTCGGGATCATCAGTGGGTCGCTGAAGCTCGCCGCGGGCAACATCACGGGCAGGCTGACCGCCAGTCAGATCGACCTCGATTCGCTCGCGAAAGCACTTCGTTCGAATGCCGAATTCCTGAAAACGCTCACCGCCCTCGCGAGCGATCCGGGCTTCCTTTCGTCTGTGGCCCAGGGGTTGGCCGCGAATGCCGATTTCCTCGTGACCTTCAAGTCGCTCATCGCGAATGCCGCCGTGCTCACCGCGCTCGTCGGCGCGCTGAAGGACGACGCCGACTTCGCCGCGCTCATCCGCGAGCTGGTGATCGCGGCAATGCAGAGCGGGGGACAGTTGCCCGATGGCAGCGTGCTTTTCGTGCTGCCGAATTTCGAGCGCATCGTTTGGCCGTGGTTCGAGTTGCCGGGTCTCGGCGATTCGAAAATCACGATCTTCGCGCCGATCCCCAAGGCGATCCCGGTCGCGACGATCGGCGCGACAATCACCGGCGACCTGCCCGCCACCGGCACGCTCAACGAGATCCGCACGGTCACCGGCACGGCGCAGATGCCCGACCTCGGCGCGGCTCGCGCGCGGCTCTTCAGTGCCGGCGACAAGATCGCGTGGACCGGAGCCTTCTGGGCGCTCTACACGAATCTCGGCAGCGGCTCGACCTACTGGCCGGCGGATGCCGAATGCGCGCCGATCGTCGTGCCGGTCGGCGACAACGCGCTCCGCAGCGGAACGCAATTCGTGCTTGCCTTCACCGCGCAATTTCAGTTGCGCGGCGGCTACTCCGGTCGCTGCGCGCTCGTGATCGAGAAGGGGATTCCCGTCGCGGCGAGCGGTGGGCTCAATCTCAGCGGCCTCACCTGGACCACGCTCGCCACCCGCACCATCGAGCTGTCCGACGCCCTCGCGTTCTACCCGATCCGACTCACGGCGAAAAAGCCCACGACCGGCGACCCGGTCACCACGATCTCCGAGGGCATCTCCGAGACGACGATCACGCCCGCGCTCACCGCGCCTTTCGCGATCCGCGTCCGCTTCTCGCAATGCGACCTCGAAGACGTGGCCACTCCCGAGGGCTCGCTCATTTTCCGCATCACCGCCCCGCGCGCCTCGGTCGCTCCGATCGCATAAAACATGGCCGTCCCATCCATTCCCGCCGCTATCTCTGCCGCCGATCAAGGTTGCTACAATTTCGCGGGCGCCTTCATGCACGCGGCGCGCCTGACTTGGACCGCCTCACCTGAGGCGCCAGCCTCCAATTACGTGGTGTATAAAGTCTCCGGCGCGGTCGGCTCTCTGGTCTGGACGCCTGTGTATAAAACGGCTGTGGGCGTCACCGAGGCGCTGCTCTTCCTCGGCACCTCGGCGGAAACACTCACCGATTTCAGCGTCGCAGCCGTGAACTCCTCCGGCGCGAGCGATCACACCGCGCTCGGCGCGCAGATCGGCATCACCAGCGGCACCCCGCCGTCCGCCTCTGGTAGTCTGGGCAATCCCGCGAGTGTCATTCGGACGCCGGGCATCACGGATTGCAGCGTCACATGGATCGACGCCGCCGGGACCGACGGCAGTGGCTTCGCTTTCGCGAAACGCGAAGCAGGCTTCCGTATCCGCTACGGACTGACATCATCGCCCACCGCGTTATTCGATAACCAGATCACCTCCCCCTGGCATACCCGCCGCGTTCGGCTCAGCGGGCTGATTCCCGGTGAGGCTTACACCTGCCGCGTCCACGCGCTCGGCGGCCTGTCCGAGGAGTTCGAGTCGGCGGCCGGCGCCGCGGCCAACTTCACGACGGATGCCGGCAACATCGCCATCCTCGGTCCCGGTTCGCTGGAGGGCACCGTCAACCGCCCCCTCGCCGCTACGTATCACTACAATGGCCCTGGAACTGGGCGCGCGTGGTCGCTGGTCGGCGCGCCGGCCGGGCTCGCGCTCAGTCAGACTGGCGATGTCGCAGTCGTGGATCTGGAGGGCGCGCCGACCGATCCCGGCGTGTATTCCGCTGCCATCACCGTGACCGCGACCGTCTCCGGCGACCGCATCTTTTCCGAGTGGCCCGTGCGAATTCTCGTGAGTGGCGGCAACGCCTTTCTGGCCTGGCTTTACGCCGCGGATGAAGACGCGATCGACCTGCAGCTCGAGATCGGCACCGGCGCGATCACATCGCAGGAGCTGGGCAATACGCCCGTGCTCGTCCGCGGCGACACCCGACGTTGGCACCTGCTCTTCCGCGATGCCGCGGGGCTGCTCCTCACGATCCCCGACGAGGTCGTGATGACGGTGCGCCCGCTCAATCAGCGCGATTTTCCGGCGCTCCTCAGCTACCGCGCCGCGCCGCCAGCCACCTCCGTCATCGCTGGGCGCACCCTCATCGCGTTCGACGCGGTCGAAAATAGCGCGCTGCTCGACCGCATTTTTCGCGAGCTCGATTCAGCCTCGGGTGCATCGATCCCTTCCACCGGTATCGCCTGCGAGATGCAGTGCGCCTGGCGGCGCGGCGCACGCTGGCGCACCTCGCTCCCGCTCGACGTCACGCTCGCGCAGGCCCTGGCGCGGTGAGTGTTTGACAGACGGCAGTGGATGTGCCCGCCAACCCCACGCTGCCCGTCCTCCGCGTCAATCGGCTCGCTGGCGAGCAGGGTGTGCCGATCCTCCTCGTCAGCCCGATCACGTTCCTCGATCCAGCCCACCGCGCCGCCCTCGCGACCGAGCTGAGTATCGGCGTGGCCGGCAGCTTCCCCAGCGTCCAGCGCCAGTATCTCGGGGCCGGTGAATCGCTGGCGATCGGTGATGAGGAGTGCCTCATCGTCGCCGGGAGCTTCCGCAACGACGGCACGATCACCTTTTCCGGCAGCGGGTTCATTCACTTCATCTAAATATGCTCAATC
>JAYVPW010000131.1:0-5136 GCA_043777315.1 Spartobacteria bacterium | reverse complement strand
ATGTCCAGCATCCGGTCCGCCTCGTCGAGCACGACCATGCCGATATTTGCCATCGAGAGCGATTTGCGCTCGATGTGATCCATCACGCGCCCCGGCGTACCGATGATGATCTGCGCGCCGTTCTTCAGCCCGGCAAACTGCCGCTCATAGCTCGCACCGCCGTAAATCGGCAGCTCCTTCACGCCACGCTTGAACTGCGCGAGCCGCGAAACTTCCTCCGCCACCTGCATCGCGAGTTCGCGCGTCGGGCAAAGCACGAGCACCTGCGGCGCCCGCACCGTCGTGTCCACGCGCTCGATCGCGGGAAGTGCGAAGGCCGCCGTCTTTCCCGATCCCGTCTGCGACTGGCCGACCACGTCGCGCCCGGTCAGCAGCACTGGAATGGCTTCCCCTTGAATCGGTGACGCGAGTTCGTAGCCGACATGGGCCACGGCTTTGAGAGTTTCTGGCGACAGTCCGAGTTCGGTGAAAGGTTTTTTCTGCATCCGCGCAGATAGCTCGCACGGGAGCCGAAGGCGAATGAAAATAAAGCGCACCGTTCCAGCCGGGTCGCGCCCACGAGGATTGATGTGCTCGCGCCGATCGAAATGTGGGGAAACTTCGCGGATAAAACATCCAAAGTGGAAGGTGTCCTCGGCATCGGACGGACTCATTTGCGATAATGAGCGATTTCCGTAGGACAATCATACACGGAAGAGCATTGTAAGCGGAGCCACCCTGTTTATGCTCGATCGCACCGTTCTCCGGCTTCCTATCACACTGGCCATCCTCGCCGCAATGGTTCCATCATTGATGGGACAGACTCCCTCGACGTGGAACGGCGGCAGCGGAGCTTGGTCGGATCCTTTGAAATGGAGCAGCGGTGTGCCGAATGCCGCGAGTGCGGATGCGATCATTGACAACTTGGGCGGCACAAACTCGGTGATCACGGTGGACTCAGCATTCACGCTGGGAAGATTGCGCATCGACACGGGCGACCGCGTCGAGTTTGGCGCGGGGTCCACCAGCATCACCATGCTTGACACCGGGTTTACGGGAGCGGGTGAAATGTTGCTCAACGGGACGCTGGTGATTCCCGGCAGTGCGGACAACAACGGATCGAGCCAGATGCTCTCAGGCCCGAAGACACTCAACGGAACGGGGAAACTTCAGCTCGGCTCACCCGGCAGGCGGCCTGCGATTTCCGGCACCACGACGAACAACGCCACGATCGAGGGCACGGGTGCGTTTGGACGCCTGAACAATTCATCTTACTTCGATCCGATCCTTAATGCCGGCATGGTGAACGCGAACATGGCCGGCGAGGCGCTGACGTTTTACACCTTTAACAGCACGAACACCGGAACTATGAAGGCAACCAACGGTGCCGTTCTGCATTTTGCGCAAGGCAGCATGAATGGCAGCGGAGGGCAGATCATTGCTGATGGTGCCGGATCAGTGGTTCAGTTCGGCGGAGGCAACGACTTCACGGTCACAGGAGGGAATCTCTCGACCTTGAATGGAGGGCTTATTCAGACGGGAAACCAAGCCACTTGGAAAAATCTGACCAACTCGGGAGCCGTCCAATCCGGAGGCGTGCTGATTCTCGACGGCACCGTGACAAACAACGGGGTGATCACGATCTCTGGTGCGCAACGGCGGGTGGATGCGCCTGCCAATCCTGGATTTGATCCGGCGAAAACCGTCACGCTGGCTGGCACTGGAGAAGTGATCCTTGATAAACCACCAAGCAGGATCGACACGGCCTTCGCAGATCAATCAACGCGCTGGCTGATTCAAGGTCAGACGATTCGCGGGCGCGGTTCCTTTGGCCGCAATTCCAGCGGCGGCACCGAGCCGCAGGTGACGAATCGCGGGGCCTTCCAGGCAGATCGCAACGGCGAAGTCTTGGAACTCGCCCTCAGCAGCCTCGACAATCAAAGCGGCGGCGTCTTGCGAGCGCGCGATGGCGGAATCCTGCAACTCGGAGTCGGAGGGCCGCTGCTCAACACCGGCGGCACCATCGAGGCGCTCACGGGCGGGCAGATTGTCAGCAGCTTCGGCCGCATTCACGGCGGTCTGATCCGCAACGTCGGCGGCTCGATCAATCTGAATGGCATGACTCTCTTCAATCCAGGCAGCGGGATGACCCTGCAAGGCGTGCTGACGGTGGCGAGCAATGAGACCATGAGGCTGGTGAACGGAATCGCAAACGAGGGCACGCTGCGCATTCGATCGACAGGCATTGATTCGATTGTTTACATCGGTGAGGATGGCGCCACGACCGCCACGCTGACAGGCAACGGAGACATCAAACTCGGAGATGATGGCGTGTTCACAGGTCCGGCAAGCATCCGCGAAAATTACCCCGGCTCGACACTCACCATCGCGGACAATCTGATCCACGGCTTCGGCACGGTGGGGACGAACAACCGGCAGTTGAGCATTGTCAACCAAGACACCATCCGCGCGGACGTTTCGGGCAAGACGCTGTTTGTGAAGACAAGCACCTTCAATAACACCCAAGGACTGCTCCAGGCTGAGAACGGGGGCATCCTCGACCTTTCCTCGGCTACGCCGATTGCAAATGTCGGCTCGGTGATTGAGGCGAAGACGGGCGGCACGGTGCAATTCAGCGGAGGCACCGAGGTCTCTGGCGGCACCCTGATCAACAACGGAGTCACCTTTAATCTCGGCAATTCCGGGCTGATCAATCCGGGGAGCGGCATGACATTGAAGGGTGCGTTCGTGTTGAGCAACGACCTCGCCGCGCGGCTCGTGGGCACCATCAGGAACGAAGGCACGATCCGCCTGCGCAGTTCCAGTGTCTTCAGCAACTACGGCGGCACCACGATTGTGATCGGTAACACGGGCGCGCCGAACGTGTCTCTCATCGGCGGGGGCAATTTGATTCTGGGCGATCCGGCGCTCGGCGGCACCTCAGCGCGGGTGGACGCTGCCATGCCCGATGCCAGCCTCACGATCGGTGCTGTCGGCGAAGCTCAGACACTGAGTGGCTTTGGCGTCGTTGGCTTTGGATTCAACAACTCCACCCGGTGGCTCCATGTAACGAACAACGATCTCATCAACGCCGATGCGACCGGACAGACACTGGCTTTCGTGCCGATCACGCTGACGAACTCGCCCGGTAAGGTCATGAAAGCCACGAACGGAGGCAGCCTTTATTTCAACCCCGTTTCCCTGACCAACACCGGCGCCACCATCCAGGCGACGAAGGCAGGCGGGCCCTCGACCGTGATCTTTGACGCCACCTCGATTGCGGGAGGCGTCGTCAATTCGGAGGCGCCGGCGGTCGCGAACAACTTCACCACCGGCGGGACGATTCAGATCCTGAATGGATTGACCGCCCGCGGCGGCATCATCTTCGCCAATGCCGGCGCGACGATTATCGGCGGCGGAAACGGTGGGACGCAGGATTTCCTTGGCCTGAACGACGGCGGCTCGACGTTCATCAACGGAGGCAATGTGACGAAGGTCGGCTCCGGCGATTACTCCATGTACACGTCATTGAATGACACCGGCTCGATGCTCGTCGGCTCGGGGATCTTGCGCTGGTTCGGCGGCGGGACGATTGCAAACGCGAGCTTTTCCGCCGCCGTGGGAGCGCACCTCACCTTTCAAGGGGCCCAGCCTTATACCTTCTCCGGAACCAACACTTTGAACGGACCGGGGCAGCATTGGGTCGCCGGCACTGCGGCGCTCGCTGATTCCGCCACTGTTCTCACCACGAGAAACTTCAATTTCTACAACTCCGCGCTGTCGGGTCCGGGCACGATCAGCTTCAGCGGCGCGCTTAACTTCGCACCCTACAACAACTCGAGCTTCTCCGGCGCAAAGCTCCTCAACCTCGCCGGCTCGACCGCGTTCCTCGATACCGCGGTCACTCTCAACTTCACAAACGCCGCGCAGTGGGAAAATCGCGGGTTGCTGACGATGTCTGGCTACGTCAACACGATTAACGGCGACGACACCACGCTCTTCACCAACACGGCTTCCGGCGTGCTCCGAGGAGCGCCTGCGCAGACTAACGACTTCATCATGCCCTTTCGGAACGCCGGGATTATTGATGTCACCGGCGGGATTCTTCATTTGAAAAAAAACGGTACCTTTGCGAACGGCGCTGCCACAATCGCCAATGGCACGCAGCTTTATTTAGAGAACAGCGTGCTCACGCTCGAAGGCCAGGCGAACACCTCCACCGGGCTGGGATTTTTCCAGGTGGTGGGCACTGCTTCGCTCGCGCTGACCCCGGGCGCGAAGTTCAGCGCGGACAAGTTGCAATTTAATAACTCCTCCTCGGCGGTGGGGACGGGCGTGGTGGATGTGGCCAAGGATCTCCGGTTTCATCCCTACTATTCGGCGCCTGCGATCATGGACGGAGTCCGCTTCAACACCGGCGCGACCTCCACTGGGCTGATCCAGTTCGATGGCGGGCTGCTGCGTTTTCAAAATGGCGCCAGTCTGAGGAACGCGGGCAACATGGAAATCCGGGCGAGCTCTGCGCTGGAGTTGAACTCCGGCGCGCTCTTTGAAAACAGCGGGATTTTGCGGATCTACGATAGCCCCACTTTCGCCGGGGATGGCACGGGCCTCTTTCGCACACTGGCTGGGTCGGAGACACGATTTTACACGAGTCGCACCGTGAACTGGCCCATCGAGTTCGCAGGCCAGCTATTCGCCGAGAATGGAACAACCGTCACTTTCAACAAAGGAGGATTGTTCAACCAAACGGCCAAAATATCGGTTCCACTCGCGACCTCCAACGTAACCTTCACCGGCGCGGTTCCCTTCCGGGCGCGTGGAGTGGCAAACGAGTTTCCCGGCCTCGGCTATGTGAACTTCGTGGATACCACGCTTCAGTTTGAAGATGCCGACCCCAATACGCCCGCTGTGGAACCCAGCAGCATCTCTGCCGGTGCCAGAGTCACTTTTCAAGGCACGAACAACACGGTGAGCGGGGATGGAACCCTCGGCACCACCGGCTTCGTCTTCCAGAGCGGCAATGTGACGGTGAATGGCGCAACGCTCGCGACTTCCGGAACTGCCGACACCACGGTCTGGAACGCCACGGGTGGCTCCCTCACGCTGCTCAACGGCGCCCGCTTTCTGAATGATGCGCGGTTCGTGATCCAATCG
>JAYVPW010000130.1:0-5176 GCA_043777315.1 Spartobacteria bacterium | reverse complement strand
ATGGTCGAAATAGAAGCGGCAACAGTCGCCGCTTCTCGCAAGACCGCCGAAGAATCGGCTGCCCTAACGAAGGGTTTAGCCGACAAGTCCGCTCTTGTAGAGACGCGCATCGCTGATTACGAGAAGCGGATCGCGGACTTAGACGAGCAGTGCGCTGACCTTCTCGAAAGGAGCGAAAAAATACTGCTAGGATCGACGGCTGTGGGCCTAGCGCACGCGTTCGACGCCCGCCGCCAGACGTTCTTGAAGCCACGCTGGCAGTGGCAATTGGTGTTCGTCTGCTCCGTGACGCTTCTTGTTGCGTTGGCCGCTACCGGTCTTTATCAAGTCTATCACACAACGACAGCTCCAACATGGGACGAACTGATTCGCATGTGGTTATCTCGCCTGCCTGTCGCCGGTGCATTAGTATGGCTGGCTTTGCACGCGAGCCATGAGTCTGCTCTCGCGAAGCGGCTGGAGGAGGACTATGCCTACAAGTCAGCAATCGCCACATGTTTCGAGGGGTTCCGAAAGCAGATGTTCGACATCGGGAAAGATGCGGATAGTAACTCAGCGCTCGCCAAGCTCTGTGGCGATACGTTGACCACAATAGCCGCTCCGCCGGGCCGAATCTATGATATGCATAAATTGACTGTGTCTCCGCTCGATGAGGTGAAGCAGCTCCTCAAGGCCGCGATCGAAGCCGCGAAGGTTTCCACCGAAGCCGCTAAGGCTACAGTCGAGGCCGCGAAGCCCATGATTGAAGCTGCCGCGAAGGCCGTCAAGCCACTGTGAATGTTCCTCTCGTTCCCAAAGTTAGCGAAGCGCTTTGGGAACGCAGGCGCGGCGGCGAAACTCTGTTTCGGCGGAGCGATGCTCCCGCGCGCAGGAACGGGTGCTCCTGGGCACCGACGCTGAGAAAAACGGGGTTTCCAGCCGAAGTCGGACGTTCCCAAAGCGCTGCGCTAACCTTTGGGAACGAGAGGGGCGCAGCGCTTTGGGAACGCGCGGGTCTTGAAACTGCGTTTCCATCTTCACCGCCACGGGTCGCAGGGGATCACCGGACTGCTTCCGCCCCGCCAAGCGTGCGCTGAACTGTAGCGCCAGTGCTCGGGCGAGGCCACCCAGCCGCGACGGACGGGATTGGCATGTTATATAGTCGATGTTGATGCCGCCCTCCGGCGGCACCCTTCGGGCTGCCGCCGGCAGTCTGTCTCGCTCCGCTCGGCTCTGGAGCATCGTCTTATCGGAGTAGATCGTCTGCGGGTGGAAGCCTTCCTGCGAGGCGGCGGAAAGGACAAGAGGAGGTTGGCGGGCGGGCGAGAAAGACTCGGTGGCTGCTGCGGGTCTTGTGCGCGGCTTTGCCAGCGGCCAGTAAATCGAGCAGCCATTCGCGCCGCTCGGCCTCGAGTAGCTTCCCGGCGGTGAATGTCTTCACGTCGGCCATGATGCGGGAGAGGTTGTTTGCGTGCAGGACGGCGTGAAGGTGATCGGGCACGATGACCCATACGTACAGGCGCAGTCCCTTTTCGCGCCGGCAATAGTCGAGCGAGTGCGCGAGGATGTCGCAGCAGGCGGCGGAGTGAAAAACGGGCAGCCAGGCGACGATGGTGGAGGTGACGAAGTGGGCGCGTTCCGTCTCGCGGACTTGATAGCGGCTACGCATTGGCGGGAGGGTGGGGCACGGGAAACGGAGTTGCTCTCTATGACCGCAACAATCAGGCGGGCGCTCGATGTTTACTGCTTATCACCCGCCATCGGCGGAGCAGCCGGGACGCGGGCGAGGATGGCGTCCACTTTTTGCCAATCCACGCGGGCGGCGCGCTCGGCGATGGTAGGGCGGTGCGGGGTGTGGTCGAGTTGCGCGGTGAGCGCGGTGGCGATGAGTGCGTCCACGGTGACGTGCTCGCGGGCGGCGAGTTCGCGGGCTTGCGCGGCGAGGCTGTCGGGCAGGTTGACGTGGAGTGTCATGGCGCAGGGAGCATGGCGGCGAATTCGCGCGGGAGCAAGACCTCGACGCCCAGCGCGCGGGCGGGTGCGAGGTGGCGGAGATTGTGGGTGATGATACGGCGCGCGACGGAGTCGTAGGCGAGTTGCACGAGAGGTTCATCGTCCGGGTCATCGAGGACGGGGAGCCACCCGGCGGCCAGTGGCCATTCTTCGGCGCGGGCGCAGATGGCGTCGAGCAGCGCGTCGATGTGGGCGAGCGAAAGGCCGAGTTCGGCAGCGTGGGCTTTGAGGATTTCCTCGTATTCGTGGAGGAGGTGATCGCTGAGCACGGCCCGCCAGCGATCCTGCCGCAACGCGACGAAGACATCGAATGAGCGCCCCAGCCGGGAGCGAAACGCGGAGTAGAGAACATTGGTGTCCATGACGGCGCGGAGCATGGCGGTGGTTTATCGAAGAATGCGGCGAAACGAAAGCCGTGGGACGAGCGATGAGAGTTGCGCCGCATGAAGTGCTTCCGGGTGATGCGGGGCTACGGCCAGCAGGCGCAGGCGGCGTCGCTCGGTTTGCGGGTGCCGTTTTCCCACGAGATCGCCGTCACCGGTCCTGCGCCAGTGGCCGCCCGGCGGCGAAGCCTTCGACGCGGGCGACGAGCGCCCGGGTGCCGAAGGTGATTTCGAGTTTCTTCGTTTTGGTTTGTTCAGATGCCATCGGGTTACATCGTAATTTTCTACAACCGCAGCGAACGACGCAGGTGCGTGTCGAGTGTGCTGGAGTCGGCGGAGGAGAGGTGGCCGATGATTTTGCGCACGAGCGCAGATTCCACCGTAGCCGATGACGTTTTTTTTCCGCCGGGCAGCGAGGGTCAATTGGGTGTGGGCGAGTGGCGTGAAGTGACTTCGGTGAACCGAGTCTCATGGTCGGCGTGGTTCGTCCCCATCAGCCGATCCCAGACATTGCAGTAGAGCCCGTAATTTCCGCGCGGTTTCTCGTGATGCATCGCGTGATTCGCCGGCGTGTTCAGCACGAAACGCAGCGGACTGCGCATGAGCCAGCGCGGATGAAATTCGTACCCGGTGTGACCGAGCACATTGTCGGTGATCTGCCAGCCCATGAAGACCGCGAAGGCCAGCGGATGCATCGGCATGATGATCACCGCGAGCGGAAAAATCGCCGCCTGCACGATCGCTTCCAGTGCTTCCGTTGTTGCACTTCAAAGTTGAACTCAAGTCCTTCACGCGCGCGCTGACGTGGCTCGATGTCGAGCAGCTCCACGACGATCAAATTCCGGCCCACGAACTGGCTGCTCCCGCGACAGAAAATCTCGGGCTGCCGCGCGACTGTTATTTCTCCGCGATCGACGCCGGGGCACGCGCGGCCGCCGCGATACTCGCCGCCGCCGCGACTACCGCCAGCGCGATCTTCAACCTCGACGCCAGCCTCGTCCTGCGCTGAGGAAAGCTGCCCGTACATTCGGGGAGATCGGGCCGCTCCGGCAATTTCGCGGACGCTGGCTTGGGGAAAACCCGGGACGTGAAATGCGGGTTATTGCCCGATGCGAGCGCACTTCACCTGCTCCGTTCACGACGCAGCCAACCCACTGCAAAACATCATGAACAAACCTCGCATTCTCGTCGTGGACGATGAGCCGAATCTCTCGGGTCTCGTCCGGCTCTTTCTCGAAAAAACCAAGCGCTTCGAAGTGCGCGTGGAAAATCGCCCGGCGCTCGCGCTGGCGGTGGCGCGGGAGTTTCGCCCCGACATGGTGCTGCTCGATGTCGATATGCCGGGGAAGGATGGCGGCGAAGTGGCGCGCGACATCCAGGCGGACCCGAGCCTGCGCCATGTGCCGATCATGTTCTTCACCTCACTGATTTCGCGGGAGGATGCGGGCGCGCACGAGACCGTGCGCGGCGGGATGCGCTTCCTCGCGAAGCCGGTGAATCCGAAGGTCCTGATCGAGGCGATCGATCGCGTCCTCGCCGGCGAAGCGGTGCCGGCTTGACGTCGCCTCGCGGCAAAAAGGAGGGCCGGTGAAAGAGCTGAATCCCGACGCCCGCCTGCTGATCGTCGATGACAGCGTCGCGAATCTTTCGCTGCTGCAGAACATCCTGAACCGGCTCGGCTTCCCGCAAATCGAGACGCTGACCGATGTCTTCGCGCAGGTCGATTTGAATGAACTCATCGAGCAGGCGGTGCCACTGACGCAGCCGAAGTGGAAAGGGCAGGCACTCGCGGATGGACGCTCGATTTCGATCCAGATTTTTCCGCGCATCTGCTGCACGAGTTGCGAGGCGATCGCGAGGCCGAGTCCGGTGCCGCCGTAGTGCCGCGCGAGTGGCGCGGAGTGTGGAGCCGGCGCGCGGGAAACCCGGAGGCGGCGGCGGTCAGGCCACCGCGGGACAGAGCAGCGCGTCCACCGAGTCGAGGAGATCCCGGACGTTGAATGGCTTCGTGACGTAGCGCTGCACGCCGAGGCCGAGGAGCCGCTCGATCTGCGCGGGCGACGCATCGCCGCTGAGCATGACGACCGGGATGTCCGCCGTGCGCGGATCGTCGCGGAGGCGCTCCAGCACTTGCTCGCCGTTCATGCCGGGCAGGTGGAAATCGAGGAGCACGAGGCTCGGCCGACACTTCTGCGCGAGGGCGACCCCGGGCCTCCCGGCATCCGCGCCGAGCAGCTTGATCCGGGGCCGCAGCGCCATGATCAGCCGCACGAGCTTCGCGTTCGCGGGATCGTCCTCGATGTAGAGCACGGTGCGCTCGGGCGCGAGCGCGCACGAACCTCCCGTCCCCCGAATCAGCGTGGCCTTTTCAGCCCTCCGAAAAACGTCCGAGCCCCGATTCCTTTTCAGCCGATTCGCATGGAAACACTTCGCATCCTTCTCGCCGACGATCACGAAATCATCCGGCATGGCATCCGCCTCCTGATCGAAAAAGAGCCCGGCTGGGAAGTCTGCGGAGAAGCCGGCGATGGGCGGAAAGCGGTGGCGCTCGCCGAAAAGCTCACGCCCGACGTGGTCGTGCTCGACATCGGAATGCCCGAGCTCAACGGCCTCGAAGCCGCCCGGCAGATCAAAGGCACGCTGCCGAAGACCGAGGTGCTCATATTCACCGGCGAAGAAAGCGAGCAGCTCATCCACGAGGTCTGAGCTGGACCCCGTTCTTCGGCCAGAGTTGATGGAAATTAAACTTTAAAGAAGAGGCTGCGGAGAGAGGTGGATTGGTTGGTTTTAATGGTCAAGTC
>JAYVPW010000129.1:0-5182 GCA_043777315.1 Spartobacteria bacterium | reverse complement strand
AATCCCTCGATCCTTACGATCACCGCGCTCGTGTTGAGCTTCGCTTTTGCCACGCCGAGCTATGCGCGCTCGCGTGGCACTTCCATCGAAGGCACCATTCAGACCGTCAATTTACAAACGAAGCACGCCACGATGCTGACCAAGGACGGGAAGACCCTCACCTTCAGATGGCATGAGATGACGAAGTTCGTCCCGCCCACACCGCCCGGCAAAGGAGCGCGTGTCACTGTGGAGTATCACGAACTGCTGTTTGGCGAGAACTACGTCAACAGCGTGGAGGCTCGCAGCGGTGCGAAGTAACTGCTCGCGGCCTCGCGTCGTTGACTGGCGCGGATTGCGGCGGATGCCATAGTCTCCGCCCATGAAGCCTTCCGTTTGGATTCTCGCTTTCCTCGTTCTCGCCACGACGAAGAACTTCGCCGCGCCGGCTGAAATCATCCCGCCCGAGTTGCGCGGCGCGGTGCAGCCGCAGGTTGCGGTTGCGCCGGGCGGGCGCATCCATGTCGTCTTTGGAAAAGAGAACGCGATCTATCACACGGCGTCTGCCGATGGGCGCAGCTTTTCCGCTCCGGTGAAAGTCGGTGAACTCGACAAGCTCGCGCTGCGCATGAGACGCGGGCCGCGGATTTCCGCGACCGATAAAGTCATCGTCGTCACGGCGATCTCGCACACGGAAGGCAATCTGCATTCGTGGACTTCCGCCGACAGCGGCGCGACGTGGAAGGAAGGCGCGAAGCTCAACGACGCGGACAAATCCGCGCGCGAGGGGCTGCACGCGATGGGCGGCGACGGCAAGGGTTTCGTCTTCGCGACGTGGCTCGATCTGCGCAACACCGGCACCGAGCTATGGAGCGCCGCGTCTCGCGATGGCGGGGCGACGTGGGGCACGAACACGCGCGTCTATCAATCGCCCGACGGCCACATTTGCGAATGCTGTCAGCCGACCGCCGCGGTCGATGCGCAAGGTCATGTCGCGGTCATGTGGCGCAACTGGCTCGGCGGCTCGCGCGATCTTTACCTCACGACGAGTGCCGATGGCGGCAAGACCTTCGCCGCCGCGCAGAAGCTCGGCACTGGCACATGGAAACTCAACGGCTGCCCGATGGACGGCGGCGCGGTCGCCTTCAACCCGATCGGCAAACCGCTCGCTGTCTGGCGTCGCGAGAAGACTGTGCTTGTCAGCGAAACGCCTGCGGCCGAGCGGCGCTTGAGCGAGGCGGCTGCCCAGCCCGTCGTCGCGTATGGCAAAGGCGGTGCATATTTCGTGTGGGAACAAGGCGGCAGCTTGATGCTGCAACGCGGTTCCTCTGCGCCGGCGCGCTTTGCGGAAAAGGCGTCGGCGGCATCCATCGCGGCCACCCCGGATCGCGGCCCGGTCGTCGTGTGGGAGTCCACCACCACGGAGCCGCGCACGTTGCTCGCGGAGCGTCTGGAGTAATTCCCCGGCTCGGTTTCTCACGGGGCGCAGGGGAATCCGAAGAAACGCGCAGCCTTTCCGGGCAGATGCGTAGGCGCAAGCTGGCGGATGGCGGAGCTTGATGGTGCGCCGGGGACACCCGTGCCGCTGTTCATCCTTGAATTTTCCTATGATCCCGAGACGCAAATTTCTTCGTTACACCGCCGCCGCGAGCCTCCTCGCGGGCTTTGAAAGTCTTGTCCCAGCTTACGCGCGACCGGGCAGGAAAATCCGCGCGAGTGGCGGACCTATTGACCTAACTATCGGCAAGCTCTCCTTCAATGTCGGCGGGAAGCAGTTCCCGGCGGTTGCGATCAATGGCACGGTGCCGGGACCGCTCGTGCGGCTGCGCGAGGGGCAGGACGCGGTGATTCGCGTGACGAATCAGCTCAAGGGTGAGTCCACCTCGATTCACTGGCACGGCTTGATCCTGCCCTTCCACATGGATGGCGTGCCGGGCGTGAGCTTTGCGGGCATCGGCGCGGGCGAGACGTTTGAGTATCGTTTCCCGGTGCGGCAGAACGGCACCTACTGGTATCACAGCCACACGGCGGCGCAGGAGCAGCTCGGCGTTTATGGGCCGCTGATTATCGACCCGGCGCAGCCCGACCCTTTCCACTACGACCGCGAATACGTGGTGGTGCTCGGCGACTGGCTCTCCGGCGATCCGATGGCGATGGTCGCCAAGCTCAAAAAGGACAGTAGCTACTCGAATTATCAGCGGCGCACGGTCGGCGATTTCATCGGCGATGTTTCCAAAGACGGACTCAAGGCGACGCTCGCGGAGCGCTGGCAGTGGGGCAAGATGCGGATGGACCCGACCGACATCGCCGACATCACGGGGCATCACTTTACCTTCCTCATGAACGGGCTCGCGCCCGGCTCGAACTGGACCGGCCTTTTCCGGCCGGGCGAGCGTGTGCGGCTGCGTTTCATCAATGCCTCCGCGGTCACTTTTTTCGATGTGCGCATCCCCGGCGTGCCGATGACGGTGGTGCAGGCTGACGGCCAGAATGTGAAGCCGGTGACGGTGGATGAGTTCCGCATCGGCATCGCGGAGACTTACGACGTGATCGTGCAGCCGAAGGGGCAGCAGGCTTACACGATCTTTGCCGAAAGCATGGACCGCAGCGGCTATGCGCGCGGCACGCTGGCCGTGCGCGAAGGTTTGAGCGCAGCGATCCCCGAGCGGCGCAAGCGCCCGGTGCGGACGATGGCCGACATGGGCATGGCGATGAGCGGCGGGAGCGATGGGGGAATGGCCGCGATGCCGGGAATGAAGGCGAAACCCGCCGAAGCTGGCGCGATGCCGGGGATGAAGATGCCCGGCGATGCGCCAATGGCCGGGGGCGGCGCGATGCACGGCCCGGACAAACATGGGCCGGGAAATTCGGTCGTCGCGATGGCCCCGGCGAACCGCCTCGGCGAGCCGGGCACCGGCCTCGAAGGCATGCCGTGGCGCGTCCTTGTCTATACCGATCTTCAGAGCCTCACGCCGGGCACCGACCGCCGACCGCCGGAACGCGAAATCGAGATTCACGCCACCGGCAACATGGAGCGCTACATGTGGTCCTTCGACGGCAAGAAATACTCCGAGGCGATGGCACCCATTGCGTTCAACTATGGCGAGCGCCTGCGCTTCACCTGGGTCAACGACACCATGATGGAGCACCCGCTGCATC
This sequence comes from Spartobacteria bacterium, assembly GCA_043777315.1. Taxonomy (GTDB): domain Bacteria; phylum Verrucomicrobiota; class Verrucomicrobiia; order Chthoniobacterales; family Chthoniobacteraceae; genus CAIURC01. Next base: position 2,044 of record JAYVPW010000129.1, on the reverse strand, counting down.
TCCACGGTATGTTCATGGAACTCGACAACGGGCACGGCGCGCACAAGCCGCGCAAGCACACGATCATCCTCAAGCCCGGCGAAAAGCTCTCATCGGAAATCACCGTCGATGCCCCCGGCCTCTGGGCCTTTCACTGCCACGTCCTCTACCACATGGAAGTGGGCATGTTCCGCGTCGTCTCCGTCGCACCCAAAGCCTGAACCGGAGCCACCCATGAAACTCAACCCATCCGCCGCCTTCGTGACGGCCTTCATCGTGGCAGTCGGTCTTTTCCAACCCGGCGCAGCCTCGGCGCAGGACGACATGAAGAACATGCCGGGAATGGCTACGCCTAAACCCAAAAAACCGGCAGCGTCCGCCACGCCGAAACCCGCGACCGCTCCGGCTATGAAAGACATGCCGGGAATGGCACCCGCCGGAGCCTCAGCGGCAAAGCCCGCTGGCGCTGCTTCGGCGCAGTCGGAAATGGACGCCATGCCCGGCATGGCTCCGGCGAAACCCGGCACCGCCGCATCCGCGAAAAAAGGTGGCATGGCCGGGATGCCGGGAATGGCGCAAGGCGCAGCCGCGAAGAAAAACGGCATGGCTACAATGCCCGGCATGGCCGGTGGTGCCACGGCTCCGCAACCCATGAGCGCGCCGGGCATCCACATCCTCGCCCCGCATCAAAAATGGGTGCCGCCGCGCGGCGACAACCGCGCCGCCGAGTTGCTCTCTCGACCCATGTTGGAAGCGCAAATGAAAGGTCTGCCGCCGCCGGTCGAGGACTCGATGATTCATAGCTTCCTGCTCTTCGACCTCCTCGAATACCGCGCCTACAACTCCGGCCCCGCGACGATGACTTGGGATTTCGTCGGCTGGATCGGCGGCGACTACAACCGCCTTTGGATTAAGACCGAAGGCGACTTAAACCTCACCCGCGGCAACGGCGTGCAAGGCGACCTCCAGCTTCTTTACGGACGCCTCATCGCGCCGTTCTGGGACTTGCAACTCGGCGTGCGCCAAAACCGTATCATGGGTCCGAACCGTTCCGATAACTCGCGCACCTACGCCGTCATCGGCTTGCAAGGGCTGGCCCCCGGCAACTTCGACATCGAGCCCACGCTCTACCTCAGCGACCGCGGCGAAGTCTCCGGCGAAATCACCGTCAGCGCCGATCTTTACCTTACCCAAAGCCTCGTGCTCCAGCCACGTTTCGAGGGACAGTTTTCGTTCCAGGGAGACCGGCACTTCGACAACGCCTCCGGCGTGAACCAGACCGACCTCGGCCTGCGCCTGCGCTACGAAATCACCCGCGAATTTGCGCCCTACATCGGCGTCACCTGGCAGCGCAAATACGGCGGCACCGCCTCCCTCGCCCGCTCGGAAGGCGACTCCACCGAAGCCGTCGCCCTCGTCCTCGGACTGCGGCTCTGGTTTTAAGACCGATGAAAATGCGCAGTCTTTCCGAAGCGATGCGGAGACGGAAATCCGACTACTGCGAAACTGAGGGACAGCAGCGGGAATTCCGCTGAACCAAAAAGCGAGAACCCATGACACCAAACTCATTCACCCGGCTTGCGCTTGCGGGCGCGGCGCTCCTTGCACTGCTCCCAAGGGCCATGGCCGAGGATGTCACGGACAGATCAAAGGCAGAATGAGCCAAAAGGAATGCCCCGACCCGAGCGCCTTCGAGCGCGCCCAATATATGCGCGCGATCGCGACGGACTGCGGACGATCTGAATCTTGAAACCAAACCTTGAACCGATGAAATTCTCGCAACTTCTCCAGCATTTATCCGCTCTTTCCGCGGCGGCGGTCCTCGGCCTTATCTCACACCTTTCGGCGATCCACGCAGCCGAAGAGCCGCCGGCGACACCGCCGGCGGGCACGATTGCGAAAGGCACCGACCCGGAAATTATCGGCGAGGAAAAGGCTGTGCTCACCCCGGCTCCAAACGTGCCATCGCCGATTCGACGCAAGCACTCGACGAAGGTCATCGTGAATCTCGAAGTGCGCGAAGTGGTGAAGCGCATGGCCGATGGCGTGGATTATCTGTTTTGGA
>JAYVPW010000128.1:0-20237 GCA_043777315.1 Spartobacteria bacterium | reverse complement strand
GTGCCAGCGCGCAGCCTGCCAAACGGCGTGACTGTCCCCGGTCGCGAGGCCGTGCCAGCCATCTCCGCAGCCGACCTCGACGCCGCATTCGCCGCGCTGGGTGAACAAAATATCCCCATCCTCGACGCTCTCGGGGGCGTGCTGGGCTGACCCTGACACACAGAATCCTCATCGGACGCTAAGTGACCGCACTCATGCTCGCACAGATCGAACAAGCCATCAACGCCGGGGGGAAGCTCGGCACGCTCGAGATGCAGCAATTTCTCGCCGTGCTGCTCGTTCTGCTCTGTCTGGTGGTTGCCTACCAGACCCGTGAAGCGCGAGCGAACTACACCTCATTCGTCAAGCACCACGAATCACTTGTGGAAGCTGTGCAACTGGAGCGTGAAGCCGTGACGGTGGAGCGCGGCGCACGCACCACGATGCTGCTGGAGGTGGTGCGCGACAACACCAAGGCGATGACGGCCCTGACCGGGATCATCGAACGCAGCCACCGATGAAACTGCTCCAGCTATTCGTTCTCTTCGCGACGCTCGCGTGTCTTGGTGGCTGCGCCACGAAGCCGGCTGTCTATCACGCGCCCAACAGCGACGCGGTGCGGGCTGCGTCGGCGCAATACACTGTCAGCGTGAATATGGCGCGCACGGCGCATACGGAAGCGAGCAACGAGGTTAGGGCGGCGAAAGCGTCGGCGACACGGGAAGCGGGTTTGATTGCGGCCACCAAGGTTGACCTGACTTCGCTCCTCCATGCCGCGCCCCCCGAACTCGTGCCACTGGTCGAGCAGGCGCGGGCCAAGGTCAATGCCGTGGAATCGGCGCAAGGCGAGACTACCGCCCACATAAACGCCGCCGACAACAAGAATGAAGCGGCGGAAAGTCATTTCCTGCAAAGCGATTCAGACAAAGCTCTGCTGTCAAAGGTATCCCCTGAATACTTCGCCAAAGTTGACCTCTTGGCAGAGGACGCAAGCCGGGAAAGCGTGGAAAAAGCAGGATGGAAAAAGGAAAGCGATAAGCGGGGGAATCTTATGGGATTGGCGTGCGGGTTAGCCCTAGCTGCGATCTCTACTCACTTCATGCTAATCGCGCTCCCATATAGCTACGGCCTGCCTTTGATCGCCTTCCCCGTCGGCTACTTCGCGGCGCGCTTGCTGACATGACAGGCACCAACATCTTATGAAGAACATCCCCATCATCACGTTCATTCAGCGCACCTGGATGCTCTTCCTGTTCGCGCTGGTTTCCAACTGGCTCACCCTCACCGAGAAGCACTTTGCGATTCTCGGCACTTGGGAGATCGACGAGAAGCTCGGGGGCGTATTCCACCCGCACACACCGGGCGAAGCACTTGGCGCGATGCTTTACGTGCCCGCGCTGGCGAGCGTGGTGGTGTTGACGGCGCTGGCATTCATTCATCTCTTCTTCCGGGCCACGATCGACGCCGACGCACACGACGGCACCTACGCCCGCGAGTGGCGGCTCATCACTCCGTTTCAGCGCGTGCTCATCGCCAACATCACGCGCGGCATCGCGATCATCGGCTTTTGCATCCTGTGCTCGTCACTCGCGCGCGGCGGCGAAATCGACGAAGCGGCGCGCTGGCAGTCGGCCCAGGTCAACCCACGGAGCACGATCGCGCTGGACTCGGCGGTGGCGCTCTACCAGCGCACCAGGAGCCGCTACCAGACGATCGAGGCGATGCGACCCAACGGCGTGCCTGCGCCAATCCTCTTCTGCCTGCACTACCGGGAGAGCGACAACAACTTCCGATGCCACGCGCACGAAGGGTCGCCGCTCGTCCACCGCACCCGCGATGAGCCGAAAGGCCGGCTGCTCAGCCCGAACCCGCCCTACACATTTGAGCAAAGCGCCGAGGACGCCTACTACGTGTGCGAACGGCCGCCGCTGGATCGCACGGACTGGCATTCGCCGCAGGCCGCGCTGGATAAGATGGAGAGTTTCAACGGGTTCGGATACCGGGCGAAAGGCATTGCCGCGCCTTATCTCTGGAGCGGCACCTCACTTTATCACGGCGGCAAGTATGTCCGCGACGGCGTCTTCAGCCGCACCGCCCAGGACGGCCAGCTCGGATGCGCGGCGATCCTCAAGCGCATGATCGCGCGCGGGGTGGTGGTGTCATTCAACGGATCGCTCTGATGCGCGCCAACTATTTCCGGGGCGGTTCGACGGGTTTCCCAACACGGACGCATGGCGGCGACCCCGTGGGCGGGTTTGGCCCCCGAGCCGTCCCGGCTCTTTGCTAAAATGCCGCGCTACGATCGCTACGACCGCAGAGACAGCGAACCGGCTCAAGCCGGCGACGTGGCGTTCATCGGGGTCAACGCCAAGCTCGCGCCCGAGCTGCTGCAGCCCGGCTATTGCGCCGCGGCGCTGAACAAGCGCTTCCGGGCCGGAGCGGCGGATGATCGGGGCGGCCTGACCACCCCGGTCGCGCACCGGCATCCGGCGGGTGTGACCTTTGGCGGCGGACTGTGGAGCGATCCAGACGAGCTCGAATGGATCCTGCAGGCCACGGCGAACGGCATGACACAAACCCGCGACGGCCATTCCCGGCGATTGATCGGCGTCCCGGAGGCGATCACCGCCCGCGTCACCATCGTGCAGGCGTTCGGCAGCGTGCTCCTCTTCCGCGGCAGCAGCCTCCCGCCGTGGCAATGGAACGGGAGCGACGACGCTTTCATCCCCGTGCCGCAAACCGTCACCGGCGACAACACCACGCCGATTCCGAACGGCAGCGACCGGCCCGGCCTCGAGCCCGTGCTGCTCAACAACCGGCTCTTCGTCCCCGTCGACCGCTCGCGGATCGCCGCCAGCGATTTGCTCGTCTTCACCCGCTACGACGCCAGCCGGACGGAGTTCAACGTCAACACAGGGAGCGACGACGCGATCACCGGGCTCTTCCCGCTGACCCAGCGGACGCTTTTGGTCTTCAAAGACCAGTCGATTTGCGCGATCGACAACATCGCGGGGACGCTCGACCAGGTGCGGCTCGACGTGATCAACCCTGAGATCGGCTGCATCGCCGGCGGCAGCGCCGCGCAGGTCGGCGGCGACGTGCTCTTTCTCAGCGCCGCGGGCGTCTTCCGGCTGCAGCAAGTCATCCAATCCCGGCTGCAAACCGCCGCGGTGCCCGTGAGCGACGCGATCACCCCGATCATCCGGCGCATCCACATGCGCCACGCCGCCGGGGCCGTCGCCGCCGTGCAGGACGAATACTATTTCCTCGCCGTCCCGCTCGACGGCTCGACCGTCAACAACGCGATCCTCCCATTTAACACCACGACCGACGCCTGGGAAGGGATCCACACCTTCCCGGCAGGCGTGCAGATCGACCGGCTGTTGAAGACCGATCACCTCGGGGTCAAGCGGCTCTTCGCCGTCGATTACGCCAACGGGCGGGTGCATCTGCTCTACGAAGGCCGGGCGGATCGCGTCGGCGAGACGGAAACCGCGATCACCAGCCGTCTCGAGACCCGCGCTTACGGGCTCGGCTCGCCCGTATTCAAGCGGTTCCGGCGCGCCGTGCTCACCCTGCGGACGCTGGGCGCCAGCCTGACTGTGGAAACCATTCTCGACGGAGTGAACGAACGCGCGCCCGTCGCCGAGCTGACCCCGAGCCGGACCCGCTCCTATCTCCACGCCGTCCCGGACTACGCCCTGAGCAACGCCGGCGACGACCACGGCGCCCCGGGCCGGGAGGATTACGCCGTGACCATGGCCACGCCGTTTGCTCTGAAGAGCGGCATCGCCCTCGACCTCGCGCAAACCAGCAGCGAACGGTTCGGCATCCGCGAACGCGGCCGGGTCTGCAGCATCGGCATCGTCAACACCGCCGGATTTTCCAGCGTCGCCGGACTTCAGATCGAAGGCGACGAAACCGACCGCCACACCCGCACCGCCGCCTGATCTTTATGTTCGTCACACCCGGAATCGTCATCGCCGCCAACGAACCGCTCACCCCGGCCAAGCTCAATGCCGGCTTCAATCCCATCGTGGAGCTCGAGGACGCCGACCGCGCGAGCATCGCCGCCACCGTGCGGGCCGACCTCGGCCAGGGGGTCGCGGGCGTCAACTACCTCCGCAACGCCGACTTCAGCCGCTGGACCCGCGGCAACGGCCCGCTTTCACTCTCCGAAGGCATCTGGACCGAACTCGCCGACTACTGGCTCGCCAAGGCCGACTACGCCGCACTCGGCAGCGGCGGCGGCGGCGCGTTCGCCAGCTACCAGCTCGACACCGACAGCGCGCACCAGCAATGGCTCTACAACGCCAGGCTCAGCGGCTCCCTCGGGCTTGTTGGCATCAACCTCGGGCAGGAATTGCCGGCACGAATCGCGGCGGCGTTGCACCCCAAATGCACCGTCACCTTCGAGATCGAGAACCAGACCGGCGCGGCCATCGTCGCGCAGGTCCGGCTGCGGACGTGCAACGCCCTCGAGAACTACGGCGCCACCACCCTCCGCGTGGACGTGCCGCTCCCCTCCATTCCGAATGGCGAGACGCGGGTCTCCACCCTGACGCTCGACCTCACCAGCTACGGCGCGGCGCTGAACAACGGCGCGCAGCTCTACCTCCACTTCCCGGCGATGAACGACGCGGCGAAATACGTCCGCATCTTCGCTGCCAAGGTGGAGATCGGCGAGACCGCCACCGCGCGGATCACCGAGCGCAACCCGGACGCCGTCAGCGGCGGGACCGCCGCAGTGTCGGCAAGCGCCGGGCTGAACTACTTCGCCAACCCGAACCTGCACCGCTGGCGCACCGAGACCCAGAGCTGCGCCGAGGACGTGCCGAACTTCGGGCCCATCGGCTGGTTCGCCCGCCCAAGCGACGGCGCGGCGCTGGTCCTCGCCCGCGACACCACGACGCCGGATGCCAGCTCCCGCTTCTCCGCCCAACTGACTGGCGCGAGCGACTGCACCGGCACCGTCGATTTCGGCACCCGGCTCGACCTCCCCACCGCCAGCGAAGCCCGCCGGCAACTGATCCTTTCCATCCCGGTCCGCAACGACACGGGCCTGACTATCGTGCCCGAGCTGCACATCGACACCTGCAACGCGGCCAACGGCTTCACCGCCGTGACCAGCCGGATCGTGCAGGCGCTCGCCCCGTGCGCCAATGCCGCGTGGACGACGGTGACGTACGCCTTCGACGCCGCCACCGTGACGAACTTCGCCAACGGCGCGGTGATCTATCTGCGCTTCGACAACGGCACTCTCGACAATACCGGCAAGATCATCCGCCTCGCCCGGCCCCGGCTCGAGCCCGGCACTGAGCCGACCACCTTCACTCCGGGCCCGGCCTACGACGAACCGGCCACCGCGCTCGGCAGCCGCGGCGTGCTCAAGATCGCGTGCGCCGGCGTTACCAGCGGGACTCCGATCACCGTCAACGCCAGCGAAGTCGTGCTCAAGGACGCCGGCGGCAACGCCATCCTCGCCCCCGTCGTCGCGGCCTCGCTGCTCCTGGCCAGCCACGGCCCGAACGGCCTCGACTACTCCGGCGCGGTCGCGCCCTCAACGTGGCATTACATTTCGATCATCTCGACCGGCACCAGCCACGCCGCACTCCTCAGCCGGACCCCCGCGCCGATCCTGCCCGACGGCTATCCCTTCGCGGCGATCGTCGGCGCGGTTTACATCGACGGCAGCAGCCTTGCCCCCGCCTTCATCCAGCACGGGAAAGAGGTCTGGTTCGGCCCGATCAACACCGGCACCAGCGGCACCGACGGCGTTTCCAACATCCTCGGGCTCTCGACATGGATCCCGGCTCACGCCGTTGCGGTCAAGGGAACCGTCGGCAACACCGGCAACTTCGACCTCCGCGTCTCGCTGCACCCGATCGTCGCCGACACCGGCGGTTACAGCGGCCCCGGCGCTTTCGTCATCTGCCAGCACGCCACTGGCGCGGTGGGGTTCGGCTTCCGCAGCGCCCAGCCATTCAACCTCCCGATCATCCAACCGCAGACCCTCTACTGGGTCGCCGCCGCCAACGCCACCACCATCCGCATCGACGTGTGCGGCTTCACCCTGCCCTGACCATGCGCCCCTCCATCCTCGTCGCCGATGAGTTTTGTCCCGAGATCGCCGCGGTGCGCACGTCTGCACTCGAAAGCGGCTTTGCGAGCTGGACCCCGAAACCCGGCGAGATCGGCAGTTCGATCTACGACGGGATGAACTTCAAGGGGTGGCACAGCCCGATGCTCCGCGCGCTCTCCGGCGCGATCGGCGGCGCGCGGGTCCTGCCGAACTCCATGTTCTTCCGCGTCACGACGCCCGAGACCGAGAAGGCCTACGTCCACAGCGACCGCGCCGATGGGGATTTGACCTGCGTCGCCTACGTGAGCGCGCACGACGAAGTGAGCGGCACCGGCTTCTTCCGCCACCGGGCGACCGGACTCCGCGAGATGCCGCCCTTTGAAGAGATGCACGGCCGCCCGCACTTCGATGAGCTCAAGCACGACATGGTCCACGGCGGCGACGAAGCCTGGGAGCAGCTCGACTTCGTCCGCGGGATCTTCAATCGCGCCGTGATCTTCGAGGCCCCGCTCTTTCATGCCCGCTGTCCCAAACACGGGATCGGCGGGACGCCCGAGACCGCCCGCATGGTCTGGGTCTGTCATTTCGTCGTCGGTTAAACCATCCAACTATTCAATATTATGGGCGAAGTCTGGGTTGCAGCAGCAGGAGTCGCGATTTCCGCAGCGTCGGCGGCTTATTCCATTTCCTCGGCGGAAGCCGCGAAGAAGAAAGCCGCGCAGGCCGCCAAGGCCGCGGCGGACGGCGTCGGCACGTATGGCAGCTACCGGGGCGAGGCGGTGAAATCGGCCGGCGCACAGCAGCAGATCGACCGCAGCCACGCCGTGGACGCCCTCTCGCTCTACCCGCAGCTCGCCGACGCGCAGCGGGACGAGCAGCGCAAGAGCGCAGAGCTGCTGCTCGAGCTCTACCCGCAATTCACCAAGGCCGAACGGCTGGCGACCAGCCAGCAGCGGAGCGGCGACCTGGGCGACCTCCACAAATACGGGGAGGGATTCAAGGACGTGTATGGCCAGCTCTCGTCGGGCTACGACGCCCTCGACGGTGTTGTCTCGCGGGCCGGGGAATCGAGCCCCTTGCTCGACCACCTCAACGCCGACGCCCTGCAGGTCGGGCCGTCGGACATCCGCAACAAGCTGGAGACCTCGGCGAATGCCGGGCTCGACCTGGGACGCGACCTTTCGCCCGAGCAACTCCGCGAAGTCCAGCAGTCCACCCGCTCCGCCTACGGCGACCGCGGCATGGCGTATGGGAATCAGGCGATCGTCGGCGAAGTGCTCGCCCGCGACGGCGCCGGGACCGCCCGGGAACGCGAGCGGCAGCAATTCGCAGCGGGCGTCGATGACCTCGCCATGCGCGAGGACGCCGCGAACCGCGGCTACGGGATCGGCGTGCAGCAGCTCAACGAAGCCGACACGACGAATCGGACGAATCAGATCATCGGGGCGAGCAACGCGCAGCTCAGCCCGATCGTCAACGCCTACGGCCGCACCGCGACGAACTTCGGCGCGCCGGCCACCGGGATGGGCTTCGCCGCGTCGCCGCTCATTGCCTCGCAAGTGCTGACCGGCGGGCCGAACCTTTACCAGAACTCGCAGGTTGGCGCGGGAATTCTTGGGTTCGGGCAGGATATGTATAACACCCAGGCGAACGCCGGGTTCGCGGCCTCGAACAACCAGGCGAACAGCTACGCCGCACTCGCCGGTGGGGCGACTAACCTCGCGGGCTCGCTGAGCAAGCAATACATCGCGAATCAGGGAACCACGCAAACCTCGACCTCCAATCTCGCCGGCGGCACCCGCGCCTACGCTACTTACACCACTTGATATGCCCTACAATCCCGGCAACGAGAACCACGCGGACAAATACATCTACGGCTCGCTCACCAATCTCGGCAACGACATCGGCGATGGGGTCAAGGAGATGTATGCCAAGCGCGACGAGAGCCAGTTCTGGAACCAGAAAGTGGACAGCCTGAAGGACCTGACCGACCCGCAGACCGGCGCGCCGCTGCTCAAGCCCGAAGAACTGAGTAAGCTCTACGGCGCCAGCACCAGCGCGCAGAAAGCGGCGGTGGCCGACGCGCATTATCGCTACGAGGGGGCGCTGGCGCAACGGGCCTTCGACGCCGAACAGGGCTGGAAAGGCGACGCCAGCGCGCGCGGGTGGGATGACAATGAGATCCAGCGGCAAGCCCACGCCCCCTACACGCCACCCGCGGAAGTGCTCGATGCCGCCAAGGGCGCGGGCTATCTCTACCTCCCGCAAAGCGCCCACGGCGGCAGCTACGTCCCGGCGCACGCCGGAGCCGCCACCGGCGCCCCGCAGATTTACGACCTCAACGGCATCCAGGTCGTCACCGACGGCAAACACGCGCCGACGGTCGTGCGACCCCCCAGCAACGGCCAGGGCCTTTCCAGCGCCGCGCAGCTCGACCTCTCGCAGAAGATCATTTCGCACCAGTCGGAGATCGAAGCCGCCAACAAAGAGATTTCGCGGCTCAAGAGCGAGAGCGCCAAGGCTGGCCAGCGCACCGGGGCCGACTTCCTGCCCGCGTGGATGCCGGGCAGCGGCGACGCCTACAGCGACTTGATCGGCAAACAGCAGGCGATCATCGACGGCGCGACCAAGAATATCGCGGTGGCACAGGACGCCTACCGGCAAGTCCAGCAAACCGGCCGCGCGCCAGTGCAGCCATCTGCACCCGCGCCCGGCAAGACGCTCCCGCGCGGCGGCGTGCCGGCGGTGGAGCCGCCGCTGCCGGGAACCGACGATCGCCAGCTCACGCCGCCGCAGATTCTGCCGGTCAAGCAGCTCGACGGTGTGAAGGCCAAGGAGTTTCTCGACGCCGCCGGGGGCGACGTGACCAAAGCGCGACAGGCCGCGCGCGAGGCGGGGTACACGTTCTAAGGCCATGGACGTGTTCGACCAGCTTGGCGCCGTGACGACCGCGCCCGGCGGCGATGTCTTCGACCAGATCACCGCGCCGCCAGTCGCCACGAAGCCGGACGTGTTCGACGGGATCACCAAGCCGGCAGCCCACGCGCGCCTTTCCGCCGAAGAGCAACAACAGATTCGCGACAAGGTGGCTGCCAGACCGCATTCGCCCACGGCCACGATCGAAGGATTGGGCGCGCTCACGCAGATGACCGTCGGCTTCGACGACCAAGGAAAGCCCCGACTGCGAGGCTTTCAGGCCAATTTCGCCCCGGAACACCCGCCCGCGGTCAACGCCTTCGGCTCTGTCATCATCGACCCCAAGCGCTACGGCGCGGGCGTGGCGCTCGCGGCCCAGAAAGGATGGATCGACGAGGCGGGCGTGAAATCGTTCCTCGACGACGAGCCCGCCGTTACTGGCCTCGAGCAGGAGCGCGAGCGGCTCAAGCGGGCCGCGGGCGATGACCCGCAGTTGAAGGCATTGCTCGCCGGCGGCGGACGCGGCGGCGCGATGGTCGGCGGCGGACTACTCGCCGCCCGCGGGGCGACAGCGGCGCTGGGAGCGCTCAACGCGAATCCCTATATCGCGGGTGGTGGTGCGTTGCTCGCTGGCGGCGTCGGGGCCTACGCTTCCTCCGCGGCCTACGACAAGGCGCTGGCCGAACTCGCAAAGAGCAACGACTTCGTCGCCTCCCTCGCGGCCAGCAGCAAGATCGAACCGCAGTTCGCCCAGATGGGGGAGCTCGCGGCGCTGGTTCTCCCGATCCCGGGCAGCATCACGCGCCTCGCCCGCGGGGCGGGAGTCGTCGCCGCGGCCGAGGGCGCAGGTGCCGCGGCGAAGTTCACCGCGAAGCAACTCGCGGCGGGCGCGGGGACCATGGCTGGCGTCGATACGATCATCCGCGGAGCCGGTCAGGCGCTCGGAATGAAAGACATGGAGATCACGCCGGGGACCGTCGGCACCTCCGCCTTGTTCGGGGCGATCCTTTCCGGGCATGGCCTCAAATTCGCCGACTACGAAACCCCGCAAGTCGCCGACATCCTCAACCGCGGCCTCGCTTGGGAAAAAGCGAAGCAGACCACGGCGGACGGCGGACTGATCCCGAAAGACACCGCCCCGCTCAAGCCGGCGGAGCAACAGGTTTTCGACAAGGCGGTCATTCAGCTCAACAGCCTGAAGACGCAGAACGCCGGGCAAACCATCGACCCCGCCACCGTGCAACTGCGCGCCCGCCAAGTGAGCGGCGCGGGCGGAATGGTCACAGAAATGTCGGGCCGCGCCAGACGCGCAGCGATCGCGGAGATCGGTGGGGAGGCTCCGCCGGAACCGGCATCTGCCCCGTCCGCGGCCCAGAATGAATTCGAGACGCAGCTCGAGACGCAGCAGGGAGTCAAGCGCGGCGCGCCGACGGTCGTGTTTGGCGCGGGTGGAGCGCAATTCCCGGCGACCTTCGCCTGGGCGCCGCGGAGTCTTTTGCAGGCGTCGATTGCCGGGCCACAGCTCGCGAGCAATCCCGATTTCACCCTCACCAACACGCGCGACTACAGCGACCCGGCAGAGCAGGACAAGGCGCTCGACGTGCGCAACCGATGGGACGCGCGGCGGCACGTCACCGACGCCGGAGACGCCAGCGTCGGCCTCCCCATGGTCGCGCGAGTGATCGACGAGCAGGGCAACGCCACGCTCGCGGCGGCAGGCGGCAACACGCGGCTCTGGGCGCTGCAGAATCTGCCACCCGAGAAGCAGGCCGAGACGCTGGCGCTGGCGAACCAGAAGGCGGCGGGCTTTGGACTGGAGCCGACGGACGATCCCGACGCCACGCCGATTCGGTTTCTCGGGAACTTCGACTTCCGCAAGACCGGCGAACGCGACCGGCTGCAGGGAATGGTGGATGCGCTCAATCCTTCACCCGGCCGGGTCCAGGGCACAGCCAAGCGCGCCGAACTCGACGTCGCCAACGTCCCGCTCGAGAAGCTCGCCGGGCTCACGATGGAAGTCGCGCCCGACGAGGCGCAGACGGTGGTGCGCGGATTGATCGCCGACGGCACGCTCGACCGGAACCGGAGCAGCGCCACGGCGGAGAGCAAGAGCGAGAGCCAGGACTACGTGCAGCGGTTGCTCGTCAACGCCGCGTTCCGGCAGCCGACGATCGCCGAGGCGCGCAACGATACGCGGAGCAGCAACGCGACCCTCCGCGGACTCATCGACGCCGCCACGCCGGCGCTGATTTCGCTCCGCCAGCAAGGCGCGCACGACCTCGCCGACGCCATCGCGCGGACCTTCACCACGACGATCGACACGGCACGCAGCCAGGGTGTGGACAAGCTCCACGACGCGCTCGGCGTGGTCGCCGACCAGCACGAGCTCGACCCCGCGCACATCCCGGCGCAGGCCATCGCGGGGGCGCTTCGCCGCTTGATCGTCACCGACGCCAAGGGGCGGGTGCAGGCCGAGCCGACGCTCGAGGCCGCGCGCGCTCTCTTCCAGCGGATCGACCAGGCGGTGCAGCATCACACCGGCGAGGATCTCTTCGGCCCCGGCCGCACGCTCACGGACACCGTGCTCGCGGGGATCGGCGTGGCCGCGCCGAACGTGCCGTCGTTCAAAGCCGTCGGGCTGATGGAAGCGGCGGCCCGCAGACTCGCCGAGGAGGAGGCCACGCGCGACGCGCTCCGCGAAGAGCCCGCCGACTACTCGCCCATCCAGGCAATCGGCGACAAGGGGAGCTCCTACAATGTCAAGGTCCAACTTGCGGGCCTCCCTGGGATCAAGATTATCCAGATGCCGGAGCTCGTGCAGCTCGCCCGCGAGCTGATGGGGACGGTGCCGGAGATCGGACGCTTGCGCAAAGCCCGCGGGCATTTCGTCCCCATGGGCAACGGGCGGATTAAGCTGGACGGCCGGATATTCTCCGACCCGGCAAGCGCGGCCAAGACGCTGGGGCACGAATTCTTTCACCTCACGGACTACCTTCCGCAGCATCTGCTCCAGCGCGGCAATCTCTGGGGCAGGATCATGTCGGTGCGCGGCTTCATGAAGGAACGCTGGACCAGCCACGGGCCGACCAACAAGGAACTGCGCGCAGAGCTGATCGCGCTAAGCGACCACTGGAAGCCGATCGACCGGACGGCCCCGAAATCCTATATTGCTTATCGCGAGAGCGCGGTGGAGCTGTATGCCGACTTCGGGAGCGTCCTGATCAATTCACCCGCCACCGCCAAGCAATTTGCCCCAAGGTTTTACCGCGAGTTCTTCGCCGCGCTGGACACAGCCAAGCCGGAGTTCAAGAAGGCGTTCTTCGACTTGCAGGCATGGCTCAATCGCCCGGCGATGGAAATATTGAAAGACCGCGCCATCAAGGCCGACGAAATGTTCGCCAAAGGCGAGGCGATCTTTGAGGCGAAATGGCAGGAGCGGCAGGCCCGGCACGAAGGCTTTGCCGGCTGGCTCTCGCGTTTCAAGCAGGAGTATCACGACAACTACGCGCCGATCGTGGACCGCGCCGGCAGTGCAGACGCCCGCACCGCGTGGATCTTCGAGGCGCACCCGCTCGCCGACAATCTCGTCTATCGCTGGCTGGAGCGGATGCAGCGCACCGTGATCGCACCGATCGAGGGCGCAGGCTTCAGCCAGACGCAGCTCGGGCAGTTGCTCTTCTACAACCGCATCGCGAACGAGCGCTACGCCGTGACGGGGCGGATTGCCAAGGAATTGGGGATTGACACCGGCGGGCGATCCGTGATTGCGAACCCGCGCGGCGAAACCCCGCAAACCGCCCGGCTGCAGCTCCTCCGCATGCGACTGGAGAACGGCACACGGGCGCAGACACTCCTCGAGGCTGGTGCGCAGAAATTCCACGACGAGGTGTTCCAGGTGATGCAGGAGGCGCACCAGGCCGGGCTGCTCACCGACGCGCAAATGACGCTGATCGCGGGCAACCGCGACAACTACGCAACCTTCACCCCGCTCGAATACGTGGACACGTTTGTCCCCGCCGGACTCCGCGCCCAGGCCGGCACCTTCAAGGACTCGGCGAACCCGTTCTTCCAGACCGTGCTCAAGATGATCACCATGCACCGCGCGATCGAATTCCAGCGGGTGAAGACGGCGGCCGTGCAAATTCTGCAGACGCATTTCCCGGCGGAGATCGAGCGGGCGGCGACGCGACGCGACGCGATGGGCGGCGAGCATCCCCTGCCCTCGCGCGATCCCAAGCAAAAGCAGATCGAACTCCGCGAGGCCGGGAAACCTGTCTGGTACAACGTCCCCGCGGAGATCGGGACCATGTTCGAGAAAATGGCACCCGGACAAGTCGGGGCCGTGCTCGGGGTCGTTGACTCGATTTTCCGCGGCTTCTTTTACAAGAGCTTCATCACGTTCAACCCGCTCTTCCAGCTCCTCCGCAACCCGCTCCGCGACGCCCGCCGGACGTATGTCAACGCCCCGAGTGGTATCGGCCTCTGGGACATCGCGCGCCAGCTCCCGCTTTTGAAACAGGTCGGGAGCAACACGGCGCTCGAGGCCGTGCGCGCGCTGGTTCGCCAGGGCGAGCAGCATCCGGTGATCGCCGAGATGCTCGACAACCTCGCGATCACGCCGGGCGAGGCGACCTTTGCCACCACGGGCGGAAAGCCGGCGAGCACGTTTGACCGGATGCTCGAGCAATTTGGCGTCCTGCCGGCGCAGGCGCAGGCGCGCGCATGGACCCAGATCCCGCTGGTCAAGCAGATTATCATCCCGCTGGCGAAGGCCATCGAGACGGCCGGCCGGATGAACGAGCTGCTGCCCAAAGTCTCTGCCTACCACATCCTCACCAACCGGCTTGGCTGGGCGCCCGGCGACGCCGCGCATTACGTGCGGACGTACGTCGGCACACCGAACTGGACGAAGAAAGGGAACAAGATCGCCACGCCCGCGGTGATTTTCCCTTTCACGAATATCTGGATGAAAGGGTGGCACGCGGACGCCACGCTCGCGCTGAAGGGGTATCAGCGCAGCGACCGGCCGGACGCGCCCGGCAAGAGCCCGGCGAGCTTCTGGTTTCGCTGGGCCGCCACGTCGGGCATCTGGACCGTGCTGAAAGTAGCGGCTTCGCTCGGGTTGCTGGGGATCGGCTTGAAGAAGCTGATGGACGGCGTTTCGAGCCACTACAAGGCAAATTATGACATCCTGCCGCTCGGCCACACCGGCAAGAGCGACTTCGACCCCAAGGGCAAGGTTGCCTTCATTCCGATCCCGAAAGACCCGACCGATCGCGTGCTGAGCGGGATCCTCTACAACACGCTCCGCGCGGGCGGGATCGCTGCGGCGAGGGCCGGGATCTTCGGAGACGACATCGCGCAGATGAACGCGAACGAGCCTCCCAGCAGCATCGGCGACGCACTCACCAAGAATCTCAGTGTGGGCGCGAGCGACATGCCTGGCCTGAACCCGCTACTCAAGATCGCCGACGGATGGAAGACTTATCTGGCCGGGCAAAACCCGATCGACAGCTACCGCGGCAGCTTCGTGCTGAGCGACAAGCAGTTCCTTGCCGGCGGATGGGACGGCGCGAAGCCGATGATTGCATGGACCTACGGGCAGACCGGCCTCCAGAGCTTCATGAGCTACGACCCGCACGCCAACACGACGCTCGAGCAAACGATCGCCTCGACGCCGGTGTTGAGCGGGCTCGTGAAGATCACCGACTACGGTTTTCAGGAAACGCAGCAGGCAGGCGAACGCCTCGAGAAGGCCGCGGCGGCACGCGTCGCGCTCGGGATGCCGAACAACGCGCAGCAGCTCGCCGGCGAATTCTCCATGCTCCGCGGGCTCGGGAAGGCGGACCGCAACCCGGCGCAGGAGGACCGCTACCGCGCGCTCAGTTCGTGGCACCAGAAATACAAGATCGCGGAGGAGCAAATCAGCAACGCTGACGACAACCATCTGTCTTCTGAGCAGGTGAAGGGAATTCGCGCGGCCCTCGAGCGCGAGAGCAAGACATTCGAGCGCTAATCCGTTCGCGAGAGGGTGTCGTTGAGCAGAACGAGAAGCCGCCCAAATTGCCGGTCGATATTCGCGTGGTGCGCGAGAGATTCGAGCGCCTCGCGCACGTCCGCGGGGAGGGTCGTCGGGAGCTTCGGAGCCTTGCCGGTTTTGCCCGCATAGGATGAAATCTTCACCAAGTCAATCCCGGATTCTGGCACCCGATCTTGAAGGTAGGCGACGATCACGGCGGCCCGCTGCGCCTCGGGAAGCGCCGCGCAAATCTGCTCAATGACTTCCGGCCCCGCGCTGATCTTTCCCGTCACGTATTTGTTGAGCTGCTGAAGCGGAATGTTGGTTTCGACGCCGAGCTTGGTCTGCGTCCACATCAACTGAGTCAGGGATTGCCGCAGCGCTTCGGGAAAGTTCATTCGCATTGAGTCGCCTATTTTGCACAAACCATGCAAGTATTTCTTGCATGGACATCGGAGAGGGATATAAACGATCTCATGCGAGAACCAAAACCCAAGAAGATTGCCCCAGCCAAGCGCGCCACTCCGCCGCCGAGAGTGAGGGTGCCGAGTGTTTACACGTTCGAGTTGCCGAGCATCCGGGAGGGCATCGAGCGCGCGGCGCTCACCGGCATTCCCGAGGTCGAGTTTGCCGCGATGTGCTCGATGAGCCTTGATTGGATCGAAGACAGCTACCGCTCCATGCATCGCCTGCCCGTGCAGCAGCCGGAATGCGTGACGCGCCGCGTCACCGACCTGCTCACGCAACTCGACTGGACGTTCAAACTGCGCCTCCCGACGCGGCGGATGGAGGACGAACGATGAATGGCCCGCTCCGCGCCGAGCTGGCGCAAGTCGCCTCCGCGCTCGATCTTCCGGTCGCGAGGCTCCACGCGATCGCGGTGACGGCGCTGCTCGCCAGCTATCACGCGAGCGGACGCCGCCTCATCCTCCCGCTCCACCCCGCGACGCCACCGACCCGCGCTCGGGTCATCATCCCGTTCCCAAAACAATGAAGCCAAAGCAAGCGGACACCGTGGTAGGAAGTTATCAAGGAAGGGCTTTCAGGCTGCGGAAACGGATCATGCCGAACGGTGATCGCTCGCCATTTTGGGCAGTCGACTTCACGTGGCAGGGAAAGAGGATCGTGCAATCCACGGGGACTATGGATAAGCCGGCCGCGTTGCGAATCGGACAAGCGAAACTCGCGGCAGTAATGTCCGGGCATTGGGGAAAACTCGCGGCAACAAGGCTCAAGAAACGCGCCGATTCCAACGAAGCTCCGAGTATGAGCGAGCTGGAGTTACACCGCCGGTTTATCGAGTTGATGCAAAAGCTCCTCGCTGGCGACCGCTCGACAGACAAAGAAATTCTTTATGCGCTGGAGCAGAGTGTCTCGCTTCCGCCAGCTTTGCGCCCCTACCGAGATACGCTGATGGTGATCCGCCAAGTTCGCGAGTCGGGCATCTATATCTTAACCAAGGGGGATGAGGTTACCTACGTCGGCCAGAGCACGCGAGTATTGCGGCGGCTCTACGCCCATGAGGCCTCAAAAATCGAGTTCGATGCGTTTTACTTCCTCCCCTGCGCCGAAGGCGATCTGAATCAAACCGAACGGAAAATTATTGCCGCGTTTCCTCACTGCAAAAATCGCAATCAAGGTATGAGCTGCGAGGCATCTCCGTATGTCGCTCGCCGCAAAGCAGCGCTCGACGATGAGCCTCAAGATCTGTGACACTAAAATGATGTTCCTTTAAGGAATCACCACAGCCCATACTTAAAATGCTCTGCATCAACGATTTACGACAGAGCCGAACGATAAGGCGCAACATGTTGAAAGGCAGCGACTTGTGAAAGTGACCGACGGTATCGGCAACGGCTCCGTAGTCAGATGCTCTATCCAATTGAGCTACGGGTGCTTTACTCTGGAAACTGCGGCTTTTCTCCTGCTTCTCGCTCTGATTTTCTCTGTGAATTTGGAACACTCACGCAATTTTCCGCTTTTGCAGTGCGGTAGTATCGTGCAGTATCACACCGAATCCCCGGCAGTGACATACTGGGACACTAAAGCGTGACTTTCACCGACACCGACATGAATGACTCAAAGAACAAGGAAACGAGCGGGCGGACAAATGCAGTGATCGTGGGCGTGTTTCAAGGAAAAACCTTCAAGCTGAGGAAGCGAATCATGCCGAACGGGGATCGATCCCCCTTCTACGCAGTCGATTTTATCTGGCAAGGGAAGCGCGTGATGCACTCCACGGGAACCGCGGACAGGGCGGCGGCGATGAAAGTTGCCCAAGCCAAGGTCGCGGCGGCGATGGCGGGGCATTGGCAGAAGCTGACGGATAGCAAGCTGAAGGCGGAGGTGGCGACGGTGGGGGAGATCGTGGCGGCTTATCGGGCTGGGATCGCGGCGCGGACCAAGGTGCGGCCACGGACGATCGGCTCGAATGTGTCGATGTTGCGGACGATCGTGCGGGCGGTGCATGGGGAGGCGGCGAAGATGGAGGGGTTGCGGAGCTCGATCCTGACGCGGGAGCTTTTGCAGCAGTACAAGGAGGCGCGGTTTGCCCAGGCGCGGACGGTGGGGGAGCAGGAGCGGGCGCGGACCTCGACGAATTCGACGCTGGCGCAGGCGCGGTCGCTGTTTTCCAAGGCGGCGCTGGAGCTTTACCAGGACCGGAAGTTGAAGCTGCCGGATTTGACGGGGTTTCTCGGGGTGACGCGGTTCAAGGATGATCGCGATGTGTCGTTTGTGCCGATCGCTCCGGCGATGCTGGGAGAGATCGATGCGGCGGCGTGGGCGCTATTGCAGCCGGACGCGGGTCGTGTGCTGGGAGACGGTGTGACGGCGGAGGAGCGGCGGCTTTGCCCGGCCCGGCCGGATATTTTCCTCGCCTACATCCTGGCGCGTTACGTCGGGATGCGGGACATCGAGATCGTGAACGCGCGCTGGGAATGGCTGACGCGGTGGCCGGAAGGGTGGCGGATGGAGATCATCCGGCGGGCGTATTACGACCCGAAAGGGAGCGAAGGGCGGGTGACGATCGGGGAGGATTTGCACGCGCTTCTGCAGGCGCACGGGGACCGGACGAGCCTCTGGATTCTACCGGCGCCGACGAAGACGGGGCGCTTCGACGCGGTGTATCGGGACGCGAATGCGTGGCTGCGGCAATGGCTCCCGGACCGGGAGAAGGGAATGCACGAGCTGCGGAAGCAGGCCGGGAGCGAGGTTTACACGCGGGAGCATTCGCTGAGCGCGGCGGCGGAGTTCCTCCGCAACAAGGAGGAGACGTGCCGGAAGCACTACGCGAAATTGCTCGTGCCGCTCCGGCCGCTGGCGCTGATGCGGGCGGGCTGAAAGGGGACGATATTACCGCGGCCCTGGTCGAGCGGGCTGGTGACGCTGGCGGCGAATTGCGGGAGGCAATGGAGGTAGATTGCCGTGGTGCGGATATCGGTATGGCCGAGGAGCTCGCGGACGCGCTCAATGTCGCAGCCGCTTTCGAGGAGATGTGTGGCAAAGCTGTGCCGGAGGGTGTGGACGGTGACGCGCTTGGCCAGGCCGGCACGCTGGGCGGCGAGTTTGATCGACTTTTGCAGGGTGCTTTCGTGGAGATGATGCCGGCGGACGAGGCCGGTGCGCGGATCGGTGGAGAGTTGGCGCGCAGGGAAGAGCCATTGCCACGGCCATTCTTCGCCGGCCTTGGGATATTTAGCTTCGAGCGTGTCGGGGAGCTGGACGCCGGGGAGACGTCGAGTGCGGTCGCTGTGCCAGAGCGGACGGAGCCGGGCGATCCGGTCGCGGAGGATCTCGGCGAGGGTGACGGGCAGGCAGGTAACACGATCCTTGTCGCCCTTCCCGCCGCGGATGACCAGGACGGGCTGGCTGAGATCGACATCCTTCACGCGCAGACGCATGCACTCCATGAGCCGCAGGCCGGAGCCGTAGCAGAGCTGGGCCATGAGGAGTGGCGTGCCGCGGAGATGGGCGAAGAGGCCCGCAATTTCCTCCCGGGTGAGCCAAACCGGAAGGTGCCGCGGTCGCTGGGCCTGAGCCCACTTGCCGAAGACGACGGGCGTTTCGAGGACTTGATTGAAGAGGAATCCGAGGGCGTTGAGTGCCTGGGCTTGTGTGCTGGCGCTGACCCGCGGGGCCATTTCCTCGAGCCAGAGCCGGGCGCGTTCGCCGGCGGGCTTGTCGCGGCAACGGCGCGAGAAATCAAAGAACCGCGCGACGTGCCCGGTGTAAGCCTCCTCCGTGCGCAGGCTGAGGTGCCGGGTGCGGCAGAGGGTGCGGACCTTCAGGGTGAGTTCGGCTTTTGTCATGCTAGGTGGGGGTTTTGGGCGGGATAATCATCTGTTGTATTCCTTTTCTGCCGCAGACGGTTTCGCCGGAAGCTCCGCACCCCCGCCGCCCAAGGAAAGAGTGCCCTGCGCGAGTTCTGCGCGAACCCGCGCGCAAGCGGTGGCGAAATGCACCGGGTCTTTTTCCACGCCGACGAATTTCCGACCACTCCGAATGCAAGCAATGGCAGTCGTGCCGCTGCCCATGAAAGGATCGCAGACCGTCGCGCCAACTGGAATTTTCGCGCGCTCCATTGACCACCACATCAGCGCAATCGGCTTTTGGTTCGGGTGCAGGCTCCCGTCGTATGCGCCGACACCGCCCTCGATTGCGCGGCTCGAACCAGCGAACACCTTTGGGAAGATATACACGCCGACGCCGACGCTCAGAAACGCAAGCTCTCCGTCCGAAAGAAATGTCCCGAGGGCGTGTTCATTTCGCTTCTGCCACACGAGCGCCGCGGCGCTCGGAAGCTGCCCCCAAAAGTGATTTGCGCCCCACAGCACCACGGGCTTTTTCGGCCACAGCCACGGGCGAGGGTCGAATGGTTCGTTGTCGCCAGCAATCATTGCGTGGCGCGTGCCTTTTCCTCGGCGCGTTGCGCCGCCGCTGAATCGCTGGTTCCCCTCCCATTCCATTCCGTAGGGCGGATCACTCACGATGGCGTCGGCATCGAGTTTCATGGTGCGCGAGTCGCCGAGATGCAGAGTCACGCCTTCGGCCTCGAAGGAAGCTCCGCCCGCCCCAAGGACTCCCGATCCGACGCGCTGAGTATTTTCAACGGTCGGAATACAACCATGCGCTCCAGCGAACTGGCGCTTGCTGTCGCTCGCGCCACCCGACGTGCCTGTTGATGCGTCCATATTACGAGCCACCCTTTCCGTCAGCGCCAGTCGCTGAGCTTGATCCGTT
>JAYVPW010000127.1:0-5217 GCA_043777315.1 Spartobacteria bacterium | reverse complement strand
AAAACTTCCAAATCCAAATCGCCCTTCTGCTCCTCGGTCGAGTGGCACTTGAGGCAGTATTCCTTGAGCAGCGGACGGATGCTTTGGTCGAAAAACTCCGCGTCGCCCGCTGCCGCGCGCAGCGGCCCGCCGAGGCAGGCCAGCAAAAGGAAAGCGGCGAGTGGAGCGCGGCGATTTGGCATGCCGGGACGATGAAGGCAGCCGTCTGACCGTCAACGACGATCTGCCGAGCCGCGCTCTCGATACCATTTGCGGGCAATCCCATTCTCTGCAAACTCGCTTCCTCCAGCCCCCCGTCATGCCCGCTAAACGCATCGCTCATCCCGAAAGCTATTCGCTCGTTTGCGGTGAAAAGCTTCCGCTAATGGATCGGCATACTCTGCCGCGGATCGCTGTCTCGTTCGCGGCGCTCTCTCTCGCCTTTTCCGCGTATGCCGAAATCCCGAAGCCGGACGATGCACCGCCGCCGCGTTCGCCGGAGGAAAGTGCAAAATGCTTCCGTGTGCCGGAGGGGTTTCGCGTGGAGTTGATCGCAAGCGAGCCGCTCATCCACGAGGCGAGCGGAGTGTGCTGGGATGAGCGCGGGCGGATGTTTGTGTGCGAGCTGCACGGTTACAATCTCGAGGGGCAATTCGACATCGAGGAGCTGAACAAGACGGGCGTGCTCGACACCGTCGTGCGGCGCATCGGCGCGAGCGAGGTGGCGAAGGAGCGGGCGAAAGTGGGGACGTTTGGCACCGTGAAAATGTTGCGCGATACCGATGGCGACGGGCGCATGAATGTGGCGGAGGTGTGGGCGGAAAATCTGCCGCCGTGCTATGGCATCGTCGCGGCGCGCGGGGGCGTGATCGTGGCGTGCGCGCCCGACATCGTGTGGCTCGCGGAAGGCGGGCGGCGCGAGACGCTGTTCACGGGCTTCGGCACGGGCGCGCTGGAGCGTGGGGTGAATGCGCCGCAGTGGGGCGGCGACGGCTGGATTTATTTCGGGCGTGGGCACGGCGGCGGGCGCATCACGGGGCCGCACCTCGCCGCCCCGGTGCCGCTCGGCAACACGGACTTCCGCATCCGCGCGGACGGCACGGCCATCGAGCCGGTGACGGGCGGGGCGAACACCATCGGCTTCGCTTTCACCGAGAGCGGGGAAAAGTTCGTCACCAACACGACGAAGCCCGGCATCCAAGTCGCGCCGCTCGCGTGGCGTTATCTCGTGCGCAATCCCGACGCCGCTACGCCTTCGCTCGACGCCGACGCGACGCGCGACGGCCACTGCTTCCCCGTCGCGCCGCCGCATCCGTGGCGCACGAAACGCGCGAACGACCCCGGCTTTTTCAAATACTACCGCGACCGCTACGGCGCGGCGGAGAGCGAGGCGGAAGGCTGGTTCACGTCCGCGTGCAGCCCGCTGATTTACAAGGATGCCGCGCTGCCGGGGCTGCGCGGGCAATACTTCGTCTGCGAGCCGGCGGGCGGGCTCGTGCATCGCGCGCTGCTCTCGCGGGAGCGCGACGGCGCGGTGAAACTCACGCGCGCGGCGGGCGAGGAGCGGAGCGAATTCCTCGCGTCGAGCGACCCGTGGTTTCACCCGATGAACCTCGCGCATGCGCCCGACGGCTCGCTCGTCGTCGTGGATTTCTACCGCGAAATCATTGAGGACTACTCCGCCGTCCCGCGCTTCCTCCAGCAGCAATACGGCGTCATCAACGGCCACGACCGCGGGCGCATCTGGCGGCTCACGCATCGCGACGCCCCGCCCGCGGAGCCTGCAAACATGAGCCTTCTCGGTGCATCGGCTCTCGCGCATGAAGTCGCGGGCGAGCGCCAGTGGCGGCGCGAGACTGCGCAACGGCTGCTCATCGAGCGGGGAGAAAAGGACGCGGTTCCCGCACTGCGCGCGCTGCTCGCGGAGGCGCGCGAACCCGCCGCGCTGCTGCACACGCTCGACGTGCTCGGCGCGCTCACGCCGGACGACGTGCGCCCTTTCCTCGCGCACGCCGATGCCGGTGTCCGAGCGCAATCGCTCGCGCTCGCCGACCGCTGGTTTGCGAAGCCGGAAGGTGCCGCGCTGCTCGACGGCGCGCTCGACCGCGCGCACCGCGAGGACGACCCGCGCGTGCTGCTCCAGCTCGCGATGAGCCTCGGCGAAGCGAGCGACCCGCGCGCCTTTGCCGCGCTGGCGCGGCTTGCACGCGAGCACGGCGATGTGCGCTGGATGCCGCCCGCGCTGCTCAGCTCGCTCCACGGTCGCGGCGCGGAGATGCTCGCCGAGCTGGAGCGCGTGCCCGGCAACAGCGCGCCGCTCCTCGCGCCGCTCAAGGCCAGCATCGCCGCGCACGACAAAAAACCCGTCGCGCCCGTTTCCAAAACTCCCGCGCCGCCCGCGCCACCGCTGCCGCCGCGCGCGAGCGACGAGACCATCGCGCGTTTCATCGCCGCGCTCGCCGGGCCGCGCGATGCGGAGCACGGGCACCAGGTCTTCCTCCAGCAATGCGCGCTCTGCCATCGCATCGGTGCGGAGGGCAATGTCGTCGGGCCGGACCTCGCGGGCGAGTTTCAGCGTGCGGACGAAACCATCGTCCACGACGTGCTCATGCCGGGCGAATACATCCGCCCCGGCTATGAGACCACGTTCGTCGAGCTGCGCGACGGCACGAGTGTCGCGGGCATTTTGAAAAACGACGCGGCAACCAGCCTCACACTCCTCCTGGCCGGCGGTGCGGAGTACCCTGTGCTGCACAAGGACATCGCGCGCGTGACGAAGACCGCCGATTCGCTAATGACCACCGGCTTCGCCGAGGCGCTCCAGCCGCGCGACCTCGCCGACATCATCGGCTGGCTGCGCGCCACGCTGCACGCGCCCGACCCCGGACGCGTGATTCTTTTCGACGAAGAGCCGAACTTCCCCGCGCGCCTCAATGAAGGTGACGGCACTGCCACGCTCGCGATGACCGGTGCTTTCGCGGGCAAGGCGTGCCTCGCCATCACGCCGCCGCAACGCTTCTCCGCGCGGCTCCCCGGTTGGGCGTATCGCATCGTGGAAACGCCGGGCGCGCCCGGCGAATACCGCTGGCTCCGCCTCGCGTGGCGCACGCCGAACGGCGACGGTGTGATGCTCGAACTCGCCCGCGCCGGCCAATGGCCGCAGCCCGCCGACCCGCATGGCCGCTACTTCGCCGGGCGGAACACCAGCAAGTGGAGCGCCACGCAAACGTCCGCCAACGCGCCCGCCGAGTGGACCGTCGTCACGCTCGATCTGTGGAAGGACATGGGCGCGTTCACGCTCACTGGCCTCGCGCCGACGGCGATGGGCGGCACGGCATTCTTCGACCGCCTCGAGCTGCTGCGCACCGCGCCGTGAAATAGACAACCGCCGCATTTTTTGACTACACCAAATCCAACGATCCCCATCACCCATGAAACATCTCCTGACCGCCGTCACTACGCTCTGCCTCGCCACTTTCGCGAACGCCGCTGCACTCACCTACGAGGGCACCGCAGGCCCTGGCAAGGGCAGGCAGGTGGTCTTCATCGCCAGCGATCCTGAATACAAATCCGAGGAGGCGCTGCCGGCGCTCGCGCGCATTTTGGCGAAGCATCATGGCTTCAAATGCACGGTGCTTTTTGGCCTGGATGCAAAGACCGGCGAGATCAAGCCGGGGGAGTCGAACATTCCCGGCACGGACGCGCTGAAGACGGCCGATCTCATGGTCATTTTTACGCGTTTTCAAAACCTGCCCGCCGAGCAGATGCAGCCCATCGTGGATTATTTGCATCGCGGCGGCCCGGTGATCGGTCTGCGCACGGCGACGCATGCTTTCAAGATTCCGGCGGACAGTCCGTTTGCGAAATACGATCACGGCTACAAGGGCGATGAGTTCAAGAGCGGGTTTGGGCGGCAGATTCTCGGCGAGACGTGGGTGGGGCACTACGGGCCGAATCACAAGTCGAGCACGCGGCTCGACATCGTGCCGGGCAAGGCGGGCCATCCGGTGCTCATCGGGGTGAAAGAAATGTGGGCCGAGATTGGCGCTTACAACGCGAATCCCATCGAAGGCAGCGAGGTGCTGGCGATGGCTCAGCCGCTCACCGGCATGACACCCGATTCGCCCGCGGATGAAACGAAGAAGCCGATGCCGGGCGCGTGGGTGCGCACTTACAAGAGCGAGTCGGGCAAAGAGGGCCGCGTCTTTTGCAGCACCTATGGCGCGTCCGGCGACCTCGTGAATGACGGCTTCCGGCGGATGCTGGTGAACGCGTGCTTTTGGGCCGCGGGCCTCGAAGCCGCGATCAAACCCGCCGCCGACATCAGCTTCGTCGGCCCCTTCCGCCCGACGTGGATGGGCACGAACAAACGCGCGCCGCATGTGAAGCCGGAAGACCTCGCGGGCTGGGAGACGCCGATTCTGCCGGCCCCGTAGGCAGGGTTCTCCGCGGCAAAATAACCGGCTCGCCAAAGGCCGGTGCGCCCGTGTAGGGCTGGCGCTGTTCCCTCGGCATGGTGCCGGTGGAGCGGAAAATAGAAATCGCCAACTGAGGAATCTAAAAGCGTATGAAAACCAACCGTCTGAATCTACAGCGCCGTGCCTTCATCGGCTGCCCGTGCTGCACCATCATCCCCGCGCACATGCTCAAAAAGCTCGCGGAAAACGGCACGCCGCGCCAGCGCCGCCGGGCGCTGGGCACGATGCTGCAAAGCGAGCGATTGCGCGGACATCGCGAGATGCTCGCGAGTCTCGGCGCGGTCGCGCTTTCCACGCCGACGGGCGAAAAGCGGCGCACCATTTACGATGCGAAACAAAAGCCCGTACTGCCCGGCAAACTCGTGCGCGGGGAGGGCGGGAAGAAAACCAAGGACACTTTCGTGACCGAGGCTTACGACTACTCGGGCGCGGTGTACGATTTTTACAAAACCGTCTTTGGCCGCACCTCCGTGGATGACAAAGGCATGCGCCTCGACTCGACGGTTCACTATCGCGAAGACCCGCGCGAACCCTTCGACAATGCCTTTTGGAACGGCGAGCAGATGGTCTATGGCGACGGCGACGGCGAGATTTTCGACCGCTTCACGAAGTGCCTCGATGTCATCGGCCACGAACTCACGCACGGCGTCACGCAGTTCGAGGCCGGGCTGGTTTACCAAGGGCAGTCGGGCGCGTTGAATGAGTCGCTGTCCGATGTTTTTGGCGTGCTCGTGAAGCAGTGGAAGCTCAAGCAGACCGC
>JAYVPW010000126.1:0-5236 GCA_043777315.1 Spartobacteria bacterium | reverse complement strand
ATACCGGTGGCTCACGCCACCGGCTAATTTCCACTGGCCCTGCCGGGCCGACACGGGAGCCGCCCGATGTCCGGTTATTTCCCAGAGATGGTATTACTTTTCCCACTCGGACACGCGCGCAATGGGGGGGAGAAGTAAGCGGTCCTTCGACTCCGCTGGCGCTGCGCTCAGGATGACGACGATATGGGTCCCGTCACGCGCGACGTTTTCCGGAAAGCCGAGTCGCGCTACGGACCGAGGTGGAGGCGCAGATTTGGCGGGCCCAAATTGATCGGCGAGCAAAAAAC
This sequence comes from Spartobacteria bacterium, assembly GCA_043777315.1. Classification (GTDB taxonomy): domain Bacteria; phylum Verrucomicrobiota; class Verrucomicrobiia; order Chthoniobacterales; family Chthoniobacteraceae; genus CAIURC01. The sequence continues at coordinate 4,949 of JAYVPW010000126.1, read as the reverse complement.
GTAGGTCGAGGCATACGGCTGGAGCGTGAGGCTGGGGAAAATCCACTTCGCTCCTCCTCCTCGTCCTCGATCCCTCTCCGCACGTTTTCCCACGCCCGACCTTTTCATTCCGGCGGCGCCTTCCTACACTCCTCGCACCGACGATGATCGCGCCCGAGGCCAAACACCCCACCATCACCGTCGGCGAATTCTACACCCGCCACTCCGAGTCGCTGGAAATGAAGCTCCTCGGTTCGCCCGTTGGCTTCGACCGGCGCATCCGCGAGCCGACCATCAACCGCCCCGGCCTCGCGCTTTCCGGGTTCTACAATTACTTCGCCGAGAAGCGCATTCAGATTCTCGGCAGCGCCGAACTTTCCTACCTGAAAAGCCTGCCCGCCGCCGAGGTCCGCGTGCGCTGCCGCGACCTGTGCGCCTGCCCGATCCCGTGCATCATCGTCTCGCGCGGATCGAAGCCGCCGGCCGCACTTTTGGAGGAGGCGGAAAGCGCGGGGATCGCCGTTTTTCGCACGCCGATGGTGACGATGAAATACATCAACGCCGCGACGCTCGTGCTCGAGTTCGACTTCGCGCCGATGAAGAGCGAGTACGGCTCGATGGTCGATATTCTCGGCGTCGGCACGCTCATCCGCGGCTCCAGCGGCATCGGGAAAAGCGAGTGCGTCCTCGGCCTGCTGGAGCGGGGGCACAGCCTCGTCAGCGACGACATGACGCGTTTCCGCGCGCTGGAAGGCCGCGAGCTCGTCGGCACTTCGCCCGACCTCACGCGGCACCACATGGAAGTCCGCGGCATCGGCATCATCAATGTCATGTCGATCTTCGGCATCGGCAGCGTGCGGATGGAAAAGCGGCTCGACCTCGTCGTGACGCTAAAAGACTGGCAGGAGCTCGAGGAAGCCGATAGAACCGGCCTCGATCAGCAGTATTACGAAATCATCGAGATTTTGATCCCCCACATCACGATCCCGGTGCGCACGGGCCGCGATCTGGCCCGGCTCATCGAGGTGGCTGCGCTGGACCAGAAGCTGAAGAGCATGGGCCAGAACAGCGCGATGGAGTTCAACCAGAAGCTGCTCAACATCATGCAGAAGAAAGACTAAATGGGCTTCCTCAGCCGCAAACCAGACCCCTCCACACCCGCGAAAATTTGCAAGGAACTCACCGTGCAAAACCGTCTCGGGCTGCACGCGCGACCCTCGGCGATGTTCGTGAAAACGTGCAGCCGATTCAAAGCGGAGATCTCCGTGGAAAAGGACGGCGAACAGGTGAATGGGAAGAGCATCATGGGCCTGATGATGCTCGCCGCGGGGCTCGGGTCGAAGCTGCGGATCACCTGCGAAGGTTCAGATGCGGAGAAGGCGATGAGCGAAATCGAGGCGATCGTGGAGAGGAAATTCGATGAGGACTGATCGCAGCGCAGGTCGCGGGATTTCAGCCACGGAAAAACACGGAAGGGCCACGGAAGATGAATCCCGTGAACTCCATTCCGTGAAAATCCGTGTGGTTCCGTGGCTAAAAAGGATCCCGTGCCCCGAGCGCGAGCCTCGGATCACATGAGTGACGAAGCCGCATCGCCGCAATCGGAGAAGCGTTTTCACGGCGTCGGAGTCTCGCCGGGGATCGCGCGCGGGACCGTCTTCGTCTATCGCACCGATGATGAAGTGCCCGAGACCCGGCGCATCGAGGCGTCGGAAATCCCGCTCGAAATCGCGCGCTTCGAAGCCGCCCTGCTCGCGACCCGCGGGCAAATCCTCGAGATGCAGGAGCGCATCGCCGTCTCCATCGGCGCGAAAGACGCCAGCATCTTCGACGCGCATCTCCTCGTCGTCGAAGACCGCACGCTGATCGACGAAGTCCTGCGCACCCTCACGCGCGACCTTTTCAACATCGAGCACATCTTCGGGAACGTCGCCGGGCGTTACGCGAAAACGCTGAGCGAAATCGACGACCCGTACCTTCGCGAACGCGCGCTCGACATCCACGACGTCACGCGTCGCGTCATCCACAATTTGATGGGCAAACGCGGGCGCGACCTCTCCGCGCTCACGACCCCGTACATCGTCATCGCGCACAACCTGACGCCCTCCGACACAGCGCAGCTCAACCGCGCGCTCGTCCTCGGCTTCGCCACCGATGTCGGCAGCAAGACCTCGCACACCGCCATCATGGCGCGGTCGCTGAACATCCCCGCCGTCGTCGGACTGCACGACGCCAGCGTGCAGCTCGCGAGCGGCGACCACATTCTCCTCGATGGCTACAACGGCCTCGTCATCGTCAATCCCAGCGACCAGACGCTCTGGGAATACGGCGAGCTCGAGATCAAAAAAACCGCCGTCGAGGAGAAGCTCACCGACCTCCGCGAGACCCGTTCCACCACGCTCGACGGCCGGCACGTCATCCTCTCCGCAAACATCGAGATGCCCGAGGATGTCCCGCAAGTCCACATGGGCGGCGCTGAAGGCGTCGGGCTTTACCGCACCGAGTTTTTCTACCTCAACCGCACCGAACTCCCGAGCGAGGAAGACCAATACCAAGCCTACCGGAAAGTCGCCGACGACGTGGTCCCGCACAGCGTCATCATCCGCACGCTCGACCTCGGCGGAGACAAATTCATGAGCGCGCTGAACCTGCCCGAGGAGCTCAATCCCTTTCTCGGCTGGCGCGCGATTCGGTTCTGCCTCGAGCGCGTCGATGTCTTCAAAGTGCAGCTCCGCGCCATCCTCCGCGCCAGCGCCGCCGGCAACGTGAAGATGATGTATCCGATGATCTCCGGCGTGGACGAACTGCGCCGGGCCAACAAGGTCCTCGAGGAATGCCGCGCCGAGCTGCGCGCCGAAAACATCCCCTTCGACGAGAAGATGGAAGTCGGCGCGATGATCGAAATTCCCAGCGCCGCCATCTCCGCCGACATCCTCGCCCGCGAGTGCGATTTCTTCAGCATCGGGACCAATGACCTCATCCAATATTCGATCGCCGTCGATCGCCTGAACGAGCGCATCAGCCACCTTTACGAGCCGACGCACCCCGCGATCATCCGCCTCATCCGCATGGTCGTCGATGCCGGCCACGCGCACAGTTTGTGGGTCGGCGTCTGCGGCGAAATGGCCGGCGACATCTGCCTCACTCCGCTCCTCCTCGGCCTCGGCGTCGATGAACTCAGCACCGGCGCCGCCCTCGTCCCCCGCGTGAAACGCGCCGTCCAAGCCCTCGACATTGCCGCCTGCCTCCAGCTCATCGACGACATCAAACACGACGACACCGCCACCGCCATTTTGGCGAAATGCGAAGCCGTCGCGCAGGCGCATTATCCCGAGCTGCTGTGATCAGTCAGTGACCGTCGCCGGGCTGCGAGTGGAACTCGCTTCCGATGGCGAACCGAGAGTCGGCACAACTAAGATTTCAGCCACGGAAGAACACGGACGGACACGGAAAAAGAAGAATCTTCAATTCCCATTCCGTGAAATTCGTGTTCTTCCGTGGCTCATAAAACCTCGTCCATGAAACTCCCCGCGTTCCTCCGCAGCCTACTGTTCATCGGCCTCGCCGCGCTCCTCACCTCCTGCGTCGTCGAGTCCGAATTCCCACTTTCCCTTCCCGATTCCTCGAAAATCGACGAGCGCCTCGACGGCGTCTGGGCCGTGAAAAAAGACGGCGACACCGCCTACATCCACTTCCGCCAGCACGACGAGCACTGGACCGATCTCTCCCAAGTCATCCACGAAAAAGAGACCGGCCTCGACGTCACCGGCTACACCATGTTCCCGACGAAGATCGGCGAACGGACCTACATGAACATCGTCGGCAAACGCTTCGACCGCGAAAAGCCCGACAGCGAGAGCTACACTTTCGCCCGCTACGAATTCACCGAAAAAGGCGAACTCGTCCTCCGCCTCATCGCGATGAAAGCCGTCGCCGAAGCCATCGACGCCGGCAAACTCAAAGGCAAAGTCGAGCACGTCGCCACCACCGGCGAAGTGAAGAGCGTCGAGCTCCACGACACCCCCGAAGCCCTCAACGCCTTCCTCGCCACCGCCGACGACGCCAAGTTCTTCCCCGACATTTACGCCGCACCTTTCAAAAAACTCCCCGCGCCGTGAGTCCGTCGGTTTGATCAACTGACCCGCCGCACGCATTCGTCGATGACCGCGACTTGTGCGGCGACGCGCTGATCGAGGGCGAACTCGGACGGCGTCTCCAAAGTGAGCGAGCGGGCGGCGTGGTGGAGGTGGAGCCAGATGGCTTCGGGATAGCCTATTTTTTCGAACATGCCGGTGCGGATGCGGCGGCGGATGAGGCCCGCGGCGGCAGCGCGACCGTCGATTTTTGCGCGGCTTTCGATCGGGATGATCGGGCGGGCGGCGGCGAGGAGCGCTTCGCCCCAGAACGTTTTTGCGTGCTGGATTTCGTAGAGGTAGAGGCCCTGCGCGTCGAAGTCCTCGTGGAGCATGAGCGCGAGGTCGAAGCGATACGGGGCGATCAGTTTTTTGAGCGCGGCGACGACGGGCGAGGTGTCGAGATGGAAGAGGCGGTTGAGGTCCGCGCCGTGCGCATCGACGCGCGTGTTGTTCGTGAGACCCCACGGATTGAGGCACGGAAAAAGGAGCAGCGGGAGCGAGCGGAGACGCGCGGCGTTTTGCTCGGCCCATGAAATGAGCGCTTCGGTGGAAGCCGGTTCGTCGCCGTGGATTCCCGCGGAGAGGTAGATGCCGCCTTGCTTCGCGAGCGATGGGCTCTGGAGAAAATGGACGCGCGCGCCGGCGTCATCGGCGAGCATTTCCATCCGCAAACCCGCGGCGCGGGCGAGCGCGCGCCAGCGGCGGATGAGGAAAGGATAGTCGTGGGCGCGGTGGGAATGCATGGCGGGAAGAGGGGGCAAACGTCGAACGTCGAACGTCGAACGTCGAACGTCGAAGTGAGGAAGATGGAGCGCGGCGTTCCCCCTCTTTCGT
>JAYVPW010000125.1:0-20352 GCA_043777315.1 Spartobacteria bacterium | reverse complement strand
CCTTCACCGAGGAATCAGCAAACATTGGAGAAGAACCTGAAAAGTCACATGCAGATGCTCAGCAAATCTCCGGCACGGGTCGCGGCCTACTTCCAAGCTGAGCACGTTCGTTACGCCGCAGCAGCATGAAAATGTCACTACTTTTTCTTGCCGGAGTAATAATGAGTTGAATGTGCCCCACGGAGCGCGTCGGCAGGGACGTAGAGACCGAGGCCGAAATGGCTGGAGTGGCCGAGGGAAACCGGCCCCTTTTGCGGCTGAGTGAAAGTGATCCTCACTCGATAGCCGCGTTTGTCGTCGTTCGTGGCACCATCGCGGAAGCGAGCGGGTTGATGGACTTTCACCCACTTGGCTGGTGTGCCGATGAGTTCGACGCGGGCAGGACCGTAGTTACGCCGGTCGAGTTCGGCAGTGATTTGATCGACGACAGATTCGCCCGGCTTTTCCTTTCCGCGGCGGTCGTGGACGTGACGGGGAGGGACGTAGGATGTGAGGCTTTCCCACACGAGTGCGGGTGGTTCGCCAGCGGCGGGAGGGAGGGGAACGAGACGGTCGAGCGGGATCAGATTGGCCGTCCACGAGGACTTTTTGTAGGTCAGCACGATTTGTTGCTCGGCGGCTTTGAGCATGGCGGTTTGTTCTTCGTGGTTGAACGGCTGCTCGCGCCACACGCAGAGCCGGGAGGCGTGGTCTCCATCGAAGTGCAGGAAATAAAATGGATGTTCGTGGTTGGTCAGCGCCTGGCCGTCGGCGTCTTTGCCGGCGAGGAGCGCGGCTCGCTCGCGCACTTCGCGCGGAGCTTTTTTAAGTTCGCTCGTCGCGCCATTGGTCGCGGCGAAGACGAAGCTTCGGATGACACTGCCACGAAATCGCTGCGTCACGGTGACGGTCGAGCTTTCGTAAATCGGGATGCGGCTGCCGAGGGCGAATTGCATCCATTGCGTCGGCGCTAAGCGGGGTGACAGCGACGAAGCCAGGCACTTCATCGGCAAGGTTCGCATCTCAGCGGATCGGCACCATGATACCGAGCCCAGCGAAGCGACCATCTCCCACGATCAGCGGGCCTGAGTATGGTTCGGCGAAAGTAATTTCGACATGCCACAATCGTTCCTTTGCGAAACGGCTCTCTTCGGCGAAAGACTCCACGCGTTCTCCGCTCCCTTGAAAAGGCTCTCGCTGCACCGCGATTTGCACGACGGAGTTGCGGACTTCAGCATGACGCAGAGCGGTTGCGATGGCACGGGCGGCGCGGTTTTGTTCTGCCAGTTTTTCGGAAGCAGGTTTGGCTTCCGCGATGCGCCGGGAAGGTTCGATGCGCCGCCGGGCCGCGGAGTCCGGCACTACGACGGGTGTAACGCTGCGCCAAACCGTAGCTCCCTTTTCAGCAGAGTAATATTTCAGCACATCCGGCCCATTCGAGGCGACGAGGAGCGGTCCTCCTTCGTCGGGCTCGATTGTCAGTCCGCTGAAAGCCCAGAAAACATCATCGGGGGTAAACGGACACGCGCCGGGAATCTCGATCAACAACCGCCTGACCTGCATGTCGGCGTGTTCATGGCCGATGGATGGAATTGGGATGAGCCGAATGCGCTCCGTTGGTGAACCTCCATTCGAGCCATCCGCCCGTCGCCCGATGATCCACCGCTGTATATCCGCCTCTTGCGTTGGGAACGCGGTCGTCAGTTTTTGGGCGGCGAGGTCGCGGCTGAGTTTCACCAATTGATAGACTCTGTGCAGCGGCCAGGGAGAGAAGCGGTCCGGGGCCTCAGTTTCGCGGAGATCGAAGACACGTCGTGCCGGAGGACTGTCGTAGGCCACAAGGTTAAATCGCGCTTTGGGCTGTTGCCGGAAGCTTTGCGAAAAGACCCTGCCGGCTTGAATCAGTTCAAAGCGATCTGCATTCGCGGCATAGCGACGCTCCAGGCTAGAGAGCGAGCCCTTTACCGGGCAGGCCAGTGCCAATCCATTGGAGCCGCGCGGAGTGGGGCGGTGAACGGTCCCTGCGTAGCCGCTCAGGAGCACCTCGAGTTTTTCTTCGCTCATCAGTTCCGCAGTCGCCCACGCGAAGTCAACGCCTCGGCCCAACTGATAGATGCGGTCAGCAAGTTTTTGCAGCACCACCAAGTGCCCGGATGACTCCTCGCCGGCTGGAATTTCCCAAGCGTAATGGAAGTGTGTTTCCGCGTCGAAAATCCGTGGCCGGATTTGCTTCTTCGTGCGAATCCCGCCGATGTTCCGTGGATCGCCACCTTTTGCATCAAGGTCGTTATTCGGAACGAAATTGCCGACCGACTGACCGGTCAGTGCCTTCGGTGCCGCGATGATCGGCGCCGCGCAGGTCGTCTCCATCCATTCCAAGGCATCGAGATGCTCGGGAGGCAGAGGGCCGCCAATTCCGGAACCAGCAATCAGGGCTTGGAAAAGCCGGGCAGGCGCGGGCGGCCAGTTTCCAGCTCCATGATACCGGCCATCGTGCAGCCGTATTGAGAGCACGAGGAACGTGGTCATATCTATTCGGGAGCGGCTTCCTCTTCCTCTTTGGCGGCGAGCAGCTTTTTCGCTTCAGCGATGTCGAAGATATATTCCGTGATCTTTGGCCACTTCGGTCGGAAGTGATCTGCGCCGTTGGAAGCAAGTGTTGCGATGGCTGCCTTGGCTTTGTCGCTTGTGAGGTCTATGGCAACCGCGTCCCCGCGGCGTGGCACGGAATACCACTGATCATCGCCTGTGTATCGAAGATGGCATCCTTCGCGAAGAAAGAGATCCAGATCAGCAGTCGCGGCGGTCAGAGCGAGTCCCAGCAGATACTTTTTGAGCGCTTTCGTTTCCGGGTCATCTGCAGCCTGGAGGCCACGCAGGGCAACCAGATTGATCGTCACGTCACGTTCAATGAAACCGTTGACCAAAACGCCGCCTAGCACTCGTCGCTCCGGATTGGGACTCCCCTCCTTCGTATACTCTTTCATGTGCGCTGCGGCTCCGGTGCCGACTTTACGAAATGTGGCGGGGGCATCCGCGAAGCCTTTGACTGACAGCTTTTTGCCCTGCTTCTTTGCTTCTGCTTTTAAGGCATTTTGCTGAGTTTCATCCAACTCCTTCCACACCGAGTTGAACTGAGCCGCTGCATGGAGCACCTCGACATCCCAAGCCCGGATGATGGAGCGAATAAGGCGTGGTCGCTTTTCTGATGAACCGCCCCGGGAGTCCCAGACACCGAAAACCAGTGAGGTCGGGGCAATCGCGCAAAGTGGTCCCGCGTCCCCGGTCTTACGCAGCGTGGCAAATGCTTCGCGAATCGCCTTCGCAAGCTCTCCCGAAGACTGGACGACCGCATCTGCGCCACGGTGAGCCAAATCCAGTAGCGACAATCGCGGTGCGTCATCCGTCTTCCCAAGCGCAATCTGGATTTGTGGGACCAGCCATTTCGACCGATCCGCATCCGTTGATTTGAACCCCGGCTCCATTCGGTTCGCTTGAGAGCCCACGCTATCGACCAGCGCGACCTTCTTGCCGTTTGCGAGAGGGTCGATGTTGTAACCGATGTCCGCATAGGTGGGTGGATAAAGGATACAAGGATCGCCTTTTTCGACGCACTCAATGGAAGTGAGTTTCTGCTTCAGGCGAAGTGCGACTGGGCCATCAGGACTGGTGGCCCACTGTTCTAAGGTTTCGAGTGTAGTAGTGCTCATAGGGATGTGTTCGTTGTGGGTTTGTTTTGGGTTTGACTGGTGATTTCCTCCACCGTGGTGATGCAGCGGGCTTGGTTTTCCTGACCTGGCCAATCCAGCTTCATGCGGAAAATGCGCAGGTCGAAAGGCAGGGGTGCGGTCCCCAGCGCCGCCCTGACGAAGACGGGATCGAGGCCGCGGCCTTCATCGAGCGAGACGGCTCCGTAGTGATATTGCAGCTTGGATGACCGATCGGGACGCTTGGGGCGGGCATTGGTCAATCCAATGGCGGCCAACACCTCCACGAGCGGGAATCCGACCGTGACGAATCGGCCCGTCAAATGCGCATTCAATGAGAATCCGATTTCGAGTGGAACATAGTCCCTCCGCCAATCGAAACGGAAGCTACTGCTCTGGGGCGCAGAGACGTTGAACGGGTCGGCGTAAAAAGTCTCCACGGGTTGTTTTCTAATCAGTTCTAAAGCGTCCTTGGCCAATGCTGCGCCCGGATAACCTCCCGAACCAGCCCAGAACTTGGAGTTGTCGAGGCCCGTCTTCGACGAGGCTTCGCCCCAATGGTGGATCGTGATTTCTTTGCCGCCATGCGTGAGGACGGCGGGAAGGGTGGCGGGTTTCTCCGGTGCGGGAAAAGGGAACTCCTGCTCCGCGGAAGAAAGTCGGCGTGTGGGAACATCCCATCCTTCGGTCCTCACATCTGAGCCCGGCGCTGCCACTGAGCAAATTTCCGCGTTGTAGAGAAACTGGATCGTAGTTTGAGCCGGACATTTGTCCCCGGATGCTGAGAACACGAAACGGACATCGGATTCGTCACTCCAATCAAAACCACCTCGGGCATTGCCCAGCAAAATCTCGGCAGCTTCGAGGAAGCCCAGACAGGCGAAGACTTGGCCGGGGTTGAACAGATCCACAGGGATGGTCGCTTCAGCCATTGTCGGGTGTTGTCGAGGGTTGCTGGGTTGTCGGGGCGACTTCGCCTGAGGCCTGGTGATCCGCGGCGCGAAGCAGCGATTCCCACCACGCAAGTCCCCATGGACCCCACTGCCGCTGTAACCGCACAAAACGCTCCGCGACGATGCGGGCGCGTGACGCCAGCACCGATGGCGGCGAGTCGGGATAACCGCGTGTGGTGATCAGCGGCCTGCCAAAGCCGTGATGGGCTGCGACGAGATGGAGAGCGAGCTCTTGCAGTTCTCCATCGAGCTCCTTGAATGCGTCGTCGGCGGAGATAGCGGCGAGCGATGCAAATTCGTGTCGGAAGCCGCCCAGGATCGCCTGGTTGATTGGACCCTTCGTCTTTGCGTAAGGTCGTCCGTCGGTCGGGGCGTTGAAGGCATTCTGCCATTGTTCGTGACGCTTGCCCTCGTCATGCAGACGCGCCGCGACCGTGAGCATCTTTTCGTATGTCGGAGGGAGACCAAGCTGTTGCGCGATGAGACCTGCCTTTCGTTCGGTGAGTCGTTGGTGTTCATCCAAGCCTTGTTCGGTCGGAGCCGTCGCATCGTCTGCGGATTCAATCGTGGCCCGCCACTTTTCGACGATGAGGAAGCTCTGCGCTTCTCCCTCCAATGAACGTTCGAACGGACAGGTAAACCTCGCTCGCCAGTTGGGATCGTTGACGGCCCGTTCGCTTCCGGCTTCGACCTTGCGAATCCTGAATCGGATCGCTGGCTTTCCATCCGTTGATCCCAACCATTCCGAAGGGCCATCCAGCGTTTCTGGCGGCTCGCTCCACGCTTCGTCCAGCAGACCCGTGGGATTCAGCCCGGCAAAACGGGCGTCGAGGATCAACACCGCGTCGGAGAGCGTGTATTGCAGGTCCGCCTCCTTCCGTTTCATTGCTTTCGCATCGTCCCGGGAAAATTGCAGATCAGCGAGGCGGAGCGGGTCTCCCCGCAATTCGCCATCCCGTGCGAGAACCACCGCACAAATGTCGTTTGGCCGAAGTGGGGCGCTTTCACCCTTTGCCGTCTTTGCCAAGGATTCAGCCCGCTTTTTCAACCACGCGACTACCGTTGCCGACGGGGCTTCCAGCATTTCGCTGATGTGGGGAGGGGCTGCTTCAAAGAACGCAGCAAGCTGAGCCTTCGTGTCGGCTGTCATTTCAGTGTTCGAAGGGGTCGGCAAAAGGCACCGCCATAGCACCGCTGTTTGCGGCTCTACCTCTTCTTCCCATCCACGCAGCCAAGGCTGGATTCGCGGACGCGCGGTGTGATCCAGGAGTGATGTCATCGACCACGCCTCCATCAATGCGCGGGTAAGGGCTGGCCGCAGCGGCTCCTTCGATGTAGCAGCGGCTAGGATTGCGCTCCTTTCAGCCCGTCGATTTCGGAGAGTTCGACGCGCATCGGAACAACACTGCGCCGCCATGATGATAGCCATCCTTTCCGTCCGCTCGGTCGCCTCCGCACCTCCAGTCATTCGAGAACCCGCCCGAGTAGAAAGCCGAAACTCTCGTATCGCCGCTGGACTGACATCGATTTCTTCGCCGTCGGCTGGCAAGAGGTCGAAAGGTTTCCGAAGGGCACGCGCGAGTTCGACCCTCTTTTCATGGTCGGAAACCGCTTTCGCTTCCTTTTCGTCACGTTCCGCAGCTGTTTTCTGCAAAGCTTTTTCCGCTGCCTTTGTTGGTTTCGGCTCGGGCTCGATTACCACGATGACTTGCGCATCGCCTTCGCCCCTGCGGTTCACCCGGCCGAATCGCTGGATCATCCGTTCCCATGCGACCAGATCGCAAACGAGGTGATCAGCGTCCAAATCCACGCCCACCTCTCCTGCCGAAGTGGCGAAGACAAAAGTCGGGCACTGCGGTGCCTTATCCGCCCCTCCGAGAAAACCGTTATCCGCCAGCCAATCGGCTACCCGCTGTCTCTCGAATACTCGTCGTCCGCCGACGATTAGCTCCGACCGAATCGTCGTTTCCGGGATGCCGGCTCGTTTATCTCCCATGGCCAGAGCTTGGACTGCGTCGTGCGCTTTTCGGGCGATTTCGGGCTTGTGCGAAAAGACGATGATCTTCCTCGCCTCAACTCCCGATGCGGTGAGTCCCCATGCGGTTTCAGCCAAGATTTCCGCGAGCGTTTGATCGTCCGGAAGACTCTTGAAGGTCAGCCGCTTTCGGGCGGTCAGCCTCTTGAATGTTACCGTGTTGGGCTTCAGGTCTTTCTCGCTAAGGCCGAACGTATGTCCTCCTCCGCGGCTCGTGGCGGAAAGAGAGAGGAGTTTGAATTCAGGCACGAGATGGCTTGCATCACTCTGAGCAGCGAGGCCGTTATGCCGCGATTCAATCGCTCTTAGCAGCCCTTCGAATGGCGGCACCAAGTGAGCTTCATCTAGGACCACAAGAGTATCGCACCCCAAGAAGCCCGCGTGAAAAGGACGCATCTTCCGGCTTACTCCATAGCCTTCGAACAAGAGGCGTGAACCAATCATATCCACGGTGCCCACGATGACTGCGGGATCGGAAGGGCTCAGGAGCCAATCACGATTGTCCACGTGCTGCCCACGGAGCGTTGAGATTGGAAGCAAGCGGGCGTAGCCAGGCGACTGAGTCAGTCCTAGCGCAAGCTGAAGATCAGCATTCGAGGCGACGAAAGCCCGGAGTTTGAGTGCCTCGCTGGTTGCCTGATCCACCACCGCGCGGCGATCCACGACATAAACCAATCGACGTGGCACCCGTGCTCCGATTGAGCGTGCGAAAAGCCAAATCGGAATCACCGACGTTTTCCCCAATCCGGTAGGAATGTCGCAACAGGAGGGAATCTCGCCTTTCGCGAAGCAGGCGAATAAATCTTCCTGCCACGGGAAGGGCGGGTTGCCAGTGAGAGCTTTGAAGACTTCGGGGAAAGCGGGATTCGGGTCCATTTCTCTTTAATTAGCGGCCTCGGGTGATGTGTTGAACAACCCCTGCAAACTCCCCGCCAGCGGGCGCGGGTTCTTCGGTTTCGCCTCCTTCGGTGGCACTTTGAAAAAGAAAGCGCGCGGCCATTTCGCCCGCGTCTCGGTATGAGGCTCCAACACTCGATTCCACAGCCACGCGAGGACGACGGCGGCGGTCTTGCCAAGGCCGGTGGGAATTTCGATCAGGCGGGAATAGCATTCGGAATCGAGCGCGAGTCTGCGCTGATAGTCGAACGGTGGGAGCCCGTCGGGATGCTTGGCATCGGCGGTCGCCGTGGTGAAGAGTTTGTCGAAGTTCATCGTGCCTGCCGGTTTCTGGATTTGCCGCTCAGCTTCTCAAGTGGGGTGGGACATCCGCGGGGATACGCCTTTGGTTTCAATGCGAACATGAAATTTTCTCGCCCGTGGACCGCGGGGCGTGACTTGGCCCGCCGGGTTTCTTGCCAAGGCGCCCCATTGAAGCAATCTTGCCGACGTGAGCACGCTGACCGAAATCGAAGCAGCCATCGCGGAACTTCCGGCTCCGGAGTTTCGCGCGCTTTTGCACAAGCTGAACGAACGCGACGCCGCAGCGTGGGATCGCCAAATCGAAGACGACGCGCAGGGTGGCAGGCTGGATCGCTTGTATTCCCGGCTGATGGAAGAGGAGGGCGGTCAGCCGAAGTTGGCGCTCGATGAAGTCCTCGACGACCCCAAGCTTTCGTAAGCGCTTGCGCGAGCTGCCGCCGCCGGTTCGCCGGCTGGCGCGCAAGAACTTCAAACTCTGGCTGCGCGATCCGCACCATCCTTCCCTCCATTTCAAGAAAGTCGGCGGGTTTTGGTCCGCTCGGGTGGGCGGCGATTTCCGCGCTCTGGCCATGGTGCAGGACGACGAGGCCGAGTGGTTTTGGATCGGGCCGCACGATGAATATGATCGGCTGCTCCGGTGATCACCGCGTGAGAAAGGGCGCATACTCCGGGATCTCGCCGGTGAGGACGCGGGCGAGGATGCGAAATTGCAGCTCCAGCGCGCGGCGATAGCTCACTTTGTAGTCGAAAACGGGATGTGTGATCAGCGAGTTCATCCGCTGCTCGAAGCATTGAAAAAAGCCTTTCCGCCCCGCCGCGCTGAGATTCACGGCGCGTCCCGCGGTGACAAAATCCTTCGTCGAAATGAAGCGATTGTTGATCGCCGTGAGCACCGCGGATTCAGCGATGAGCGGCCGAAACTCCTCCATGATGTCCAGCGCCAGTGCCGGGCGACCGTGGCGCGGTTGGTGGTAAAAGCCGATGTAAGGATCGAGCCCGACGGCGTAGGCGGCCAGCGTGCATTCCTTGGCGAGAAGACTGTAGGCGAGGGAAAGGAGCGCATTCACCGGGTCGGTCGGAGGACGGCGATTGCGCGTGGTGAAGTTGAAAGTGAACGCCACCTCTGGCGCCGACCTCGGCTCCGGCGCCGCGATCCCTTCCAGAAAATCCTCCTCCTCGATGCGCTCGCGGATGAGCCCGCCGAACTGCGCGAAATACTCCGCCGCCGCCGCGCCCTCGACCCCGAGCAACTCCTCGATCGAGCGCGTCCGCAGCGCATCCTCGCGCGCCTGGCCGAGCCGCAGCTTCGTCCGCTCCGGCGGCTCCGCGTGATTGCGCATGAAGAGCACGCGATGATTGTGAATCTTCCCCCGCACGAACTGCTGCGCCAGCCGCAGGCAGCTCGCCGGGTCCGCCGCGTGCCGGAACTGCGCGATGCGCACGAGCACATTTTTCAGCGAATGCCCGCGCGTCATCCCATAAAACCAGCCGCCCATGGAAAACCACGTCACCGGGATGTCGTGATCGCAGAGCCGCTGCACCGCCTGCGTGGACATCTGGATATTCCCGAAAAGCGCGACGTGGCAGACATCGCTCACGCGCACTTCCTCCACGAGCCGGTCTTTCTCCTTCACCTTCAGGACGAGATCATTGCAGCCCACGCGATAGCCCTGCGTGTTGAGGTAAAGCGCCCGCTTTTCATCGCGCGGCGCGATCAGGCGCCGGACGGCGCTGGTTGAGAGTTGAGGGTTGAGAGTTGAGAGTTTTGAAGTTTGCGCTTCGCGGTTGAGTTGCTCGCCGTCCGATTTTTCTGATCTCTCAACACTCAACTCAGAACTCTCAACTGCTCGCGTAGCGAGCATTCGCGTTTCATCCGGCAGACACACCGGTGCCAGCGAGCAGCGCGCACACTTCGGCGAATCGATCAGCGGCGGTGGAATCGGCCCGCGCTCGCACACACGCGCGGCGGCGATTTTGGAAATGACCCACGCCTCCAGCTCCGGCGTCAGCTCCAGCCGCACGCGCTGCTTCGTCCCGCGATAGTAGATGATTCCCGCGTCGCACGCGTACCCGTTGTCGCGCAGCACCAGGCATTGCAGCCCGAGTTGCATCTTGTCGGCATCCCACAGCTCGCGCCCATCGTCGCCTTCGCGCGGCGAGCCGACTTTGTAATCCACCGGACACACCCGCTCCGCCCCGCCGCTCTCATCCAGCGTCGTCTCCACGAGATCCATCTTCGCGATCACGCCGAGCCGTTCCGACCCCAGCATCACCGACCGGGAATGAATCTCGTCCGCTTTCGCGGAAGTTGAGAGTTGAGGGTTGAGAGTTGAGAGTTCGGCCCCGGTCGCCACTGAGCCTTCATGCGCATCCTGGGTGTCACGTTTTGCATCCTCCGTTTCGGTTTTGCTGGCCGTGGCCGCTGGTAGCGAACCCTTGCCCTTGTCCACTCGCTTGTGCAGCACCTTGCCCTTTACCGTGTCAGCACTTTCCACGAACACACCCTCGACGTGCTCGTAATAAAAAAGCCGCGGACAATAGACGAACTCGTTCAGCATCCGCGCCGGGAGCGGGTCGGGGGAAAGTTGATGGTTGAGAGTTGAGTGTTGAGAGTCGGTGCTCTCGGCCTCTACAAGCGCAGCTTGTTCCTGCGCGAATCCTTGCGGCGCTACGATCCCAGTCGGCGCGTCGGGTGGCTCCTCCGGCAATACATCCGGCGAGACGCCGACTGCGGCAGGCGGGACGCCTACCCTACCCCGATCTTCGACCGGCGATGCGGGTGGGACTATGAGTTCACCCGCGCCCGTCTCGCCACTAGGCGCAGCAAACGCCTGCTGCACGACTTCCGAAAGCTGCTTCGCAAACAAATCCGCCCCCTCGTCCCCGCCGGAGCGACGACGCCCTCCACGTCCCGAACCTTTTCTTTCACGCATATCAGTCTCCCGTTTGCGGTCGGCTTCTTATGCCTGCCCGGCATGAATGAACAGCTTCAATTGGAAAGGAGAATGGAAGCCGGCACTGCGAAGAACCTCCGATCCATCCCTTGACGATGCATACGAAAAAGGCATCAATGGATGCATGAGAACGACGCTGAACATCGACGACTCCCTGCTCGCGCAAGCGGGCGAATACACCGGTGAGACCGAAAAAACGGCCCTCGTCCGCATGGGACTGGAGGCACTGATCCAGCGTGAAGCGGCCCGGCGTCTCGCCGCCCTCGGCGGCACCATGCCCACGCTCACCGTCCCCGCGCGCCGCCGCCCGGAAGCCGCGCGCCGAAAATGATCCTCGCCGACACGTCCGTCTGGGTGCAGCACTTCCGGCGCGGCGTGCCGGACTTGGCGACGGCCCTGCGAAACGGCCAGATCTCCATCCATCCAGTCGTGCTCGGCGAACTGGCGAGCGGCAACCTGGCCAAACGCGCCCAGACTCTGGCCGCGCTGCGCAGCCTGCCGCGCACCAAAACCGGCACCACCGAAGAATGTCTCGATTTCATCGAGACCCACGCGCTCCACGGTCGCGGCGTCGGTTGGAACGACCTGCAACTGCTCGTCGCCGCCCGCCTCTCCGGCCACCCGCTCTGGTCGCTCGACGCCCGCCTCGCCGCCGCGGCGGTCGAGCTTGGCGTCGCCCACACGGCGCCCTGAACCGCAGTCCGCCGTCGGGCGAACCCAAGCGCTCATGGTTTGCCCTCGTGAAATCCAATCCGTGGTTTCGGCGGGCCCGGCGGCGGCAGCAGCAGCGGGCGCAGTTTTTGAATCACATCCCGCAACGCGCTGTCGTGACTGAGCAACGTCTTCTCGATCTTCTGCAACCGAGCTTCCAGCGTCGCATCGGCCAGCAATTCCGCCCGCATCTTCACAAACGCCCGCACTACATAGACGCTCATGGCGATCGCACGCTCGCTGTTCAAAATAGTTGCAGCCATGAGGGCCCCGTGCTCGGTGAAAACCAACGCACGATACCGTCGTCCGCCGTGCAAACTTGAGGTGCCAATTTGGCACCTCAAGTTCTCAAACTCCTCCTCAGTCAGTCGAAACGCGAAATCTGCCGGGAAGCGCGACGCGTTTCTCTTGATCGCCCGGTTGAATTGTTTCGTCTCGACGCCGTAGAGAATCGCCAGATCGCTATCGAGCATCACGGACTCGCCGCGGAAGGCAAAGATGCGGGGTACGATGGCTGGCGCGTTGCCCGGCTTCATGATTCTTTGGTCATAGGTTTCCAAGGAGGTCGCACCCCCGACCGCGCGCTTGAAGTTCCAATTTGGAACATCAAGTTTGCAAACTTCTGAACAGTAGGCAGAAACGCCAAGCCCCGTAAGCGCGCGGCGCCGATCATCTTTAAGGTGCCAATTTGGAACATTAAAGCCGGGCATCCCTGAGCATCGGAACGAATTCGTTCACGCATCGCAGTCTCCTGTTTGCTGCCCGCTTTCTATGCCTCTGCGTCAGGAACGAACAGCCCCAAGCCGAAATGGGAGGAGTGGCCGAGACCGATCGGGCCGCTGATTGGATCGGGAAAGACGATACGAAACGCCCCGGAGACACGCCGTCCGCCATCGTCACCACGCTTTTGGCGGAAGCGCTTGAATTGGATCGGGCGGAGTTGAGTGCCGTTTTTTTGCCCAATGCGGAAGTGCTGTTTCGCATCGTCCAGCAGCGGATGGATTTCGATATCTTCCATTGCGATGCCCGTCAGGTCGGGACGCCGCGCGAGGAAGCGCGCCAGTTCTTCGCGCAGCGTGGCGATCAGGAATTCGCGGGGCGAACGAAGCAACTCGGGCGCGTCGCGTTTACTCCCGCGCGCCTTGGCAAAGCGCGAGGCCAGAAATGGCGTGGCCGAAATCCACTCGCGCGCTTTGCCCACCGGCCCGGCGCTCACTCGGTCGAGCGTATCGAGCGCGAGCAGCAGCACGCCGAGCGGATGCCCGAATTCCTCGCGTTCGCGGCTCTTGATTTCGGGCAACCGATCGAGCGCTTGCACTTCACGCGGCCCGAACCCATCGGCGGCAACAATCGTGAGGTGATCGAGTCGCCCATCGCCGTCTTCATCGGTCGGGAGATAAAAAGCGTGGGCATGACCGGTGAGCGGTTCGCCTTCCTCGCCTTTGCCGGAAAAGATCGCGGATTTGCCCTTTTCTCCGCCGCTCGTTCTGAAGCGCGCTCCGAAGATTCCCATGAGATTGCGCCGCGCATCCTCGGCGACCCGCAAGGTCTCCGTGACCAATGGCAGCACCGCCGAATCCAGCGCGAAGCGGGCGACTTGCGGGCGGACTTCCGAAGGGCGGCGGGACGCAAGGCGCGGCGCAATTCGGAAGCAATCCGCCCGCCGGGCATAACGCACCCACCGGCTACCGGGTGGATCGGACCACCGCTCGCCATGCAGCCAGAGCGTCTCGCCGCACAAGTGCCAGTCCGGATCGTAGAGCGATTGCACCTGCACCTGTTTCTCCTTCCCACGGCCAGTGGAAGTCGTTGTCTTCGGGGTATGCGTATCGGCAAAAGCGCTGGAAGGATCGGCGCAGAGGACGCGCACCACTTCACTCTCTGGTTCGGATGGACGCGTGCCGAGTGGGCGGCAGTTGATCTTCGCGGTTGCGGTGTCCGCTTCCGCTGCGGTGAGCAAACGCGCTTCGCACCAAGTTTCCGCGCGCCCGAGATAACCGAGCGCACGCAGCCATTGCGCGAGCACGTCGCGTTGATCCTCGGTAAGTGATCCATCCGGCCAGAGCACGACGACCTCGCTGTCCGGCGGCACGGCTACGAAAGTATCAAAGACGAGGGTCTTTGCCTTGTGCGGTGCGCGGGCTTTCCAACCTTTATCCCACGGCATGAAATGCCGTGAATGACCAGCGCCTGCTGGAGGAAGATGGAACTCCGGGGACTCGGCAAGCGCTCGGAGAATAGCTTCCGCTTCTCGCGTAGAAGCACTGTCGGGAATCTTCCCTTTCCAAGATGCGATCAGGCTTCGGAGAAGTCGCCATGGTGCAGGAGGCCACTCAGTGGCCGCCTCATTGACATGCCTTCCCCACGGGGTGGAATGAAAGCGACCTGCTAAGAAGCGTATGCCAATTGCAATCATGTCTCGGGGCTGGGCTCCGCTTCCGAACCAGCCTCGTCATCGGCGTCGTATGCTTCGATGATAGCAAGGCGCGCTGCCTCATCAGTTGGGAAAAGCAATTCAGCAAGTTCCTCGGGTGATTTCCCGACCTCCGGCTTGACCGTCAGCGTTCCTCCCTTTTTCGCAGTGGCTTTTGTATATTTCACAACCGTTTTTAGTTCCGCTGGGATTGCCGGAACAGGAGTGTTCAATGGGAGCTCAACCTTAACCGCCGGAAGCTTGAGTTTGAAGACGACCGGCTTCTCTTCAGTGTTAAACACTTTGGCAGTATTGCATTTTTCGATCAAAGCTTTGCACTCAGCGCGCAATTCTGTCTCTAACGGCAGCGAAAAAGAATTTTCGGGGCGCTTTACGCAAAGGTCGATTACCTCTAGGTCGCAGGCAGCGCGCAACCGAAGGCCCGAAGCGAGGAATCGCCTTACCTTCAGAAGTGCGAAAGCGATCATGAACTGAGTTGCCGCCTCGCCGAGGCCGTAACTGCGCAGTAGCGCAAGATCAAGATTGAAGAAGGCCACGATCTTTTCCGCCGTAAACTCTGTCCTGTGATATGGGACGTTTCCGAAGCCCCCTTTTGCATCTACCCCCGCTCGTTTAGGTGATGGCAGGACGTTATCAACCTTCGTTCCGCCATTCTCCGCGACGCGAACACCACTAGCTTCAATGAAGCCTGAGAGCGCGCGCGTGATGCGCAATCGCCCATCAATCTTTTCCAGAAACAGTCCGTGCAATAAGGAGTTTGGGTCCCATTTGAAGACTGTTTTGTGGAAGCGATTGCGATCAATGATGCCGGGAATGCTATCATTGGTTTCTTCCTCATCTTTTGACTTCTTGGTCTTAACCACACTGATCCCAAGATCGGCCAGAAAAGCCTTCCGGAACGCGCTCGTTTCAGAAGTATCCTCTCCTTTCCAAATGTAGGGCGAGTTCAGCCGATGAAATTCCTGAACAGTTGTCGTCTTGCCTAAGCTGCCACAATCGATCCGGACAAATGGGATTCCTCGAAGCTCTTCGATCCAATTGTCCGCTGCGTCGTCCCAGCACGCCAATTCGAGCCGGTTGGCGACGGATTGAGCGGACTCGACGAGGAGCTTTTCGGTGCCGTCGGGCAGCGTGTAGCGGGCGGGGCCGAGGTCGGCGAAGCCGGTGGATTGAAAGCGGTCGCCTTGCAGCGGACGCAGGGTGGCTTCGAGGAGGAGACGCGGGGCGTCTTTCAGGGCGGTGTAGTCGATGGGCATGGGTTCAGTGGGTTATGGGTTATGGGTTGCTGGGTTGGAGTGGACGGAAGACCATCTCGCAAAGCGGGCTGATGGCGCGGTGATCAATCGGGAAAAGGAGCGCGGCTGCGATGCGCTGGCTGGCGGTGGCGTCGCAGGCGGTGTCGATCCACTCGTCATCGCGCGAACGTCCTCCGTGGCGCGCGTGCGGTCGCGGCTGGAAGCCGGCGGCGCGCGCGCGACGCACGGCGATGCGGCACGCGCCGGGCACGTCGCCCGCCCGGAGGAGCGCGAGGATGCGCGGTTCCCGGCGGAGCTTGAGCAGCTTTTCAAAGAACTCGGGAGCGATCGGGCTGCCCGGCGGTCGGTTCGCAGGGAGGTCGAGGAAAAGGAGCTTCAGCAACGCCAACGCGCGCGGCAGCGGAGGCGTGTCGGCGGCGTCGCCCGTCGGAAGGACGATGCGCTCGGCCTGTTCCGTGTCGCACAGCACGAGACCCCAAATCAGTTCCGCAAGTCGGGCGGCGTCCAGTTCGCCGGCGTGAAAGGCGGCGATGGTTTCAGGGGAGACGCGATGCTTGCTCGCGAGCGGTCGCGAGTCGCTCCCGGCCCGCAATCCATCCATCACCCGGCGGCCCAGGACGGCGGCGAGATTCGCGGAAAGATCAGCGGCATTCCAGACGACGGCGCGCTCTTTCTCCGCCCACGCCGTCTGCGCTCCAGTGCCCGCAACGGGTTCGAGATTCCCCCGCAGCGGCCCGATCTTGCCCAGCGGGTCGCGGATGCTCGCCAACGCCAGCGCCATTTCGAATTCGCGCGTGCCATCATTCGCGGCGGCGATCCATTCCGCCGAGAGATGCGCGAGCGGCCGCAGTCCCTTCGCCTTTTCACGAAAGCTCGGCGCACCCGCGATCGCCTGCTCCGCCGCGCCGAGCGCCACGAGGATGCCTTGGAAAAAGCGCGTCCCGCCGTAGCGGCAGTAATCGAAAATCGCCCGCTCGATCCGCCGCAGAGCGGAGGTGAAGCGGGCTGGCGCGGTGTCTCCACACGCCATGCGGAAGCTGCCGAGCCAGCGATCAATTTCCCGCAGAAGATCGACACTCCCGCGCCGACGGACGGAGAAACGACCGAGCGGCGTCGCGAGGAAAGCGAGGCCATTCCGGCGAAGGAATCCCTGTCGTGAAAAACTCTCGATGCCGCGATCGACGCCGAGACTCGCGACCGCGCGGGCGAACTCGACGCCGTCGCGACTTTGCCGCCCCTTCACCTCCGCGCGACCTTCCGAGAAGACGGTTTTCAATTCTCCGATCGTGCTCGCGCGATGCCAGAGCGGGAGCCATATCTCGCCCCGAGCGACGTTGCTGTCGGCCCCGGCAAGAGATTCCTGCCCTGCTGCGGCAGCTCGGACCGTGAACGGAAATGCGGCGCGCGACCCGCCGGCGACGTTGAGCTTTCGACTCACCGAGCCAGCCATGAAAAGCGAGCCTTCGATCATCAGCACGTAATCCCACGGGTTGATCATCGAGTCGCCTTCCATGCCATGCGTCGCGTTCGGACCGCCGATGCGACCGGGCGCGAATTGGCCGATGGCCGTATCGAGCAGGCGTGCTTCGTCGTTCTCGAAAAGAGCCGCGCGAAGCCACGCGGCGCTCTGCGGGCTTTCGAGCACGATGGAAACGTTCGCGAGGAAGTTCGCGGAGAACTCCAACCGGCCATCGACACCGCCGGAACCGAGCAACGGGGACGCGGAAAATCCTTCGGGCTCCACGAGCATGCAGGCGTCGATCCAGTCGAGGCACTCGTCGGGAAACTGGCTGCGGATTTGAAAAACGATGCCTTCCTTCAAGCTCTTCACGCGCGATTTTTCGCGGCTCAGTTCTTCCGTTTCATCGGACGTGATCGAACGCGCCTTCTTCTTTTTCTCCAGCACCTTCACCCGCTCGCGAGCCGCGCCAAAATCGCGCAGGGAGTCGATGCGCCGAACTCCTTCGATAACGTCCCGGAGCGGTTTGAGGCGCGGATTCGTCGAACGCTCGATGCTTTGGATCGTGGCAAAACTGGCACCCGATTCGGTGAGAAATCCACCGTCGCCATTCCACGGCGAGAGGACAGGTGTCGGTCGATATTTCTCAGCGAAGAACTGAACCAGCGTTTCGGCGGTGAGGTTGGAATCAAGAGTGAAAACGCCGTCCCTCCATTTGGCGCGCGCGCGGTCATCAGCCTGTTCGCTGACGAGCCGGAGCACGCCAAGCGCTTTGAGGTAATTCATCAGCGGCTCGGGAGTGCAGCCGGGGAGCGGGAGAGTGTGGGAGATCATCGGTTAGACGGCTTCGGCAAAGCGTTGGCGCCAGATGGTTTTCAAGGGCGCGAGATCGTGCTGATCGGCGGCGCGGAGGGCGGCAAAGTAGGTGGTCTTTTCCTCTTCGGTTCGCACTTCGAGGCGGAGTTCGGGGAGACCGGCGCGGCGGAGGATTTCGCGGAGCCAGAGGCGGGCGACCCGGCCGTTGAAGTCCTTGAACGGGTGAACCGAGAGGTAGCGGCCTTCGGCGAAGGCGAGGGTCTCGAGGAGTAACTCCTCGTCGTCGCCGGAAAGGAAGTCCCAGCGCGCGGCCAAGTCCCCGGCGTAGTCGCGCAAGGCGGCAGCGACTTGATGGAAAGCGGGCGGCTCGTGCCCGCCGACAGTGACGTCGATGGTCCTCCATTTTCCCGCCCACTCGGGAACGAGATCGGCGCACAATTCACGGTGAAGCAGCGCGAGGAGCGACTCATCGAGCGGCAGGCCGGCGTAGTCTCCGGCAGCGATGGCGGGCTGAATCTCCGCTGCGCGGGAGGCGAGCCGTGCGGCTATCTCGCTGTAGGCGAGCTCTCCGCGGGTGGTCTCGATGGTGCGTGTCGCACCCGTCGGGCGTGTATTTCCCTCAGCCACGCGAGGCTTACCGGCTCCTGCTCCATCCACATGCTCCAGTAAACGCTCTCCGGCACCGGCTCGATCCGCCGGCGAAGCTGCTCCTCCGGCGGGAGGGCGCGCCATTGCTGGATTTGCTCGCGGAGACTCATGGGCGGCAGTGTCTCGCAGCGAGGGCATGGAGGCAAGGGCGGAGGCGCGTTCGTCGGCGGCACGCAGGAGGGTTTCGAGGTAGGCGAGCAGGAAAGGGCCGAGGTCATCGCGCAGGGCGAGCATGCGTTCCGACCAGCTCGGCAAGTTGGTGAAAGGTTCCTTTTCTCCAAGCCCAAGCTCCATCGGCTCGAGGGAGAGCCACACGCTCGGAGTGAGCGTCTCGTCGCCCGCTTTTCCACCGAGGCTCACGGTCGGGAGCCGGTCGTTTTCCCAGACTCCGCGGGCGAAGCGATCGTTATTCGGCGCGGGCCATTCGTCAGGTAGCGAGCGAATCGAGAGCCGCACTTTCCCGTGATGCGCGGCGATGAGGTAGGCGACAAGATCACGCTCGGTCGCTTCGACGGAAAGAGGCGTCGTCGGGTTCAGGACGCCGAGCGCGGAGGCGAGTTCGTGGCGGAAGAACTTCCGGCGCGCGTCGAGGCCGTTCCATTTTTTTGGCAGCTTCGGACTGAGCCATTTGTCCTTTGGCGCCTTTGCCATCGGCTCAATGCCAAGCTCGCGGTCCCGCTCAGGGATTGCCTCGGGTTTGACTTTCGCCTGGAAGGCAGCGTGCGCCTTACCCCAATCATGCCAGCGCGCGGCGAGACGGATGAGCGCAGCCTGTTCAGTGCGGACTTTGAAAAGGATGGAGTCGAGTTCTTCGCAAACCCAATCGGTATGCTGCGCGATCGACTGCCAATTACCGGTTTGGGAAAGCGGGTCGGCGTCGGTCTGCTCATCGGCAGGCTTTCCGACCTGTGCGGTGATGACGGAGACAGGCTCTTTGGAATCCGGCGTCCAGCCCGTGCGATCCAAGTAGCCGCCTGCGTCCGCGTGAATGAGATAGTTCTGACCGGGATAGGTCTCGTCCGGCTTCACCCGCGACCATTCGCCTTCCAGAAAATCCCACCGCCACGCCTGCATTTTTGTCTTTTTGAGAAAGTCTTTGAACTCCCCGATCGAAGCCGGGCAAAGCTCCTCGCGCCGGGCCGGGCGCTGATCCTCGCCGGGATGCCGACCTTTTCCACCGCCTTCCCAATCGCGCCAGAAAACTTGCACCGTGGTTTCAGCGACCTCGCGCACCCAGCGGTCGATGTCGAGGTCGTTGCC
Source organism: Spartobacteria bacterium (assembly GCA_043777315.1). Classification (GTDB taxonomy): domain Bacteria; phylum Verrucomicrobiota; class Verrucomicrobiia; order Chthoniobacterales; family Chthoniobacteraceae; genus CAIURC01. Next base: position 940 of record JAYVPW010000125.1, on the reverse strand, counting down.
GGCGAGATCGGGCGTGGTGTCGAAGAGCTCGATGAGGTCTTTGCGCCGAATAACGTGCGACGCGGATGGCCGGTCGGCCTCCGGGATTTTTTTGTCGCCGACGGCATTCGGTGAAACGTTGGTCAACTTTTCCACAAGCGCGCGGGCGGCTTTCAATTGGTCGTCGGAATAAGGCGCGGTGGAGAATGGCTCGAACCAAACGACGCGCGCATTCGGCGTGGTTCCCCGGCGATTGCAGCGGCCGAAGCGCTGGACGAGAGAGGACCACGGCGCGAGTTCGGTGAAGAGAATGTCCGCGGAAAGATCGACGCCCGCTTCGATCACTTGGGTGCTGATGACGATCTGGCGCTTGCCCTCGGAAGCGAGAACTTGCGCAAGGACGTTGGCGCGATTCTCCGGGCGAAAGCGGGAGTGCAACAGGAGCGGCTTGAGCGTGGATTTCGCAGTCAATTTCTCCAGTGCCTCAAAAAGCTTTCGCGCCGTCTTGATGGTGTTGACCACTGCCAGCGTAAGGCCTTCGCACTCCTCCGAGGCGGTGAAGATTTCTTTGGCAAGAGCCTTAAAATCGCCCGCCGCAGCTACCACTTTTCCCAAAGGTTTCGGTGCATCGAGCAGTTTTCCGAGTCGCTCGCGTTCCACTTCCGAAAGATCGATCACGGGCAGCTTGTCCGGTTTGAAGTCCACGGTTTCGAGCCAGTTGCGCTCGCTCGTCGCGCTCATCCACCAGGAATGACACGCCGCCCCGCCCGGCATCTTCGCGCGAAACGCTTCCATCTGCGCCGTCGTCGGCAGACCGCTGCCCATCAGTTGCACCTCATCAAAGACCCAAAGACAGTCGCTGTTCAGCAGGCCGAAGTGCATCGGCCAGCGGTAGCGACTCATGCCGTAGCCGCGGTTCAAGGCGCGGGAGAGGAGCATGTCTTGCGTGCCGATGAGGATG
>JAYVPW010000124.1:0-20386 GCA_043777315.1 Spartobacteria bacterium | reverse complement strand
AACAACGCCACCGCCCGCTCGCTCATCATCCTCGACGAAATCGGCCGCGGCACCTCGACCTTCGACGGCCTCTCGATCGCCTGGAGCGTCGCCGAATTCATCCACGACGAAATCAAAGCCCGCACCCTTTTCGCCACCCACTACCACGAGCTCACCGAGCTCGAAATGACCCGCTCCGGCGTCCGCAACTACAACGTCGCCGTCCGCGAATGGAACGACCAGATCATCTTCCTCCGCAAAATCGTCCGCGGCGGCGCGGACAAAAGCTACGGCATCCAAGTCGCCCGCCTCGCCGGCCTCCCCCCCACGATCATCGCCCGCGCCAAGGAAATCCTCTCCAACCTCGAGCAATCCGAACTCAACGCCGAAGGCAAACCCACCCTCGCCGAAGCCCCCCCGCCTCCGAAACATGGCAAACCCCGCGGCCGCAAAAAACTCGCCCAAGCCCGCGCCGACATGAAGCCACAGATGCGGCTGTTTTGATGCGCTTGTTCCGGCAAACATCGGAGTCTAGGTTTCCTGACCATGAGTTTCGCTGAAGTCCTCGACGAAATCCCCCGCCTGACGCCGGACCAGCGCCGTGAAGTATTGCGCCGCGTGCGCGACGCCGAGGCGGTTTCCAGCCCCGCGATGGCCGAAGGCTTTCTTTCCGAGCGGGTTGACGGGCGGTTGATTCTCCGGGCACCCCGCGTGATCCGGCAGGTGGAAGTGGACGCGATCCTCGAAGAATTCCCATGACTTACCTGCTCGATGTTTCGGCCCTCGTCGGGCGCCTGATTCCAAACCACGAGCACCATTCCCGCGTCGCGGTGGGGTGGCCGAGCGGGCCGCGTGCCGCTCGGCCGCCTCGGTAGGCCTCACGATGCCGGTCCTACGCTGGTTCGTGGTCGATAAGATAGAGCGTCCTTTGCTCGCGCCCACCTTGTGTCTCTTCGATTTCTTCGAGGCAGTTGAAACGATAACGGCTTTCAAGTTTCAAGCCGGCGAGACTTGGTCCGCCTAGTTTGATCTTGCCAGCAATGTCGCCGTCACCAACAGCGAGACGCCATGATCCATTGTCCACATCCGCTTTCTTGAGCGCCCCGACAATCTCGACTGGCTCCGAGCCGAGGTTGGATACGCCCGAGAGGTATTCGACTAGTGAGCCGGCTTCAATCTCCGCTATTCCATGTCCGCGGGGTTGGGTAAAGGCCGGTTCCGCCCATGTGTAGCGCAGGCCTGTCTTTGTCTCGACGAGGAATTTCAAGAGCCGCAAATACGCGCCGGCAAGATGCCCCCGATGCGCTCTAATTTTCGCCAGCGTCTTCACCGGATCACTCACGTCAGCAAACAGCTCGTCGATGCGTTGCAACGCGCGCCCAAGTTCCGTCTGCCCCAGCAAATCCGGACCGCTGGAAGCCTCTAGCATTACTCGGAACGAGCCGGCGGCGGCGGGCACAATCACATCCAAGAGGTGTCCCTCGGAGCGATCAATGCTTCGTCTCGAATCCAACGACAGGTCGCGGAGAGCCCAACCGCAGGCGTGTTTTACGAGAGTTTGAACGTGACCTAACAAGCCGGTGAGCGACGCGACGCGAATGCGATGTTCGGAGACAGCTTCAGGTGGTTCGACGGCTACTTCGAGAACCAGATTGTTTCTCGCACGCGCTTCTCGGACAGTTTCGGAATCAGATGGCCGATCATGCAAAAAAAAGCCCGATTCCGGTAAATCGGGATACGAGCTAAGCGTGCCGGTCTGAGGTTCCAATTGGAGTGGTGCATCAACTGTCGTAGCCGGCGAAACGAGGAACCAACTCGCCTCCTCCCGCTCCAAAAGAAGGGTGCGTAAGTCGAGAGTTCCGATGCGAAACTGCCGAAGACGCTCGGGCTCCACTCCTGCAATCACAAAACGTTCTCGCCCTTCAACCGACGCGACCATGACTCCGACATAATGCCCGCCGATGGCATCGCGAGCCTCAAAGACCTGCGGTCCATCGTAGTAATACAGCGTTGCGGTGTGGCGGATCGTCTTCACGATGATTGAATTTCACACTCCGCCAGAATGTCGAAAGCAGCCAGCGGCCACCAAGTGTGATGAGAGGGTTGGAAGGTCTGTTGGATGCGTCCAGCGCCAGTCCTTAGCCGGACTTGGCAGAGCAGTGTCCTCTTTTTGAAAAGTGGCAGCAACCGCAGTTTCTCCGAATCTTTCCGCTCGGTATGCACCGAAAGGCCGCGCGAAAGACATTCAGAGCTGCCCGGTGGAAAGATCGCGGAAGGACGTCTTGCTCGCTGCGACAGGAAATCGTCGGCGCTGGGTGGATTCGTGGCTACAAGTCGAAACACAACTTGCTCGTCAACAATTTCGATCGCTTCGCTCGGCGGACATGCTTCTGGGAGCGACTCACGGTAAATCATCGCACGCGGCTTATGCAAAATCACCGTGCGTTGGCAATCTCCTCGCGATTTACTGGAGTTTTCGTGTTCGAGTGTTCGAGCGATCCCTGCCGCTTTTTCCTCGCGCCTGCCTGGACCTGAATCTAAAAACGCCGTCCTTTTTCAAACATGGACACCGCATCACGAGTGCTCCGCGTGGGTTTGCCTTCGGGCAGCTTGCAGGAGCCGACCTTCGCGCTTTTTGCCAAAGCGGGCTTCAATATTTCCGGCGCGAGCCGGAGCTACAAGCCGGCGGTGGATGACCCGGAATTGGTGATCCGGCTGCTGCGGGCGCAGGAGATTTCGCGCTACGTCGAGCATGGGTTTCTCGATTGCGGGCTGACGGGAAAAGACTGGATCGAGAACAACGGGAGCGATGTCGCGCGGCTGTGCGAGATGACTTTTTCGAAGGCCAGCAACAAGCCAACGCGGTGGGTGATCGCCGTGCCGGACGACTCGCCGATCCAGTCGGTGAAAGACTTGCAGGGCAAGGTGATCGCGACCGAAGCGGTGGAAATGACGCGGCGCTACCTCGCGGAGCACGGCGTGACGGCGAGCGTGGAATTCTCGTGGGGCGCGACCGAGGTGAAGGTGCCGGACCTCGTCGATGCGATCGTCGATGTGACGGAGACGGGGTCGTCGTTGCGTGCAAACAAGCTGCGTATCCTCGAGACGATCATGGAGTCGTCGCCGCAATTCATCGCGAACAAACAGGCACTCGAAGACCCGTGGAAAAAGCAGAAGATCGACATCGTCGTCCTGCTGCTGAAAGGCGCGCACGCCGCGCGGGACAAGGTCGGTTTGAAAATGAACCTTCCCGGGAATCGGCTCGACGAGCTGCTCAAGGCATTGCCGGCGCTGCGCAATCCGACGATCGCCCACCTCGCAAATTCCGACTGGGTCGCGGTCGAGACGATCATCGACGAGCGGGTGGTGCGCGAAATCATCCCGCAGCTCAAGGCGCTCGGGGCGGAGGGGATCATCGAATATCCGCTCAACAAGGTCGTTTACTGACCGTCGAAACGAGGCGGAAATTTCGTTTGCCGGGGTGCGGGAGACCTGCTTACTTCGCCGCCCCCGAAACGACCAAACAAGCTACCCATGGGTTCAATCAAGAAGCGCCGGAAGGCCAAAATCGCCAAGCACAAACGCCGCAAGCGGATGAAGGAAAACCGCCACAAGAAGCGTTTGCGCTACAAGTCGTAGGCGGTAGTTTCGCCGATGATTTCGCTCCGGCCGCCCCGTCGTTCCTGGCCCCGAGCGCTTTTCTCCGCGAAAACATTCACGTTCGCGGCGGCAGTTTCCGCAGCGCTTTTCACGGCTCACGCTCCGGTCGCGGCGGCGTGGCCGAACTTCGCCAAGGCTCCGGCAAAAGCGCCCGCGAAGAAGTCTGCCGCGACGGTTGCTGCTTCACCGGGCGCGGTTGCGCCGGAGTTTGCGGATGCGTTTCCGTCCGAACGCCGACCCGCTGCGCATGATCTGTTGCTGACTCGCGACGAGGAGAAAAAAGCGGATGCGCTGAGTAGCTTTGCCGACGCGCTGGTGGCCGAGGACAATGCCGAGGCGGACACGGCACTCGCCGGTTATCGGAGAACGCTGGAAGCCGATCCAGGCTACGTCGATCTCGCGATCAAGGTCGCCTACGAGCTCGCGAAACGGAACGATGTCGCGGGAGGAATTCAGACGCTCAAAGACGCGGTCAAGGCGGCTCCGAAAGACGGGCGTCCGCTGGTTTATCTCTCGCAGCTCTACTCCAAGAATCTCAAGAAACCGGAGCTCGCGCTGAAATTTGCCGAGCAGGCGCTCGCACTCGCGCCCGATTATTTCGCCGCCTATCTCGCGGCGTTCGAGCTGCACATGAGCGCGGAGCAGCTCAAAAAAGCGGAGCAAATTCTCGAGCGCGCGAGCAAGGTCAACAGCAGCGACCCGCAGTTTTGGGTGCAGCTCGGCGACCTCCAGACGCGCCTTTATTTGAAGGAAGACGGCAGCGGCGCGTCGGCGAATCTGGAGAAGATGAACGCCGTTTATCGCAAGGCCGCGGCGCTCGGTCGGACGAACGCGGCCGTGCTCACGAGGGTCGGCGACTACTTCATCGTCTCGCGGCAGGTGAAGGAGGCGATCCCGCAATATCTGGCCGCGCTCAAGCTGAAGCCGACCGCGGAAGAAGCGCCGACCGCGAACCTCCGCGAAAAGCTGGCCCGCGCCATGATCGTGACCGAGCAGCGGGACGAGGCGATCGTTTTGCTCGAAGAGATCACGAACGAAAACCCGATGCGGTTCGAGACGTTCGAGCTGCTCGGCGAGCTGTACGAGCAGAAGGGCGACACGGACAAATCGATCGCGAACTACGAGCACAGTCTGCTGCTCGATGCGAGCGAACCGCGCAATTACCTCCGCCTCGCCGAGATGCTTTTGAAGGCCAAGCGCTACGAGCGCGCGGTCCAGACGATGCGCACGGCGCGGGCGCACTTTTCCGATCGACCGGAAATCACGTTCAGTCTCGCGCTTACCCTTTCGCAGGCGAAGAAACATACCGAGGCGATGACCGCTTTTGCCGAGGCGCTCGCCGAGGCGCAAAACAGCCACGAGGAAATGCTGACCGCGTCGTTTTATTTTCAATATGGCGCTGCGGCGGAGCAGGCCGGGCTGCTGCAAAAATCCGAAGAGCTGATCGACCGGAGCATCGAGCTCGATCCGGCGAACGCGGCGCAGGCTTACAATTATCTCGGCTACATGTGGGCCGACCGCGGGGAGAAACTCGAACAGGCGGGCGAGATGTTAAAGAAGGCGCTTGACCTCGATCCCGACAACGGTGCGTTCCTCGACAGCCTCGGCTGGCTCTATTTCAAAAAGGGCGACTACACTCGCGCCTTGAAAGAATTGCAGCGCGCGGTGGAGGCGATCAAACCGGAGGATGCCGTGGTGTTTGACCATCTCGGGGACACCTATCAGGCGCTCGGCAAGACCGGCGAGGCGCTGACTTACTGGCAGAAAGCGCTCGCGCTCGACCAGACTGACAAAAAAGTCGCGACGAAAATCGAGGGCGCGAAGCAGAAGGTGACTTCAACGGGTGCCTCGCCCGCCTCGCAATAAAGCGCGGCGCTATCGCTCGCCGTGCGACTCGATCGCCTCGCCTGTGTGCGTGACGACATGACCGGCTTTCTCGACGCCATGACCAGCGACGTGAACGGATTTTCTCGTGACGTGCTCCGCTGTCTCGCAGCCGAATGATGCAGCGATCAGGAGCGCGAGAAAGCAGAGGGAGCGATGGTTTTTCTTCATGCTCAAACTTCGTGGCCACGCACGCCGCCGGTCGCAAGCCGACGCTCCGATCAGCTCACGAATTCCAACTCGACCGGCGCGGGAATGAGCCCCGCGGCGTGAGCGCGGCCGAGGAATTCGCGGATCGCGCGGCGGCCGGAATCGCCGTAATCGAGCGTGTAATCGTTCACATACATCCCGATGAATTCGTCCGCGAGGGCTGTATCCATGCCGCGCGCGAGCGGCATGGCGTGCGCGACGCCGGCGGCCCGATGCTCGAGTCCGTAGCGGATGCTCTCGCGCAGGATGACGTTGATTTCACTCCGCTCGGCGGGTGCGATGTCTTTGCGAATCACGTTGCTGCCGAGGGGCAGCGGCAGTCCGGTCTCGGCTTTCCACCACTCGCCGAGATCGACGATTTTCTGAAATCCATCGCGCCGATAAGTGAGCTGGCCTTCGTGAATGATGAGCCCAACGTCGGACTTTCCCGACGAGACGAACTCGAAAATTTCGTCGAACGGAACGACGACGTGATCCGCCTCACCGAGGTAAAGTCGGAGTGCGAGATACGCGCTGGTCATCGTGCCGGGCACGGCGATTTTTCGTCCCCGCAGCCAGGCGCGAATGGCGTCGGCATCCGCCAGATCCGGGATCGACTCGGCAGCCCGCGCGATCAGTAGCGGTCCGTAGCCATCACCCATGCTCGCGCCGCACGGCAGCAGCGCGTAGCGATCGAGGACGTGCGCGTAGGCGTGGATCGAGATCGCGGAGATGTGCAGTTCCCCGCGGGTCGCGCGCTCGTTGAGGGTCTGGATGTCCTGCAGGATGTGTTCGAACTGCCAGCCGTGCGTCTCGATCTTTTTCTCCGCGAGCGCGTAAAACATGAACGCATCATCGGGGTCCGGCGAGTGGCCGAGCGTCAAAAGTCCAGGCATGAAAAGCGGGCGCGGCGAGCTCGGCTCGAAACGCGCGATCGGCTGCGAAGCCTGCTAGTACGCGGCTTGCGCGCCTTTGATGTTCTTCTTCTGAATCCAGGGCATCAGCCCGCGGAGACGTGCGCCGGTCTTCTCGATGGGATGCTTTTCGCCGTCGGCGAGGAGCTTCTTGTAATTCTTGTAGCCGCCCTCGTACTCGGCGACCCAGCCCTTCGCGAACTTGCCGCTCTGGATGTCTTTGAGCGCCGCTTTCATCCGCTTCTTCACGCTCGCATCCACGATCTTCGGGCCGACGGAAACGTCGCCCCACTTCGCTGTCTCGGAGATCGAGAAACGCATCCCGGCGATGCCCGCTTCGTTCATCAGATCGACGATCAACTTCAACTCGTGCAGGCACTCGAAGTAGGCCATCTCCGGCGAGTAGCCGGCTTCGGTCAGTGTCTCGAAACCCGCCTGCACCAGCGCGCTCACGCCGCCGCAGAGCACGGTCTGCTCGCCGAACAAATCAGTCTCAGTCTCTTCCTTGAAACTCGTCTCGATCACGCCGCCGCGCGTTCCACCGACGCCTTTGGCCCATGCGAGTGCGACCTTCTTCGCCTGCTTGCTCGGGTTTTGATAAATCGCGATCAGCGCCGGCACGCCTTTGCCCTCGGTGTATTGACGCCGCACGATGTGGCCCGGCCCTTTCGGCGCGACCATGATCACGTCCACGTCTTTCGGCACGGTGATCGTTTTGAAATGAATCGCGAAGCCGTGGCTGAAGAGCAGCGTCTTCCCTTTTTTTAAATGCGGCTCGATGTCCGCGTGGTAAACCGCCGGGATTTTTGTGTCCGGCACCGCGACGAAAATCACGTCGCCGCGCTTCACCGCCTCTGCCGTATCGAAGACCTCGAAGCCCTTTTCCTCCGCGACTTTCCGCGATTTGCTCGTCGGATAAAGTCCGACGATCACCTTCACGCCGGACTCCTTCAAATTGAGCGCGTGGGCGTGGCCTTGTGATCCGAACCCAATGACGGCGCAGGTTTTGCCCGCGAGGTTTTTCAAGTCGGCGTCTTTGTCAGTGTAGATTTTGGCGGGCATAAATTGGGAAAAGGGCGCGCAGCCTAGCGTTCGCAGAAAGTGTGTCAATCGCCGCGAACGAACGCGCGCCCGGGTGCGCTAGTATTGATGCGCCGGCTTCGTCCACGTCCCGTCCACGACGATCTTCGTCAGTCCGACGCGCGAGTTGCTTTGGATGAGTTGCGCGATGCGTTTGAGCTCGATGCGGACGCAGCCATGCGACGCGGCGAAGGTCGGCACGCTCGGAAAATAGTGCGTCGCAATTCCGCGCTCCCGCACAAACCAAGTGACGAAAGTGGCGCGCGAGTCGCTGTTCAAATGCGCGGCGAATCCCGAGACGGTGAACGTCCCTTTCGGCGTGCATTTGCTGCCGTTGCGGCGGCTCGTGGCGGTGTCGTCGCAATTAAGTCCACGCATTCCCGCGCCCGGTGAGGACCGGAATGGCCCGGTCTCGTGGCCCGCCGCGTCAGGCCCCGTCCACGTCAGCGTGACGGTGTGGTCGGGGTCGTTCAGCGAGACGCTGACTTGCTTGATGTACGTCCGCGGGAAGTCGCTATTCCGCATTGGCGCGACCACTTGCGCGATAGCTTTGGCAACCGTCTTCGCCGGCTTCGCGCCCGCCTTTTTCACAGGCTTCTTTCCGACGCCTGCCGCGTCCAATTCCTCGAGCTGCTTCGCCTTCGCGATCCGCGCTTCCTCCGCGCCCTTCGCTTTCGCATCGGCCTTCGATGATGCCCCAGCAGCCGGTTTGCGTGCCGTGGATTTCCCTGCCGTTTTCGCGGGTGCCGGACGTTTCGCACGCGCTTTCGCACCGCTCTTCGACTGCGCCATAGGACGCGCAGGATGCAGATTCTGGGCGCGAAGGGAAGGCCTCAACCCCGACCGCACGAGCTGCTCTTGAAGACGCGATTACGCCTTCGCCGCGATCATCCCGCTTTGGCGGGCGAAGTTGAAAATCCCGCCGGCGTCGATGACTGGGCGCACTTCGCCGAGCGGCTTGAGTTGGTAGGTTTTGCCGTTCGCGGTGAGCGTGTCGTGGTCAAAATCGAGCGTCGCCGTGTCGCCGGTTTTCAGCACGTCGCAGAGGCGCTCGTTCGCGTCGTACGGGTAGAGCTCGCCGGTGGCCACGCAGTTCCGGAAAAAGATGCGTGCGAATGAATCGGCGACCACGGCTTCGACACCCGCCGCGCCCATCGCGATCGGGGCGTGTTCGCGCGAGCTGCCGCAGCCGAAGTTGCGCCCGGCGATGACGATTTTATACGGCGTCTTGATCCCGCCTTCCGGCACAAAGCGCACCGGATAGAGTTGGTCGGGAAGGCCGATCAATGCATAGCTCCCGAGCTTTTCGTATTCCTCCGCGATGGTCGGGACGAGCGTGAGATATTGCGCGGGGATGATCTGGTCGGTGTCGATGTTATCGGCGCAGACATAGACGGGGCTGGTGATGGTGTGTGGCATAAAGTGCGTTCAAAAAAACGGGGGAGACCGCCGGTTTAAAATCTAAATCGCGGCTTCGGCGACGGTTTGTCCGGCAGCGGAGCGGGGGGGAGATCGCTCGTGTCGAAAAGCGGCGACCCCGGCGTCGGCTGGACGTTGCTCCTTTTCGGCTTGCCGGAAAAGAGCCCGCCAAACTTCGCCGGCGTCGCCGCGCGACTGACCGGGTCGGGCGGCGCGAGTTTCAAATCCTCGCTCGGGACGTAGCCGGTGATGCCGTCGCCGGTCATCACGCGGCTGTAGCCGAAGGAGCGTTCAATCATCGTCACGGGCTGATCTTTATTGAGCTGGAAATCCGCGCCGAAGGTCTGCGCGGGACCGTATTTGTAAAACTGAGTCTTCGGCGCGGTGACGACGTATTTGCTGCCCGGCAACGCCTTTTCGTTCGTCGTGCAGCCTGCCAATCCCGGGCTGCAAGAGAGGACGAGCAGACGCGCGAAAAATGGGCCGCGGAGCGACGGACGCACCATGCCGGGAGTGGTTTAGCCAATGAACTCGCGCGGGTCTGTGACGTGCCCGGTGAGCGCGCTCGCCGCCACGGTGTACGGGCTCGCGAGGAAAACCTGGCTCTCCTTGCTGCCCATGCGGCCGGGGAAGTTGCGATTCGTGGCCGAGATGCACTTCATCCCGCCGGCGTTCATGCGGCCAAAAGTATCGACCGGACCGCCGAGACACGCGGCGCATGACGCGTTTTCGGTCATGCGGACGCCAGCGCTTTCGAGGATCGACCAGACGCTTTTTCCATCGACCAGCGTATCCTTGAGCTCCTGCACCACCTTCGTCGTCGCGGGCACTCCGAACGTGTCGATCTTCACCGTCTTGCCGCGCACGACCTCGGCAAATGCGAGGAAGTCGCTCGTCTTCCCGCCCGTGCAGGAGCCGATGTAAGCGCGATCGAGCGTCACGTCGCTCATCTCTTTCGCGAGCCGGCGATTGCCCGGATCGGGGTGGCACGCGACCGTCGGCTCGAGTTTCGAGAGATCGAAAGTCTTGTCGTAAATGAACGACTGATCCGCATCGACCTCGACCGGCTCGAACTCGCTCTTCGTCCCGTTTTCGGCGGTCCGTTCGTTCACGTATTCGATCGTCTTTTCGTCGCACGGGAATATCGCGTTTTTGCCGCCCGCTTCGATCGCCATGTTCGCGATGGTCATGCGGTCGTCCATGTTCAGCGCGTTCACGCCGGGACCTTCCCACTGCATCGCGCGATAGGTCGCGCCGTCGAAGCCGATGTCGCCGATGACGTGCAGGATTACGTCCTTCGCCATCACCCCCGGCTGCATTTTTCCCTCGAGAAAAAAGCGCATCGATTCCGGCACTTTGATCAGCAGCTTGCCGGTGCCGAGGATGAACCCCGCGTCCGTATTTCCGATGCCCGTCGCGAACTGATTGAACGCCCCCGCCATGCAGGTGTGCGAGTCGGTGCCGAAGAGGATTTCGCCCGGCCGGAGATGCCCTTTCCACGGCAGCGTGGTGTGGCAGACGCCCGTGTATTTCGAGCCGTGCTGGCGATCGTGCAGACCCTTCGTCGCATCGAATTTCCAGTGCCCATTCGGGTCGTCGATCACGTCGTAAAAATACGGCAACCCCTGTTCGCGCACGAAGTCCCGGAGGATGTCCACGTTGCGGTTCGACATGCTGTCCGCGGTGAAAATGTAGTGGTCCGGGATGATGATCACGCGCTTGGAATCCCACACCTTTGCGTCCTGGCCGAACTCGCGTTTGAAGACCCCGATCGTCCCCGGCCCGCACACGTCGTGCGTCATCAAAACATCGACGTTCACCCACACATTATCGCCCGGCGCGACGTGCGTTTTTCCACTCGCCCGGGCGAGGATTTTTTCGGTCAGAGTCATAAGGACGGACACTATCCATTTCCCCGCGAGGCCGCGCAAATGGAATGTCGGCGCGTGGCGGAGCGGCACCCAAGCCCGTCATCCTGAGCGCAGCGTAGCGGAGTCGAAGGACCTCTTACTTTTCCCCCTCACGCGCGTCCAACGGGAGAAAAGCAGGAGGTCCTTCGACTCCGTTCCACTGGCGCTCCACTTCGCTCAGGATGGCGGAGCTTTTGGCCCTCGCCGACTCACGCGTATATCCCCAGCGGCGTCAGCGCGAAGTCCGGGAAAATCCGCGCGAGCTGTTCCGGCACCGCGCCGTGCCGCTGGAGGATGGGCGCGAGGACGTTGCGGTAATTATTTCGCACCGGCAGGTCGGCGTAACTGTCGCTGAGCCCTCGCTGCTCGAGCTGCCCGAGCCCGCGCCACTCACCGTAGACCTTGCCGCCGCGCACGCCGCCGCCCATCACGAACATCACGCCGCCCCGCCCGTGATCGGTCCCGAACGCCGAGTTCTCCTGCACCGTCCGTCCGAACTCCGTCATCACCACCACCGTCGTCGTCGCCATCCGCGCGCCGAGGTCCTGGCGGAAAGCGGCGAGGCCGGTGGCGAGCTTCGTCACCAGCGGTGGCAAGACCGTCTGCTGCGTGAAATGCGAGTCCCAGCCATCGACGTCGATCGACGCGGCTTCGAGCCCCACGTCGGCTTTGATCAGCCGCGCGAGTTGGCGCAGCCCATCGGAAAATTCGTCCGTCCCATACGTCGCGCCATTTCCCGGCTGATAAGCCGTCGCGCGCATCGCATCGATCCGCACGAGCGCGTCGAAAGTATCGCGCGCCGCGAGGCCGAGCTGCCCCTTTTCCATCGCGTAAAGCCGCTCGAGTTCGGGCCGCAAACCCGGCGTTTTTGCGCCGAGCGCAAAGTCGTTCAGAGTTTGCATCACCGTCACCGTCGGCGCGCCGAGCAGGCATTCCGGCAGCGCCTTTCCGACCGCCACGCAAGCCAGCGCGCCGCTCGCCGGCGCGGGTCGTGCCCGCAGAAAACGCCCGAGCCACCCGCCTGCCGCGACCCCGCCGTGCTCCATCAAATCCTGCGCCTCGAAGTGCGAGCGCGACTGATCCTCCGAGCCCGCGCTGTGAATGATCGCCAGCTCGCCCTCCGCGAACGCCGGTGCGAGCGCCGCGAGATTCGGATGCAGCCCGAAGAATCCGTCGAGTTTCACCGCGTCCTTCTTCGCAATCCCGATGCGCGGCCGGGCTTTATAATACGCGTCGTCCTCGATCGGCGGCACCAGCGCCAGGCCGTCCGCCGCGCCGCGAAGAAACACGACGATCAACGTCTGCCGCGCATCGCCATTGCCGGTGATCAGAGCTTGGGGAGCGTTCATCGGTTGGGAGAATTAAACCGCGAAGGAGCGAAGGAGCGAAGGGGAGGGGATCAGACTTGCGGATTTTCGGCGTGCGTTCCGCGCAACTTCTCCAGGCCGAATTCCGCTTCGCTCCTTCGCTCCTTCGCTCCTTCGCGGTTGAAAAATGTCGTCCTCATCGTCAGCAGCGTTGGAATGCGGGAGCCGAAATGAGCAGCGCGAGCCCGGAGCCGGAGGCGTGATACGCCGCTCGTTCGTCGGCGCTCGGCTTTCGACCGAGGAAGGTGGCGATCAGCGTTTCGTCCCCACCGATTTTCGAGCGCAGTTCGTTGAAATTCACGTGCGTTCCCTTGATCCCATTTTCCGCGAGAGCCGCGGCGAAATTCCACCGCCAGAGCAGCGTGCTCTGCCAGTGCGTCGCCTCCTCCGGGTAGCCATCCGGCGTCGGGTAGCGGAAAGGCGCGTGCCCGAGCCTGAGCAAATAATCGACGAGCGCCGGCGAGGCATTCGTCTCCGCATTGGCCGCGCGCAGAGCCGAGACGACGAAGTGCAGCGGGCGCTTGAACTTCGCGCTGCGATACTCCGGCGCGCGAAATTCCGTGGTCGCGAAAAGCGCGCGCAGTGTCGTGCGAATGTCGCCCTTCGACTCGCTGAACGCGCGCGCCGTCGCCTCGACTGCCGCCGCCGGCGGCTCGTCCGCGATGAAGCGCCGGCAGAGCTTCCACGCGATGTAATTCGCGGTGCTCGGATGCAGCGCCACGATGTCGAGCAGCCGGTCGAGATCGCGCGCGCCGCCACCCGCGGGGATGTCCTGGCCGAGCAGCCGCTTCGTGCCGTCGTCGTGCAGCCCGGGATGAAATTCCACGCGGCCTTTGAAGAACTTTTTTTGGTCCCGCACCGTCCAGCCCGTGAGGCAGCGCGCGACCTCCATGACGTCCTGCTGCGAGTAGCCGCCATGCACGCCGAGCGTGTGCAGTTCCATCAGCTCGCGCGCGTAGTTTTCATTCGGTTTGTCGTCCGCGTTTTTGCGCTGATTCACGCGCCCGTCGAGATACCACAGCATCGCCGGACTCAGCGCGCTCGCGCGGACCATTTCGCGGAAATTCCCGAGCGCGTGCGCGCGGATCACGTCGCGATCGTCGGCTGGTTTGAGCCACTTACACTCGGCCTTCGATGGGTCGATATTGAAGTGGTCGCTCCAGAAATTCACCATCACCTCGAAGAGCTGCCGCTTGCTCAAAACCGCGCGCAAAATCGTCGCCCGCGTCAGATCGCTGAGCAGCACCTTCTCCTTGAATTCGTAGAGATCGCCGACGCGCGCCCCGCCCGTCCGCAGCCCGGGGAACATCTTCTGCAAAGGATCCGCGAGGTTCGCCTTTCGCGGAAAAAAGCGGCTCTCCGGCTCGCCGAGCTCGTCGAATTCGTGGCGGATCAGCCGCTCGCACTGCCAGTCGTCGATCCGCTCCGGTGCGAGCTGTTCATCGAGAAAAGCGGGCGTCCCCATCGCCGAGACGCGTGCATATTCGCCCGCGCGCGGGCCGAAGGAGAGCCGCGCGAGGAGGTGTGAAACCTCGTCGATTTCCGCGCCAGCGGGAGCCACCTGCGAGCCCTCCATCGGCATCGCGGTCGGAAGCCCGAACCAGCGCCGGGCATCGGTCCGCGCTTGCTTCGCGGGCTCGCAACCGGAGCCGATTCCGGCGAGAGCGCTGGCCCCGAGCGCGAGAAATTTGCGGCGCGAAAAATTCACGAAATCGGGGCAGCCAGCGGGGCTGTTTCGGGAATAGAGCGGAGTGCCGGGCGGCGTTTGAGCACCGAGATAGCGAACGCACCGAAGCCCGCGAGCAGCGCGAACGGCAAAACGACGACCTGCCCCAAAAACGGCATCACGAACGTCAGCGCCAGCACGATCCCGCCGCGCAAAATGCGCCGCCACGGCTCCTGCTCATCGCGCGCGGATTTCAGCCCGGAGCCGATCCGCAGCGCGAGCCCCGCCGAGCCGAAGAGCCCGCCGAGCACGGCGAGGAGCGCGAATCCGAGCCCGATGATTTTCAACGCGGCGTTCGGAGCCTTCGTGCTGATCGCGAGCCCGATCGCGACGAGCGGGCCAAAAGTGACGAGCCCGAGCAGCGCGGTTTTCACCGGCGCCGTGCCGATTTGCTCCGAGCAACGCTCGACAAAACGCGGGAACAATCCCGCCGCCATCAGCCAGTAGCCGATGAAAACGATGAGGAATCCGAGGATGACAAAAAGAACGGTGAAGACGTCGGCGAGGTTCATGGATGGAGAGGTGCGTTTGGGGTTCGGAGGCAAAGACGCGACCCTCGCGGAGGAGGTTACAACATCGCGAGCGCGCTGGACGAAGCAGGGGAAAACATTCCTCTCGCAAAGTCGCAAAGGCGCAAAGTTTTCGGAGTGAGAATGGATCAAATCTGCTCCCCCGAAACTTTGCGCCTTTGCGGCTTTGCGAGAGCCTGAATTTCCTCGTTTGCCGGCTTCCCGCTGAGGCAGAGATCGCCGCCGATTTTCCGGTAAGAAATGTCCGTGAGCTGCGGTGCCTCCGCGGTCGCGCCGACGCCGCGGCCACCGACCGCGAGCACCGGGCCGCCGCAGAGAATCGGCGCGAGGTAGAAGCGCACTTCATCGACCAGCCGCCGGTCGAACGCCTCGCCGAGCACGCGCATCCCGCCTTCGATCAGCACGCTGATGATCTGTTTTCGACCGAGCTCGCGCAGCACGGCGGGCAGATTTTTCCCAACGAAAACGAGCGTCCGATCCCGCTGCTCGTCGGTGAAAAGATGCGCGTCCGGCGGCAGGTCTCCGCTGCGCGTGAGGACCACTCGCCACGGCTGCCGCGCGCCAGAAATGCCGCGCACGGTGAGGCGCGGGTTGTCGATGCGCAGCGTGTTCGCGCCGATCAGGATCGCATCGACGCGCGCCCGCAATTCCATCGCATCGGCGCGCGAAGCGTCGCTCGTCAGCCAGCGGTCCTCGCCCGGCGGACGCGTGAGCCGGCCGTCGAGCGACATTCCGGCCTTCGCGATGACCCACGGCATTTTCGTCACGATCCAATGGTTGAAAGCGACGTTCAGCGAGCGGCACTCCGGCTCGCGGATGCCCGTGGTTACTTGAATCCCGGCCGACCGCAGCAACTCGACCCCGCGTCCGGCGTGCGCGGGATTTGGATCGATCGCGCCGATCACGACATGCGCAAATCCCGCGCGGATGATCGCCTCCACGCACGGCGGCGTGCGGCCCTGCGTCGAGCACGGCTCGAGCGTCACGAAGAGCGTCGCGCCGCGCGCCAGCTCCACTTTTTTTAAAGCAGCGAGCGCCTCGATCTCCGCGTGCGGCGCGCCCGCCCGGCGATGGAATCCGCGCGCCACAATCCGCTCGCCGCGCACGATCACCGCGCCCACCGCCGGGTTCGGGCTCGTTTGCCCCACGCCCCTTTCTGCCTCGCGCAGCGCGGCATCCATGAAGCGGAGCAGGTTCATCCGCGGCTGATTAAACCTTGAACCGCGGCGATGAAATCCCGAACTGTCGCCGCGTGTCGCTCCCTCTCCGCGCGAAGCAAAGCTTCTACCACAGCCTCGCGCAGCTCCTCCGCTCGGGCATCACTTTCCCCTCCGCCCTCGAGAAGCTCTCGCACTCCGCGCGCGGCCCGCTGCGCCGCACGATCCAGCGGCTCCGCGATGCGCTCGCCGCCGGCGACACGATCGGCGAAGCGTGCGAGCAGCAGCGCGGCGTGATCTCGCCGACCGAGGCGAGCGTGATCGCCGCTGTCGAAAAAAGCGGCCAGCTCGAGCACGGGCTCGAGCAGCTCGCGTCCTATTATGAAGCGCTCGCCTTCGCCCGCGAGATGGTCATTCGAAAATCGGCCTACCCGATCTTCGTGCTCCACTTCGGCATTCTCTCGCTCGGCCTGCCCGCGCTCTTCACCTCGGGCGGCTCGTACGTCCGCGCGACGGGACCGGCTCTCGCGATCTTTTACGGCCTCGCCCTCGCCGCCGCGCTCCTCATCCCTTCGCTCCGCGATGCCGGCACCACCAGCGCCGGACTCGACTGGTTCCTGCGCTGCCTCCCCATCGTCGGCAAGCTCCGCCGCAGCTTCGCGATGGCGCGATTTTGCATGATCTACCAGATCGAACTCGACGCCGGCGTGAACGTCCTCGACGCCCTCGCCGCCGCCGGCCGTGCCAGCCGCAGCGGCCTCGTCCGCGCCGCGGTGGATCGCGCAATTCCGGAAATCCGCGGCGGCGCGCAGGTCGGTCCGCTGCTCGCGGAAGGCCGCGCTTTTCCGGAGGAAGTGAGCCGCTCGATCCTCGTCGGCGAGGAGTCCGGCGAACTCGACGCCGAACTCCGCCGCCTCGCCACCGAGTATCAAGCCGACGCCCTCGTCCGCCTCGCGACCGCCGCCGATTGGTTCACGAAACTGATCTACCTCGCCGTCGTCAGCTACCTCGGGTGGCGCATCGTCGGGACATACCAGGACTACATTTCCCAGGTGGAAAAGCTGATCGATCAGTAGCTGCCCGCCGACCCGCCGATGACGCCGTACGCAGATTTTACCTATTTCGGGCTGCTGCTTTATTTCGTCATTCCGACGATCGCGCTGGGTTTGCTCGGACGCGCGAATGCCCGCTGGGCCTTGTTCGCGAGCGCACTCGCGATTTTCATCCACCTCAGCGACGAGCTCGCCATCCGGCCCGGATGGAATGTGCGCGAGGTCTGGATCGCGCTCGGCTTCGTCGTTTTCCAGGGCGCGTTGGCTGCTGCTTTTCTCCGTTGGAAATCGCGCCCGTTTTTTTACGCCGCGGTGCCGCTGGCGATTCTGCCGCTCGCCGTCGCGAAGTTTTTGCCGTCCATTTCGCCGGAGAGCGCGCTCGGGTTCGCCGGGATTTCCTACGTCACGTTTCGCGCGCTCGACGTGATTTTCAGCATCCAAGACGGCGTGATCAAGGCGCTCTCCGCGCCGCAATATTTCGCCTACCTCCTGTTCTTTCCGACCGTTTCCTCCGGTCCGATTGACCGCTACCGGCGCTTCGGCCTCGACTGGAATCGGAAGCGTAATCGCGCGGAATTTCTGACCGATCTCGACATCGCAGTGCAGCGGGTTTTCCGCGGTTTCTTTTACAAGTTCATCATCGCCGCGCTGATCAAGACCTACTGGATGGATCGCTTTGCCCTCGGCGATCATCCGCTCCGGCTCGCGAGCTACACGTATGCCTACACGTTCTATCTGTTCTTCGATTTCGCGGGCTACAGCGCGTTCGCGATCGGGCTGAGTTACCTCTTTGGCGTCCGTTCGCCGGAGAATTTCAACCTGCCGTTTCTCTCGCGAAACATCCGCGACTTTTGGAATCGCTGGCACATGTCGCTTTCGTT
The DNA here is from genome assembly GCA_043777315.1 of Spartobacteria bacterium. Taxonomy (GTDB): domain Bacteria; phylum Verrucomicrobiota; class Verrucomicrobiia; order Chthoniobacterales; family Chthoniobacteraceae; genus CAIURC01. Next base: position 2,638 of record JAYVPW010000124.1, on the reverse strand, counting down.
CTGGTTTCGCGACCACGTTTACATGCGCTTCCTGCTCACGGCGGGAAAAAAGAAGTGGTTCAAAGGCCGCCACACCTCCTCCTACCTCGGGCTATTCCTGACCTTCGGACTGATGGGCATCTGGCACGGGACGCAGGCGCACTACCTCATCTACGGCGTGTATCACGCGACGATCCTGTGTGCCTACGACTGGTTCGCGCGCTGGAATAAGCAGCGCAAATTCTGGCCCGACGGCCCGGCGTGGCGCGTGGCGAATATCCTCATCACCTTCCATTTCGTCGCCTTCGGCCTGCTCATTTTTTCGGGCCGGCTGAATGCGCATCCGCCCGCGTCGGTCGCGCCTGCCGCCACCCTGCCAACCGCCGCTCCGGCGGCGCACTGACGCCGCGACCTACTCTCCGCCCGTCGGCCGCAGGACGCGTTTGCGGCGGAGGCGCATCCAGTTGTTCCAGGTCTTTCGGATCGCGTCTTTCGGCGAGAGGTATTGTTGGTTGAGCTCCGTGCCTTTCTTGATTTGCCCGAGGATTCCGCGCACGGAAAAGTCGTCGGTGTGCAGGATCGTGTAGGCCGTGCCGACCGCGGCTTCGTGGTGCGCGTCGCTGCCGGCGGTCATCGGGAGTTGGTGCGCCTGCGCGAACTCGAAGGCGCGTTTGTTGTAGCGTTTGAAGGTGGTCGCCGCATTGAAGACCTCGAGCCCATCGATCTCCAGCGTCTCGAGCACGGACTGCCGGATGCCGGCGCGAAACAAGTCGTACGGATGCGGCGGGATCGTGAGCCCGCCCATTTCATGCACGATCCGGCAGACCTCCGCGGCGGGCGTGCGCTTGAGATCGGGGAGCATCACGCCGAGGCAAAGGAGGTGCCCTTCCGCCGTCGTCACCTCCACTCCGGGGATGACGAGAAAGCCGTCCACCGGCTGCCCGTCCTCGCGCGCCAATCCTTTCTCCCGCAAGTAAAGATGGGCATCGCAGGTGTTGTGATCGGTCAGCGCGAGGCCGTGCAGACCCTTCTTTCTCGCCGACGCGATCATCGCCTCCGGGCTGCTCACGCCATCGCCCGAAAACCAGGAATGGCAGTGCAGGTCGATCTTGAAAGACATGAGAGAGGATGGGAGCGCCAGCAAGTGCGCAGAAGCGATATTTGAATTTAGGAAGTGGGATTTAGGATTTAGGAAGTCCAGAAAACCGCTGCACGGTATCTCCCCTCCGAACTTCCTAAATCCTAAATCTCACTTCCTAAATTCCATGACCCTTGCTTTCAAAGAGTGGACATTGATCTGCGACGCGCTCGGGCGCGGGGAGCAGAGCATCATTTTGCGCAAGGGTGGGATCGCGGAGGGGCGGGCCGGGTTTCGTTTTCAGCACGACGAATTCCTGCTCTTCCCGACCCTCTTCCACGAGCAGGTCGCGAAGCTGAGACTGCCGCCGGAGACGCCGGTGCCGGCACCCCGGCCCGAGCTCGAAATCAGGCTCCGCGCGCGGGTCGAGTGGACGCGCGAAGTGAGTGATCTCGAGGCGGTCCGGCGGCTCGCGCCGTTTCATTTGTGGCGGGATGAGGTGATCGAGGAGCGTTTTCGCTACGATGAAAAACAGGGCGTGAGTCTGGCCTTCGTGCGGGTGTCGCGGCTGTCGCGGCCTTTCGTTTTTGCCGATGCGCCGCGGTTTGGCGGCTGTAGATCCTGGGTGGAGTTGCCGGATTTACCGGCCGACATTTCAGCGGAAGAAGTGCTCGGCGAGGCCGATCATCGCGCGGTCGAAAAACAGATTCTCGCCGCGCTCGGGTGAGGATCATCTCGAAGCAAACCAACCGCGGATGACCGCGAGTTGGTAGCCGAGGAGGAGAAGGTGAGCCAGACCTTGAGTCAGTAACATCCCGGCGGCACCGGACTTTGGGACCAGGACAAGGCCGGCGACACACAGCACGATCAGACCGAACAACAGAAACCGAAAGAGCGCGCGCGCGTTGCCGACTCCTTGCATGAAGATGTTGAGACACCAGACCGTCGGGCGGAGCACCATCATCGGAATGGCCGCCCACCAAAGCGGCCAGAGCTGCATCCATCCATGTCCGAGCCCGTGCTCCAGAAACCAAGGAAGCCCAAGAGTCAACCCGATGACCGCGGCGATCGCCCCGCCGAGACTCAGGCCCGCGAACCAGCGGAGCAGCCGCCGGAGCTGGACAGGTTCCGCCTGGTGCTGGCTGAAGGAAACCAAAGCCACCCGGTCGAGTAAGTTGATACTGAGGGAAAGCGGGATGCGGCTGAACTGTTGCATGCGGTCGTAAAGCCCGAGTTGAGTCACAGTGCTGAAGGTGGTGAGCAACCATCCGTCGATCTGGGTCACGGCGTTCTCCACCACGGCCTGAGGTGCGCCGTAGCGGGCGAAGCGCAGGAAGTAACTGGTCAGCTCCCGTTCCCGGACAAAGCCGATGTGTTTCCAAGTCTCCAGGATCGCCACGAGCAAGCCACGGACACCCGACTCAGTGAGTCTGGCGAAAAGGAGGAGCCATAAGCCGGGCACTCGTCCTGCGCCAAAAATCAGGGCGCTTCGCTATCCTGGGTGGGTAAAAGCTGAAGGGATTTTGAGATCGAGCTTGCCTGCCATCCAATAGCAGATGGCTTTGAGATTCTCGAAGTTGC
>JAYVPW010000123.1:0-5270 GCA_043777315.1 Spartobacteria bacterium | reverse complement strand
CTCCCTCGGCCAACGCTCGCCTCGCGACTTCGAGGCTCTGATGTTCCCCCGCAACCAAAACATCCCAACCCACTAACCAAAAAACACACCAAACCCCTGTCCTCGTTTTCGAAGGAAGATCAGTTCGGGGTGCTCTCGGCGACGGATGCGGGCGTGGTGCTGTGGCCGGCGGGGAATGTCTATTATGCGTTCAATGCGAACGTGACGGCGGCGCATCAGCAGGCGTTTCTGACGGCGGCGGATGATTGGGCGGCGTGGGCGAATGTGCATTTCATCGCGCGGGGGGCGCAGGCGAATTACGTGATGGTGAGCGACGGCGGGGCGGGGATGTCGGGCGGGGTGTCGGCGGTGGGAATGGTGGGCGGGGCGCAGAATCTGACGATCGGCTCGACGAGCTGGAATCACGGGACGCTGTGCCACGAGATCGGGCACACGCTCGGGCTGCAGCACGAGCAACAGCGGACGGATCGCGATACTTTCGTGACGATCCTCGCGGGGAACATCGCCTCGGGACAGGCGGGAAATTTTGCGAAGCTGCCGAATTCGACGAATCGGGGCGCGTACGATTTTTACTCGGTGATGCATTACGAGCGGTATGCCTTTTCCAAAACTCCGGGGGCGCTGCCGTATCCCAGCACGAACGATCCGGGAGGTGACACGATCGAGCCGACGGCGAATTACGCCGCGTTTCTGAATGTGATGGGGCGCGAGACGGATCGGACGCTGAGCAAGCTGGATCGCGCGGGGATGGCGCTGATGTACGGCGCGCCGACCGTGGTGCCGGGATCGGTGGTGACGAATACGAAGGAAAGCGGCGCGGGCAGTCTGCGGACGGCGCTGGAATACGGGCTGGACCGCGCGGTGGATTTCCCGGCGGGGACGACGACGATCACCTTCAATATCCCGGTCGGGGATGCGGGCTTCAGCGGGGGGGGGTGGACGATGTCGCCGAAGGTGCCGCTCTTTGCGCCGGGTGATCGGACGATCATCGACGCGACGGGCGCGGCGGCGCTGCCGAACGCGTTTTCGGGCATCGCTATTTTCGGCGCGGCGACGAACAGCGTGATCGGCGGGACGGTGCCCGGAGCGCGCAATGTGATCTCGGGGAATGCGGATCGCGGGATCACGATTTCGGATGCCGGGACGAACGGAAATCTGGTGCAGGGGAACTTCATCGGCACGAATGCGGCGGGGACGGCGGCGGTTGGGAACGGGAGCGGTGGACGCGGGATCGACATTTTCGGCGGCGCGCAGTCGAGCACGATCGGCGGCGGCGCGGGCGCGCGGAACGTGATCTCGGGCAATTTGGGCGCGGGCGTTTCGCTGAACGGGTCGGGGACGAATCTGAATCGGGTCGAGGGGAACACGATCGGTCTCAACGCCACGGCGAGCGTGGCGCTGGCGAATGGCACGGGCGTGCAGATCTTCGGCGGTGCGCAAGCGAACACCGTCGGCGGCACGGCGCTCGGGGTCAGCAATCTCATCAGCAGCAACAGCGGGCGCGGCGTGGAATTCTTCGACGCGACGACGACGGGGAACGCGATCCGCGGCAATTCGATCTACGGCAACACGACGACCGGCATCGCGCTTTTCAACGGAGCGAACGGCTCGCAGGCCGCGCCAGTGCTGACGGGCGCGGTGCTCGGCAGCGGGACGATGGTGCAGGGGACGCTGACGAGCGCGGCGAGTGCGACGTTCCGAATCGAGTTTTTTGCGAACTCGCCGGGACGAGCCAGGGGCGGAATTTTCTCGGCGGGATCGACGTGATGACGACCGTCGGCGGCACGGCGAGCTTCACCGCGGTGCTCGCGCCTGCGGTGCCCGCGCTGCAACTCATCACCGCGACGGCGACGAGCGCGGCGGGGAACACGTCGGCATTTTCCGCCACCCGCGCGGTCTCGACGGCGGACTCCGACGGCGACGGAATTCCTGACAGCTACGAGATGGCGCACGGCCTCAATCCCGCCGTGAACGACGCGGGCGGCGACCGCGACGACGACGGGCTCACGAACCTCGGCGAGTTCTTGGCCGGCACCGATCCGCTGCTCTCGGCGAACGTCCTGCGCATCAATGCGGTGACCGCCAGCGGGCCGGACATCGCGGTGACCTTCCCGACGGTCGCGGGGAAAATCTACCGCCTGGAAACGCGCGACTCATTCACGACTGGCGCGTGGATTCCGCTCATCGAGCAATTCACCGGCACCGGCTCGCCGCTCACGATGAGCGATCCCGGCGCCGCGGCGCTCGGGTCGCGTTTCTACCGCGCCAGCGTGTTGCCGTGAGTTCGGGACGACGGAGTTCACGGAAATCGCGCCGTCAGCGGGTTGCGTGTTTCTGCTCGCGGTCGTTCCGCACGGAGTTCTAATAGTCACGCCGTTCCTGCGTCTTTTCTTTACGATGAATCAGCGCGCGCTCCTCTGCTCTCTCGCTGTCGCCCTGGGTGCCGTCATCGTGCTCATCACCTTGGCCGTCACGCGTGCGGAAGTCGGCGATCTGCGGGCGGAACTCCAGGCCTCGCAAGCGCAACTGCGCGTGCTGGCCGCGGCCAGTGCTCCGGTGAGCGGCCCGGCTGGGGCGAGCCCGGTCCTCGCGAGTCCTCGTGCTGCGGAGCCACGCTCCAGCCGCGCGCGTTGGACTCCCGACCGTCGATGGTCGCCTTGAGTTCCTCGGCCGTGCCGCTCTGAAAGGTTGCTTCCGCCGATGGGAAAACCACTGGTCTGGCACTCCCGCAAGGTGCGGTGCAGGACAGCAGCAGAGCAGCGGAAAGTGAAAGGCGCGGGGGCATGGGTGAGCCGGAGGCTACCGTCGGCGGTGCGCGGTGGCGAGCGGGCGGTCGCTCCATCGCCCGTTGAGGCATCCCATGTTTATGGGATTGACGCTTGACGCCACGCCAACCGCCTCTACTTTCCCCGTAAACGGGGGCTTGTGTCGCAGTAAAACCCCCAACCCACCCCCAACCCACCCCCAACCGTCACCCATCATGCATCCTGCAAAACCGACCCCTCACCTCCGCCGCCTCATCCTCACCACCACCGTCGCCACCCTGCTCGGGGCGGCTTCCGCGCAGGCCGGCCTTTTCTCCAGCTCGATCCTCACGGGCGATGCCGACTCCGGCATCAGCGCCGACACCGCCTACACCCATGCGATCAATGTGAACGACGGTCCCAATCTCACGATCAACGGCGCGGTTTTCACCGGCTCGGGCGTGGGCGCAAATCCGGCCACCAATGATTATTCGACGACCGGTTTGGGGAATGGCTTTGGCGGCAATGGCACACCCATTACCGGCGCGGTGAACGGGCTGTTCACGAACTTCCTCTACAATGGCAACCCCCACACGCTGACGCTGAACAACCTGCGGGTCGGCCAGCAATACGTCTCGACGTTTTACAATGCGGCCTTCGGCAGCCCCGGCGGACGGGTGACGAATATTTCGACGAGCGACGGTGGCCTCATCACCTTCGACCAGAACAGCACGCCCGGCAGCCTGCTGAAATATGCGTTCACGGCGACGAGCACCACGCAGACATTCACCCTCTCGCCGCAAAATCCCGGCGACACCTGGCATCAATATGCCTTCAGCAACGAGATGGTCGGCTACAAGGCGCTGTTCACGGATAATTTTTACGCGCCCGGCAATCCCAACACCGCTGACGTGAATTTCAACCGCGCCGCCCGGCAGGGCGGCTCGCTGGTCGCGCTGGGCGGGCCGATCACCTACACCGCTACTGGCAACCAGCAGGTCGGCAACTCAACCGGCGGCGTCGATAGCGGCAACTATCTGCTCAGTGCGGGCGGCGCTACATCGCCCGACCACAACTTCAACGGCGCTGATTCGGCGGGTGGGCTCTCGATTGCCTTTGATTTCGCGCCAAACGTCATCGCCAATGGCGACACCAGCGTCTGGGAGGCGATCAGTCTTGGGCTCTCTCCGGGAGCCAAGAACAGCTTCATCAATGATGGTTCCTCACACTTCGGCATCCTCTTCCGTGGGAATGGTGGAATTCAGGCTTTCGACGGCGGCAGCTTGGTAAGCGGTGCGCAGACGTGGGGCGCGGGCGCGACGAATCAACTCCACCACATCGAACTGCTCGCGACCGACCCGACCGACCGGAATCCTTTCGACGGCATCGGCCAGACGGACATCGCGGTCTATGCCGACGGTTCTCTCATCTATAGCTACTCAAAGGGTGGCGGCGGCTATGCCGACAACTTCATGAACTTCCAAGCCGCCCACGTCGGCGCGGCGGATAACTTAGTCGTCGCCCAATTAATCGTGCCCGAGCCGGGTGCCGTATCCTTGATGCTCGGCGGCCTCAGCTTGCTCCTTGGTCGGCGTCGCCGGCACGCGTGAGTTAGTCGTCCTTGTCTAAGAGTATGTACCGGAAGTCCCGATTCTAGTAATTACAAATGTACTTTTTGTGAGGTTTTTGGGAGAAGCTCGGGATGCAAAATCCGACTTCGCGCACCGGCTACACGACAGATATGAACGCGGCGGAATGGGCCGTGATCGAGGAGTTAGTGGGAGGCCCCTCCAAGCTTGGGCGACCGCCGCGGTTTGAGCGCCGGGCCGTGCTCAATGCCATCTTTTACATGGTGCGCACGGGCGGTTCCTGGCGGCTGTTGCCCAACGATCTGCCGCCTTGGCGCATCGTCTATTACTACTTCGCGCTTTGGCGTACGGAAGGGCTCTGGCAAAGGATTCACGACGCTTTGCGCGACGCAGCGCGGGTCCGAAGTGGCAAAAAAAAGACCCACGGCCGCGATTCTGGATAGCCAGAGCGTCCGCACGACTCACCGAGGAGGAGTGCGCGGCTACGATGCGGGCAAGAAGATCTTGGGACGCAAGCGTCATCTGCTGGTGGACCAGGGTGGTCTGATCCTCAAAGTGCGCGTGCATGCCGCCAGCCTGCAGGATCGCGATGGCGCCACGCTCCTGCTCGATCAACTCGACGAGCCGCTTGAGGATCTGCAATTGCTCTGGGCCGATGGCGGTTACGCGGGCGACAAGCTCGCGGGCTGGATGGCGGAACGCTTCGGCCCGCGCCCCTTGCGTCTGGAGATCGTGCGCCAGCGCGATGACACCCGTCTGTGGGGCGGGTTCCGGGGGTGGTCGCTTCGCTCGACCCCCGGCTAATTTCCCTCAGCCCTCTCGGGATGGCTGCCGCGCGGGCTGATACCATCTCTGGGAAATAACCGGACATCGGGCGGCTCCCGTGTCGGCCCGGCAGGGCCAGTGGAAATTAGCCGGTGGCGTGAGCCACCGGTAT
>JAYVPW010000122.1:0-57043 GCA_043777315.1 Spartobacteria bacterium | reverse complement strand
ATGGCATGCAATATATTCTTGATGAGTCACTTGGGCATTCTGTGCCGCGCTGGTGCGATGCGCAGCCCAAATTCGTCACCGCGCGCACCCGCATGAATGCTCGATCTCAGTTTCGGAGTGAACGGTTCGCGAACATCTATGGGTGCCTCAGCGCGTTGGTTTTACGCACTAACTGAGTGCCATTACAGCCTGACCCCTATTCCCTATTCCAAAATGCTGTCAAGAATTGCAGCCTGACCCCTATTTCCCCCTATTTCCCCTCGTTGAGAGCGGCAAAGGCACCTCAAAAGGGTGCCGAAGGCCACAGCGGACTCACTCAGACACCCCACAAACCATCCGCTTGGAGCAACCCGAACCTTCTGAAGCCGAAGAAGGCTGGTAAAATCGCCATTTTTTACCCGCCAAAACCCGCCTCGAAATAACACCCCCTATCCAGAGGTGCCCTCAAGAATGCGCCCGGCGAAAGTGATGCCTGGGCAATTGAGGTTTCCAGAGGTGCCCTGGAGTGCCTTTTGATGCCACTCTGCCGCGCCGCATGATTTCCCTCCGCCACGTCAGCCGCATTTATCCAAATTCCGGCGCGGCGCTGGACGACGTTTCGCTGGAGATCGCCGAGCGCGAATTCATCGCGATCACCGGCCCGAGCGGATGCGGAAAAAGCACGCTGATGCACCTCCTCGGCGGGCTCGACACCGCGACGCGGGGCGAGCTTTTCGTCGATGGTTTGCCGCTGCATTCCGCCGGTGAAAAGGAGCTGACCGGATATCGCCGGAGCAAGGTCGGGATCGTGTTTCAATTCTTCAATTTGCTCCCGACCATGACCGTGCTGGAGAACGTCTGCGTGCCGCTCCTGCTCCGTGGCGAACCGCTCCGGCGAGCCCGCGAAAAGGCCGCGCGCGTGATCGATCTCGTTGGCCTCAGCGACCGCGCCGGACACTTCATGCACCAGCTCAGCGGCGGACAAATGCAGCGCACCGCGATCGCCCGCGCGCTCATTCACGAGCCTCGACTGCTGCTCGCGGACGAGCCGACCGGCAACCTCGATTCCGGCAACGCCGAGCAAGTCATGGCGTTGCTCCAAACAATCGCTTCTCAGTCCCAAACCACCCTGCTAATCGTCACCCACAGCGCGGAGATCGCGCGCCTCGCCTCGCGCTGCATCCGCATGCGCGACGGCAAAATTCTCTAACCCTCCCCATTTTCCATGACCGCCGAGATTCGCGAAAACCTGCGGAACAAAGTGCTCTTCGTCGAATTCAGCGACGACGAAATGGACGCCTTCATCGAGCTGCTCGACCGCGTGGAAATCGCCGAGGGCCAGATCATCGTGAAGCAGGACGATGCCGGCGACTGCATGTTCATCCTCGTGCGCGGGCGCGCGAAAGTGGTGCATCACAGCGACGTGCATAACTTCGATCTTGCGGTCCTGGAGCCCGGCGATTTCTTCGGCGAACTCGCGCTCGTCGATGCCGGCCCGCGCTCCGCGGATGTGATCGCGCTCGGCGATTGTGTGCTCTTGACAGTCACGCACGCCGCACTCTCCGCGCTCGCCGGAATTTATCCCACGGCGGCCTTCAAGCTTCTCATCGCGATCGGCCGCCTCCTCGTGGATCGCCTGCGCCGGACGAACCAGCGCTACATCGATTCGCTCCTCTTTCCGATCGCGGGAAAGGACTGAGCCCGTGCGTCACCTCACTACCTGCTGAATCGCCGCTCCGAGGTCACCGCGCGCGTCCAGCGCCTGCGCGGCGGACGCCGAAAGCGCGGTCACCAGATCGTTCGTTTCCGCCGGATCGTGCGCTGGTTTCGAGAGCCAGATTTGCGCGGCCTCGCCGTACTTGATGACCGCCTGCACATACTTCCGCGCCTGCGGATCGAGCCGCTCCGTGGCCAGCCGCAACCGCTTCAATTCATCGACGACCGTCTCGGCCGCGAGCCCCTTTACCGCGTGCGGTTTCGCCGATTGGATGCTGCGCAAAAGGGTCGCCGCGATGCGGTCCACCGCCTCCACGGAACTCGGCAGACTGAACGTTTTGTAGCGCCCCGTCGCGCGGCCGAGGAGGAGCCGCGCGGTCATGTGGTTCGGCCATTTTCGCAGCACGAAACGCAACCCTTCCTGCACGTCCGTCTTTTTTAAAATCGCCTCGGAATCCGCGCCGGCCGCCGAGAGCAACTTCTGCACTTCGTTAAAAAGCTCGATTGATTTCGCCATGTCCGGGTCCGGCTTTGCGGCGGCCATTTGCAGGACTTCGTCGAAGTCTTTCACCGCGAACATCTGCACGCGCCCCGTCCCGGCGATGCCCTCATTCACGAGACAATCCGACGCCTGCGTCACGTTTTTCTCCGGCATCAAAATGCGCGACGCCGACCCGCGCGACGCAGTGGTCAGGCGCATGAGCGCGCTCGTGGCCCCTTGGATTTTCCCATCCGGCTGCAAGCCGCCGATGATCGAGCAACCGGGATCGCTCTCCCATCCCGCGATCATCGAATCGAGCAGCAGCGCAATCGCCAGCGCCGACGCGGGCGCATCGTCCGCCGCGATCTCGGGTTTGAAAGTGATCTCGATCCGATGTCCTGGCGGCCAGCCGTGATGCACCGACATCAGCAGCTTCGTCACCGCCCCGAGCGTCGCTTTGCCGACCTCCCCGAGCGTCGGGACAAAAAGGACCCCGCATTGATCTGGAGCAGCCGGCGCAGCCGTGGCGGTGACTGTGACATTCGCCAGCGTGTTCATGCCGGCCGCTTGCTTGATGTAAATCGGGGCAGTGACCTCGGCCTTCAACCGCTTGATCACCGGCGCTCCCGCAGCCCCCGGTGTTTCATCCGCGGGCTTCAGCGACGGAGCTGGCTTCGGCGTCGCCTTCACTTTCGGAGGCGCAGCGACAGACACCAACGCGAAGGCAAACAACCACACCGGGACGAAGGAGAGGAACTTCATGGCAACGACTTCGTTAATGGATAAAGGCAGCTCCGACAAGAAGCCGCTCCGCGTCGATGCGGCGGCGTCCACGCAGTGCCAGAAAAAGAAAAGCCGCTCCAGGTTTCCCGGAGCGGCCTTTCGTTTTGAATCAGACAGCGGCTAGTAGCGGTAATGCTCCGGCTTGTAAGGTCCTTCGACAGGCACTCCGATGTAGTCAGCCTGTCGCTTGGAAAGAACGGTCAGCTTCACGCCGATCTTTTCCAGATGCAGGCGGGCCACTTCTTCGTCGAGCTTCTTCGGCAGGATGTAAACGCCGGGCTTGAGGGTCTCGCGGTTCTTCCAGAGATCGAGTTGAGCCAGCGTTTGATTGCTAAAGGAGTTGGACATGACGAACGACGGATGTCCCGTCGCACAGCCGAGGTTGACCAGCCGGCCTTCGGCCAGCAGGAAGATCTCCTGCCCATTCGGGAACTGATACTTATCCACCTGTGGCTTGATGTTGATGCGCTTGACGCCGGGGAAGTTGTTCAGCTTCTCGACCTGAATCTCGTTGTCGAAGTGGCCGATGTTCGCGATGACCGCCTGGTTCTTCATCTTGGTCATGTGCTCGATCGTGATCACATCGACGTTCCCAGTCGTGGTGATGTAGATGTCGCCGCGGCCGAGAGTGTCTTCGGTCGTGGTGACTTCATAGCCTTCCATCGCGGCCTGCAATGCGTTGATCGGATCAACTTCCGTCACAATCACCCGCGCGCCTTGTCCGCGCAGTGACTGCGCGCAACCCTTGCCGACATCGCCGTAGCCGATGACCACCGCAACCTTGCCGGAGATCATGACATCGAGCGCGCGGTTGAGGCCATCGACGAGCGAGTGGCGGCAGCCATAGAGATTGTCGAACTTCGACTTGGTCACCGAATCGTTCACGTTGAACGAAGGAACCAGCAGCTTGCCCGCTTCGTGCAGCTTATAAAGCCGATGCACGCCGGTCGTCGTTTCCTCAGACACACCGCGCCAGTCTTTCACGATCTCGTGGAAGATAAATGGGTTCTCGGCATGGACCTTTTTCAGCAGGTCTTTGATCACCTGTTCTTCGTGAGTCTCGCTCTCGGAGTTCACCCAGTCATCGCCTTCTTCGAGCTCATAACCCTTGTGCAGAAAGAGAGTCACATCGCCGCCGTCATCGACGACGAGTTGCGGCCCCTTGCCGTCTCCCCCGACGATGGCGTTCCAGGTGCAGTCCCAATACTCCTCGAGTGACTCACCTTTCCACGCAAAGACCGGCACGCCCGTGACGGCAATGGCTGCCGCAGCGTGATCCTGCGTCGAGAAAATATTGCAACTCGCCCAGCGCACGACCGCGCCGAGTTCGACGAGTGTCTCGATCAACACCGCCGTTTGAATGGTCATGTGCAGCGAGCCGGTGATGCGGACGCCGAGGAGCGGCTTGTCGGCGGCATACTTGCCACGGATGGACATGAGGCCGGGCATTTCCTGCTCGGCGATGGTGATCTCTTTGCGACCCCAGTCAGCCAGGGTGATGTCGGCGACTTTGAAGTCGTTGGTTTTCGGTGCGGTGATTGTAGCTGTGCTCATGGTGTGTCTTTTATGTGATGGGTTGAGTGTTACTTGATGCGCTTCTTGAGTTCCGCCGCCTTGTCGGTGCGCTCCCAAGTCAGGTCGGAATCGTCTTTGCCGAAGTGCCCGTAGTTCGTGGTCTTGCTGTAGATCGGGCGAAGCAGGTCCAGCTCCCCGATGATGTCCGCGGGCTTGAAGCTGAAGACCTTCAACACCGCGGCGAGGATCGCGTCATCCGCAACACTCCCCGTGTTAAAGGTATCGATGTGAACGCTGACTGGTTGCGGGTGTCCGATCGCGTAGGCGAATTGCACCTCGCACTTCTGCGCAAGACCTGCCGCCACCACGTTCTTCGCCACCCAACGAGCCATGTAGGCCGCGCTGCGATCGACCTTTGATGGGTCTTTTCCGCTGAAAGCTCCGCCGCCGTGACGGCCCATGCCTCCGTAAGTATCGACGATGATCTTGCGCCCGGTCAGTCCGGTGTCGCCTTGCGGCCCGCCGACGACGAACTTGCCAGTCGGGTTGATGAGATACTCGGTGTCTTTGGTCAGCATCCCTTTCGGCAGCACGGCTTTTACCACTTTTTCGATGCAGAACTTTTCGATCTCCGCGTGAGTCACATCGGCGGCATGTTGGGTCGAAATGACAACATTGGTGATCCGCGTCGGCTTGCCATCGACATACTCGACAGACACCTGAGACTTGGCGTCCGGCCGCAGCCACTTCGCGGCTTTGCCGGCTTTGCGGATCTCCGTCAGCCTCCGGCCGAGCCGATGCGCGAACATGATCGGCGCGGGCATGAGTTCCGGCGTCTCATTCGAGGCGTAGCCGAACATGATTCCTTGATCTCCTGCCCCCTGCTCGGCGGTCTTTTTGCCCTTCGCTTTTTTCGCATCGACGCCTTGGGCGATGTCGGGCGACTGCGCGGTCAGGATGTTCTGCACGAAGATGCGATCCGCGTGGAAAATGTCGTCGTCGTTCACGTAACCGATCTCGCGCACCGCATCCCGGACGATCTGCACGTAATCCAGTTTCGCCTTGGTCGTGATCTCGCCGCCGACGATCGCGATGTTACTTTTGACATAAGTCTCGCACGCCACTCGGCTGTTTTTGTCCTGCGTGAGGCAGGCATCGAGGACGGCATCGGAGATGGTGTCGGCGACTTTATCGGGATGGCCTTCGCCGACGGATTCAGACGAGAAGATGTAGCGATTAGACATGCGGGAGAGGAGGTGGGGTGTGGGTTGAAATGCGCGACTGGATATATTGACCAATCACGATGGGGTGATATGTCTAGCCCTCAAATCCATGGCGTCAATCGTAAAATCTCTCCGCCTGCTCGCCGACGAAACGCGGCTGCGGACGCTTTTGCTTTTGGAGAAGGAGGAGCTCTCCGTGGCCGAGTTGCAGGAGATCCTCGGCATGGGACAGTCGCGGATTTCCGGGCATCTCGCGCATCTGCGGCAGGCGGGTCTGGTGCAGGATCGGCGGGCAGGAAAAAACATTTACTACGCCTTGACGAGTGACCCGGCGCATCAGGTGCTCGCGTCGGTGATCGCGGCGAGCGCAAAGGAAATTCCCGAGGCCGAGCGCGATGCGAAGGCGCTGCGACTGCTGATGAAAAACCGGCAGGACAAGGCGCGCGAATATTTCAATCAGCTCGCTGGGAAATTTGGCCGCACGTATTGCCCTGGGCGGAGCTGGGATGGGCTCGCCTACATGCTCTTGACTCTCGTGCCGGAGATGACAATCGCCGATCTCGGCGCGGGCGAAGGGACGCTCGCGCAGCTTTTGGCGAAGCGCGCGAGGAAGGTGATCGCGGTCGATAGCTCGGAGAAAATGGTCGAGTTCGGCTCGGACCTCGCGAAGAAACATGGCGTCAAAAATCTCGAGTATCGCCTCGGCGACATCGAGGCGCCGCCGATCCGCGCGGAGTCGGTGGACCTCGCGCTTTTCAGTCAGGCGCTGCACCACGCGACCAACCCGGCACGGGCGATCGCGGCGGCTTTCAAAATCCTCAAACCGGGCGGGCGGATCGCGATTCTCGATCTGCTCCAGCATCAATTTGAAAAGGCGCGCGATCTGTACGCCGACACCTGGCTCGGCTTCACCGAAGCCGACCTGCACCACTTCCTCGAAGACGCCGGCTTCCGCGAAATCGAGGTCTCCGTCATCTCCCGCGACGAACAAAACCCGCAGTTTCAAACCGTCCTCGCGACGGCGGTGAAGGGGTGATATCCGTGCGGGAGTCCTTTCCGAATTGAGCGGTTAGAATTTAGCCACGGACAAACACGGACAGAGACACGGATGGGCACGGATCCAGGCGTTGAACGTCACGGACAAAGGGACGGACTTTCGCACACAACTCCCTTCCGTGTCCTATCCGTGTTCCGCCTTCCGTGTTTGTCCGTGGCTAAATTCTAACCGTCCTGACGTCGGTGATCGTCCGTAGGTTTTTCGGATTTGCCGCTGAAGTTTAGGCATTGGCGCGACCCGTGCCGCCTTCGCCCGCGGGGGAAATAGTTAGAGGTCCTTCGACTCCGCTGCGCTGCGCTCAGGATGACGATGGGAACGCGCCTCCGACGATTGATACATCCCTCGAATCCCGCTCACTGCTCGCTTGGCGGGCGGAGGAAGGTGACGGAGTCACCGACGATTTTCGACTGGTAGGTCGATTTTTCGACGGGCACTTCAAAGTCGCGGCCTTCGCTTTCGATGTGAACTTTCAGGACGTATTCGCCGTCGATCTGTTTCGTTTTCAGGCCTTTGCGACCGACGCTGATTTCCTCCTGCGGCGCGGCGGTGAACTGCTTTTCGGTCACGACGCCGGTGAGCGTATTCGCCTTCGCCCGGCTCGATTCGGAGGCGAAGTGGACGATGCCGTAGATCAGGAAAACGAGGACGAGGAGGCCGGCGGCGCCCGCGATCATGGCGTCGCGAAAGGTGGTGCTCGGGACGACGACGCGGGGCGCGGGCGCGTTCATTTACTTGTGCTCAGCGGAGGCGATCTGGGCCTGCTGCATGGCAAAGGTTTCCTCGGTCACGATCACGGGCCGGGCCATGAATTGCCGCTGCCAGACGTAGCGGCGGAGGACGACTTTGATCGTCGCCGTCATCGGCACCGCGAGGATTGCGCCCAGGAGCCCACCCATTAACAAGCTCCAGACGAAGACGGAAAAAATGACGGTGACCGGATGCAGCCCGACGGATTCGCCGACGATTTTCGGCGTGACGAAAAGGCCGTCGATTTGCTGCACCGCGACGAAAATTCCGGTGACGACCAGGGGGAAGACCCACCACGGGCTCGCCGGCACGAGCCAACTCCCACCGTGGAGCGCGGCGATGAGAACCGCCGGAATCCAGCAAAGGGTGATCCCGAGATACGGAATGAGCCCCAGGAGGCAAAGCAGGAGGCCGATCAGGATCCCGAAATCAAGTCCGACTACCGCAAGACAGATGCCGGTGACCGTGCCGTTAATGAGGCTCACCACGAGCTGCCCGCGGAAAAAGGCGATGAGGTAGCCGTTGATTTCTTCGAGCGTCTCGATCACTTCGTCTTTGAAATGGGAGGCGCGCAACGGGACGTAGTCGCCCCAGGATTCCTGAATGTTCGGGCTCTCGATCAGGAAGTAGAAGAGGTAGATCGGCACGATGACCATGCTGAGCAGAAAGCCGAAGACGCCGAGGAAGCCGCCGACGCTGCTGCGGATGAAATTCCAAGTCTTGGCGAGGACGGTCGGGAGCGCGGTGCGCAGCCAGTCGCCGGAGAGAAGTTGCTGGTAATCGAAGGACTGATCGGCGTCGGAGGCGGCTGCCACTTTCGCGGGGTCGATCGCAGCAATGGCCGGAGTGGTGGTGAGCGGCAGGGCTGCTTTTGAGGGGACCAGCGGGAGGGTCTCCGTCGCCGATGTCTCAGGGGGCGGGAAGTCCGGCAGAATCTGGACGTTATATTTCTGGCGGATGTCTTTCGCGAATTTTGCGACGAGTTGCTGCGCGTCCTGGGTCAGTTTCGGCAGTTTGCGCGCGAGCTGCACGGCTTCGGAGGAGACGGTCGGAATGACCCAGAGCAGAACGCCGGCAAACGCGATCGAGACGATCGCGAAGACACAAAGCACGGCGCGGCTTCGGGACGTTCCCCACGACACGAGCCGGGTGACGACCGGCTCCAGCAAATAGGCCATCACCGCCGCCACGGCGAACGGGATGAGAATGGGCTGGAGAAAGCCGAGCACCCGCGAAGTGAGCCAGATCAAGCCGACCGCAACCGCGCCGATGGCCACGACGGCGAGCGTCGAGATCGCGGTCCAGATGGTTTTCCGCTGCCACGGAGTCGGGAAAACGCTGGACGCTTTCGGCGCGAACGATTGCTCGATCTTGAACGGCGGGTCGTCCATTTCCGGTTCGGATTTCACGCCGGAATGGCCTCTCGCATCGCGCGCGTCCGAGGCGTCGGGAGCTCGCGCAACTCGCTGACTTCTTCGCGGACGAGCTCGCACAAACGGCCATACGTTTCTGCTTCATCGCTCCCGTGACAGACGCCGCCCCACGGAAAAAGATCGGGGCAATAACCGACATACGCGCCGTCGTCATCACTCCAGCGGACGAACTTTAAATATTGATCTTCGGCTTTCATCGGCGGGCTTCGTTGATCGCGTTGCGGACTTGGAGTTCTTGGTAACGATGCGCGTCGTCGCCGGGTTTGCCACTGACAATCACTGAGCCCTGAAATCCGCGCATGTCGAAATTTGCGATGCGATCCTTTTCCTCCGGGAATGAGCTGGAAACCGGCGGCTTCGAGTTCGGTCACGAGCTGACGGATTTTGCGCGGCACGGCGTCACGCCATGTGCGCGATGATGTTCTCGCCGAATTCCGAGCATTTGATCTCGGTCGCGCCCTCCATCTGCCGGGCAAAATCATACGTCACGCGCTTGCTGCCGATCGCGCCGTTCAGGCCTTTGAGAATGAGGTCCGCGGCCTCGTTCCAGCCGAGGTAGCGCAGCATCATTTCGCCGCTGAGGACAACGCTGCCGGGGTTGACGACGTCCTTGTTCGCATACTTCGGAGCGGTGCCGTGCGTGGCTTCGAAGATGGCGTGGCCGGTGATGTAATTGATGTTTCCGCCGGGCGCGATGCCGATGCCGCCGACCTGCGCGGCGAGCGCGTCGGAGAGATAATCGCCGTTGAGATTGAGCGTCGCGATGACCTCGAAATCGGTCGGGCGCGTGAGCACTTGCTGGAGCGTGATGTCGGCGATCGAGTCTTTCAAAAGCACGCGCCCGGCGGCGAGCGCGGCTTTCTGCTCCTCGTTTGCGGCGGGTTCGCCCTGCTCCTTTTTTGTCCGCTCCCACTGCGCCCACGTATAAACTTTGTCCCCGAAAATCCGTTCCGCCGCGGCGTATCCCCAATCGCGAAACGCCCCCTCGGTGTATTTCATGATGTTACCCTTGTGGACGATCGTCACCGACTTGCGGCCCTGATCGAGCGCGTACTGGATCGCCGCTTTGATCAGCCGGATCGTGCCGACTTGCGACACCGGTTTGATGCCAATGCCGACGGTCGGCGGATAGTTTTCCATCGTGTGCTCCGGCGCCGCGAGCTTCATGTAATCGACGACTGCCGCACTGGTGCCGAAGCGGATCTTCGCGAAATCCTTCGGGAAATTTTCCTCCAAAAACGCGAGCATTTTCGCCGACTCCGGCGTGCCGCCCGCGAACTCGATCCCGGCGTAAATGTCTTCGGTATTTTCGCGGAAGATCACCATGTCCACGAGTTCCGGGCGCTTGACCGGCGACGGCACGCCTTTGAAATATTGCACCGGCCGCAGGCAGACGTAGAGGTCGAGCATCTGCCGCAGCGCGACATTCAGCGAGCGGATGCCGCCGCCGATTGGCGTGGTGAGCGGGCCTTTGATTCCGACCAGATATTCCTTGAACGCCTCGACCGTGTCGTCCGGCAACCAGTTGTCGAAACGGTTCTTTGCGGTCTCCCCAGCGAAGACCTCGAACCACGAAATCTTGCGCTCGCCGCCATACGCTTTTTCCACCGCCGCATCGAAAACCCGCACGCTCGCCGCCCAGATGTCCGGCCCCGTTCCGTCGCCGCGGATGAAGGGAATGACAGGGTTTGCGGGGACCGTGAGCTTGCCTTTGGAAATGGAAATCTTGTCGCCAGCGGGCGGAGTGCAGGTGGTGTAGGGCATAAATTTGAGGGCGGATTAAAACTGCGGAGGTCCGGATGAGCCACGGAAAAACACGGAATTCACGGAAACGGATTAATTCTCCACCCCCCGGGAATTTTAGCGATTGCGGCGTTCACTGGCAGCAGCGAGGAGTGTTGCGAGAGCCGATAACCAACGGCGTTTTGGACGTTCGGCCTGGCGGGCTTAAGGCATGCTGGCAGTTGGGTAAGGCTCTCACTTTTTACCCCACAGGCCGCGGATGCTGATCGGAGATGCGCGTCCGTTCCCTTCCGTCCTTTCCGTTGCTAAAATTTCACTTCGCCGCATCCACGGCGGCGCTGAATTTCTCCAGGTCGTCGTACTTATTCTGCCACGTCGTGTACATCACTCCGACCACCGAACCCGGCGTCCCCTTCGCAGCGTCCAGCCACTCCGCGATGCGCTCCGGCTTGCTGTCGTAATATCCCGCGATGACCTGCCGATGCCCGCGGTCGGCAAAAAATTTCAGGCTTTCCGCGCGTTTGGAAAAGTACCACGGCAGCACGATCACATCCTGTTCGAGGCCGTCCCACGAGCCGGTCAGGTCGCCGTTCACGAGATAATACTGCGGCTTCACGGCGTTATGATTCGGGTCGAACATGTCGCTCCACGCGTAGATGCGCCCGCCCGGATTCACCTCGCGCAGGATCGCGCTGCAGCGCTTCACGTTCTCCGCGAGGATTTGCCCCGGCGTGAGGTGCCGGTCGGTGCATGCCTTGTCCCAGTTCAGCACGCGCACTTCGTCGTGCGACATCATGTAACCCGTCGCGCCCCACGCCGCGTGCATCCGCTTCGCCTGATCACGCAGGAGCTCGTTCGTCTTCGGCTCACTCGGGCAGATCATCGCCTGATGTTCGTAGATCGTGACCGCATGAAAATAGCTCGCGAGCAGCTTCGTCCCGTCGGGCAATTTCGTCCGCAAAAGCGGCGGCTCGTGAAACGTGTCGAACTCGCCGGCGTAAGGTTTCATCCCCATCCGTGGGTCACTGATCGCTTCAAAATCCACGCCTTCAGCCAGCGGTTTTCCCTCCGCCGTCGTGATCGTCAGCGGGGCTCCGGCGCGGCGGACGAGGTTGGTAAAGGCGACCTCCTCGAGCTTCGCATCCTTCCACCAAAGCGAACCCTTCCCGCCGTCCCAAACGCCGAAAAAGAGAGAGACCTCGTGATTGTCCTGCGAGTTGAAAACCGCGTGATGCTGGGTCCAATCCTGCGTCGATTTCACGCCGAGATCCTCCCAATTGAGCTGACCTTTCTTGTCCACCGGCAGCGCCTTGACCTCCGGCTTGCCGTGAAAATCCTGCGTCTTCACCCAGACCGAAACGTGGTACTGCCGGAACGGCTCGACCGCCAGATTCTGCACGAGCCGCGCGTTCTTTCCGCTCGGATCGGTGACGCGCGCCGTGCCGTTTTCGCCGACGACATTTGGATCGTGCCAGCTCCACTTTTTGAGATTGGAAAAATCGCCACCCGGCAGCGTCGGAGCGTCCGGGTCAGCGAGCCGCGCCACGCCGTTTGCGACGATCAACGGCGCGTTTTTGACCGGCAGCGCTTCGACCAGATTCGGGTCGAGGCTGAGGATGTCGTTGGAATATCCGACCGAAAAAAGCGTCGGCACGATTTCGAGTTTCGCCGCCACCGCGATGCGCTTCATCCGCTCGATGTTTTTGAAGTAACGCGCGTCGAGCTGCCCGAGCCGGGAGAACTTGGAATCGTGGAGCAGGACATGCGTGTATCCGGCCGCCGAGGCCCGTCGCATCAGCTTCTCCGCGTCATCGACATTTTTGTCCACGAGCAGATTCGTCGCGAGATAGACCCATTTTTCCAGCGCCTGCGCGGAGGAATTCACGACGACAAAAACGGCGGTGAGCAGCGTGATTCGGAGGAGGGATTTCATGTTTCGAGTGATTGGAAAAGGCGCGGGTCGCGTTCAACTGCATCGCGAAACGAGGGGAACTGCGGAGCCCATCCGAGCGCGCGTAATTTCGCGTTGCTGACCCGCTTGTCCGTCACGCCGCGCTTGCGATTTGGATCGATCGGACCGCTCGGCGGAAGCGGACGCTCGAAGCGTTGCGCGAGCCATTCGTAAAGCGCGCGCTGCTGCATCGGTTGGTCATCGGCGACGTTGAAAATCCCGCTCGATCCGCTCTCGATCAGCCGCAGCAGCGCGGCTGCGATGTCGGCGCGATGGGCCTGATTGATCCAGCGTTTTCCCTCGCCTTCGATCACGGCTTCGCCGCTGAAAAACTTCCGCAGGAGCACTGACCGTGCGGGTCCGTAGATGCCGGCAAGGCGCGCGACGATGCCGTCTTTTTCGAGCACGAACGTTTCGGTCTCACGCAAAATCCGGCCCGTCTCACGCGCGGGCTCGGCGGCACTTTCTTCCGTCACCCACGCGCCGCCCGTCTGCGCGTAAACCGATGTGCTGCTCGTGAAAAGCAGCGTCCCCGGCGCGAGGATTTCCGCGAGGTTGCGCGCGCCGTCGAGGTAGATTTTTTGATACTCCTCCGCCCCGCCGCGGCCGCTGCTCGCGCAATGCACGATGGCGTCGAAACGGCTCTGGCGCTTGATTCGCGCGAGCTCGGCGCGGTTCGTGAGATCGGCGGCGACGACGGGAAATGCCTCGCCTGCAAGCCGCGCCGCCGACTCTTCCGAATGCGTGGCGCCGACGACATCCCAGCCCGCGCGATGAAAAAGCCGCGCGGTTTCGAGCCCGACAAATCCGCATCCCGCGATGAAGATACTTTTCATCCGCGACTACGGCAGCGGTTCCCCGCGCGCGATCGTGAGCAGGCGATACCACTCCTCGCGGCTGAACTCGATTTCCGTCGCCGCGACCGCCGCGCGAATCCGCCCCGGGTCCGTGCTCCCGATGATCGGGACGATGCCTGCCGGATGCCGGAGCAGCCACGCGAGCGCCAGCACCGACCGCGTCGCGCCGCGTTCGAGCGCGAGTTCGTCGAGCGCCGTCACGACCGCCGCGGGGCGATACGCGCGCTGGGCATCGAGAATGTCCACCGGCCCATCGGCGAGCAATCCGCCGCCGAGCGGGCTCCACGCGAGAGGTGTGATTTTTGCGAGCTGGCATTGCTCGAGGGTGCCGTCCGAAAGCGCGCCGAGTTGCAGCAGGCTGATCTCGAATTGATTCACCACCAGCGGCGCACGGCACGCCTGTTGGAGCAGCGTGAGCTGCGCCGGACGGAAATTGCTCACGCCAAATTCGCGCACTTTTCCCGCCCGCTGCAATGCCTCGAAAGCGCGCGCAACTTCCTCAGCTTCCATCAGCCAATCGGGGCGATGGAGCTGAAACAGGTCGATCGTCTCGACGCCAAGACGCCGCAGCGACTGCTCGCACGAGCGCACGATATATTCGCCCGAAAGGTCGTAGCGATACGGCGCGCCGGTCGGTTCGCCGGGAAAACGGATGCCGCATTTCGTCGCGATGACCATTCGCTCCCGCAGCGATCGCGTCTCCCGCAGCACCGCGCCGAACGCCGTCTCCGCGCGCCCGTCGCAATAAATATCCGCATGATCGAACAGCGTGTAACCCGCCTCGACCGCCGCAAGCACCGCCCGCCGCGCCATCGCGAAATCCGCCCCTTCCTCCCCCGCCCGCGCGATCCGCCAGCACCCGTACGCAAGCCGACTGGAGACGAAAGAACCTGCACCAAGTGAAAGTGTCTGCATCTCGGCAAACTACGGACGCCGCGCGACTCGGGGCAAGAACCGCGCTCGTCCGTGAACAAGACCGGATATCTCGATCGATTTGGCGACGCCTCGAATCCTCTCGGAATGGCTGTTTCCCAGGCTGCTTCGCGACCGCGTTCCCTGCACTTTTTCGCCTCCAAAACAGCGTCCATTTCGATGTTTGCATTTCGAGGCGAGCCGCTATGTTTCCGCCCCTTTCTTCCAAAAACACCAACCATGAACGTCGTCGTCGAACCGCTGCCCAACTGCCTTGCCACCCTTCGCGTCGAGGTCGAGCCGGAGCGCGTCAACAAGGCGATGGACCAGCTCATCAAGGAGTTCGGGCAGCAGGCGAAAATCCCGGGCTATCGGCCAGGGAAAGCGCCGCGCGCGGTGATCGAGCGGAAGTTTAAAAAGCAAATCCGCGAAGAGCTCGAGGGGAAGGTTTTACGCGAGGCCGCGCGCGAGGCGATCGCGGAGAAAAAGCTGCGGGTTTTGCAGATTTCCAATGTCGAGGACGTGCAGTTTGGCGACGACCAAAAGATGTCGTTCACGGCAACGGTCGTGGTCCATCCGGAGTTCGAGCTGCCGGAATACAAGTCGCTCCCGGTCGAGCTGAAATCGACCGACGTCAGCGACGCCGACATCGAGGAATCGATCGAGAATCTGCGCGACCAGGCGGCTGATTTTACCGACGTGCCGGGACGCGCCGCGCAGATGGATGATTTCGTCGTGGTCGATTACGCGGGGACGATCGACGGCAAGCCCGTTCACGAGATTTTCCCGAAAGCCGGCAAGCCGCTTTCCGAGAACGAGGATTTCTGGATCAAGATGACCGACGAGGCGTTTTTTCCCGGCTTCTGCACGAACCTCGTCGGAGCAAATCCGGGCGACATGCGCGAGTTCGACATCCCGGTGCCGTCGGACTTCCCGGTCGAGGGAATGCCGGGCGTGAACATCCATTACCAAGTGACGCTGAAAGGCGTGAAACAGAAGGAATTGCCCGCGCTCGACGACGCATTTGCCGACTCGGTCGTGAAGGGCAAAACGCTCGACGGACTGCGCGAAATGGCGCGTGAGGAAATTGGCAAGCAGAAGGCCACGGAGATCGAAGCGAGCAAGCGGACGCAGCTCATGAAGCAGCTCCTCGGGCGCGTGGAATGCGAGCTCCCGGCCAATCTGGTGCGCAACGAAACGCAGCGCATTTTGAATGACATCGTGCGGGAAAATCAGGCCCGCGGCGTCACGGAAGAAGTGCTCAAAGGCAGCGAGCGCGAGCTCGTCGGCATGGCTTCGCACAATGCCCGCGAGAAATTGAAAGGGACATTCATCCTGATGCGGATTGCGGAAAATGAGGGCATCTCGGTGAAACGCGAGGAGATCCTCGGCCGCGTCGCCGGGCTGGCGCAGCATTACAAAATTAGCTTCGAGAAAATGCTC
The DNA here is from genome assembly GCA_043777315.1 of Spartobacteria bacterium. Classification (GTDB taxonomy): domain Bacteria; phylum Verrucomicrobiota; class Verrucomicrobiia; order Chthoniobacterales; family Chthoniobacteraceae; genus CAIURC01. The sequence continues at coordinate 41,203 of JAYVPW010000122.1, read as the reverse complement.
AAGGAGCTCGAAAAGCGGAACGGCATCGACCAGATCAGCGAGGAAATCCTGACCGCGAAGACGCTTGATTTTCTGGTCTCCCACGCGACCGTTTCCGCCGCTCCGGCAGACGCCGTGGCCGTCTAAAAACCGCACCTTTTTTCCCATGATCATCCAGCCAGACCGCCGCCTCCAAACACCGCAAAACAACTACTACGTCCCGGTCGTCGTCGAGCAGACCGGGCGCGGCGAGCGCAGCTACGACATCTACTCGCGGCTGCTGAAGGACCGCATCATCTTCCTCGGCACCGCGATCGATGACGGCGTCGCGAACTCTGTGATTGCCCAGCTCCTTTTCCTGCAAATGGACGACGGAAAAAAGGACATCAGCATTTATATCAACTCGCCCGGCGGCTCGGTCACCTCGGGCCTCGCGATCTACGACACGATGCAATTCCTCACATGCGACGTGAACACTTACTGCATCGGCATGGCGGCTTCGATGGGTGCCGTTTTGCTCGCCGCCGGGACGCGCGGAAAGCGTTACGCGCTGCCGAATTCGGACATCATGATCCACCAGGTCAGCGGCGGCGCGTCGGGCACGGCGAGCGACGTCGAGCGGACGGTGGAATACATGTACAAGCTCAAAAAGCGGCTCATCAAAATCCTCGCGAACCACACGGGCAAAGATGAGGAGATCGTGAAAAACGACTCCGACCGCGACTACTACATGACCGCCGAAGAGGCCAAGACCTACGGCCTCGTCGATGAAGTCGTGAAGAGCCGCCGCGAGCTGAAAACAGCGGTGGATGTCCTCGACCAGGTCGCCGACAAGAATCCGTAATTTCCCGAGATGGCGCGCGCTTCCAACCTCACGATGTGCAGCTTCTGCGGCAAGAGCCACGCGGAAGTCCGCAAGCTCATTGCCGGCCCGGGCGTCTATATTTGCGACAGTTGCATCACCGTCTGCAAAGGCATCCTCGACAAGGAACTCAACGACGACGCGCGCAAGCAATCCACCACGCTGCGCGTCCCGAAGCCGCTCGAAATCCGGCGGCAGCTCGACCAATTCGTCATCGGCCAGGACAAGGCGAAAAAAGTCCTCAGCGTCGCCGTCCACAATCACTACAAGCGCATCCTGCACAACCAGACGCTCGGCTCCGGCACGTCCGTGCAGCTCGACCCGCTCGCCGATGTCGAGATCGAGAAAAGTAACGTCCTTCTCATCGGCCCGACCGGCTCGGGCAAGACGCTGCTCGCCCGCACCCTCGCCCGCATCATCGACGTCCCCTTTTGCATCGCCGATGCCACCACGCTGACCGAGGCCGGCTACGTCGGCGAGGACGTGGAAAACATCGTCCTCCGCCTCCTCCAGAACGCCGAATACGACGTGAAGCGCGCCGAGATCGGCATCATTTACATCGACGAAATCGACAAGATCGGGCGCAAAACCGACAACGTCTCGATCACCCGCGACGTGAGCGGCGAAGGCGTCCAACAGGCGCTGCTGAAGATTCTCGAAGGGACCGTTTGCAACGTCCCGCCGCAAGGGGGCCGCAAGCATCCGCATCAGGAATACATTCAAGTCAGCACGGAAAAAATCCTGTTCATCTGCGGCGGCGCCTTCGTCGGCCTCGACAAAATGATTCAGAAGCGGATGGGCAAAAAAGTGCTCGGCTTCGGAGTCAACGCGCACGACGCGAACGAGGCCGAGATTCCCGCCAGCGAAGCGATCCGTTTCACCGAGCCGGAAGACCTCCTCGCGTTCGGGATGATCCCTGAATTCGTCGGCCGTCTGCCCGTCGTTACCGCGCTCGACATGCTGACCGAGGACGAGCTCGTGATGATCCTCACCGACACGAAAAACGCGATGGTGAAGCAATTCGCCAAGCTCCTCTCGATGGAAGGCGTGAACCTCACCGTGACCAAAGACGGAGTCCGCGCCCTCGCCGCCCAAGCGGTCACGAAAGGCACCGGAGCCCGCGCCCTCCGCAGCATGTTCGAGCGCATCATGCTCGACCTCATGTATGAAGTCCCGAGCCGCGACGACGTCGCCGACGTGACGATCAACCGCGCCGTCGTCGAAGGAAAACGCGCCCCGATCATCCGCCGGAAGCAGGACAAAGACGCGGCCTAACGACGCGAGTCAAAGCCCGTCATCCTGAGCGGAGCCCGGCTTTGCGGGCGCAGTCGAAGGACCTCTTACTTCTCCCCCTCCGCGATGCGCGCGCCGGGAGAGGGGAAATAGTTAGAGGTCCTTCGACTCCGCTTCGCAAAGCCGAAGCTCCGCTCAGGATGACCGGTTTGCATTTCTCGCTGCGCTCGGCAGGACCCCAAAACGAGCCGGTTTCAAACCGGTTTCACTGCACTCGCCGGACATGCGCGCGCATCGAAACGCAAGCTCTGGCGCGGCATGGCCGCCCGCAATTTACAAGTCGCACCTCCGTGCTACTTTCCCGGCCATGAAAAAGCGGCTCGTTCATTCCGTTTGCGCTCTCGTGCTCGTGTTCAATGTCGTCGTCGGCGTGCGGGTTTACACGGCGCTCGCGGCGGGCGAGGAGAAGCAGGACGCGGGGTATTCGAGCATGGCCGTTTTCGCCCGCGCGATGCAGCTCATCCGGCAGGATTACGTGGATGAGAAAAAGGCGGACTACGAGCAGCTCACGCACGCGGCTCTGCGCGGGATGCTTTCGAGCCTCGACCCGCATTCGCAGTTCATGGAGCCGACCGATTTCAAAGGGATGCAGGACGACACGAACAGCCGCTTCGGCGGGCTCGGCGTGCATGTCGCGCAGCGCGATGGAGCCCTCGTCGTCATCTCACCGATGGAGGGCACACCGGGCGCGCGGGCGGGGCTTTTGCCGAATGACCAGATCATCAAGATCGACGGCAAGCCGACCGAGAAAATGGACATCAACGACGCGATCGGGATGCTCCGCGGGGAGGTCGGGAAAAAGGTGACGCTGACCATCCTGCGACCCTCCACGCGGGACGTGAAAGATTACCCCCTCGTGCGGGAAAATATCAGCGTCGCGAGCGTGAAGGATGCGCGCATTCTCGGCCCGGAAATCGGCGGCGAATGCAAGGTCGGCTACGTCCGCATCACGCAATTCAACGTGCCGACCGCGGATGAACTCAGCGCCCGGCTCGATGAGCTGGAGGCGCAGGGGATGCAGGCGCTCGTGCTCGATCTGCGCTACAATCCGGGCGGTTTGCTCGACTCCGCGGTGAAGGTCGCCGGGCAGTTTCTGCCGCCGAAAACGCAGGTGGTCTCGACGATCGGGCGCGTGCCGTCGCAGAGCAAAATTTACAATTCGCCGGACTCGGTGAAGACGCGCCCGAACTACCCGCTCGCGATCCTGATCAACAACGGCAGCGCCAGCGGCTCGGAGATCGTCGCCGGCGCGCTGAAGGATTTGCACCGCGCGGTTTTGGTCGGGGAGACGACGTTTGGGAAAGGCTCGGTGCAGAGCGTGATCCAGCTCCCGGACGGCTCGGCGCTGCGGCTGACGACGGCGAAATATTACACCCCGAGCAAAAACGTGATCCACGAACACGGCGTCGCGCCGACCATCCGCGCGACGATGACGAGCGAGCAGGAGCGGCTGCTGATGCTGCAGCGGCGGGAGGAAGTGGCGACCGACGCGGAGAAAAAGGAGCTCGCGAATTTCCGCGACTCGCAACTCGAACGCGCCGTCGATGCTCTGAAAAGCGTCGTCATTTACGCCGACAAAACCGGCGGGGAAAAGCGGGCCTCGCTCCATTGAGCGGCGCACATTGCGTCCTCGCGATCGAGACCTCGTGCGACGAAACGGCGGTCGCGATCCTGCGCGACGGCAAGCTGCTCGCGAGTGAGGTCGCCTCGCAGATTGCCATCCATCAGGCGACCGGCGGCGTCGTGCCGGAAGTCGCGTCGCGCAACCACCTTCGCACGCTGCGTCCCGTCGTGCTCAAGGCGCTCGCGGACGCGGGAATCCGTGTCGAACAGATCGATGCATTCGCCGCGACGTGCGGCCCGGGACTCGCGACTTCGCTGATGATCGGCACCTCGGCGGCGAAGGCGCTGGCCATCGCGACGGGCCGGCCATACCTCGCGATCAATCATCTCGAAGGGCATCTGATCTCGCCGTTCTTCGGCGTGTCGGGCGGCGTCCGACCCGCCGTCGCGCTCGTCGTCAGCGGCGGACATACGCTGCTCGTCGAGATCGAGGCGTTCGGCGCTTATCGGCTGCTCGGACAGACCCGCGACGACGCGGCGGGCGAGGCTTTCGACAAGGTTGGGAAACTCCTCGGGCTCCCCTACCCCGGCGGGCCAAATGTCAATCGGCTGGCAACCGGCGCAGACCCGGCGCGCGTCGATTTTCCACGCAGCATGATCGACTCGGGCGACCTCCATTTCAGCTTCAGCGGGCTGAAGACCGCCGTGCGCTACCTGCTCCCAAAGCTAGGCGGCATCAGCCTTCCCGACGTGTGCGCCTCATTTCAGGAAGCCGTCTGCGACGTGCTCGTGGCAAAGACGATGGACGCCGCGCGGCAGACCGGCCGGCGCGTCGTCGCCGTGAGCGGCGGCGTGAGCTGCAACACGCGGCTGCGCGAAAAGCTGCGCCTAAATTGCGCGACTCACGGCCTCGAACTGCTCCTCGCCGAGCCCACCCTTTGCACCGACAACGCCGCGATGATCGGCTTCGTCGCCTCGCTGAAATACGCCCGCGGCGAAGCCTCCCCGTTGACCGAAGACATCAACCCAAACCTCCGCCTCGTCGCGTAACTTCACCAAGCCTGGCTGCGGGTGCGGTAGGCGCGGGTGAAGCGGTCGCCGGCGGTGAGGCCGGTGCGCAGGCCGGTCCGGCGGCGGTGGGCGAAAGGGAGATTTGGCTGCACGCGGCGCAGCATCGGGTCGGTTTCAAAATCGCGCCAGACGGCTTCCACTTCCTCCTGGGTGAGGCCGTAGGCGGCGGCCACGCAGGCGTCCACGGCGTCGAGCGTGGACTCGATGTCGGCGGCACCGCTCTCGGCGGAAAGGCGCGCGGCTTCCTCGCGCCAGCGGGCGGCTTCGGCGGGCGCGGGGATGGCGAGATCGAGCAGGCGGGCGAGGCGGAACCCGGTCTCGGGATGCAGGCGCAGCCCCTCGGCGAAAGCGGCGGCGAGCGCGGCGTCGTTGAAGAGCGCGAAGTGGTCGAGGTCGTCGCCGGGCTGGACGCGCCACTGGCCGTCGAGCGCGGTGAGCTGCGGGTCACCGGCTTCGCACTGCTCGCCGGCGTGGAGCGCGGGGCTCCAGTCCACGCGGAGCGCGGCATCGGCTTGCAGGCACTCGCGCACGGTCGTGGGAGAAAAGGCGGCGAGGCGCTGGCGGAGCACGTCTTCGCGCTGATGGAGCTGCTGGCAGGCGGTGAGGAAACGCGCGCGCAGGCCGCGCAGCTCGGCGGCGGAGTCGAGCAGCGCTTCGTGCCACGGGAGGCGGCGCAGGGTGCTCGGGTAAATGTGGGCGCGGGCGCGAAAGAGCACGCCTTCGCGGTGGCCGAGCGCCCAGACGAATTGGTAGAGCCGCGAGAGGACGAGGATGTCGAACGGGAAATCGGCGAGATGGGCGGCGGGGAAAAAGAGGCTCGTGGTGTTCAGCAAGACCAGCTCGTGCGGGTCGAACGGCGCGCAATAAAGTGCGGGCGCGATTTGATGAAACGCGTAACCGCGCTGCGGCAGGATGTTCGCGCAGCGCCAGACGCTTGGGTCGTCCATGCGCGCCACGTCGATGTCGCGCTCGACCGGCTCGCCTTCGATGGCACATGCCGCGATGTGCTCGCCTTTGAAGACCGGTAAGCCGCCGTTCTCCGCGTGATGTTTGCTCCCGCGAAACGCCGCGCCCATCCGAATCATCGTTTCCTCTTCCCACCGTAACTCCCCGGGCGCAGCCGGCGGAGTCAGCGACCACTCGATGATTTTGCCGCGCCGGTTTTTTCCGACCCAATACCGCAGCGCGATGTCCGCAAACGTCGGGCCGGCGAAGTGGTCGAGGATCGCTTTCCTCCCCGGCGTGAGCCGCGTGAGCCAGCGGCCATCCGGGCTGAAAAGATCGGCGTAGGGGAGCTCGGTGACGGGCGCGGCTTCGAGATCAAATCGGACGTGGGCCGTCTCGCCTTCGGTGAAAAGCGCGCAACGCTCGTCGGCCACGCGCAGGCGCACCGTCTCGCCGGGCCGCGGCGCGCGGCGCTCGGCGAGGAGGATCATGCAGACGACATCCGCGCCGAAGAGCCGCGGGCTGATGAGCTCGAGATCGACGATTTCGCGCACCGTCCAGCGGCCGGTGCCGGGGCGGAAAAAGGCGCGCAGTTTCGCGCTGTCGTCGTTGTCGGCCATCGAGAGCGGGATGACGAAGCCGAGCCGGCCCGGCACGGCGGGTTCGCCGTTCGGCGGGCGCAGCCAGTAGTCGAGCGCTTTGTAGAGAAAGAGGCCGCAAAGATTGCTGCGCGCGGAATATTCCTCGTCGAAATACGCGACCGCCGCGCGACTGAGCGGCGTGGTCTGGCGCTCCGGGCGGACGTAGGGCGGATTGCCGACGATGGCCCCGTAGCCGGTGGTATCGAAGAGCGCGAACTCGTCGAGTTCGCCCGTGAAGAGCGCGCCGCCCGAGTGCGGCGCGTGAAGGGAATCGTGCCCGCCGGTGATCGCCGGCTCGGGCAGGCCGTGCTGCTGGAGCTGCTCGCGGAAAGTGAAAAGATGCCAGAGGAGCTGGAGCTGCGCGATGGTCGCGGAGAAAGAGTTCAGGTCATTGCCGCGCACGGCGTCGAGCGTGGCCAGCGCGTCCTCCCACGTCGCCGCACCGCGGGCGGCGAGGTCGCCGATGAGCGCCTTCCACGCCTCGATGAGGAAGGTGCCGAGGCCGCACGCGGGATCGAGCACGCGGTCACCGGGGCGCAGCGGGAGGTGGCGCACGATGAAGCGCGCGACCTCGGGCGGGGTGTAATGTTCGCCGTATTCCTTGCGCTGCGCGTTGTCGAGAAACTGGCCGTAAACGCCGCTGAGCACGTCCTGCTCGACGGTGGCAAAATCGAAGCGCGAGAGGTAAAAGAGCGCGCGCTCGATGGCGGTGGAGAGCTGCGGGTCGGCGCAGGTCAGCACCCAATCGAGATGGCCTTCCTCAAAAAGTGCGGCGGCGATTTTGGCCGCCTCTCCGTAGCTCTCGCGCAGGAACCACGCGTAGCTGGAGGAATGCTTTTTCCGCCAGAGCTGGAACGCGGCGACGCCGCCATTGCAGAGATATTTGGCGTCGCCGAAGAAGCCGTGATCTTCAAAAAAGCGGAGCATGAGGCAGCGGGCGACGAGCAGGCTGGCGGTCTCCGAGGCGAGCAGGGCGACGGCGTTGCGCGCCTTTTCCTCCGCGCTCTCACCGAGGGCGCGGGCCTCGTAATCGCGCAGCGTGAAGAGGCCGAGTTCGGCGGCTTTGGGCTGGCTCTTGACCAGACGCCGGAGGGCGAAGACCTCGTCGCGATGACGGATGAACGCCTCGCGGCTGACGATGCGCGCCGGCTCGCCCGAGAGGCGGAAGGGATGCAGATGAAATTGCTCGCGGCCAAACTCGGCGAAGAAGGCATCGAAGCGCGACCGCACCTCGCGGGCTCCGGTGACGAGCGTTTCGAGAGCGCGGAGGCTGGCGAGTTTGATCAGCTCCGCGGAGGTGCGCAGCGCGGTGTAAAACTCGGCGCGGGACTCGGCGAGCTCGGCCTCGCTGGCCCCGGCGCGCGTGAGTTTCACCTCGGCGATGTGCGCTTCTTCGCCGCGACGAAAGGCTTCGAGGCGCGGATTGATGGCGGAGTTCTCGGCGTGGATTTCGCGGCAGGCGGCGCGAAAAGTTTCCTCGGTGAGCTCGTCCCAGATGAGCACGGCATCCCGCGCGGGATCGCAGCTCGCAGCGCGGGAAGTCACCGGCCGCAGGACGAAGCACTCGGGGTCGATGAGGACGAACCAGGCGGTGTCGAGGCCGATGTATTTCGCCTTTTCCCGAAAGATGCGCTCGCGGCTCGCCGGTCGGCGGAAGACGCCGGGCTCGTCCTTCACTTCGACGACGAGCCAGCGCGTGGTCAGCGCGACGCCGGAGCCGTCGGTCAGCCCATTTGGCGCGAGCACTGCGAGGTCGGGGATGCCGCCGATTTCATCCGAAGTATCGACGAGCAAATCGCCGGGCCGGAAGCCGAGGACGTGGAGAAAAAGATCGCGGACGTAGGGGTAAAGATTCCGCTCCTGCCCGCGTTCGCAGCCGGTGATGGCGGCGACGATTTCAGCGAAAGTGGAGCGGCGGCGGGCGCGCGGCGAGGGCATGCTGCGCGAAGGCTGCCAGAGCCCGAGGAGAGCGGCAAGAACGACGCCTTTTTCTTCGATCGTGGCTCGGCCTTCCCACGACTGTAGGGCGGGCGCACCGCCTGCCCACGGCAACCGAAAGCGGTCGCGCGCGGGGATGCCGCGACGGCAATGCGCACAACCCGCACAATCTTCCGCTCGTCCTCGCCGGGCGCGCGGGCGGGACGCTGGCGACGGGGCGGCATCTGGCCTTCGACAAGAATACGCCGCTGACGAATTTGTATCGCTCGATGCTGACGCGGATGGGGACGCCGGTGGACCATTTTGCCGACAGCACGGGGGAGCTGCCGGGGCTGGCGGGGTAGCGAGAACTGGGGTGAAATTTCGCCGGATTTGGGGGCCCACGGTTTGCGGCGAGGCTCGCATCTGCCGAGGATCTCGAGCGTCGCGGGGAGAATAGTTAGAGGTCCTTCGACTCCGCTGGCGCTGCGCTCAGGATGACAACCAGGGGTGCGCTCGCGGATCGAAAACGCTTTGCCTCCGTCGCTCAGGCCTTAGATTTCCGGCATGGAAATCACGACACAACTTTCGGTCTTTCTCTCGAACAAGGCGGGGACGCTGGCGGCGGTTTGCGAGGAATTGGCGGCGGCGAAGATCAACATTTTTGCGCTGACGATTTCCGACACGATCGACCACGCGGTCGTGCGGATGGTGGTGAGCGACCCGATCAAGGCGCTCCATATTTTCGGCGATCACGGGGTGCTCGCGGTGGAGACGAAGGTGCTGATGCTGGAGAACAGCAACAAGCCGGGGTCGCTGGCGGTGATCGCGGAGAAGCTGGCGCAAGCGAAGATCAACATCGAATACGCGTATCTGGCGACGAGTCCGGGCTCGAAAACCGGGCTGCTGGTGCTGCGGGTGAAGAAGCCGAAGAAGGCGTTGAAGGTTTTGGGCGGGAAGTAAGCCGGGCGCTCGGTGCGCAGCTTTTTTTAGCAGGAAAACAGGAAAAGGGAGGTACGCTCGAGGGCATCCCCTTTTCCTGTTCTCCTGTTTTCCTGCTTCGCCTTGAAAACCGAGCCACGGCCGGGCGCTCACGGTTTTTCGGCGGCGAGCGCGTCGAGGTGCAGGCGGGCGACCTGCCACATGTAGCCGGGTCCGCCGGCGGAGCGGGGGTCGGGAAAGTTCGCGATCGCACGGCGCAGGTGCTGGCGCTCGGTGTCGCGATGGCCGAGGAGCGACTCGTGGAGACCGAGGTAGTAGTGGCCGAAAAATTGGACGGCGGGGTCGGCGGCGAGCTCTTTTTGGGCGAGGTGAGCGAGGAGGTCGGCGCTCGTTTTTTGACCGGCGAACATTTCGTAAAGTGCGGGGAACGGTTCACGGTCGAAACGGTCGTAGGTCAGCATTTGCGTGCGGGCTTTTTCGAGGCCGAGGGCGCGGGCGTCGGCGAGGAATTTCCAGATTCCGTTCTCGCGATCGTGGCCGTCGTGGGCGTGATATTTCTCGAATTGGCGCGCGGATTTTCCGAATTCGCCGGTGAAGTAGTAGGCGATGCCCAGACGCCAATGCGGGGCGTCTTGGGCGGGGTCGAGCGCGATCATCTTCTCGAAGTCGGCAACGGCTGCGCAGAAATGCGCGAGGAAGAGGTGGCTGTCGCCGCGACGGGAAAGAAGCGGGATGGAATCGGGAGTTTTCGCGAGGGCGGTGGTGGCAGCGGCGACCTCCTGCTCGAAGCCGGCGATCATCGTCGCGCGGCGTGCGGTCGAATCCGGGCCATCCGCAGCGGTGGCGGAAAGCGCGAGCGCAAACAGGAGACTGCAAGTTCGGGAGATCATGACCTCCAGCAGTGTCGGAAAGTGAGCGGGCGATCAACGCGAACTGCGGTGCCGGGGTCATTTTCAAAGTGCCGGTTTCGAGGAAGCTTTGGGGGAAGGGAAGGGGGGGATTTTTTAGCAGGAAATCAGGAAGCCAGGAAAAAGGCGGCGCGCTGTCGGTGAGACCAGACTGCACAAATTTCTGGCTTCTGCTTCCCGTGGGCTCGCCTGACGGATCGGTTTGATTGCAGCGCAACCTCGACGCGGGGCGGTGGTTTTAGGGAGAACTCTGCCACCATGAATCCCGTCTCCCTTCCCGAATTCGATCGTCGCAAATTTCTGTCACGCTGCGGGCTGACGCTCGCTTTTTTTGCCACGCCGGGCGCGTTCGCGGAGGAACTCATGGCGACGCCGAAGCAGACGGAGGGGCCATTTTATCCGGATCATCTTCCGCTCGATACGGACAACGATTTGATCGTGGTGAATGATTCGACGACGCCGGCGGTGGGCGAGATCACGTATCTCAGCGGGCGGATTTTGGACATGCACGGGGAGCCGATTCGGAATGCGCTGGTGGAGATTTGGCAGTGTGACAGCGGCGGTGCTTATTTCCACAGCCGGACGGGAAACGCGGCGAAACACGATCCGAATTTCCAAGGCTTCGGGCGATTTATGACCGGCAGCACGGGCGAGTATTTGTTTCGGACGATCAAGCCGGTCTCGTATCCGGGGCGGTGCCCGCACGTGCATTTCGCGATCAAGATGAAGGGGCGCGAAAAGTGGACGACGCAGTGCTACATCCGGGGCGAGGCGTCGAACGAACGCGACGGGGTTTACCGCGGGATTCGCGATGAGAAGCAGCGGGAGTCGGTGACAATCGATTTCGCGGCGTTGAAAGACGCGCGGGCGGGAGAGTTGGCGGCGAAGTTCGACATCGTGATGGGGTTCACGCCGGTGGTCTGACGGGCGATTCCGGGGAACGCACGCGCCCTCGCGTGCTGGTTTTGGCGCCCTCGCCGAAACGAACTTGCCAGACGCCCACGAGACTTGAGCGCGGGCAACCTGTGGCAGTCTAGGAAAGTTCGTTTCGGCGGGACGCCGAAACCAGCACTCGGGACGAGTGCGCTACCGGGAATCCGTTCGGGCGCGGCCTTTGGGTCGCGCGCGTTTTGATTATGGAACCGGCGGGGTCAGGACTTCGTAAAAGCGTTGGGCCTGCGTTCCGACGGTGTTGTCTGGCACGGTGAGGGGAGCGCGCAGCGCGGGAGCGGGGGCGATGTCGGTGAGCTTGGTCCAAGCCGCGTCGTTGAGGGAGTTTTTGTAGCGGACGGTGTAGGCTTTGTTCGGCTGGGCGGTGAAGTTGACGAGCATTTGGCCGGGGACGCCGACGGTGACGTTCGGGCGGAGAATGCTCGAGCCGACTTTGGGATCGGTCCCCGCGAGGAACTCCTGCAGGTTGGTCATCCCGTCGCCGTCGAAGTCGCCGCCGGGGAGCTGGTTCAGGTTGCCGAAGTTCGCCATTTCCCATGCGTCAGACATGCCGTCGCCGTCGGTGTCGGCGGGCGGGGTTTGGTTGGCCGCGCCAGGGGTGGCGACGCCGGGCATGGCGATGATCGTCGTCGTGCCGTCGGTGTAGCGACCGGAGGAGACGCCGTAGGTTTGCGCGCCGAAATTCACCGCTTCGATTTGGACCTGATTGCTGGAGAAAACGCCGAGCGATTCGCCGCTCGGATTGAGCACGAAACTCACGTGTCCGCCCGCGGGCGTGGCGGGGCTGTCGGCGAAAATCTGCCGCCAGCGATTCGCGCCTGCGCCGAGGAAGGTGAGCGGCGGGATGGCGTATTTGGTTTTGCTGTTGAGATTGTCGGTGAGGTAGTTGCCGCCGAGGGTCACGGGGCTCGCGGAGGTGTTGTAAAGTTCGAACCAGCCGGGCGCGGCGAACGAGTACGGATTGGCCATCCACTCGTTGATTTTCACAGAGCTGATGGTGGAGGTCGCGGCAACGTGGGCGAGGTCATTGGCCGCGGCGGCGGTGGGCAGGCAGAGGACGAATGGGCCGGTGGCGTTGGCGTAGCGGCCGACGGAAAAGTCGGGGACTTGCAGGCCGAAGACCACGGAGTCCTGCAAGCCGCTGCCGTCGGCGACTTTTTTGAAGAGATAGACCTCGTCGCCAGTGCCATCGAGCGCGAAGCCAGTGTTGGTCGCGGAGACGGCGGCGAGGGCATTGCAGTCGATGCGATAGTAGCCGCTCGCGGGGATGGTGGCGGTCGGGAAGACGAAGCGGCGCGGGTCGCTCACGTCGTTGGTGAGGCTCATGTCGGTGAGCGTGTAGGGGCTGGTGGAGGGGTTGTAGAGCTCGATCCAGCCGGAGCCGGTCGAGTTCAGGGCGAGGACTTCATTCACCACGATCGGGCTGGCGCCGCTGGCGAGCGTACCGGTGATGTCGAGCTTCATGCCCCAGACGATGTCCGAGCTGGTGGCGTTTTGCTGGTGGACTTCGACGGCGAGCACATTGTCGCCAATGACGAGGGCGCTGGACGGCGCGAGGGTCTGCGTGATCTCGGTGGCATCGGCGATATTTGTCGTCGCTGCAGTGGCGTACGCGACGGTGCCGGTGGGCATGTTGTAGCGGCCGACTTCGACGCCGTTGAGGTAGATCACGCACCCGTCGTCGCACATCAGCGTCGCGTTCAGCACTGGTGAAGCGACGCCACCGGCGTAGTTGAAATGCGTGCGGAAATAGTAGGCGTTGCGCAGCGAGCCGGCAACCGGCGGGGCCAGCGACGTGACGAACGGCTGCGTCAGCGGCGTGGTCTCGACGTAGAGCAACGAGCCGCCGGTGACCCACGCGCTGTCGTTGAAGGCGACCGGGTAAAAGGTCGCGCTGAGGTCGGTGCCGGACTTTTCGTAGCTCCACACTTTGCTGAATGCGACGGCGTTGACGGTCGATGTTCCGCCGCTGCCGCCGACGTTGCCGGGGTTCGGCGCGCCGGGTGTGGGCGCGGTGAAAAAGGCGAGCGTCGCGGAGCCGTTGGGCGTCCGGCCTTGGGAGACATCGGTCGATTGCGAGCCGTAAACGATGTTGTCGATCAGCCCCTGCGCGGAGGTGAAGAGGCCGATTTCGCCCTGCGCGGGAGAGAGTTTGAACGAGAGATGTTCCGGCCCGCTGGAGGTATTGCCGTCGGCCAGAAACGAGGTGTAGCCGTTGCCCGCGAGGAAGGTGAGCTGGCGGATCTGGTGGCGGGTGATGTACTCGGCGGGGTTGTCGGTCAGGTAGCAGTTGCCGATGTTCACCGGCAGGGTTCCAAGATTGTAGAGCTCGACGAAATCATCGCCGAAAAGCGTCTGCTCGTCCGCGAGCCACTCGTTGATTTTCACGCCTGCGGTCGTGCCTTGCGCGGCCACCACGTTGGGAAAGCCGAAGGTCGGGACGCAGAGATCCCAAGCGCCGTCGGTCGTGCGCCGGCCGATCGATTGGTCGGGGAGCTGCGCGCCGAACGCAACGGCGTCGATCACGCCTCCACCGGCGGCGGCTGATTTTGTCAAAGTGAGCGTGTCGCCGGATTGCTTCAGCGAGAAGCCGGTGTGCAGGCCGGGGGCATTGCCGAGATCGCCGTAGAGCACGAGATATGCGCCTGCCGCGAGGGTGGTCGCGGGTTGTGCAGGAACACTCTGCGGCCCCGGGATGGTGTATTTGTATGGAATCGTGGCGTTGTCGGTGAGACCCATGCCGGAGAGGTCGATGCTGGCGGTGCCGGAGTTGTAGAGCTCGAACACGTCGGGGTAAGTGACGGGCGAGTTGACGGGCAGGACCTCGGTGTTTTTGGCGAGCACTTCGTTGATGCGGACGGTCGGCGTCGGCGGCGCGACGTAGGTCGGATCGACGGTCCACGTTTTCGATCGGGAAATGAGCGCGGGTGTGCCTGTGACCGGAGGCGTCGCGGCGGCGGGATAAACGACCGTGTCATCCTGGAAAAAGTTGGCGTCATTCTTTCCGATGACCTCGACGGTGTGCGGACCAGTCGAGAGTACGGGGAGGCTGATCGTCGCAGGCGTGGTGAAGGGCGGCGGATTTCCCACCGCCGTTTCTGTCGTCGCGGAGGGCTGCCACGGGCCTCCGTCGAGCCGCCAGCGGAAGGCCGTCCAACCCCACTGAAACGCGGGGACGGTGCCCCAATTGATGGTGCCGCCGAGGCCGACGCTGAGCGTGGCACTGGTCGCGGTCGTCGTGCCGGCGGGCTCGCCGGAGATGGCGATGCCATGCGCGCCGAGGCCGCCGATATTTCTCCCGCCGAAACTCGCGCCGATCGCCGGTGAACCCGTCAGCGGCTGGAAGGCCTGCCGTAACTGCGCGGCGGTGACACTGGCCACGGGTGTGCCGGCGAGCACGCTGAGATTCAGGCGCGGATCGACGTATTGATTTGGCGTCCCCGCACCCGTCCACGGCGTCTGCGCGAGGCCGACGGGGAAGAGGTTGTTCGACATGATGACCGTGTGGTTGGCGGAGTTGTAGTTCGCCTGCAGGACGGCGCAGTCGTGGAGGATGTTGTTGGCGACGAACGCGCCGGAGCCGAGCGAGGCGGCGGGGAGGGCGAGGCCGTTGTCGGTCCAGTTGATGAACGCAATGTCGGTGAGCAGGCCGCCGCCACTCTCTTTCGCGACGTGCGAGACGGTGTTGTTGATGAAGGCGACGCGCCCGCCCTGCTTGGTCATGAAGACGTGATCCACGTCGTAGAAAATGTTATTCAGGATAGTCCACTCGTTGTAAACCCCTGCGAAGTCCGTGCCGCCCGAGATCGCGCTGCCGGTGTCGCGCGCATCGTCGGTGCGGGACGGGTCGCGATGGACGTGCATGAAGACGTTGCCTTCGATCCACGCATCGGTGCTATCGAGGTCGAGATTGTCGTCGCCGGAGCCGTCGAAGACATTGCCGATGACCTGGAGGATGGGAGACGGGCGATTGCCGCCGGTGAAGTCGAACGAATCGTTGAAGCCATTCGGCTGGCCGACGTAGCTGTCGCGGAGAATGCCGCGCCCGCCGGCTTTCACGCCGCCGGTGCCGTGGAGCGGCTCGAAGGAGGCGGTCGGCTTGGGAAAGACGCAGTTGCTGATAATGAACGACGCGCTGTCCACGTGGATGTAGGGCGAGCCGGTATTCGCGAAGGTCAGATGGTCGAGATACGCGGTGCCCGCGTTGACTTCGATGCACGGCGTGCCGGTCGCGGTCACGTTGAACTCGAAATCGGCGTACGCGATTCGCGTCTCGGGCGAACCGGCTGCGCCGAGGATTGTGACGCTGCCCCAATTCGTCGCGGTCCCCGGCGCGCGACTGAAACGGATGCGCTGCGAATCCGTGCCTTCCGCGAGCAGCCGGCCTCCGCTGGCGACGGTGAGATTGACTGCGGAGGCTAGATAAACGGACGTGCCCGGCTCGATCGTCAAAGTCGCGCCACTGGAAATGCTGACGCTCGCCGTGACGACGTAAGGTCCGCTGGCCGCAAACCAAGTCGTGTTCACCGAGATCGTGCCGCTGACGGAGGTGGTCGTGGCGTCGTCGTACCAGATTTCGTGATTAAACCGCTCGGTCTCCACCCCGCCCGCGTCGAATGCTTGGATGACGATCTTGTTGATGCCGGGGATGAGCGTGACGCTCGCCGCGGTCCACGTCGCCTGCCATGCGCTCCACGTCACCGCGACGCCGTTCACCTTCACCGAACGCGTGGTGATCGCGTTGGCTTTGCCGATGAGTTTGCAGTGGCTCGGGTCGGCATTCGTCACGCTCGCGGGACTCGTGGTGGTGCGCGGGGCGACGCTCACGAGGTAGCCGCTCTGCGTCGGCAGCGCGGTGCCGGCGACGGTCTGCGAGTTCGTCACCGAGATATTCAAAGGAACGAGCGAGGCGATGTAGAAAATGCGCCCGCCGCTGGTCGGATCGGAGGGCGTCGTGAGCGCCTTGGATTCGAAGGTCTTGATGCTGTCGATCTGCGCCTGCGGGACGACGCCGGTGAGCGTGTTATCGAGCATCGACTCGAAATTCGCCTTGGTGAACGGTCCGTCGAGAAGCTCCTTCAGGTGCTTGTAATAGATCGGCGCGAAGAGCGGATGCTTGATGAACGCGTTCATCGGCGTCGGTCCGTTGGCCGAGGAGTCGTCTTTGTTGATCATCCGAAAGAGCCCGTGCTGGGTCGGTGTCGGGACGGCGTCGCCCTGGCCGCAGATCGTATCGAGATCGTACGGAATGAGCCGGGCGCGCGGATCGGTGTCGCCGAAATAAACGTAGTAATCGTCGCCGTAGCCGGCCGAAAGATTCGTCTCGCTGTTGTCCACGATCGTCTCGATGGCGAAGTAGCGCATGCACTCCTCCACATCCATCCGCGCCTGCACGGCGTCGTGATAGGTCGTCGCCGTCTCGCCGGATCGGTAGGTGATGTTGAAGCTCGAATCGGAGACCGCCTTGTCGAGCGCCTGCGTGAGCCCGATGAGATCGGTCCATTGATCTTCGCTGGAATTCGTGTGCTTGAACCACACGGCGCGATACGGGTCGGGTGCCAACTGCCCGACGCCGGGCGCCTGATATTGCAGGTAGGCGGCGGCCATTTGGTTGGCCGGCGGATTCACATCCGTGCGTTGCGCGCGGTAGAGATTTCCGGAGCTGTCCAGCGGGAA
Organism: Spartobacteria bacterium; assembly: GCA_043777315.1. Taxonomy (GTDB): domain Bacteria; phylum Verrucomicrobiota; class Verrucomicrobiia; order Chthoniobacterales; family Chthoniobacteraceae; genus CAIURC01. The sequence continues at coordinate 24,455 of JAYVPW010000122.1, read as the reverse complement.
GTGATGCGCGGCGAAGTCGCTATTTTGCACTTCGTTTGCGACGTAAAAGCCAAAGCTCGGGGAACCGGCGGGAGTAAGAGTGCTCCCGTTCACCCGGGCCTGCACCGGCCGCGATTCCGGTCCCGGCAAACCCGCGGCGCGGAAGAGCGCGCTGCCGAAATACTGGGAGAACGTGTATTGCGTGTTGAGGTTCAGCGAGATCACCGCCTTCCAAGTGTGGTCGTTCAGGAAGCTGACGTTGAATCCCTGCGGCTGCTTCGTCGCGCTGCCGTGGCCGCGGTTGCGCACGCCAGTGAGGTAGCGCAGTTCGGTGCCAGTGCCGTCGCTGCTGATCCACGTCGCGTTCATTTTCGCGTGGCTGGGGCCGCTGCCTGCGGGGGAGTTGAGGTTGATGTTCGCCAGCTCCGTTTTGTCCGCGGCTTTCATCACCATCCGATACAGCGGCTCGGCCCCGGCGTAGGCCGTGTCATCGACTTGGAAAAGCGCGTGCGGGCTGGTGGTCGGCTGGCCGGTGCCATCGACGAGCAACGCCCCCGTTTCGCTCAGCGCGGGCGCGGGCCAGAAACGCCGGTGTGCTCCGCCGTCGGTCGCTTCGATGTAATATTCGACGATCGCCGCGTTGGCCTGCGCGGGCACGGTCGCGCCGAAGACCCCGTCACCCGGCGCGCCGTCGCCGTGCGCGCCGTCGTCGGCCATCGCGAGCGTGCCAAAAGTCGAGGCGGCATCGAGCTTCCAGCGCAGCGTGACAACCGGCGCGCTGGCCTCGTCGTTCAGCACCGTGGCGGTGACGAACACCGCTTCCGGCGTCCCCGACGTTGTCGATTTCGGCACGAGGGGAAAGTGCTCCGCCCCGACGATGATGGGCGCGATGTCAATGGCGGCCACGGAATTCGCCAGCCCCGGCGTCCCTCCCGCAGTCGTGCTCGCCGTCCAGTTTTGGCCGTAATCGTTCGTAAAAAGCGCATTGATCAGCTCCAGCGATTTCCCGCCGCCGTCGGCCGCGCTCGTCCAATCCCAGCCGCGGTGCAGGTAGTCGAGCACCACGTCTTTTTGCCGGATCGCCCAGTCGCCGTCGTCGCTGTAAGTCACCTCATCGATCTTGAGCCCGGCGGCGTTCTGCAGCTTCACATGATTGCTGCTGTTGCTCAGTTGTCCGCTGTTCGGCGGCACCAGTCCGGCCACCACCGTCTGCCAGCCGGAGCCCGCCACGTAGTTCGCCACGCCCGGATATTTCGCATGGAAAACGGTCGGGTTCGCCGCGACGACCAGATACCCGCCGGCCGCGATCGAACTCCCCGCGGGGAAAGTGTATTGGACGCCGCTCGAGAATTGCCAGCCCGTCAAAACCACGGACGTAACGCCCGGATTGTAGAGCTCGACCCACTCCTCATTTGTCGTCTCCGAGATCGGATGATACATCAGCTCGTTGATCACGACCTGCCCGTGAGCCGCGAGAGGAAGCCAGATCGAAAACGCGACGAGGAGCAACGAGAGGATGGGGCGGGGCATGTTGAGGGAGGGCGAATCGGCGAGAGCTCCAGCGAGCCGGAATCGGACCGGTCTGCGGATCAGTCGGAACGTAGCCACGTTGCCGGGATATTACAGGTGGGCGGACATGACAGTTTCGTCACGCACCACTCCGCCTGCGGCCAGTCCCGCGGCTTCGGACCTCTTACTTCTCCCCACCCCGATAGGCGCGTCAAACGAAGAAAAGTAAAAGGTCCTTCGACTGCGCTGGCACTCCGCTCAGGATGACGAGAAGACGCAGTCACCCCGCCCCGTTCACAGCCACTTCTTCCGTTTGAAAATGATCAACTGCGTGGTGGTGATCACGGCCATGACGAGCAGACAGCCGATGTATCCACCGGGGTGGTGCAGTTCGGGCATGTTGAAGGGCATCTTGCCGTCATCGTAGTCGAAGTTCATCCCATAAACTCCCGCGACGAAGGTCAGCGGAATGAAGACGGCCGAGATGACGGTCAGCACGCGCATGATCTCATTGGTGCGCAGGCTGACACTCGACAGATACATTTCCAACAGCCCGGCCGTCACATCGCGGTAGCTCTCGATGAGGTCCATGATTTGCACGGTGTGGTCGTAGCAATCGCGGAGGAAGACCTTGGTCGTTGGCGCGATGAGTCCCGATTCGTCGTGCAAAAGCGCGCTCATGACATCGCGTTCGGGCCAGACGAAACGGCGCAGTTGCATGAGGGTGCGGCGGTGGTCGTGCAGGGTGTGGATGCATGCCTGGCTCGGCTTGGCCAGGAGCTCGTTTTCCAGCTCCTCCATCGACTCGCCGAGTTCTTCGAGCGTGGGAAAGCAGTGATCGACGATCGAGTCGAGCAAGGCATAGGCGAGGTAGTCGGCCTTGTGTTTGCGGATCAAGCCGCGCCCGCCCCGGATGCGGTCGCGGACCGGCTGGAAAGTGTCGATTTCGTCCTCTTCCTGGATCGTGATGAGCACGTTGCGGCAGAGGAACATGCTGACTTGTTCACCACATAATTTGCGCTCCGCGTCGCGGTAGATCATCTGCGCGACGATGAAGAGGTGGTCGTCGTAGGGCTCCATTTTTGGCCGCTGGCCGACGTGGAGCGAGTCCTCCAGCGCGAGTGGGTGGAGGCCGTATTTCTGGCCGAGCGCCTTGAGTTCCTCCACGTCGCCGAGGCCGTTCATCTCGACCCAGCGCACGCGCCCGTCGTCGGGGAAATCGGGGATGTCCGCGACGCGGGCGATCACGCGCTCTTCGAGATGCGTCGGGTCGTATTCGACGAGGCGGATCACCGGTTTCACCGCGCACCCTTCCGGGAGGGGGTCGAGCGTGGCGGGAGCCGTGCCCGGCTCGGGGAAGCGAATCTTGAACATGGCGCGGGAGAGTATCGGGCTCCGGGCGGGAAGAAAAGAGGCGAGCGTCCGTCCCGCACTATTCCCGGCGCAGCGCGATCGCCGCCACGTCGTCGGGCAGCGCCTCGCTGCCGGCCCGCGCGATCATCGCATCGCGAGTCCGCTCGATGAACTCGGCGGCGGAGCCCGCATCGGCGGGGAGAAAATCCCGCACGTCGTCCGGCGTCAGACGCTCGGCGGCGTCGCCTTTCATGCTGTAAAGCCCGTCGGTGTAAAGCAGCAGCGTCTCGCCCCGCGCGAGGTGGACCGTGATCTCGGAGCACTCGTGATGGGCGCGGATGCCGATGGGCGGGGTCTGCGAGACGACTGCCTCGACGCGGCCGTCGGCGCGCACGATCAGCAGCGGCGGATGCCCCGCGCCGGAGAACCTGATTTCGCCGGAATCGGGCTTCACGACGAGGCACGCGGCAGTGAGAAAAGAGCGGCCTTTGAACACCGAAAAGACGTCCGCATTCACGGCATCGAGAATCCCGCACGCCGACTTTCCCTCAGTCGCAGCGTGGCGGAAAACGAGCTTCGTGAAGGTCGTGAGCAACGCCGCAGCCGCCCCGTGCCCGGTCGCATCGGCGATCCAGACGAGCCACGATCCGTCCGCGAGCCGGAGCCAGCCGTAAATGTCGCCGCCGACCTGAATCAGCGGTTGGTAATGCGCCGCAAGCTGCCAGCCCGCGATTACCGGCGGACGCGCCGGGAGGATCGCCTGCTGCGTGAGCCGCGCGGCGTCGAGGTCTTGCTCGTGAATGTTGCGGCTGCGCTCGAGTTCCGCGTTCTGCTCCTGCAACTGCGCGCGCAACGCGTGCAGCCGCAGATGGGTCTCGATCCGCGCTTTCAGGATCGCGACGTTGACCGGCTTCGTCGCGAAATCGTCCGCGCCCGCCGCGAGGCATTCGAGTTCGTGCTCCTCGCCCGAATGCGCGGTCAGCAGGATGATCGGCAGCGACGCGACCGCCGGGTCGCCATGCCCGCGAACCCGCTCGCACACTTGCGCGCCGGTCAGGTCGGGCATGTCGTAATCGAGCACCAGCAGCATCGGCTCGCCCGCCTCGACGAGCTTCAGCGCTTCGCCGCCACTCACGCATTGGACCACGCGAAAGCCCCCTTTCTCCAAAGCCCGCGCAAGCAACCGCCGGCTCAGCGCATCATCATCGACGACAAGGATTGGGGTGGAAAAAGAGGTCATCGCTTTCGGGAACAATCGGGCACGCGCCGCAACCCGGCTCTGCCGCCCCGCAACTCGGCGCGTCCTTCCGGTCATCCTGAGCGCAGCGCAGCGCAGTGGAAGGACCTCTTACTTCTCCCCCGTTGCGCGCGCTCATCGCGGAGGGGAAAAGTAAGAGGGCCTTCGACTTCGTTCCGCTGGCGCTCCACTTCGCTCAGGATGACCGGAAAAACAGCCCGCTCGCTTCCGCCAAACCGGCCTCTCGTTGACAACCCTCCGGCGCGTTTCGATAGTCCGGGCATGAGCCTTGATTTGAATGACCTGATGCGCGATTGGCCGCACGAACCGGGCGCGATCAAGGTGCGGAAAATCCTCGGCAGCGACGGCAAGGAAAAGCTGCAACTTCGGATCGATCTCGGACTCATCCAGATGGAAATGACCGGCCGGCCCGACGGCGAGGAGCCGCACAATTACGAGTCGCTCCTCGAATGGCACCAGAGCCGCGAAGCCAAGGCGGTGAAGAAAAGCGAGACCTTGACTCTCACCGCCGAGGAGATCGGCGAGATGCAGCAGGAGGGCATCCAATATTACCACCGCTACATCTCGCTCTTTCAGCTCAGCGACTATCTCGGCGTCATCCGCGACACGAACCGCAATCTCGAAATGTTCGAGTTCGTCGCGAAACATTCACCCAATGAAGAACTCGCGTGGTCGGTCGAGCAATTCACGCCTTACGTGCGGATGATGAACACGCGGGCGAAAGCGACGATCGCCATCGAGCGCGAAGACTTTCCCGAGGCGATGAAACTCATCGAGAAAGGCATGGAAAAGACCCGCGCGTTTTACGCCGAATGCGGCAACGCCGAGATGGAATCGCAAAGCCCCGAGCTCGCCTTTCTCGGCGAATGGCTCGAGGAAGTCCGCTCCCGCCAGCCGCTGACCAAGCTCGAGAAAATGCAGCGCGAAATGGACAAGGCCATCGCCTCCGAAGCCTACGAAAAAGCGGCCGAACTCCGAGACGCCATCAAAGCCCACCAGCACCGGCGGGCGTAGCTAATCTGCTTCCGCACGCGAGAAATCTTCACACGCCACTTGACAGCTCTTTGGTTCCGCGTATTTTCCGTGCGTTACGTCCGGCAGAGTTCCATCGAGTTCCGGCACGACTCCCCTTCTCGTGTGGAACCCCGCTGACGGATGGAAGTATTTCCGTGACTCGTGAGTGATCGTGCCCGATAACCTTGCACTCTCGGTTCACCCTCACGCACAAAGCCTCACAATCATAAGCCTCAGTAAAAACCAACCCAGACCAATGAAACAAAAAATACCCCACGCTCGCCAAACCACCGCAGTTCTCCTTGCCGGCTCCGTCGCATTCCTAGCCGCCCTTGCCACCGCCACGGCAGATTTACCTCTGAAGGGCGACCTCTTCGATCCAATCCCGGACGCCACGTACTCCGCAATCTTCGGCCCAGCAGTGACGACCGGGGGCGAAGTCGCCGTCCGCATCGGCATCAAGGGACCAACCGGCTCGGCCATCAACGTCACGAACAACGCGGTCATCGCCCGATACGTGGACGGCGTACCCGAGCTGGTCGCGCGCAGCGGTAACGTCGCGCCAACAAATACTGGTGCCGGAACCTTCAAGAGCTTTGGCGATCCTTTGATCAGCGCGACCGGCGACGTCGCCTTCTTCGGAACGCTCAACAGCCCCACCGCGACAGTGACGGCCTTCAATGATACGGGCGTCTGGACGGACTTGATCGGCACAGGTCCCACGACCGGGCTCCGCAACGCCCTGCGCGAGGGCGATCAAGCACTCGGCCTCGCCATCGGTCAACATTTCTCAAAAGTGAACTGGATGGTTCTCAACGCGGATGCCCTCTACATCGGAGCGGACACCGACAACAGCACCCCCACCACCTTGGCCACCGTCAGATCGAGCGGCGTCTGGAAGTGGAACGGCGACGCTCTCACGAAAGTCGTGGCCATCGGTGACACCATTTCACTTGGCAGTCCCACGCCCACCCCTCACATCGTGAAGACGATTTCCAAGCCGGCCTCTTTTGGCACCGGCAACGCTCAGTCGCGGACCGTTTCGGACGACGGCTATCTCGTCTTTCTGATCGCGTTCACCGACCTACGCCTGGAAGTCATCCGCTTCTAAATCAGACACAGCAGTCTGCAAAAGCCGCCCCCGGGAAACCGGGGCGGCTTTTTTTGTGCCAACGGCGGGATCAACGACGCGCAGAAAGTTGGGCTGATGGAGTCCGCATCTCTGCAGAGCCGCCGACGAGTGGGGAATGCGGGCAGCCAAAAAAAGGGCAGGCATTTCTGCCTGCCCTTTGGAGCACTCTTCGAGTCGTCTCGATGAGGCCGGGTTACATTTTTTCCAGCGTCGTGCGGACGGCTTCTTTGTCCTGGCCGAGGCGCTTTTGCAGGCGGCCGAGGAGTTCGTCCTCCTTGCCTTCGGCGAAGACGAGCTCGTCGTCGGTGAGCTGGCGATACTGTTGCTTCAGCTTGCCTTTGAGTTCGTTCCAGTTCCCTTTGAGAATGAGTTTAGTCATTCATCAGAATCGGCCTCGAACGCTGTGCCAGACGTGGTTCCGGGCGGGCGCTTACTTCGCCAGGTCCTGAGGTTTCAGCCCTTTGATGCCATTGGAGCCGTAGAAGGTAGGCTGGAAATCGCCGACGAACGTCACGTCGTTCTTCGCGGGAATTTCGAGGCCGGTGGCCCAGTAGGCACCGTTGACAATCAGGCGGCGGAGGCCTTCGTTCGGGAGGTCTGAAGCCGCGCCCATCGTGGTCAGGAGCACCTTATTGGTCTTGCCGGCTTCGTTCTTCACTTCGCGGGTCCAAACGATGGGCATCATCGGATCGTTGATCCCCTGCTCCACTTTGTCGGTGGCGCGTTTCTTTTTGTAGTCCGCGGGGGCGTCGGTCGGCTTCATTCCTTGCAAAACCTGGCCGCGCACGAGGATCTTCGCATCGGCGGGCGGGTAGGCTTCGTACACATCCGTGGTGCCGAAAATGTCGCTTACGCCGCGGAGGATCGGATCGCTTTTCGCCGAGTCCTCGATGATCCCGCGCGTGGCCTCCTTTTTGTGCGAGCCCCAGTGGTTCACCCACTTCTCGCCGAGCACATTTTTGCCAAAGTCATTGAGCCATTTATAAGTCCCGGTGATGCCAGAAAAGGCATGGGTGCTGGTGCGGAGGCCGATGAACGGTTTGCCGGCGGCAAAGTAGTCGGCGAAGTGCTTCAACTGATCGTCCGGCCATTTGCGAAAGCGCAGCGACGTAATGCAGAGGTCCGCTGTGTCGAGCGCCTCGATGCCCGGCTCGTTGTTGTTGGTGTTCGGGTCGATCTCGCCGGTCGTGGGATTGATCGAAAAGCAGACCGTGCAGGTGAAGCCGTGGCGTTCGCTCAGGATTTTTGCGAGCTGCGGGAGCGCTTCTTCGCTGTGGTATTCCTCGTCGCCGGCGAGGAGGACGACGCGCTTCCCTTTCCCGGGGCCGGCCTTTCCTTCAAACGTGATGGACTGCGAATCCGCGCCGAGGGCGCAGAAGGTGAACGCGGTGAGCGAGAGGAGGGTGCTGAGGAGTTTCATGCCGTGATGGCATAGGGCATTGGAGTTCCCGCGCAAGATCAACGTGTAGGCGGCGCGAAAAAAGCGCCCCAAAAACGCGCTTGCCAACCCGTCCGCCCCGACGCATTTTCCTGCCCTCTTTTTCAAGGGGTCTTAGCTCAGTTGGTAGAGCGCCGCAATGGCATTGCGGAGGTCAGGGGTTCGAACCCCCTAGGCTCCATTTCTCGGCACGGACCGTCCGGGCAACCGAAACGGTCGCCCTCCAATTCTTGCGTCGGCGGGACCGGTTGCGATCATCTCGCGCTCTCTTCCAATCCTTCCCCGCCATGATCTCCCGTCCACTCCACATCTGCATTTTAGCCGGTCTCTTTGCTGCCGCCGTCTGCTCGCCCGCCCGCGCGGTGGAGGACGAGGTGGCCGCGAAAGCGCGCGCGGCCAAGGGCGTGGCCGCGCCGACGAAAGGCTCGGAGATGCTTTACGGGCCGGTGCTGATGGACTCGATTCAGGTGAATGCGAAACAGCCGGTCGCGGCGAAAGGGCTGGTCATTCAGCTCGGCGAAAAGGGCGAGGCGAGCGTCTGTTTCGACACGGATACGCTGCGGATGGCGGCGTTTTGGACCGGCGGTTTCCTCGATCTCAATCACACGAATATCGGCACCTACAAAGGCGATGGCACCGGCGCGGCCGACATCGCCGGCGAGCTGCAATGGCGCACCGCGGACGGCCCCGGCTGGTCGCTCGACCCCACTTTCACCGACCCGCGCCCGGAAAAAGCCGGGCCGCTTCCGAGAGAGCGCGGGCATTTCAAGGGCTTCTATTTGCACGGCAACCGCGTGATCCTTTCCTACACGGTCGAGGGGTGCGATGTGCTCGAGTCAGTGACCTTCGTGAAGGTCGGCGATCGGGGAATCCTGATGCGGTATTTCTCGTTTAGCCCTGCCGTGAAGGATCTGAAACTCCGTCTCGCCGACGCGCCCGATGGCAAATTCGCCACAAAAAAAGCCCAGCTTTTCACCATGTATTTCCAGGGAAATGTGCGAGGCATCGCCTCCGTTCCGTCCGCCAACGGCACGATGATCCTGCACATTCCCGCACATGCGGAAGCGACGAATCTGGCCGTCGCTCTCAGCGGCAATCCGCGGATCGAGCCTCCGGAAATGCCGGATATTTCCTCGGGACTCCAGAACCTTGCCGCGTTCTGCAAAGGAAGCGCGTCGCGCTGGCCGCAGACGATCGAGGTGAAGGGCACCGCCGCAAAGGACGACGCGGCGTATGTCGTCGAAACGATCCCGCTGCCGGTGGAGAATCCGTGGAAGTCGTGGATGCGGGTTTCGGCGTTCGACTTTTTCAGCGATGGGCGGGCGGCGGTGGCGACGTTGAATGGCGATGTCTGGATCGTCTCGGGCCTCGATGCGAAGTTGGAAAAGGTGACGTGGAAACGGTTCGCCGTCGGGCTTTACGAGCCGCTCGGGCTCAAGATCGTGAAGGATGAAATCTACGTCCACGGACGCGATCAGATCACCCGGCTGCATGATTTGAACGGCGACGGGGAGGCCGATTTTTACGAGAACTTCAACAGCGACCGGACGCTGTGGCCGAGCTACCACGCGTTCGCCTTCGATCTCCAGACCGACAGCCACGGCAACTTTTATTACGTCGTCGGCGGGAATCAACTCGGGACGAAACGCGACTGGCACGCATCGCTTTTCCGCGTCTCGCCGGACGGCGCGAAGACCGACGTCGTCGCCACCGGCTTCCGCGCGCCGAATGGCATGGGCATCGGCCCGCACGACGAAATCGTGGTCAGCGACAACCAGGGCCACTGGATTCCCTCGAGCAAAATCAACCTCGTCAAACCCGGCGGATTTTACGGCCACGTCGCCGACCCGCGGATCGATGCGAAAGCGCCCGCACCCGCGACCTTCGATCCCCCGCTCTGCTACATCCCGGTCACCCTCGACAACTCCACCGGCGGCCAGGTCTGGGTCACGGGAGGAAAGTGGGGGCCGTTCGAGGGCCACCTGCTTTCCACTTCGTACGGAAAATCCGCGCTCCTCGCCGTGCTCGACGAAAAGGTGGACGGCATCGCGCAAGGCGGCGCGTTCGTCTTCCCGCTGAAATTCGAGAGCGAAATCATGCGCGCCCGTTTCAACCCGAAAGACGGCCAGCTCTACGTCTCCGGCCTGCGCGGCTGGCAGACCACGGGCGCGAAGGACGGCTGCTTCCAGCGCGTCCGCTACACCGGCCAGCCCGTGAAACTGCCGACCGAACTCCACGTCGGGAAAGACGCGATCACCCTCGGCTTCCCCACCGCCCTCGACCCGGTGTACGCAAACGACGCGGCGAACTTTTCGATCGAGCAATACAATTACCAATGGTGGAGCACCTACGGCTCGCCCGACCTCTCCCTCGCCAATCCCGGCAAAAAAGGCCGCGACCCCGTCGAGATCACCGCCGCCAAACTCTCCCCCGACGGCAAGTCTGTGACGCTCACGGTCCCCGGTCTCCAGCCCGTCATGCAGATGGAAATCAAGCTCCGCCTCCGCACCGCCTCCGGCGCGGAGATCGACACCACCATCGGCAATACCATCCACAAAATCCCCGCTCCACCGACGGACAGCGGTAAATAACGAGCTCGGGGCGGTCCCCCGCGCAGCGGGTTCCTCCCCCGTCATCCTGAGCGCAGCGCAGCGGAGTCGAAGGACCTCTTACTTCTCCCCGACGGCGCGCGTGTGATTGGGGGAAATAGTTAGAGGTCCTTCGACTGCGCCCGCAAAGCCGGGCTCCGCTCAGGATGACGGGCTTTGATTTCACGCTCACTCGCGCGCTCCGATTTGTTCGCCACAATCCCCCCCTCGCCGGTTATTACTTCCGCCCCATGAAAAAAATCCTCCCTGCATTTCTCCTCATCGCGCTCGCCTTTTTCGCCCGCGCCGAGCCGCCGCCCGCGCCGGGAAAAACCGTCCCGCTTTTCGACGGCAAAACGCTCGACGGCTGGGAATCCGTGACGCCGGCACTTTGGAAAGTCGAGGACGGCTGCCTGACCGGCGGCGACGGCACGACCCGCGTGCCGCACAACGATTTCCTCTGCACGAAAGCGAGCTACGCCAACTTCGTCCTGCGGCTGAAGATCAAGCTCACCGGCGATCCGAAGACCGGCCTGATCAACTCCGGCGTGCAGATTCGCACCGTGCGGAAGCCCGGCCAGACCGAGGTCAGCGGCTATCAATGCGACTACGGCGACCCGACGTGGTGGGCCGCGATTTACGACGAGGGGCGGCGCAACAAACTGCTCGCGCCGTCCGACATGAAGGCGCTCGAGCCCGTGCTCAAACGCGGCGACTGGAACGAATACGTCATCCGCGCCGACGGGCCGCGCATCCAAACCTGGATCAACGGCGTGCAAGGCGTGGACTACACCGAGGCCGAGCCGGGCATGGCCCCGACCGGCATCATCGGCGTCCAGGTCCACGGCGGCGGGAACACGAAAGTGCAGGTCAAAGAGATCACCATCGAGGAGCTCGCGCCGACTCCGACGGGGGCGAAATTCGTCCCGCCGGCCGAACCGGCGAAGGCCGCGAAAGCTTCGCCGCTGACCGCCGAGGAAGAGCTCGCGAGCTTCACCCTGCCGCCGGGATTCGAGATCGAGCTGGTCGCGAAAGAAGAGCCCGGCATCGGCAAATTCATCACCGTCGATTGGGATCAAAAGGGCCGGATGTGGTCGATGACCGCGCTCGAATATCCCGTCGATGGCAACGAGAACGCCGCGCAGGCCAAGGCGCTCTACGACAATCCCGGCAAGGATAAAGTCGTCGTCTTCGACACGCCCTCCGCGCCCGGCGTGCAGAAGCCGCGCGTCTTCGCGGAAGGCTTCGCGATCCCCGAGGGCATCCTGCCTTACAAAGACGGCTGCTACATCCAGCACGGGCCAAATATCGAGCTGCTCCACGACACCGACGGCGACGGCAAGGCCGACAAAACCGAGGTGATCCTGAGCGGCTTCGGCGTCCAGGATTCGCACCTCTTTCCGCATCAATTCACGCGCGCGCCGGGCGGCTGGATCTGGATGGCGCAGGGCGCGTTCAATTACGGAAAAGTCAAAACGACGACGGGGAAAGAGACGCAGTTCGACCAAACGCGGATGGCGAAATTCCGCCCCGACGGCTCGGACTTCGACATCACGAGCAACGGCCCGTGCAACATCTGGGGCCTCGTCCTCGATGGCGAAGGCCAGGCCTGGATTCAGGAAGCGAACGACTTCGGCTACCCCGTCATGCCCTTCCACGAATACGCGAATTATCCCGGCTGCTCCGACCGGCAGTGGAAAAGTTACGCGCCCGAATTCCCCGGCACGCCCGGCATTCCGATGGGCGGCACCGGCCTGAGCGGCCTCGCGCTTTCCGACAAGGGAGGCGCGTGGCCCGAGGCTTATGCCGACGTGATGTATGTGGCGAACCCGATCACCCGCAAAATCCAGGCGATCAAAATCCATCCCGACGGCACCGGCCACCGGCTCGAATTGCTCGGTGATTTCATCCGCTCCAGCGACGAAATGTTTCGCCCGATCTCGATCCATTTCGGCCCCGACGGCTGCCTCTACATCGTCGATTGGTATAACAAAATCATCTCGCACAACGAGGTGCCGCGGAACCATCCCGACCGCGACAAAACCCGCGGCCGCATCTGGCGCGTGAAGGCCACCGGCCAGACGCCATTCGCGATGACCGATTTTACGAAAGCGACCGGCGATGAGCTGATTTCCAAGCTCGGCGGGCAATCGCTGACGCAAAGCCACCTCGCGTGGCAGGCGATTGAGGACCGCGGGATGAAGGAACTCGCGCCGAAATTGGCCGCGGTTGTTTCTGATCAAAAAGCGAGCGCAGCAAAACGCATTCAGTCGGCGTGGGTGATGGAGGCGCTGAAGATCGCAAACAAGGAAACGGTCGCGTCGCTGCTCGTGTCCCCGGACCGAAATGTTCGACGAGAGGCCGTTCGTTCATTGAGCGAACTGAATATCGCGGATGACTTCTTCCCGTTGAAGGTGGTGAAAGATCTGACTTTTTTCGGTAGTGACGAACACGATGCAGAGGTTCGCGCGGCATGCATTCGGAGCATCGGGACGATTCTCTCGGACATGGTCCACACCGATCTCCCGAATGCCGCGGACACGACCATTTCAGCTTTGTTGCATTTCGCCGATGCGCCCCTCGCCGGGCCCATGGCGCCTTCAACGCAAAAGAATAAGCCGATCAAAGTCGGCGTGGCATACGAGCGGGAGTTCGAGCGGTATCTCGTGCGGATGTTTCTCGAACGGCATCCGGCGACAGTTGCGCATTTTCTAGATTCACCCGACGCGAAGAGGCTCACCGACGAATCGCTTCTCCTCGCCACGCTCGCGCTGGAGCCGAGGGCGAGTGCGGCGCGGGTGGCGCAGCTTTTGCCGAAACTGACGCGGGCACCGGGGCAGGAGGAGGTGCTGCGGCTGGCGCAATTTCTCGATGAGCCGGGCGTCGGCGACGCGTTGAAAGGGACGCTCGCCAATCCGGCGACGCGCACCGCCGTGCTCGAAGCGCTGCTCGCCACGCGCACGCGCCTCGACGCCGCCAAGCTCACGCCGCTCCTCGCCGACTCCGCGAAAACGCTCCTCGCCGGCGACGACGCCGCGCGCGCCCTCGCCCTGCAACTCGCCGCCGGCTTCAAACTCACCGCGCTCGAACCAGAGCTGGTAGCGGAGTTGGATCGGGTAGCGCACGCGCCTCGCGTGTTGGGCGAGGCACCTCGCCTCGCCTCCGAAAGCGTCTCCGGCGAGACGCCGGCGACAGCACGCGGGACGCGTGCGCTACCCATCCTCCGCGCGCTCGCCGAAATCGGCAGCGCGCACAGCGACCTTTTCGCGAAGCTCGCGACGGAATCCGCCGACCCGCTCGTGCGCGACGAAGCACTCAACGCGCTCGCTTCCTCGAAAGGCGAACAGGCCGGGAAACAGCTCCTGGCCTTGTACCCCGTGCTTTCCATCGCCCAGCGCCGCACCGCCATCGACCGCCTCACCACCACCAAACCCGGCGCGCAAACCGTCGTCGCCGCCCTCCTCGCGGGCACCATTCCGAAGACCGATCTCGACGGCCCGACCCTCGACAAAATCTCCACCGTCCTCGGCCCCGACAAAGATCTCGCCGCGCTCATGGCCGACCTCGGCGACCTCTTCCGCCCCGTCCTCGCGCTCGACGGCAGCGCGCACGCGTGGACCGAAACGGGCGTCTCGCTCGACGGCCCGTTCACCGTCGAGACGTGGGTTTTTCTCGATCCGATGGGCCGCCCGGTCGGCAACGAAGACGGCATCCTCGGCGCGCCCGGCCAGCTCTCGATGAACTTCTACGGCGCGCTCTTCCGCGTCTATGACGGGCACGGCGACGCCATCATCGCGAAGAAGCCGATCGTCCCGAATATCTGGACCCACATCGCCGTCACCCGCGACGAAAAGGGCGCGTTGAAAATCTACCAGGACGGCTCCCTCGATCAGGATCAGTCGAAGCCCACGCCGCAGAAATTCGACAACGTCCGCCTCGGCTGGGCCAAGGCTGGCACAGGAACGCAGGGCGCGCTCAGCGAATTCCGCATCTGGAATCGCACCCGCACCGCCGACGAAATCCGCAACGACTTCGACCGCAGTTTCGCCGGCCAGGCCAAGCCCCCCGGCCTCGTCTTTTACGCCACCGGCTCCGGCCCGTGGGGCAAGCTGCAGAGCGGCGCGCAGGTCATCAAACTGAGCGACTTCCCCCCCATCCTCACCGCCGACGAAGCGACCGCCCTCGACGCGAAATTTGCCAAATACCGCGCCCTCGCCGACCAGCCCGGCGACCCCGCGCGCGGCAAAACCGTCACCCTCCTCTGCCAGGCCTGCCACCTCATCCAAGGCCAGGGCGGCAACCTCGCGCCGAACCTCTCCGGCGCCGGCGCGATGGGCGTCGAAGCGCTCCTGCGCAACATCATCACGCCCAACGCCGCGATGGAAAACGGCTACCACCTTTTCCGCGTCGGCCTGAAATCCGGCGACCTCGCCGAAGGCTTCTTCGTCAGCGAAGACAAGAGCGCCGTCGTCCTCCGCCCCCCCGGCGCGCCCGACCGCCGCATCGAGCGCCGCGACATCAGCTACACCAAATTCCTCCGCCGCTCCATCATGCCCGAAGGCCTCCTCGACACGATGGAGCCGCAGCAGGTCAGCGACCTTTTCGCGTATTTGAAGACGCTGAAGTAACGGGTATTTCTGGGAGGAGCGCGCCTGGATTTCGTGAGCGCGCGCTTTTTCTCCGGGTAGCGCACTCGTCCCGAGTGTTGGTTTCGGCGTCCCGCCGAAACGAACTTCCCGAGCGCGGCAGCATTGAAAATGCCCGTTCCAAACATTTGCCCGACTCCAGAAAGTCCGTCTCGGCGGGACGCCGCGACCAGCACTCGGGACGAGTGCGCTCCCCGGATACTACTCGGCCGCGTGTTTCACGAAACGAAACCGCTCGTCGTAGCGACCGCGCGCGTGGCGTTTGCAGCAGGCGAGGCAGGCGGATTTGCGCTTCAGCGGGCGGACGCGGCGCACTTCCACGCCGCAGCTCGGGCAGCGGTAAAGGTGCGCGCGCTTGATCGTGCGGCGGGGGAGCGGCAGGTCGTGGCAACGCTTCTCGCCGGCGATGCCGAGATCGGCGCAAGCCTGCTGCCACTCGGGGCCGTGCGCGGTGATGCGGCGGCGCCCGGCGCGATGATGCGCGAGCAGATGCGCGAGCTCGTGGAGCAGGGTGCGGTCGAGTTCAGCGGGGCGGAAATCGAGCAGCCGCGGGTTGAGCGTAATGAGCGATTTCGCGGAGAGAGCCATCCCCGCGGTGCTGCGCATCCGGGAGTTCCAGCGGACGAGGACGCGCTCGGCGAGGGCGTCGCAGCCGAGCTGGTGCAGCAGCGCGCGGGCGCGGGTCTGAAGATCGGCGGCGTCGGCCAGAGCCTTCGCGGGGCGCGGAAGGCGGACGCTCGGTGGCTTCGACGCAAATGCGGCGGCGACGCGGGTCGAGAGTTTTTTGAAAAAATCGAGCTGCATGGCGCGCGGTGGTCCGCCCCTATTTTGGGCTGCGAATCGGCGGGAGCAATCGCGCGTTTGTGACGATCGGGCGAGGTCGTGCGGCGGGCATTTTTCCGGTCATCCTGAGCGGAGCCACGCTCTGGGGGCGGAGTCGAAGGACCTCTTACTTCTCCCCCCGTTACGCGCGCGCATCGCGGAGGGGGAGAAGTAAGAGGTCTTTCGACTCCGCTGCGCTGCGCTCAAGATGACCGGAAGGAAGGACGCGTTCACCGCCCGCTCGCGCATTCCGCGCCGCGCGCGAAGATCTCGGGAAGCAGCGCGATGGCGGCTTCGATTTCCTCGGCGGTCGTTGGTTTTCCGAGAGAGAAGCGGACGGTCGCGCCGGCGAGTGCGGGCTCGACGCCCATCGCGAGGAGGACGTGTGACGGCATGATCGAACCGACCATGCAGGCCGAGCCGCTGGAGGCGCAGATTCCGGCGAGGTCGAGGTTGATGAGCAGGCTTTCGCCTTCGAGTCCGGGGAAGCTGACGTTGAGCGTATTGGCGAGGCGATGGTCGAGGTCGGCGTTGAGGACGGCGGTCGGGTAACCGGCGCGGATGCCCTGCCAGAGCCGATCGCGGAGCGATGCCTGCAGCAGCGGCTCGGTGTCGAGGTCGCGCACGGCGAGCTCGGCGGCGGCAGCCATGCCGACGATGGCGGCGACGTTTTCGGTGCCGGGGCGGCGCTGATTTTCATGCGAGCCGCCGAACTGGAGCGCGTCGATGGAAATGCCGGAACCGAGGCAGAGAACGCCGACGCCTTTCGGTCCGTAGAATTTGTGGGCGGCCAGCGAGACGGCGTCGAAATCCCGCGCGGCGACGGCCTCTTTTCCAAACGACTGGATCGCGTCGCAGTGGAAAAGCACGCCGCGCTCGCGGCAGATCCTGGCGGCCTCGCGCACGGGCTGCAGCGTGCCGGTTTCGTTGTTCGCCGACATGATCGAGACGAGCGTGGTCTGCGGCGTGAGGGCGTCCGCGAGCTGGCCGAGATCGATCCGCCCGCGCGCATCGACGGGCAGCCAGGTGACGGAAAAGCCCTCGCGCTTTTCCAAATACTCGAACGCGTGCAAGACCGCGTGATGCTCGGCGAGGCTGGTAATCAGATGCTTCCCGGCCGAAGCCCGGCTGCGCGCGAGGCCAAGGATCGCCAGATTATCCGACTCCGTGCCGCCACCGGTGAAGATGATCTCGTGCGACTTCGCGCCGAGCACGCGGGCGATCCGGTCGCGCGCGTCGTCGATCGCCGCGCGCGTTTCGCGACCCGCCGAATGGATGCTGGAAGGGTTGCCAAAATGCAGCTCCAGATACGGCAGCATCGCGCGCAACACCTCCGGCGCGAGCGGCGTCGTGGCGTTGTAGTCGAGGTAGGGCACGGGATTTAGGAAGTATGATTTAGGATTTAGGAAGGCGGAGAAGCCTCCCGCTCGCGCGCCGTCTCTTCACTTCCTAAATCCTAAATCCAACTTCCTAAATTCAGATGACCCAGTCGCCGACGAAGTCGCCGCGCTTGTCCTTGTCGAGAATCTGAAGGGTTTTTTCCTCGAAGAAAACGAGCGAGCGCGGCGGGATGCTGTGGGTCAAAAACACGCTCGCGCCGATCGTGCTGCCGGCGCCGATGACGGTGTCGCCACCCATCACGGTGGTGCCGGCGTAGATGGTGACGTGATCTTCCACGGTCGGATGCCGGCGCGTGCCGCGCAGCGCCTGCCCGCCGGCGAGCGAGCGCGCGATGAGGGAGACGCCTTGGTAAAGTTTGACGTGTGTCCCGATGATCGAGGTCTCGCCGATGACGACGCCGGTGCCGTGATCGATGAAAAAATGCGAGCCGATGTGCGCGCCGGGATGGATGTCGATGCCGGTGCGCGAGTGCGCCCATTCGGTCATGATGCGCGGGATGAGCGGCAGCCCGAGCGCGTAGAGGACATGCGCGCTGCGCTGGATGGCGATCGCTTCGACGTAGGGATACGCGAGGATGATCTCGTCGAAATTCGCCGCCGCCGGATCGCCCTGAAACGCGGCCTCGACATCGGTCCGCAACAGCGCGCGGACGGCGGGGATCGCGCTGAGAAATTCGCAGAGCACCTTTTCCGCAGTGGCTTCCGGGCAGCCGGGTTCGCGGAGGCGGAGGCTTTTGCAGACCTCTTCTTTCAGCCGGTCGGCGATGGAATAAATGCGGTGGCCGGTGACGCGCCAGAGGTCGGTCGAATGGATCGGCTCGAGGTCGTGGAAGCCGGGAAACAAGAGCTGGAGCAGGTCTTCGCAGATCGCGGCGAGCGCGCGCTTCGACGGCAGGTTGGAGCCGTCGATGTTGTTGATGCCGCCGCCTGTTTTGTAGGAGGTCAGGATTTGTTCGGTGATTTTGCCGAGGTCCTTGTCCATGGGGCGCGCAAGTTCAGGGTTCGCCGGGCGCGGTTCAATGTTGAAAGTTCCGGGGGACGAATCTGAATGCCGGCGCGATTCAGTCGTCTCACCGCACCACTCTTTTTATGAAAAACTCCCGCCTCTTTCTCGCGCTGCTCCTCGCACTTGCTGCCGGTTGTGACCGCGGCGCGGCACCGGCGGACCAGAGCGCGCAACGCCAGGCCGACGAACGCCGCATCGCGGAATTGCGCGACCTCGAACAGCGCGCCGCCGATCGCGAAGCCGCCGCGCGCACGGCACAAATCGACGCCGACCGCGCGAAGATCGACGCCGAGCGGGCGGCGCTGGAGCGCGAAAAGGCGGACCTCACCGATGCGCAGCGCGAGGCGAAAACGGCGCGGCTCGCGCAGTTGCGCGAAGACGAGCGCCGACTCGAGCAACGGCGCGCGGATGAAAAAGCGGCGGCGGCGCAGGCGAAAAAGGAAGCCGCGCAGGACGCCCGGACCGCGCAGAAGATCGACTTTTTCTACGAGCCGCTCGACCCGCTCGGCGACTGGTTCGAGCTGGAGAAATACGGCTACGTCTGGCAGCCGCGCGAGGCGCAGAACCAGCGCTGGCGGCCTTACACGGACGGGAGCTGGGTCTGGACGGACTATGGCTGGACGTGGGCGTCGAACGAAAAATTTGGCTGGGCAACGTATCATTATGGCCGCTGGACGCGCGTGAAACGCATCGGCTGGGTCTGGGTGCCGGGCTCGGAATGGGCGCCCGCGTGGGTCGCGTGGCGGCGCAGCGACAGCTTCGTCGGCTGGGCGCCGCTGCCGCCGGATGCGCATTCCGGCTCGGGCTTCACCGCGGCGGTGGACAGCTACTACGACATCGGGCCGACGAGCTACGCGTTCGTGCCGGTGGAGAATTTCGGCGAGCCGACCTACGTCGGGCGCGTGGCCGAGCCGGAGCAAAACGTGACCATTCTCAACACGACCGTGAACGTGACGAACGTCACTTACAAAACCGTGCAGAACCAAACCGCGATCTTCAACGCGGGTCCTGAAATCGCCGTGATCGACGCCCGCAGCCGCACGCCGGTGAAGCAGCTCCGCGTTGAAAAAGTGAGTGATCGCTCGGGAATCGGACCCGCCGCGCAGCGTGGAAATGTGCTTCAACTCGCGGCACCCATCGTCGCCGCTTCCGCGCGTCCCGCAGCGGCTCCGGCAAAAGTGAAGGAGCGCGTGAAATCCAACGAAGTCGAACACGGCTGGAACGGCGTCGCCGACCCGCAGGCGGCGCGGGCGAAGCTCGCGCAGGAAGCGCACACCGCCGAACAGGCGCAACGCGCGCCGGCGACAAGACCGGTCGCCGCGCCTGTGGCGAAGCCGATCGCCGCGCCGACTGCCCAACCCGTCGCGCCGGACAATTCCGCCGCCGTGGCGGCACAACGGAAGGCCGAGATGGAGAAAGCGGCGGAAGCGAAACGCACGGCCGATGAACAGCGAAAAGCAGACGCTGCGAAAAAAGCGGAGGACGACGCCGCGGCAAAAGTGGAGATGAAAAAGAAGACCGACGAACAGCACGCTGCCGCGCAGGCTGAGAAAGCAGCCGCGGCAACTCCTCGTCCCGCTCCGCCGACCCCCGCTTCCGCGACGCCCGCGATGCGACGGCCCGTGGATGAAAAGATCAAACTCGCGCCGCCAAAAACCAGCGAGCCAGCAGCAGTGAACCCGCCGCCCGTCCCGGACGCGCTGCCCGTTCGTCCCGACGCGCAAGGCAACGTCCCGCCGAAAAGATTGCCGCCTCGAGTCCCCCCGACACGACCGGCAAAAGAGCCATCCAAAATTCAAATCCCGGCTGCGACTCCCGCGCCGGAGCGGCCTCCCGCTCGCCGTGAACCCGCCGCAACCATGCCGCGCAGCGTCGAAAACATTCTCGCTCCCCCGCCTGCTCAGCCCGAGCCGGCACCGGCAACCGCGCCAGTTCCGAGCGCGGCGACGCCATCGACTCCCGGCAGAGGCCGGGACAAAAATCCGCGCCCGACGCCAGCGGCGCAGTAATTTTCGGGCGCGCCGCGGACGCCATTCCGCATCGCGCGCGACGCGAAATATTCACGCGCCACTTGAACAAAAGGACGCTCGCGAAGTCTCATCCCGCTCCAATGTCCAACGCCCAGGAAATCACCCAGCAAGTCAAGGAACTCAGCCAGTGGATCGCGCCGTTGCAGGCGGAAATCGGGCGCGTCGTCGTGGGGCAAAAATATCTCGTCGATGGCCTGCTGACGGCGCTGCTGACCAACGGTCACGTGCTGCTCGAAGGCGTCCCCGGCCTGGCCAAAACGCTGACCGTCAAAACGCTGGCGAGCTGCATCCACACAGGATTCCAGCGGATTCAGTTCACGCCGGACCTGCTGCCGGCGGACCTGATCGGCACGCTGATTTACAACCCGCGCACCGGCGAATTCACGACCAAGCGCGGACCGCTTTTTTCCAATCTGATCCTCGCCGACGAGATCAACCGCGCACCCGCCAAAGTGCAGAGCGCGCTGCTCGAAGCGATGCAGGAACGGCAGGTCACGATCGGCGATCAGACGTATAAATTGGCCGATCCGTTCCTCGTCCTCGCGACACAAAATCCGCTCGAACAGGAAGGCACGTATCAGCTCCCCGAAGCGCAGCTCGATCGCTTCATGCTGAAGCTGCACGTCGGCTACCCGACCAAAGTCGAGGAGCGCCGCATCCTCGATTTGATGGGCACGAGCACTCCGAATCTCGACGTGATGCGCGTGGTTGAACCCGACGACATCCTGCGCGCTCGCGCACTCGTGAACACGATCTACGTCGATGATCGCGTGAAGGATTACATCGTCGATGTGGTCTTCGCCACACGCGATCCCGGAGCCTACAAACTCAAGCTCGACGGGATGATCCGCTACGGCGCCTCGCCGCGCGCGACCATCGCGCTCACTCTCGCCTCCCGCGCCCGCGCCTTCATTTCCGGACGCGGCTACGTCACCCCACAAGACGTGAAAAGTGTCGGTGCCGATGTGCTCCGGCACCGCATCATCGTCAGCTACGAAGCCGAAGCGGAGGAGATGACCAGCGAGGAGATCGTCGAGCGGATCTTCGCGGGACTGCCCGTGCCGTGAGGTTGCGCCGCCCGAGCATTCGCGCACACTTTACCGCATGAAAACCGTAACACAGACCGAGTTTACCGCCCATTCCAACGAGTGGCTGAAAGCGGTTGTTGAAAATGAAGAGGAGGTTCTCATCACTCAGGAAGGAAAACCGTTGGCGACGCTCTCGCCGTGCGTGGTGCGAGCACAACCGCATCCGCTTTTCGGCTGTAACAAGGGCAAGGCGATCATTCTGGGTGATATTGTGAATGCCATTCCGGGCGTCTGGGACGCGGATGAGTGATGAGCCGCCAGTGCTGCTGCTGGACACGCATGTCTGGATTTGGCTGGTCAACGGCGACCCGCGCGCGAACGTCGTCGAGTGGCCGAACGGCCGGCTTTGGCTGCCGGCGATCGCGGTCTGGGAAGTCGGGTTGCTGGTGGCCAAAGGGCGCCTAAAGCTAGTGCCGGATGTGCGCCAGTGGGTCGGCGACAGTTTGCAAAACCCGCAGATGGCGCTCCTGCCACTTGATCCCGAAATCGCGCTTTTGGCCAATAGCCTGCCGGGTTCGTTCCACGGCGATCCTGCCGATCGTCTCATCGTGGCTTCGGCGCTGCACACCGGCACGCGGCTGGCGACGTCGGATCGCAAGATTCTCTTGTACGCTGCGATTCACCAGATGCCCGTCTTGTCGTTCGCGCGGCGCTAGATTCATGGAAAACGCGCGCGACATTCTCAAAAAAATACGGCGGCTCGAGCTGAAGACCCGCGGGATGGTGGAGGCGGCTTTTGCGGGGCAATACCGGAGCGTGTTCAAGGGGCGCGGGATGAACTTCGAGGAGGTGCGCGAGTATCAGCCGGGCGATGAAGTGCGGTCGATCGACTGGAATACGACGGCGAAATTCAGCGAGGTGCATGGCGCGGCTTACGTGAAAAAATTCACCGAGGAGCGCGAGCTGACCGTGATGCTCGTGGTCGATGTCAGCGCGTCGGGCGATTTCGGGAGCGTGGAACTGAGCAAGCGCGAGCTCGCGGCGGAGGTCGCGTGCCTGTTCGCGTTCAGCGCCATCCGCAACAACGACAAGGTCGGGCTCATCCTGTTCTCGGATCACGTCGAGCATTTCATCACGCCGAAAAAAGGGCGCGGGCACACGATGCGGCTGATTCGGGACATCCTTTTTTTCGAGCCGAAAGGCCGTGGCACGCAGCCCGGACTGGCGCTCGATTATCTCAATAAACTGGTCACGCGCCGGTCGGTGGTTTTCCTGATTTCCGATTTCCAGACGCCTGATTTTTCGAAGGAACTGTCGGTCACGAGCCGGCGTCACGACTTGATCGCGGTGCCGATCATCGACCCGCGCGAGGAGGAGTTGCCCGACGTCGGGCGCGTCACGCTCGAGGATGCGGAGACCGGCGAGCAGATCGAGATCGACACCTCCGATCGCGCGACGCGGCAGAAATATCTCAGCGCCGTCGCAAGGCGCGGCGAGGCGCGGTTGCGGGACTTTCGGAAGAAAGGGATCGACGCGATTTCGTTGCGGACAGACGAAGATTACGTCCCCGCGTTGCGCGCGTTTTTCCGCAATCGCGAGCGGCGGCTGATGATCCGATGACCTCGCACGTCCTCGCCGCGATCACCGCCGCCACGCCCGCTCCGGCAGCGCCGGACGCACCGCAAATCCGCGACATCGTGCCGCCGATCGACGTGTTTCCGTATCCGCCGTGGATGGTTGCGGCCGCCGCGGGGCTCGCGGTCGTGCTGCTCGGGATCGCTGTGTGGGCGGTCATCCGATGGGTGCGCAGCCGGCCGGGCATGCCGCCGCCGAGCGCCCGCGCGCTCGCGATTCGCGAGCTCGAAACGCTGCGTGCGGAGGTGGAAATCATGGAGCCGCACGCATTCAGCATCGCCGTCTCCGACGTGCTCCGGCGCTTCGTCGGCGGGCATTTCGGGCTGCACGCGACGCGTCAGACCTCGCCGGAATTTCTCGCCGCCATCTCCGGCACGCCGAGTTTCAGCGACGACGACCGGACGTTGCTCGCGAGCTTTTTGGAGAAGTGCGACATGATCAAATTCGCCCGCATCGCCGCGAGCGCCGACGACAGCCGGGAGCTGCTCGGCAGCGCCATCGGGTTCGTCCAGGGAGCCCGCGCATGAAGTGGCTCGGCGATGATCCCATCAGCTTCGCGCATCCGTGGGTGCTCTGGTTTTTGCTCGCGCTGCCGCTGCTCGCGTGGCTCCGCGGAAAGCGCGGGAGCGCCCCGGCGATCATCTTCTCCTCGCTCCAGCCGGTGCGCGCGATCGGCCGCGCGCGACGATCCCGCGCGGGCGCGATCATCCTCGGTCTGCTCCTCGCCGCGCTCGCGCTTTTCGTCGTCGCGCTCGCGCGTCCGCAGCAGGGAAAGGAAATCAGCCAGGTGCAGGCCAGCGGCATCGACATCATGCTCGCGCTCGATGTTTCAGGCTCGATGCGCGCGGAGGATTTCACGATTGGCGGAGAGCGCGTGAACCGCGTCGCCGCGGTGAAAGACGTGACGCAAAAATTCATCGAGGCCCGCCCGAATGACCGCATCGGCATCGTGGCTTTTGCCGGCCGGCCGTACCTCGTCAGCCCGCTCACGCTCGATCACGACTGGCTTTTGCAGAACATGGACCGCATCCGGATCGGTCTGGTCGAGGACGGCACCGCGATCGGCTCGGCCATCGCCTCGAGCGCCAACCGGCTCCGGGAGCAGGAGGCGAAAAGCAAAATCGTCGTGCTGCTCACCGACGGGGTGAACAACTCGGGCAAGGCCCAGCCGAAAGAGGCTGCGGAGGCCGCGAAGCTGCTCGGCATCAAGATCTACACGATCGCCGCCGGCACTCGCGGCGAAGCCCCGACACCGGTCATCGACAGAGCCGGCAACGTCCTGCGAGACCGTGCGGGCCGGGTGGTGTATGACCGGCAGCCGGTCGATGTGGACGAGGCGACGCTGCGAGAAATCGCCAGCATCTCGAACGGGCATTTCTATCGCGCCACTGATTCCAAATCGCTCGGTGAGATTTTTTCCCAAATCGACCAGCTCGAAAAATCGACGGTGGAGCTGAATCGCTACACGCAATATCGCGACCTTTTCGCGTGGTTCATCGCGGCCGGGTTCGCGCTGCTGTCGCTGCAAATCGTGCTCGGGCAAACCGTGCTGAGGAGGCTGCCGTGAGGGGGGGAAGAGGGGGAAGAGGGGAAAACGTCGAACGTCGAACGTCGAAC
>JAYVPW010000121.1:0-57075 GCA_043777315.1 Spartobacteria bacterium | reverse complement strand
CGCCCTTGCGGTAGAGTTCGACCGATTCGCGGCGCTGCTTGATCATTTTCTGGAGGACTTCGGTGACGAGCAGGTCGTCGTCGTCGGGGGCTTTCCCGGTCCGCGCCTCGATATCGCGGTTCTTGATGGTCGAGCTGACCATGCGCAGCGTGCTCGTCGTCGCCTTGTCGCCGCCCTTCATGGCGGTCACCAGCGCGGCCTTGATGTCGTCGCGAATCATGTTCGGTCCCGTGCGGATAAGCGGAAACCTGCAGTGTAGCGGCGATTTTTGGACCCGCACAGCCGTTGACCTGAGCGCCATCCGGCCCTAGCTGCTGCGGCTTAGCGACATTGCTGCCAACCTGACACCGAAAGGCCCATCCGCCGATGGCCGACGCACGCACTACGTCCAACGAGCAACCGAAAGGCGCAACTGGCGCTTTGGTCTTCGCCGATGGGCGCGTGGCGTGGGGGCAGGGGTTTGGCGCAGAGGGCGCGGCGGTCGGCGAGCTGTGCTTCCACACCGCGATGACCGGCTATCAGGAAGTGATGACCGACCCGTCGTTTGCGAAGCAGGTGGTGGCGTTCACTTTCCCGCATATCGGCAATGTCGGCACCAATGACGACGACCACGAGGCGAGCGACCCGCACGCGCTGGGCTGCATCGTGCGCGAGGTCGTCACGGGGGCGAGTAATTATCGCTCGACGAGTGATTTCGCCGATTGGATGGCGGCCGGCGGGCGGATCGGGTTGTCGGGGCTCGATACCCGCGCGCTGACCCATCTGGTGCGGCGCGAGGGGCCGCCGACGGTGGTGATAGCGCACTCGGCAAGCGGCGAGTTCGATCTTGAGGTGCTGCGGGCGCAGGCGACGGCGTGGCCGGGGCTGGAGGGGATGGACCTGGCGAAAGAGGTTTCGCGCGAGCAGGTCGAGAATTGGTCGGGCGGCAGCTATTCGCTTGATCTTGTTGCGACCAGCGAAGGGCAGGGCGGGCCGCACGTCGTCGCGATCGACTATGGCGCGAAACGCAATATCTTCCGCAACCTCGTCGAGTCCGGCGCGCGCGTCACCATCCTCCCCGCTACCGCCACCTATGACGAGATCATGGCCCACGCCCCCGACGGCATCTTCCTCTCCAACGGCCCTGGCGACCCCGCCGCGACCGGGGAATATGCGGTGCCGGTCATCCGGAAACTGCTCGAGACGAAGCTCCCGCTGTTCGGCATCTGCCTCGGCCACCAGCTGCTCGCGCTCGCGGTCGGCGGCAAGACCGCGAAGATGTTCCAGGGCCATCGCGGGGCCAATCACCCGGTCAAGCGGCTCGCCGACGGCCGCGTCGAAATCACCAGCATGAACCACGGCTTCGCAGTCGAGCGCGAGGGCCTCCCCGGCACGGTCCGCGAGACCCATGTCAGCCTGTTCGACGGCAGCAACTGCGGCCTCGAACTCACCGACCGCCCCGCCTTCTCGGTCCAGTACCACCCCGAAGCGAGCCCCGGCCCGATGGACAGTCTCTATCTGTTCAAGAAGTTCGTGGGGATGATGCGATGATCAGCGCCCTCCATAGGGCGTCAATCGCGAGCTTTCCCGCGCCGGAAATTGCGCTGCGACCGCCATGCTCCAATCAATCCAAGCGAACCGAAAAACAGGGGCGCGGCATAATTTCCCTGAGAAATATCCTGCCAGAGGAATACGCCAGCCAGCAACGGAATGCCGATCAAGAACGTCAAGCCGATGACTCTTGCCCGGCGGATTTGCTTCGCCTCGGCTTCGCCTATTCGGCGGGCGAACTTTTCAGCATTGCTCATGCCTCTTGGGTACGCATCATTCAGTTAAAGGCAGCCTAATGCCCCGCCGCACCGACATCTCGTCCATCCTCATCATCGGCGCTGGCCCGATCGTTATCGGCCAGGCGGCGGAGTTTGATTACTCCGGGAGCCAGGCGGTCAAGGCGCTCAAGGCCGAGGGCTATCGCGTTATCGTCGTGAACTCGAACCCGGCGACGATCATGACCGATCCCGAGCTCGCCGACGCGACCTATATCGAGCCGATCACCCCCGAGGTCGTCGCAAAGATCATCGAACTCGAACGTCCCGACGCGCTGCTCCCGACGATGGGCGGGCAGACCGCGCTCAACACCGCGCTCGCGCTCTACAAGAGCGGGACGCTCGACCGCTTGGGCGTGCAGCTGATCGGCGCCAATGCCGAGGCGATCGAAAAGGCCGAGGACCGCCAGAAATTCCGCGATGCGATGGACAAGATCGGGCTCGAAAGCCCGCGCTCGGCGATCGTCCATAGCTGGGACGAAGCCGCCGGGGCGCTCGCCGAGATCGGTCTGCCCGCGGTCATCCGCCCCAGCTTCACGCTGGGTGGGACCGGCGGCGGCATCGCCTACAACCGCGACGAATATGAGCATTTCGTCCGCTCTGGCCTCGAAGCCTCGCCCACCACCGAAGTGCTGATCGACGAGAGCGTCGTCGGGTGGAAGGAATATGAGATGGAAGTCGTGCGCGACCGCGCCGACAATTGCATCATCATCTGCTCGATCGAGAATATCGACCCGATGGGGGTCCATACCGGCGATTCGATCACGGTCGCCCCCGCGCAAACGCTGACGGACAAAGAGTTCCAGCTCATGCGCGACGCTTCGTTTGCTGTGATTCGGGAGATCGGAGTCGAGACGGGCGGATCGAATATTCAGTTCGCCGTGAACCCGGAAAACGGGCGGATGATCGTCATCGAGATGAACCCGCGCGTCTCGCGCTCGTCGGCGCTGGCGTCGAAAGCCACGGGTTTTCCGATCGCAAAAATCGCGGCCAAACTCGCCGTCGGCTACACGCTCGACGAGGTCCGCAACGACATCACCCGCGTGACGCCCGCGAGCTTCGAGCCGACCATCGACTACGTGGTGGTGAAAGTCCCGCGCTTCACCTTCGAGAAATTCCCGCAAGCCGACCCGACGCTGACCACGCAGATGAAGAGCGTCGGCGAAGCCATGGCGATCGGCCGGACGTTCAAAGAGGCGCTGCAAAAAGCGCTGCGGAGTCTGGAAGTCAAGCGGTTTGGGCTCTGCGGTGACGGTGTAAATTCGCCCGCGTGGCTTGGCTTTCCCGACGAAAAAGAGACCTCACGCAAAGGGCGCGAAGGGCGCGAAGGAGACATGGAAAGTTCGGAACCTTTGCGTTCTTCGCGTCCTTTGCGTGAGGCCCATGAAGGCTGGGATCTGGAGTTGATCACGCGAAAGCTGACCGTGCCAAACGCGGAACGCATCTTCTTCCTCGCCGATGCCTTTCAAGCCGGGATGAGCGTCAAGCAGGTTTTCGAGCTGACGAAAATCGACCCGTGGTTTTTGGAGAACATTCGGGAAATCGTGGCTGCGCGCGCAAGGTTCCTGAAATCCGAGGAGCCGAATCTTCGCTGGTATGCCGACCTCGTTCGCGACTGTGGGCCGAACGAGCCGATTTGGTCGGATATTTTTGAAGAGCTGCAGCGCGATCTTCGCCACGCGAAGAAACTTGGATTTTCCGATAAGCAACTCGCCGTTGCCGCGGGCGCGACTGACTTCGAAATTCGTCAGCTTCGGAAGATCGGGAAAGTTTCTCCCACCTACCGTCTCGTGGACACTTGCGCGGCCGAGTTCGAGGCTTACACACCTTATTATTACTCGACCTACGGCGACGAGAATGAGCGGCGGGATTCGGGAAAAAAGAAGATCATCATCCTCGGCGGCGGGCCAAACCGGATCGGGCAAGGGATCGAGTTCGACTACTGCTGCGTCCACGCCGCGTTCGCGCTGAAGGAGGAGGGCTTCGAGACCATCATGGTCAACTCGAACCCTGAGACCGTCTCGACCGATTACGACACGAGCGACAAGCTCTACTTCGAGCCGCTCACGCTCGAGGACGTGCTGAATGTCTGCGAGCAGGAGAGCGAAAATTTGTTCGGCGTCATCGTGCAATTCGGCGGGCAGACGCCGCTGAATCTCGCCGCCGGTTTGCAAGCTGCGGGCGTCCCGATCATCGGCACTTCGCCGCACAGCATCGAGGTCGCGGAGGATCGGAAACTCTTCGGCGCGATGCTCGACAAACTCGGCATCCGCCAGACCAGCGGCGGCACCGCGACGACCGAGGACGAAGCCGTCGCCGTCGCCAACCGCATCGCCTACCCCGTCCTCGTGCGTCCGAGTTTCGTGCTCGGCGGACGCGGGATGCAGCTCGTTCACAACGAAACCGACCTCCGCCGCTACGTCCGCGAAGCCGTCGAGGCGAGCCCCGGCGCGAGCCCCGGCGTCGCGGCGAATCCGATCCTTGTCGATCACTTCCTCGAGGACGCGCTCGAGGTCGATGTGGACTGCATCTCCGACGGCGAAACGGTCGTCATCGGCGCGATCATGGAGCACATCGAGGAAGCCGGCATCCACAGCGGCGACAGCTCGTGCGTCATCCCGCCGTTCTCGCTGAAACCCGCCGTGCAAACCGAGATCGCCGCTGCGACCAAAGCGATGGCGCGCGAGCTGAAAGTGCGCGGTCTGATGAACGTGCAATTCGCCGTGAAAGACGAGGTCGTCTATGTCCTCGAAGTCAACCCGCGCGCCAGCCGCACCGCGCCATTCGTCTCCAAAGCGATCGGCGTTCCGCTCGCGAAACTCGCCGCGAAAGTCATGGCCGGCCGCACTTTGAAAGAGCTCGGCTTCACCGAGGAAGTGCATCCGAAACACTTCTCGGTGAAAGAGGCCGTCTTCCCCTTCGTCCGCTTTCCCGGCATCGACATCACGCTCGGACCCGAGATGAAATCGACCGGCGAAGTCATGGGCATCGACGTCAATCTCGGCCTCGCTTTCGCGAAAGCGCAGATGGCCGCGCAGCCGCCGCTCCCGACGAAAGGCAACGTCTTCATCAGCGTCGCGGACCGGCAGAAAGAAAACGTCGCCGACATCGCGCGATCCTTTGTGGAGCTTGGTTTCACGCTCTTCGCCACCAGCGGCACCGCCGCCGCGCTGAAGAAAGCCGGCGTCCCGACGACCAGACTTTTCAAGCTCACCGAAGGCCGCCCCAACGCCCTCGACATGATCAAAAACGGCGAGCTCGCCGCGATCATCAACACCCCGAGCGGCAAGACCGCCCGCGAGGATGAGGTGAAGATTCGCAGCACCGCCAGCAGCGCCCGCATCCCGATCATGACCACTCTCCGCGCCGCCCGCGCCAGCGTCGATGGCATCCGCGCCCTCCGCGACCACGGCCTCAGCGTGAAGACGATCCAGGAATATCACGCGGGATAGCGCATGAGGTGCGGCGTGCCTTGCGTGCCTTGCGTGTCTTGCGTGTCTTGCGTGTCTTGCGTGTCTTGCGTGTCGAGGCGGTGGGAATTTAGCCACGGATTGACACGGACGGGACACGGAGAAAGGCGTGCGAACAGGCACGGCGCAAAAGCGAAAACGTCCTCTTCTGCTTCCTTTCCGTGTCCTTTCCGTGTCCATCCGTGGCTAAATTCTACCCTTTCAAAACTGGAAGCGGCGTCCGCCCGGGGCACTTCGTTTCCGTCGGTTCATTCGCGCTCACTTCGGCCGGTTCCACCCGCCAGAGCGCACGCCAATTCACCGCGAGCATCGCGACGATCGTGAGCCACGCGACGTTCCCCACCGCGCTCCAGAACGGCGTCTCCGGGCCGCGCGGCATCGCCAGCACCCACGGAAATTGCCCGCCGGAAACCGAGTGGTAAAAGGCAAACAGGAAGATCGAAGAAGTGGCCGTGACCGCGGCGAACCAGCGCGGCGACAGCAACAAAACGAACGGCGCGAGCCAGACCATGTATTGCACGCCGATGCCCGGAGCGAACGTGAAGAAGAGCAGCCACGCGCCCGCGAGCGTGTGAAAAATTCCCTCCCCCGCGACCCCGCGCCGCCGCCAAGCGAGCGCGCAACTTCCCGCGACGACGACCATTTTCAAAAGCGTCGCGAGCCGTGCCTGAATCACCGTGAGGTCGTGGAAGTCGATCTTCTGCACCGCCTCCCAACCGGACTGCCGCAGCCAGTACGAGACGCCCCACACGCCCCAGGTGCTCCCGTAGCCGAAGACATTGCGCAGATCCGCCGCCGGACATTCGAGCAGCGGCAGCACGGAGCCCGCGAGCAGCACCGCGGCAGTCGTGATCGCGAAGCGCCAGCCCCCGCCCCGCTTCATCCAAAAACAGAAAAACACCGGCGCAAAAAGGACGGGCACGATCTTCACATTGCACGCCAGCGCAAAGAGCACCGCGCAGGTCAGCGGGCGTCCACGCCAGCAGGCAAATCCTGCGAAGAAAAGCAGCACCGTCATGATCGGGTCCACATTCCCGTGAAACCCGGAAACCATGATGGACACAGGGCTCGCGGCGAACAGCGCGAGCGCCCACCACGGCGGCCGGCCCGTCTCCGCGCGCATCCGCAGCAGCCCCAGCACGAGCGCGATGTCCGCCAATATTGACGCGCTCCGCAGCAGAAAAGTGAACACTGCGAAGTTGCCCGCAGCGGCCCAATTCAGCGCGGAAATGAAGAGGCTGGTGAGCGGCGTGTGATTGAAAACCGGCGATGCCTGATAGACCGCGCTGAGCCCCCATTCGTGCAGCGCGTGGGCGAATTTAAAGAACGAAAACGCATCGATACTGCCCGCGCTGCTGCCCGCCCACGCGAGCTTCAACGCGGTGGAAAGCGCGAGCACCACCAGGATCCAAATCGGCGGCGAGAGGCGTAGGGTCGGAGACGTCATGAAGGGCGGGCGCGTCATTTAGCAGGACGCGAACCAGCTCCGCTGAGCATGAGGAACATCGCGGACGAAGCGCGATCATCCGCCAGCGGGAAGCGCAGCGGAAAGCCGCGACGCGATAATCGGTGGCGTGCCAGCCTTCCGGTCATCCTGAGCGAAGCCCGGCTTTGCGGGAGCAGTCGAAGGACCTCTTACTTTTCCCCCCTCAGATGCGCGATCACACGGGGGAAAAGTAAGAGGTCTTTCGACTCCGCTGCGCTCCGCTCAAGATGACGAAAATTTTCGCGCCTTCCCTCCACCGCGTCCGCAACGGCACAACGCGCTACCGCGTCGTGCTTGAAAACACCGGCGCGTTCTAATTCAGTCGCGGCCCTCGTGCCGCCGACTTCCTCCACCGCAGAAAGTCGCAGCCCGCTGCGCCTGATCATCCTCGTCAGCGCCCTCGCCGCCCTCGCCGCGAAGCTTTACTGCGCGTCCACGACCATCGGCACGACCGACACGTTCCTCTTCCACATCTTCGGCAAGAAGATCGCCGACACCGGCCTGCTCGCGATGTATCGCGCCTCGCCGATGTTCAACCACACGCCGCTCGTCGGCGAATACGTCGCCGCCTCGTGGTGGTGCGAGCAATGGAGCGGCCTGACTTTTCCGCTCCTCCTCCGCCTCCCCGGCATCCTCGCGGATTTCGTCGCCGTGCTCGCGATGCTGTGGCTGCGGGCCCGGACGGGCCGTCCGCCCGCGTGGGCACTCGTGCTTTTCGCGCTCAGTCCGGTCTCGTTCATGATCTCCGGCTACCACGGAAATGTGGACTCCGTCCTCGCCGCCTTCCTCCTCCTCGCGACCTGCGCCTGCGTCGCGGAAAAGCCGCGCGCCCTCGCCTGCGGCATCCTCCTCGCCCTCGCGTGCAACGTGAAAATCGTCGCGCTCCTCCTCGGCCCCGTCTTCTTTTTCCACTGGCTCCATCGGAAAAAAGCGGTCCCGTTCGCCATCGGAGCCATCGCCACCACGCTCGCCGGCTGGGCCGTGCCGCTCGTCGTCATCCCGCGCATTTTTCTCACCAACGTCCTCGGCTACGGCGGCTACTGGGGCGACTGGGGCATCACGTATTTGCTCGGGCGCACCGGCCGCGAAGCCTTTGCCCACAATGGTTTCCTCGATCTCTCGTCCGAGCAGCGCCTCGTCTTTTCACTCCTGAAAATCGTCATCGTCGCGACCGTCATCACCCTCGCGTGGCGTCGCCGCGCCGCCGATGCCCGCGGACTTTTCACCACCCTCGCGCTGACGTGGGCCGTCATGTTCGTCTTTGGCCCCGGCGGCGCGCCGCAATATCTCGTCTGGCTCGCCCCCTTCATCCTCCTCGAATCCGCCCTCTGGTATTCCGCCCTCACCGCCGAAAGCGCGATTTTCCTCTTCGTTTTCTACAACTCCATCTCCCACGGAATGCCCTGGTACAAAGGCTTCTCGACCGAAGGCCTCGCGCCCCTCTGGCGTCCCTGGAGCCTGCTCCCCTGGCGCATCCTCGTCGTCTTTTTGGCGGAGAAAACGTGGCGCTCTTTCCAGCATCAGCCGAAATCAGAAAACAAGCCGGATGTCTGACGAACGATTTCCGGATCGTTTGGCCCTCCGGGCCACCCAGATCACTCCGTCCCCGGCCGCTGCTGCCAGCCGAGATCGTAGAAGACATCCGCGTAATTCCGCGTCGCCGCGGGCGGGAAAACGAAGTTCCCGCGATCGATCCACTTCAGCGCCTCCGGCTTGTTGTCGTGCGCGAATTCCCACGCCGCATTGCTGTAATAAAAGACCGGCGTCTTGCTGTAGAACTGCACCGCATCGAGTTGCTGCTTCGCGGCGACATCGTCCTTTTCCAAAAGGTAGGTCAGGAAGACCCGGAACTGCACCAGCTCATCCTTCCGGTTCTCATCCCGGAGCTTCTCAAACATCGCCCGCGCTTCCGCATACTTCCCCTGCACAAACGGAATCTCCGCCAGATTGAAACGCGCCGGATAAAACGTCGGGTCTTCATTCAACGCCTGCAGACACAGCTTGCGCCCCTCGTCGTAGCGCTTCTGCTCGATCGCGATCGCCCCGCGGATGTTCAGCGTGACCGAACTCGGCTTGTCCATCGCGTCGGCCTTGTCGATCAGCGCCAGCGCTTTCTCGAAGTCGTGCGCATGAAAACTGCGCATCGCCTCCCGCAGCGCCGCCGCGTGCGCGGGGGTGATGCTGGGCAATCGGTCCTGCGCGCGACCCAGCGGAACGGCGAGCCAAAGTGAAAGCAAGAGAAGGAGAGCGGCGCGCATAAGTCGGCGACGATAGCCCAACGCCGGGAAATGCGGGAGTGGAAAAGGGTCGTGGGAATCTTAGTTCGCCGGGAAGTCCCAGACCAGATCGCCGACGTACTTGTCGGTTTGAAACTTGGTGTTCTCGGGTTTCTTTTCGTCCAGCACGCGCTGGCCGCCGTCGTCCTTGCCATCGATACCGACACTCCAGAGCGCGTAACGGCCGTCGGCGGTCTTGCGGTAACCCATCGGTTGTCCATTCATGGGATCGAGCGGAAGCGGGTGGCCATCCGATCGCTGCACGACATCGAGCGAGTCGGGATAGCTGCCTTTCTCCAGGCACCAGCGTTCCAGCGCGCAGCCGATGGTGGCTTGATCGACCAAGGTCTGCTTGCGCGGGCGTGCAGGCGTGTTCCTTCGCGATGCTGCGCACGGTCTCGACGAGTTGGAGGTTGCGGTCGAAGTTCGGTAGTCCTCGGGCGGCAGGTCATCGAGCTTTTGGATCTCGCCGGTCAACATGCCGCGCCCGAGCGGACTGTAGGCCACGAAGCCGATGCCGAGCTCGCGGCAGGTGGCGAGGACGCCGTCGCTTTCCACATCGCGCGTCCACAGCGAATACTCCGTCTGCACGGCAGTGATGGGATGGACGGCGGCAGCGCGGCGGATGGTTTCGGGCGCGACTTCGCAGAGGCCGAGGAAGCGCACCTTGCCTTCGCGCACGAGGTCGGACATCGCACCGACGGCCTCTTCGATCGGCGTGCCGGGATCGACACGGTGCTGGTAGTAAAGGTCGATCGCCTCCACGCCGAGGCGGCGCAGGCTGCCTTCACACGCGGCTTTGACGAAGTCCGCGCGCCCGCAGAAGCCTTTCTTCATCGGCTCTTCCGCCGTGCGCACGTAGCCGAATTTCGTGGCGAGGACGACCTCATCACGCCGCCCGCGAATAGCTTTGCCAATCAGCACTTCATTCGTGTGCGGGCCGTAAGCATCGGCGGTGTCGAGGAAGCTCACGCCGGCATCGAGCGCGGCGTGAATGGTGGCGGTGGATTCCTCGTCGTCGCGCGTGCCGTAAAATTCCGACATGCCCATGCAACCGAGGCCGATGGCGGAGACTTCGAGTGAGCCGAGTTGGCGTTTTGAGATCATCGATGGAGTAACAGGTTGAGTTGGGAAGTTCTTTGATCACCGGAGCCGCACCAGCGCGGCGCTGGCAGGTGGCAAGGTAAGTGTCGCCGTGTTGTCCGCGACTGTGACTGTCTCCGCTGCGCCGGGAGCCCATGTGCCGTTTGGAGACACTTGCGCACCTGCGAGCGTGATGTCGCTCTTACTCTGCGCCGTCGGGGCACTCAGGCGAAAGGCCTCTGCCAACGTGCAGCCGTTCATCGTGTTCGCGAGGTTGAGTTGGCGCGTGTTGAAGGAGAGCGCGTGTCCCGCCTGCGGTGCGTGGCACGCGAGACAATCCGAGCGGCTCGGGATCCGCCAATGCTGTGTGGTGGCCGATCCGCCGACCGTGACGTTCAAGTCGAAATCCGCGCCGCCGAGCGCCACGAGCGTCGCCTCGGTGCCCGCGGCATTCCATTGGCAGCTCACGCCGTAGCACCGGCCGCGTCCTTCACGAGCACGCGTGTCTCGATGCGCTTCTTCGTCGCGCAAACACCGCGCGTCATTTCCAGGTCGAAGTGCTTCACCCAAATCTCGCCCGCCGGGAATGTCCACGCGCCGTCGCGCGACCAAGTCATCGTGCTGCTCGCATCGGGGATCGTGAACCAGCGGCACTTGATCGCGTAATCGCTCCAAAACGGGAGGTTCGGCGTGTAAGGCAGCACGCCCGGGGCAGGCGCGAGATCGGTGAGATCGGCGAACAAACCCGTCGCGCTCAAGGTCGCGGGAAAGTTGCTCGTGGCCGTCCCGACCGTGAGCCGCAGGATGCGCCCACCATCGAAGTCCGCGAACAGCACATCGCCATTCACCGGATCGGTGCCAAACGCCACGACGCCAGTCTCGCCCGCGAGGCGCGTGGCAGTCGGCGCGGCCGCGCCATTGCGCACGAGCGACCAGATATTTCCCGAGACGTAGTCGGCGAAAAGGGAAGCGCCCGCGAAGCTCGGGAAACACTTGCCGCGATAGATCACGCCGCCGGTGCACGCGTTGCCCTTCAAATTTGCATCCCCGCCCGCGACGCCGGTGTGGACGTATTCGCAGATCGGAGGCGTGTGATAGAGCGCGTCGAAATTCGCCGGTGCCTGCGGAGATTTCGGCCCGAGATCGGGTCCAGAAAAGTCGTCCCCGACCCGGCACTGCCCGTCGTATTAAACGACCACCGGCTCGCCATGTCCGCCCGCACTCCGGAGAGCGCGAGACATAGCCCCCCGACCATCATCCCGACCGCCCGCAGACAGGAGAGTTTTCGCAATAAAAAGGCGCGACGAATCATGACGCGGCAAAGGGGGAGCGGCTCGCCTTCCCCGCGTCGGAGAAAGCGCCGGACTTTCACGCGCCGCCGGGGCAAAGGCAAACGCGCGGGACGGGAAAAGAGCCACCAAATTCACCGCTCGAGCCACTTGATGAAAGCCACGGGTTCTTGCCGCTCGCTCTTCACGCTGAAGGGATGTTTTATTAGCTTTCCGCGTCGGGATTTCCAAAAAAAGCCGACGATTCCAGGGCCTGTAGCTCAATGGTCAGAGCAGGGGACTCATAATTGAAGACAGGGGTTTTCTACGGTTTTGCATGGATTGGCGTATCGTCTCGAAACCCTGATGGAATCAGGGTTGGCGGGCGATTGGACGTTTCACCGCTGCGCGTGCCGTTGCACGGCTTTGCATCCGAAAAACGGCCCGACCGTAGAAGGAAACCGTAGTACTTTACTGGCTTTGGATTCGTCCCCTGCTCTAACGATCTCTCCCGAAATCCGCCGCGCTCCGGGCGGAATCGCCACCGCCTGATTGCAAGCGATTGCCAGTCGGCCCGCGCCGTCTCCTCAGTCCTTTTTCGACTCCGCCCCGACGACTCGCATTTCCTCCGGGCTGACCATTCCGAGCATCTGAATATTCACCAATACGCTATGCCCGGTCGGGCCGTCGCTGATGCCGAAGGTTCGGCGAGCCACCTTGTCGAGCTTTTCGATTTCGTCGATGCGATCCAGAATTGCACCCGGCTCCATGCCCTCGACGTGAGGCAGCGTCTTCTCCATGACGCCCGCCATGCGCTGCAAATGCCGCTGGCCGCGCTCCGCCATGCTGGCCGCTGCCGCCATCGCCACGGGCGTTGTTGGCGCCGGGGATGATCTGACAAGTGCCTTCGCATCGAGGATGTACCGCGTCCATCCCTCGCGCTTGCTCCGGGCGAGAATCGTCCCAGCGGGAATGCCCATATTGCGCGCCAGCTCCCGCAGTCCGAGGCCGCTGGCGTGCGCCGTGCGGAGTTCGCGCCAAGTGGATTCGGGGAGCTTCTGTGTGCCGGGTTTCATCGCGTCCCATTGCTACCACTGGATACGCTCGGACGAAATGCTTAATGGCGTTAAGTATCACGCTCGGAATTTTCGTGCGCTCGGCGACTGAATCGCTAATCGTGCCGTCGGAAAAACGAAGGGCGAATGCAAATATTCATTCAGCACGACGGCGAGCGAGTTGGCCCCTTCGATGCGGCCGACGCGGAATCACAGATGGTTCGCGGGCTGTTTTTGGCGGGCGATCTCGCATGGCATGAAGGCTTGGATGCTTGGACACCGCTCTACGAAGTATTGCACGCGCGCTTTGTTCCGCGCGACGAAACGGCAGGTGCTGGTGATCATTTCACGCCGATCACCGCATCGTCGACCGCGGGGCTCCGTCACAATCTCCACCTCCTCTGGCGGAGTTTCTGCAGCTTTGTCGATGGTTACCTCGACGGAAGAGCGGTGCTCGGCCTCGTCATCGTATCGGTGCTCGCCAGTTGGATCTATCCGCCGTGGACTTGGCGCGGAGAATGGCATTGGGGCTTCATCCTCGGCGAGTCCGAAGGACGCATCGACTTCGGGCGGCTTGCTCTTCTCGACGCTCTCACAGTCGGCCTTGGATTGTCGCTTTTTTGGATTGTAGGACGAGGCGCCGCGGCTCGCGTACGGGTTGCCGTCTTCCTTCTCGCCTCATTGCTCGTGCTCGCCGGAACGTGCTCCTTTCAGCCGGTAAAAGATTGGTTTGAATGGCGCGCGCAGGTTGCGAAGGCGGAAGCTGCCAGAGAACGAGTTTTGAGGCTCGCGCACCTCCGCGCCGAAGAGGAAACGCGAGCTGTGGAACTCGTACGCAGAGAGCGAGCCGCGAAGTTTAACCCTGACACCTATTTGGCCACAACTGCAGTAGCGACGCGGGGAAACACCACTGTAGCAACTCCTTCGTCTTCTCAATTGATTACTCCCGCCCCTGCCGGGATCGGCGCGATTGGACATTTACGGAAAGCTTCCGACTTCCCCTCCGCTGCTAAACCTATTGGCAATGTTTTGCGCCTTTCAGCTTCTCCTAAAGACCCTCTGAACGTCGCCGTCAAACCGACGCGAGAGCACGGGACGAACATCACGCCCGAGGCGATGAAGCAAATCGCCGTGTTTGACGTGAATGTCGTTCGGATTGGTGACACCTTCGTCAGCTATATTGACGGCAGAATCAGAAACAGCCTATCTCGTCAGGTTTCAGGAGTGGAAATGAAAGCGGCTTTCTACAATGGCGGTGGTGAATTGATTGAAGTAGTAAAGTTGCGACCGAACATCCTGCCGATTGCACCAGCCGAACCAGTGGGTTTCCATGTGCTCGTAGGAAAGAGCAATATGCCTAAAGACGCCACATGCACAGTCGAGGTGGTCGCCGCTTTCTATTCTCCCGACTTATAGCTCCTTCGATTGTGTCTAGCGTTCAGCAACGTCGAACCGATAGGTGGTCAGCTTCCCCGCTTTCGGGAGTGATAGTGCCAGCCCACGTTTTTCAAGGTCGGGGATAATTTCGCTGTAGAATCGCCCCGCCTTCATCGCGCCGGGTCTGCCGGGGTTTGCGGCGAACCGATGCGTAAGCTGCGTCCGGTTCAACTCGATCTTGCCCCCCTTGGACTGATTTCCAAATTCCGTGCGGATGTTCGCGAGGATCGCGTCGGCTTCATCGCGGATTTCTCCACGTCTGCCGATGGCGTCGAGTGCCTGCCCCGCCGCGAGGCAATACCGACCATGCGCCGCCGCCAACTCAAGCGTGTCCCGCTGGATTTCCTGCCAATTGCGCGCGGGTTCCGCCGCCCAACGGCACGCTTCAAAGATCATCGCGAGTTTCAGCGTTTTGGATTGTTCCTCTGCGAGTGCCGAGCCGTGTGCTTCTGCCGCGCTGTCCATTTCGTGGATGCTCCGAATCTCCACCCGATTGCGGTCTTGCAGGTCATTCCACAAGGCCCGAGCCTCACGGGAGAGCTTCACTTCGCCGGTCAGTTCGGCGAGCGGCTTGAACGCTGCTACCACGCGCGCAAACTCTTCACCGTCGAGGTCGGGCGGCCAATAGATCGTGCGGGCGAAGTCTTCACTCACATAATAGCAGACCCGCCGCCGCATCCCGTCGCGGGTTTCGAGCCCGTTGAAGCGGCAGTTGTTGAAGGTTGTGCCGATGAGCAGAGACGTGCTCGTTTGCTCGATGCGCTGAAGTGCTTCGCCGTTTTCTTCCTCCTGCTTGATGTAGTTTTGCTGCCAAGCTGAGCAGTCATAGAGGTCGAGGTAACGCTTCGCCACAATCTTGCCCGCCGAGTCACTCGCCCAATTTGAGAGCACGGTATTGCCTTCGCTTTCGATCAGCAGCTTGTCGGGGCGAGCCATGTATTGCTTGAAGAGAGCTTGCTCGCTCGTCGCGCCGCCCGTGAAAGCTTGAGGCGGCAGGAGCGCCCTCGCCAGTCTCGCCACGAGGTTGATGTTTGTGGATTTTCGGAAGCCCGGCTTGGTGACGAGGAGGCTGTAAAGGTTCGGATGCTTACGGCCCGCGAAGCTGATGAACACGCGCCGCGCCAACAGGGCGCTCACCACGGGTAGGACCGCCCCGATAAGCATGGAATCTTCGCTTTCCGAATACTCGCGCGCGAAGGCCATGAAGGTTTCCAGCACGGAATCAGTCGGGTAGGCCGCTTCGTGGGCGGGGGGTGCTGCCGAATTTGTGGAAGTTGTCGAATCGTCGTCCCCGGCTTCCCCAAGTTCTGCAATTTCAACACCACTCCCCCCGCGCGTCGAATCAAAGGTGCAGCCGCTCATGGTAGCAGGCGCGTCCACGTCGGGAATGTCGCCGTCCCAGGCTTGCGCGAGCTTTGGATTCATCGCGCTCCCTCCAAGCTCGCGGGGTTGAAGAAATAGACCGTCTGCCGCTGTCCACCGTCGCGGGTGCCGTCTGGCATCCTCACGAACTGCGAGCGTGTCCAAGTCGCCGGGTCCGCGCCGAGACTCACCGCGAAGCGCATGAATCGCCGCGTGGTTTCCTCGCTTTGCCGGTCGCAGTAAAACCAGCCGTGAAGTGATTTGTTGCCGCTGTGGACGGCGAGCGCCAGCGGTGCCCGTTCCGCGAGGTGAAGCAGGAGCGCCGAGTGCTCATCCGCCGTGCCCGTGTCGAATTCCACGACCAGAAAGCGACGCGAGCCCGTGTTGTCGAGCGTGTGCTCACTCACCTTGCCCAACTCCTTTGTTTTCCCTGTTTTGGCGGTCATCGGCGACGGGACGATCAGCGCTAGTCCCGCCAGTTCCCCCCGCAATTCCTCGCGCTGGCGCGTCTTGAAATCGCGGTTGCTCGCGCCGACACATAGCAATGCTTTTGCGGGGAAAAGCGCGTCGGCGATCTGCTCAGCGTGCGGCTCCCCGTCATCGAAACGGACGGGTGAAGACTCCCACAAGTCATACAGAGTCACGCCTTGCGCGGTGATAGCTTCCCGTTGCTCGACGTTCACGGCTGGCCAAGTCGCAGCCCGCACGGGCAAGGCCGTGTGCAGCTCGCCGGGTTGCCAGGCGTGTGCTGCCGAGTTTCGGATGGCATCTTGAATCTCAGTGGCACTCACGATGCGCCCGCACCCTGCCGACGCTGCGCCGAGAATCGCTGAGATTTCGCTTTCCGAGCGATAAGGATGGAGCACCCGCGCCATGCGGAAAAGCCAGTTGTGGACGCCCTCGCCGTGCCTCGGGACTGCCGCGAGCAAGTCGCACACAAAGCCCGGAAGTTTCGAGCGGAGTTTGATCGCGCTATTCATCGCGCTCCTTTCCCCTGCCCGCTCCGAAACCCATGCTCCACCTCGCGCCAGAGATTTGGCGAGCCCGCGCGGATGTCGGCGAGGAAATGAAAGCGGGCCGTGCGGTCGCCGCGCATCCAAGCCTTTGCCAAAGCCATTTGCGCGCTTTCTGGCGCTTGTGTTTCGCAGCGGGGCGGGGCAATATCCGCCTGCTCGTTTTCCTTCGCGGGGAGGCGGGCGCTTTCTTTTTCGGGCGGACTTCCGCAAGTGACCTTGCTCACTCTTTCAACCCTTTCGTTTTCGGCTTTTTGGCTTTTGGATTGTAAATCTCGGCGAGCGTCAAAAACCGTTCGACCTCGCTGCGCGGGATCAAAATTCTTCCAGCGCTCGAAATCGCCTTCACCCGCCCGGCGTAAAGCTGCCGGTAACCGTAGGTCGGAGACCGGCCAAGCGCCGCGGCGAATTCGCTCGGACTGAACGCGAGGCGCTCGCTGATGTTAATGGGTTCTCGCGCGGCACTCGCTTGAGTCTGCGCCCGTTGGCTGTGTTGAGTGATATGATTCACAGCCGCTCATAGTATGCGCGAAATTTCGCACTCCAACAAGCACGGTCCAACTGCCAACACGCCCCGCACGGAAACCTCGTGTGGAAGCCCGATTAAAAGGAAGAAAACTTTTTCCGGCTAAGGCCGAATCGTTAACATAAGTTCGACCATTTCAGGGACGCCGGGCGCTTTCGAGGGCCTTCCCGGGAAGCCTCCGAGCGCGGGCAACCCGAGATAGTGGCAACGCTGCTCAATGCGCTTTCGATCAGATGCGCCGACACGCAATTTTGCCTCGATCCAATCCCGCTCGGCGGACGAGCTGCTAGTTATTAAACGCCAAGGCACAGACCTATCCCGAGCCTCGGTCGCTTTAGAATCAATCCGAAGGGGAAACTTTGCGGCCGATAGCTCAAACCTCACCCGCCGGGCACGTTCTACGTCGGCGTAGCTCCAGCGATACTCGGTCGCCACAGGCCAGCTTAGAATCAGCCACAAATCCTCTTCTGGGAATTTCCATTGGGTGCGCTTCCCATTCAGTTGCGCGAGACTTTTGAGCTTGGTTCTCGCTGCCGGTTTGGCCTCTTGCCTCCGCTGCGCGGCCTCGGGAAAAACACGCTCGATCATCAGGCGGTGATACCGATGACGCGCGGCCGCAAATTCAAAGAATCGGCGCACCAGCCGCTCGCAATCCGGCGCCACATCCGGGTGGATGAATTGCCCCAACCGTTCCGCTTCACTCTCGACACATTCCAGTGCGAAACCTTGGATGTCGCCGTCGATCCTAGCGTCTCCTTCCGCGAGGTATTGCACATACCGCAACCAGTTTTCAATGTCGGCCTTCTCCGCCTCAAGCTCGACGATCCGTCTTCGATCACTGGCGCATTTGAGCTCCGGAAATCGCGCCAGTGCGCGCCCGATTTTTTCCCGACGGTTCAGCAATTCGGCATGCCGATTTTGCAAATGTTCGCCGCGCTGACCCGTCTGGTTCGAAACCAGCGAAGCGTATTCCGGCAGGTCGTCGGGAAAGTAGGGTTCTACCCCTCGGAAATTGAGCACGCGGAGAAAGCGATCCGGCTCGGCCTTGTAATAAAGCCGATGCCATAATTCCGCGGCGCTACGCATTGACTCGGGAGCATGCGGACAAGGCGGCAACAAGGCAGGAGAACACTCAAACCAACGAACTGATTGCGCCTTTTTCATGTAGCGGTCCTGAGAGTCTGATACGTAACAACACGCCGCCCGAATCCGCCTGTCGACCTTCTCCCGGCCCGGTGCTGCCGGGGGCAAAAGGATGCTTTGCTTGGCCCTCGCCTGCTTGCCTGCGTCCTCATGCGGTCATCGCGATGATGTTGTCCGCTGGCGCTGCCGGTTGCACGCTGAAGCTCACCTTCTGCGCCTGCGCGATGCTGTGCTCCCGGCGAAGGTGCCCGTAAGTCTTCATCGCCAGCACGCCGCCGTCCTTGTGCCCGAGCCAGCGCGAGACGGTCGGAATATCCACGCTGCTTTCGATGCACATCGTCGCGAAAAGATGCCGCAAGTCATGGTGCGTGATCCGAGGCGCGCCGGTCTTCTTCGCCGCGCTGTCGAGCGCCCTCTGCGCTTCCCGCACCTGGAACACCTTTCCCGTCACCGGCTCATCTGCCCGCTCGCCGCGCATCCGCTCAAACATCGCGCGCGCATCGGAAATCATCGGCACCCGCCGCACCGTCCAGTTTTTCGTCCCCGTCTCAGGATCGCCCCGCACCACGATTTCGCCCGCCTTGAAATCCAGATCGCGCCACTCGATTTGCGCCGCCTCACCCTTCCGGCATCCGGTGAAGGCCAGCCCCCGCAGATAGTCCGCGCAGGCCTGCGAGCACCACGCGCCCGCCGTCTCGACGGACTCGATCATCGCCAAGAATTGCTCCCGGCTCGGCAGCGTCAATTGCTTCGCGCGCACCGTCACCCGTTCCAGCTTCGCCGCTGGATTCGAGTAAATCACGCCGGATTCGATCGCCTTGTCGAAGACGTGCCGCAGCCCCGAGAGCGTGTTGTTGTAGCGGGTCGAGGACGCCACCTTGGAGAACGTGCGCGCCCACGCCTTGCAATCCGTCAC
Organism: Spartobacteria bacterium; assembly: GCA_043777315.1. Classification (GTDB taxonomy): domain Bacteria; phylum Verrucomicrobiota; class Verrucomicrobiia; order Chthoniobacterales; family Chthoniobacteraceae; genus CAIURC01. Next base: position 38,235 of record JAYVPW010000121.1, on the reverse strand, counting down.
CGACACGCGCCGAACCTCGCGCTCCGCCAGCCCCGGCCAGCTTTTGAGCAGCGCCACGAACACCTGCTTCCAATAGTGCCGCGTCGCCGGTTTGAGCGCCACGTCATCCGCCTGATTTTGCTGATGAATGGCGAGCGCCTGCGCGAACGTCATTTTCGCCGAGCCGTCGCTGCTGCTCGCGGCCTGCTTCTCCCGATGCTCTTTCAGGAACTCCGCCAGCCGCGCCTTGGCGACTGAGAAGTGCGAAGTCTTCAACGACTTCCAATTCTCTTTCCCATTCGCGAAGGCGCGGGCGTAGTATCTCCCCGACGCATGACGCACCAAGTTTTGTTCGCGAGTCTTTTCCCAGGTTTTCATAGTTTTGCGCCCTTTTGCACCGTGACCGTAGAAAACGACCGTAGAAAAGTCAAACGCGATGTTTCTGTCGCGTCACAAATGGTTGATTGTCAGTAGTTTGGGCCTGTAGCTCAATGGTTAGAGCAGGGGACTCATAATCCCTTGGTTGTGGGTTCGAATCCCACCGGGCCCACCGGTCTTGGGCTGCGTCGGCGGGGCGACGCAATGTGTTTTGAATGGAGACACCTTTTACGGGCCGAGCGTGGCTTTCTCTCTGTAAAATCCGGTCGGCACCACGAGTGCTAAAGGGTGCATCATACTCACACTCTCGACATTTGCCGTCTTCGCCTCCGCTCTCGGCGGGGCTGTCTGGTTCGCCAGACAAGGCGAACTCAATTCCTGAAATCCACTTATCCACAACCACAATAACATCCAAATGACACTCACCGACACCGACACTGCCACACTGGACGAAGCTCCTATTTTCAAGAACGTCCCCAAGCCGCTCGGGCCGCTCGATCTCACCGATGAAATGCTGATGGCCCGCATTCAGGTCAGTGACCCCGACGCGCTGGCGCAGTTGCATGATCGCTACGCCAGCATGTTGAAGGCGGTCATCATCAAAGTCCTGCATAACGACGCCGAAGCCGAGGACATGCTTCAGGAAGTCTTCGTGGAAATCTGGAATCGCGCGGGGAGTTACTGCGCGGAAAAGGGCAAGCCGCTCGGCTGGATCATCACCCTCACGCGCCGGCGGTCAATCGATCGGCTGCGCAAACGCGACGCTTATTGCCGGGCGGAAGATCGCCTTGCCGAAGAGACGAAAAACACGTCGGCGACGTATTCGGGCCGGCTCGATGAGGAGATCGCTCACGCGGAAATGCGGGACGTTTTGCGGCCGGTTTTGGACAGCCTCCCGATCGCGCAGAAGCAGGCGATCGAGTTTGCATTCTACAAAGGAATGAGCCAGCGCGAGATCGCGGCGCACACCGGCATCCCGCTGGGGACGATCAAGACGCGGCTCGAGCTCGGACTCCGAAAGGTGGCGGACGCGCTGCGGGGTTTTGAAGATTTGCTGTGAGCAAAGAGCCGCGTGCGGGAAAGTTTGAGATTGGCGTGAACGGACGCGCTCGGTAAGAGCGCCGCCGTGACCCACAACTCCTCAAATTCCCTTCGCTCCGATGGTTAAGGTCGGCCTCATCGGCCTCGGTGCGATGGGCCGGGTGCATTTCGATTGCTGGCGCGAAAGCACGGCGGCGCAGCTCGCGGCCGTGTCTTCTCGCGACAAAAAGAAGCTCGCGGGCGAGTGGGCCGGCGGCGAGTTCAACCTCGGCGATCAGGCTGCGGCCCGTGTCGATATGACCGGCGTCGCGGGCTATGAACGCGCCGAGGATTTGTTCGCCGACCCCGGCATCGACATTGTCGATATTTGCCTCCCGACTCCGCTCCACGCTCCGCTGGCGATTGCGGCTCTTCGCGCCGGAAAACACGTTTTTTGCGAGAAGCCGATGGCTCTCACGCTCGCTGAATGCGACGCGATGCAGACAGCGGCGCGCGAGTCAGGCCGCCAACTCGCGATCGGCCACTGCCTCCGCTTCTGGCCGCATTACGTGCAGGCAAAGGAGATGCTCGACAGCGGTGAGTTTGGCCGCGCGATTTATGCGAGCTTTGCCCGGACCGGAGCCGCGCCCGCCTGGAGTGCCGGCGGCTGGCTCCTGCGGGAAAATGAGAGCGGCGGCATCCTCGACATGCACATCCACGACATCGACGTCGCGCTCTGGTGGTTCGGCCAACCCGTATCGATGACCACCGCCGGCTTCGCCCCCGACGGCCTGCCGCTGATCATCGACGCGAACTGGCGTTACCGCGACGGCCTCACCGCGCACCTTCATTCCGCGTGGGATCGAAACGGCGGAGCCTTCCGCCATGCGTTCCGGTTGATCATGGAAAAAGCGACCGTGAGCTACGATCTCGCGGCGAACCCGGACGCGCTCACCCTGCTCCGCGACGGCGCGGAAACGATCCTGCCGATGCCGAAGCCCGCGGCGTATCAGGCGCAGCTCGACGACTTCGCCGCCTGCATCGGCGAAGGTCGCGAGTTCACCCGGATCACACCCGCCGAGAGCCGGCTCGCGGTGGAAGTGGGGCTCGCGGAACTGCGGCAATTCGCGGGGGCGTAGGAAGCCGGGAAGGCCGATGGTTACTGCTTCTTCAGCGAGAAGAGGTATTCGACCACGTCCACGAGATCCTGCTGCGAAAGCGCCTGGTTCAGGCCGCTCGGCATCATCGAAGTCGCGAGTTTTTCGCGTTTCGAAATGTCGGCTTTCGCAAACTTCGTCGTGATTCCCATCGGCAGCGCGAGCACCACTTCGTCCTTCGTTTCGCTGCGGACGATGCCGATCGCCGCGCCGCCACTTTTCGTCTCGATCTGCGAGGTCTCGAAGCCCATCGAGATGCCGGAGTTCGGATTGATGATCGACTCGAAGATCGCCTCTTTGCCGAGCTTCGTGCCGATCTCCGTGAGCGCCGGGGCGAAGTCCACGCCGATGTCACCGACACGGTGGCAGGTGATGCACGTCGTCTCCGCTTTCGCGAAAAGCGCCTTGCCGTGACTGACGTCGCCCTTCTGTTTCGCAAGTTCGGCGATGGGGGGGAGGGGCTTGCCGCCGAGCGCATTCGGAGCGGGGAAGAGTTGAGCGATCTGGTCCTTGAATTGCGCGAACTGCACGGAGTTCAGCGCGCCGGTGGCGGCGAGTTTGAGGTCCGCCGGGAATTTGTTTTCCGTCGCGAGTTTCAGCAGTGCTTCGACCCCTTTCGGGCTGCGCGCGAGCGCTTGGACGGACGCAATGCGCAGGGCGATGTCAGCGTTTGGCTCGGAGACGAGTCCAAGCAAAATTCCGAGTCCGCCGCGGTCGGCATTCGCGCCGAGCAACTCGATGAGCTTCGTCCCGCCGGGCTGCGCGAGCGCGGCACCGACGAGCTTCGCCGCATCCGGCTCCGCGAGTGCGGCGCGGACGGCTTCCACCGCCGAGGCGTCGGTCGGATTTTTGATCGCCACTTCGAGCAGCGCAGCTCCCTGTCCCTTGATTTTGAAATCGCGCACGAGATCGAGCAGACGCGGTGTGCCGCGAGCGCCGGCGAGCAGATGCTCGGTCGCGGCTTTCACCTCCGGGCTGCCGGCCGCGTCAGTGTGCGACAGGCGTTGCAGTGCCTCGCCGGTGATCGCGTCGCCGGCGTTCGCGCTCACGAGTTGGATCAGCGCTTTGTTTTTCTCCGGCCCTTCAGCGACGAAATCCAACCCGCGCACGAACTTCATTTTCGTGGGCTCCGCGACTGCCTTATCCGCGATGATTTTTGCGAGGTAGTCCGCGGATTTCGCAGCGCGCAAACGCCAGATGATGTCGCGCCCGGCGGGGGTGTTCCATTTGTCTCCGACCGTCGCAATCCACGTTTCAAAAAAGCGGTCGTCATTGCCGGCGGCACCGATGCCAAGCGCCTCGAGATACCAGCGGTCCGCGCCATCATATTGCTGCGCGAGCGCAGTCCAGAGTTTCGCCGCTTCGGGCGAGGTATTGCCCCGCAGCGCGATCGCGCATTCCCGGCGGACCTGCGGGCTCGGATCATTCACGAGCTTCGCGGTGAGCGGGAGGAGGTCGGCGTTCAGCTCCCGGGCGAGACGAATCCCGACGATGCGCAAATTCGCATCGCTGTCCGCCATCGCTGTGGCCACGGCCTTCGCCGCGCCACCGGGGATCCGCGCGAGCAGATGAATCGCGCGCGCGCGCAGCCGCGGATTTTCGTTTTGCGAAAGCTTCGCCAACTCGGGCTGCGCCTTTGCGCCCATCGCGTGCAGCGTCTGCCACGCGAGATATTGCGTGTCGCGATTCGGCGACCCGAGCGCGGCGATCGCGCCCGCGGCGGTGGATAAATCGAGCTTCGGCACGCTCAACTTCGAGCCCTTCGGCGCGACGCGATAAATGCGCCCGCGAATCGTGCCCGCATCGTGGTCGCCCATCGCGTGGCCGCCGACGCCGGGGTCGTACCAGTCGGCGATGAAGAGCGAGCCGTCCGGCGCGATCGCGACATCGGAGGGCCGATACCATGAGTCGTTCGGCGCGGTCAGAATATCGACCATCGTCGCCTTGTAACCCGCACCCGCATTTTCCACCGGATACGCGCGCACGGTCCGCGGACCGGCGTCGCAGTGGATGAGCTGATTCGCGAACTGCTTCCCGAGAAACCCGCCTTCGTTCACGAGAATTCCGGTCGGCGAACCGCCGCCGGTCTGCAAAAGATTCGGCACGACGCCGGGGTCGTTTAGATGCCAGTGCCGCAGCGGGATTTCGGCCTCGATATTCGCCCGCGGCGTCTGCCACCCGCCGCCGGTGATCTCGTCGGAGTAGCCGTAATTTCCGAACTCCATCACGTAATTGATCCGCACTCCCTTGTTCCCGTCGTCGTCATTGTCCGACTGCCAGAGCGTGCCGAACGCGTCGATTGTCGCCTCGTAATTATTCCGAAAATTGTGCCCGAGCGTCTCGACATTGCTCGCCTTGCCCGTCTCCAAATCGATGTCGCAACGGAAGACCATGCCGCCGCGATACGGCTTCCCCTGGTTCGTGATTTCGTTCCCCGCCACGTCCTTCACCCGCGTGCCATCCGGCCAGTTCAGGTCGGTGATCGAGTTCCCCGAGTTGAAGTAAAATTTGCCGTCCGGCCCCACGACGAACGCGTGAATCTGATGGTCGTAATTCCAGACGCCGCCGACCGTGAAAATGATCTTCGCATCCTCCGCGACGTCGTCGCCATCGGCATCGGTGAGCAGCCACACGTTCGGCGCGGCGCTCACGATCACCTTCGTTCCCTTCGCCTGCGGCAGCACGCAGATGCCGAGCGGATTCGTCAGATCTTTGCGTTGAAAAAAGGTCTTCTCTTTGTCCGCCAGACCGTCGCCGTCGGTGTCCTCCAAGATGACCACGCGGTCGCCGTCGGGCCGCAGCCCGAGGTATGTCCGGTAGTTCACGCACTCCGTCGCCCAGACGCGACCGCGATGATCGATGTCGATGTTCGTCGGGTTCTGGATCATCGGCTCCGCCGCAAACAGGCTCGGCTCCAAGCCTTCCGCCGCGACCATTTGCTTCACCGATTCTTTCGCGGCTTCGAGGCCGTATGGCTTGTCGCTTTTCGGGTCGGCGGAGTGAAGCGGGAGCGTCGCGGCGATCGAGACGCTGAGGATTGCGAGGATGGTGCGAGGGTGCATGGCCGGGAAAAATTGAGGGGCTTACTTTGCTGCCGGTGCCTCCGCGGCGGGCGCGGGCGCGGCAGGCTTTTTCGGACCTTTCGGATCGAGGTTCGCCTCGAGTTCTTCGGCAGTCACGGTCGAGACGACTCCGCTCGCGGGGACCTCGCCCTTCGCCGTCCAGAGGATCGCGTTCAGCACGAGCTTGCGCTGGTCTTCGTTGCCCCAGCCTTTGTGAAAATGGCCGCCGGAAAAACCAAATCCGCGTCCGCCATCGGGCCGCTCGACGGCCCAGGAAACGTGCTGCGGCTTCTTCGCCGCGACTTCCTCGCGCACGGTCGGATTGCCCTCATGCGGGCCGTCTTTCCGGCTCATCGTGCTCTCGGGCGGGACTGCGGTGAGGATGGGTGTAATGCCTGCCATGCTGTCTTTGAAACGCATGTGGAAATACCATTCGTCATTCGTGGAAAAGGGCTTCACGCCGTTGCTGATCGGATGCTTCGGGAGGGCGGTGAAATCGGCCTGCCAGTGCGGATTCACGGACCAGTTCGACTCGAAATATCCGCCGAGCCATTCCTTGAATTCCGGCCCCCCTTTTTCCGCCGGGATTTCCACCGCGTAATGCAGGCAGACGAACCCGCAGCCGCGCTTCATCTGCGGCGCGAGGCTCTCGAGATGTTCGCCCGAAATCGCCGGATGTCCGCCGCCGCCGTCGGAATAAATGACGATCGTGTCGGCGCTCGCGAGCTCCTCGGCGGACGGCCATTCGGCGCTGAGATGCGTCTTCACTTCGACCGCGCTGCCCGCGCCCTCGCGCAGACATTTCGCGAGCAATTGGATGCCGGCGTTGTGCTCATGTTCGCCCGGTCCGTGGCTCGGTTTCCCGGCGATCATGACGATGCTTTTTTTGCCGTCCGGCGTCGCCGCGCGGAGCGGGACGGGGAGGCAGGCGGCGGCGAGAAGGAGCAAGCTGAGGAGGCGGGTTTTCATGCGGGAGTTTTGGGTTGGTGGGGTTTTGACCCGGAAGGAACGGGAAACTTAGTTGGCTAACTCAGCGCGCCCGGACCGTGCGAGCCGGAAAGGTGACTCAGGACATCCGCGGCGGGGACGAGCGTCTCCTCGCGGGTCGCGAGCGTCTTCACCTTCACCTGCGGCCATTCGTCGCCGACGAGGATCGCCCGCGCCGCGCCGAGCTGTTCGGCGGTCTGAAATTGCTTGCCGATCTTGGTCTCGGTCAGCGGGAAATCGACGCGATGTCCGGCCTCGCGGAGCTGCTGCACGAGCGCGAGCGCATCGGGGCGGCGTGCCTCTTTTGCGATGACGACGAAGAGGTCGGTCGCGCGATTTTGCGCGAGCCACGCATCCATCTGCGCCTTCGCAGCGGGCGTGTCGTCGATGAGATTTGCGAGGACGACATCACCCATGCCGAAGCCGAGCGCTGGCAGTCCGACCCTGCCGTCGGTCAGGTTGGAAATCAGGTGATCATATCTTCCGCCACCAGCCAGCGCTCGTTGCGCAAGTGAACGGTCAAAAACTTCGAAGACAGCTCCCGCGTAATATGCGAGGCCGCGGACGATCGTGAAATCCAACTCAACGAAATCGGCGAGTCCGCGCGGAGCGAGGTCTTCGTTGATCAGTTTGTGAAGTCGTCGAAGAGATTCTTCCGAAAAGTCAGATGCAAATCTTCCCGTTTTTATCTTTTCAGCCGATTCCGACATGAACATTTCAAGTTCACTCAAGCTAATGGCTTCCATGCCGTGGGCCTCGGTGAATCGGGCGAAAAGCGCGTCCGTTTGCTCTCTGGGTTGCCGTTCGATTTTGTCCAAAATCTGAAAAAACTCATTCTCGACCGCTACTCCTCCGTATCCCCCCGGCATTTTTTTGTTTAAAAAGCCCAAGGTCCAAACATCGCGATTGCTGAGACGAATCACGAAGTCGGTCGGCCCGAATCCAAACGACCTCAAGACGTCAATCACGAGGGCGAGCAGCTCCGCATCCGCTGCCGCTGATGCCTCTCCGATGATGTCGGCGTTGAGTTGGTAGAATTCGCGGAGCCGTCCGCGCTGTTGTTTTTCGTAGCGGAAAAATTGCGGAACGCAGAACCACTTCAGCGGCTTTTTGAAGTCGCGTTCGCGAGCCGCGACCATGCGCGCGAGCGTCGGCGTCATCTCCGGGCGCAGGGTCACGTGACGCTCGCCTTTGTCGGTGAAATCGAAGAGCTGCCCGACCAATTCGCCGCCGCTTTTTTTCTCGAAAAGTGACATCGGCTCGAGCACCGGCCCGTCGTATTCGACAAAGCCATATCGCCGGGCGACCTCGCGCCATTTGGTCAGGATGTAATTTCTCCGCGCGCAATCCTCGGGGTAGAAGTCGCGGAAGCCGGGCAGCAGTTTCATGGGAAAGTTGAGGGTTGAAGGTTGAGGGTTGAGAGTTCGGAGTTTCGCGCGGGACGTGTGGTTGACCGAAAGACGGTGGACCCTCAATCCTCAACTTTTCCCCGGCTCGAACACGGAGGAACGGGTCCACGAAAAGCACGAAAGCCACGAAAAGAGGTTCCAAATTCCGTGTCTTTTTCGTGCCTTTCGTGGACCAAATTCCGAGTCACCCCACCGTCTTTTTAACCAGCTCCGCTCCGTTGCTTCGCTTTCTCAAAATCCGCCATTTTCGTTGCTTCGAGGCGTGGGAAACGGAGCTCGGGCCGGGGACGAATTTCATCGTCGGTCCGAACGCGCGCGGCAAAACGTCGCTGCTCGAAGCCGCGTGCATTCTCCTGCGCCTCCAGTCGCCGCGCGTGACGAAACTCGCGTTCGTGATCCAGCACGAGCGGCGCGGATTCGCGGTCGATGGACACTTCGCCGAGCGGCACCTACAATTCTATTTCAGCCGCGAGCGGAAGAAGCTGGCGCTCGATGAAGTGGAGCAAAAATCCGCGACGGAATATCTCCAGATTGGCCGCGTTGTTTACTTCTCGAACAGCGACATCGAGATCGTCCGCGGCTCCGGCGAGGTGCGGCGGAAGTTCCTCGATTTCATCGCGGCGCAGCGCGACAGCGGCTACCGCGCGGCGCTGCGAAACTACGAACGGGCGCTGCGTTCGCGGAATCTTTTGCTGAAATCGGCAGCCCCGCGCTGGCGCGAAATCGAGGCGTTTGACGAGCCGCTAATCACCGCCGGAGAGCGCATCACGCGCGCCCGGCGGGAGCTCATCGACGAGCTGCGGGAGCCCGTGAATGCAGCGCACGCGGCGATCAGCGGCGCGCGCGAATCGCTCCGGCTCGAGTACCTCCCCGGCATCGGCGACGACTTCACCGCCGCGCTCGCTGCGTCGCGAAAAGAGGACGCGCGGCTGCGCCAAACCGGCGTCGGTCCGCACCGCGATGAGCTTCGTTTTTTCCTCAACGAACTCTCGTCCGACTTCGCCTCCGAGGGTCAGCAGCGCACCGTCGTCCTCGCGCTGAAACTCGGCGCGGCGCGCCTGCTCGCGCAGCATTTCGCCGCGCCGCCCGTGCTCCTGCTCGATGACATTTTCGGCGAGCTCGACCCCGCCCGCCGCAACGCGCTCCTCGCCGCGCTGCCCGCGGATTCGCAGCGCCTCATCACCACCACGCACCTCGATTGGATGGTGCCATCCGGCTCGGAAAAAATCATCCGTCTCGGCGCGAGCGAAGCACTCTAAAAGTCATCCTGAGCGAAGCCCGGCTCTGCGGGCGCAGTCGAAGGACCTCTCACTATTTCCCCCAGCCGTGCGCGCAACGGGGAGAAAAGTTAGAGATCCTTCGACTCCGCTTCGCTCCGCTCAGGATGACAGACGAGGGGCTCCGCCACGGCTGGTTCCGTCGCCACTGCCGCTGCGCCCTCGATCAATTGCTTCCGGTAAATCCGCCGCCGATTGATCCACCGGAGGACCCCGACGACCACGAACGACACGGCCAGCGCGGTGAGGATGACCTTCCGATGGGGATGCGGCCCCTGCACTTTGCCGATGAGCCGCAGCGCCCAGCCGGTGCAGTGAAAAGCGATCGTCGAGAGGACGCTGCCCCACACCGCGAGGCCGAGGAATTCCACCCCGAGAAACTTCGAATATTTCAACTGGTGGATGCCCCAAAAAACCGCGCTCGGGTTCCGCGTGCCGTAGATGAATCGGGCGAGAAAAATCTGCCAGATGCCGAACCGGTTCGCCAGCCGCTCCACGAATGGGCCGATGCGGCGATAGACTTTGCTGGCCTTGATCCAATGGGAATTGAAGTGGCCGAGGCCGAACCAAAACGAGTCGTGGATGAGCGCGCCGGCGATGGCCGCGGGGACGGCCAGCCACGGGTTCAGATCGGGCGTCAGCGGATTGTTGTCGCCGAGTTTCGCGACCACGCCGATGGCGATGAAGGCGACGTCGTTTTCGATCAGGGCGAGCGCGAACGCGGCGAGGACACCGTAATTATTCAGGAACGTGAGGAGCTGGAACTCGCGCATCGCAAGGGCTGGGGGCGCCTTGATTATACCGCGAGCCGCGCGAGTGCACGCGGCATGATGCGCGAATTTTCGCGTCCGTTTTTTCGCCGCGGCGTGCGTGAAATTTCGCGGTGCAAACGCCGCGTGCGGGTCTAGTCTCCCGGCCTTTTTCCATGGAAAAGAGCACGCCAACCACCCGCGAACTTTACGACCGCTACGTCATCCCGACGTACGGCCGATTCGAGCTGCAGCTCGCGCGCGGCGAGGGCTCGTGCGTGTGGGACGAGGCGGGAAAACGCTACCTCGATTTCGGCGCGGGCATTGCCGTGACGTCGATCGGGCACTGTCATCCGCGCGTTTTGAAAGTGATGCGCGAGCAGATGGGCGCGCTCGTCCACACGTCGAATCTTTACTACACGCGACCGCAGGCGCTGCTCGCGGAACGGCTCGTGCGCTTGATCGGCGCGCCGGGGAAGGTCTTTTTTTGCAACAGCGGCGCGGAGGCGAACGAGGCGCTTTTCAAGCTCGCGCGGAAGTTCGGCAACGACGGTGCGCCGCCCGCGCCGCGGCACACGGTCGGCGAGCTGGTCGAGGGACCCGCGAACCGGCACGAGATTATCACGATGCTCGGATCATTCCACGGGCGCACGCTTGCGGGCATCGCGGCGACGGGGCAGGAGAAGGTGAAAAAGGGATTCGATCCGGCGGTCGCGGGATTCGTTCACGTGCCGTTCAACGACGCGCCTGCGCTGCTCGCGGCGGTGCAATGTCCGGGCACGGTCGCGGTGCTGCTCGAGCCGATTCAGGGCGAGATCGGCGTGAGCCCGGCGAGCGTCGATTTTTTGCGCGAAGCGCGGGCGTTGTGCGACGCGCACCATCTCCTGCTGATGTTCGATGAAGTGCAGTGCGGGCTGGGCCGGACGGGCGATTGGTGCGGCTGGAAAACGCTGCTCGGCACCGACGAAATGCTCCCCGACGCGGTGAGCTGGGCGAAGGGAATCGCCGGCGGATTTCCGCTCGGCGCGATCTGGGTGAGCGACCGTCCGGTGCAGTTGAAAAGCGGCGAAACCAAGCCGCTCTGCGACCTGCTCGGACCCGGCACGCACGGCACCACTTTCGGCGGCACGCCGCTCGTCTCCGCCGGCGCGAATGAAGTGCTGGCGGTGATCGAAGAGGAGGGGATGCTCGAAAATGTGCGCATCGCCGGGCTCCACGCGAAGACCGCGCTGCAACAACTCGGGTCGCCGCTGATCAAGGAAGTGCGCGGCGTCGGATTGATGATCGCGTTCGATCTCGCGGCCGATTTTTCCGAGCGCGTGAATGTTCCAAAAGCCCGCTCGAACGCGCTCCACGTCGTGGATGAATTGCACGCCGCCGGGCTCCTCACCGTCCCGTCCGGCGCGGACGCCGTGCGCTGGCTCCCGCCGTTGAATGTCTCGCTCGCGGAGATCGACGAAGCCGTGGAAATCACCCGCGGCGTCCTCCAACGGGTCGCCCGATGAGCACTCGAAAACGCCTGGAGGGCGGCGCTCCGTCGCCGCCCGAAACTCGCGCTGACGGAGCAGCGCGCTCCATCTGGATCACACCCTCCGCAGTTGTTCCAATCCGTTTCCTGCCATGAAAAATCTGCTCTCGATCGAGTCGCTCACCGCGGCGGAAATCCGCGAAATTCTCGACCTCGCCGACGAAATGAAAGCCACGCGTGGACGTCACGCCGCGCACCCGCTGCGGCACCAATGCTGGGCGCTGATCTTCAGCAAATCCTCGACGCGGACGCGCGTCAGTTTCGAGGTCGGAATCCGCGAGCTCGGCGGCGACGTGATGTTCCTTTCCGCGAACGACATTCAGCTCGGCCGCGGCGAGCCGATCAAGGACACGGCGCGCGTGATGGGCCGCATGTTGCACGGCGCGGTGATCCGCACTTTCGCGCAGAGCGAGGTCGAGGAGTTCGCGGAATTCAGCGGCATCCCGACGATCAACGCGCTCACCGACGGCGAGCATCCGTGCCAGATTCTCGCCGATCTCCAGACGATCCGGGAGAAGCTCGGGACGTTTGAAAACAAGATCGTGACCTTCATCGGCGACGGCGCGTGCAACGTCCCGATCTCCTGGATTTGGGCGGCGGCGAAACTCGGCTTTGATCTCCGCATCGCCGCGCCCGCGGCCTTTCAGCCCGACCCCGCGCTGCTCGCAAAAGCCGGCTCCGCGCGCATCTCCGTAACCGACGATCTCGACGCCGCCGTCGCCGGAGCCGACGTGATTTACACCGATGTCTGGGTGAGCATGGGTCGCGAGGAAGAGACGGCTTTCCGCCTCGCGCAGCTCGGGAAATACCAGATCGACGCGGCGCTCGTAGCGAAGGCGAAACCCGGCGCGCTGGTGATGCATTGCCTGCCCGCGTATCGCGGAAAAGAGATCGACGAGGCGACATTCGAGCAGCACGCCGGCACGATTTTCGACCAGGCCGAAAACCGCCTCCACGCGCAAAAAGCCGTCCTCAGCCTGCTCGCCCGCGGGTGAGGCTGTGAAGATTGGATGCCTTGATTTTAGCCACGGAAGCTCACGGAAAGGACACGGAAAAAGGTGGAAATCAGGACCGGGACGCTGACCTGGCCCGCGCAAGGAGGACTCTCCTCGACTGCCTTTTTTCCGTGTCCTTTCCGTGAGCTTCCGTGGCTAAAACAAAGGCGTTCCGGCCCGTGTAATTCTGCGCAACAAGTTTAGCCGCCCGCATGTTCGCCTACTTCATCGACCACTTCAGCCCGTTCATCTTCGAGATCCGCCCGGGCATCGGTCCGCGGTGGTATGGGCTGGCCTACGTGCTCGCGTTTGCGATCGGCTACGGGCTCTACCACCGGCTCGCGAAACGCGGCTACACCGAAATGCCGCCGGAGCAGGTCGGCGACTTCATCACATGGGCTGCGGTCTTCGGCGTGATGATCGGCGGGCGTCTCGGCTGGATCGTTTTTTATGGGTTGAAACAGGATCATTCCGGCGACCCGTGGTGGTGGCCGGTCGAGGTCTGGAAAGGCGGGATGGCGAGCCACGGCGGCATCATCGGGTTGATTCTTTTCACGCTGGTTTGGGCGCGCCGGCACCGGCTTTCCTGGACCAGCATCGGCGACTCGCTCTGTGTCGTCGCGCCGGTTGGACTGTTCATCGTGCGCTGCGCAAACTTCATCAACGGCGAGCTCTACGGGAAGCTGGCGCAAGTCCCGTGGGCCGTGCTTTTCCCGACGGAGCTCCGCGAAGATGTCTATCTTTTCGACCGCGTCGCGACCCTCGCGCAGCGCGACGATCTCCGCACCGCGGACGCCTTCATCGACGCCGCGCGGACGGATGGCGCGCTCGATCAGATTCTCCAGCAAGTCCTCCCGCCGCGGCATCCGTCGCAGCTTTACGAAGCTCTTCTCGAGGGCGTCGTTTTATTCGCGATCGTGTGGATTTTGCGCACCCGTTTTCGCCTCCCGCGCGGTGTGATCACCGGCGTATTTTTCGTGCTGTACGCGGTGCTGCGGATCATCGGCGAAATGTTCCGCGTGCCTGATCCCGCGTGGGCCGTCGGCCAGTTTTCCGCGGGCCAATTCCTGTCGCTTTTCCTGTTCCTGATCGGCGGCGCATTCATCGCGTGGGGCGTGCGCGCGCAGCAGTATGAGCGCGCGCTGCTCGTGCCGCCCGGCAAGGCGTGAGCACGATCGCGGCATCGCTGCGGCGCTGGCGGACGCCCTTTTTCGCGGTGCTCCTCGCCGCGCTTGGGGCGCTGATTTTTCATCCCGTCCGGCACTTCGAATTCCTCAATTTCGACGACGACCTTTTCCTCGTGAACAACCCGTGGCTGAAGCGCGGGATCACCTGGGACAGCCTGCATTGGGCGCTGACGGCGAACCTGTTCACCTTCTCGATTCGCGCCGAATATTGGAGCCCGCTGACGCTGCTCACGCGGCTCTTCGATGCCGAGTTTTTCGGGCTGAATCCCGGGCCGCATCACGTCACCAGCGCCGTCCTGCATGTCGTGAATGCGCTCGCGCTTTTCGCCGCGCTCCGCTCGCTCACGGGCGCGTGGTGGCGCTCCGCCTCGGTCGCGGTTTTGTTCCTCGTTCACCCGCTGAACGTCGAACCCGTCGCCTGGCTTTCCGCGCGAAAAGACCTCGTCAGCGCGACGTTTTTTTTCCTCACGCTCGCCGCGTACGGCCGCTACGCCGCGCGCCAGACCCGCGGCCGATACGCGGTCGTCGCGCTCGCTTTTTTCGCCGGCCTGATGTCGAAGCCGATGGTCGTCACCACCCCGGCGGTGCTGCTGTTGCTCGATTTCTGGCCGCTCGGTCGCTGGTCGGCGGCTGCGGGAAATCGCGCGCAACAAACCCGGCTCGTGCTCGAAAAGGTGCCGCTCTTTCTGCTCGCGGCGGTGGCCGGATTTGTCGCGGTGCTCGGGCAAAAAGACTGGGGCGCGCTGCAAAGTGTCGCGAGCTACTCGCTGCCGCTCCGCGTCGGCAACGCGGTCGTTTCGTACGCCACTTTTCTGCGGCGTATTTTCTGGCCGAGCGATCTCGCGATCTTCTACCCGCATCCCGGCGCGACGCTCTCGTGGTGGGCAGTGGCGGGTGCCGCGGCGCTGCTTCTCGCGGTCACATTCGCAGCGGTGCGACTGGCGCGGCCGCACGGGTTTGCGCTCGTCGGCTGGCTCTGGTTTCTCGGCGTGCTCGCGCCGGTCATCGGGCTCGTGCAAATCGGGAATCAGGCGATGGCCGACCGCTACGCCTACCCGTCCGCGGCTGGCGTTTTGATGGCGCTCGTCTGGGGTGTCGCGGAGCTGCTGCGAGGGCGGGAAAAACTGGCGCTCGCGTTCGCCGTTCCTGTCATCGCCGCGTTGTCCGTGGTCTCCGCGAATCAGCTCCAGCACTGGCGCGACAGCGAATCGGCCTTCACCCACGCCATCGTCGTGACGACGCGCAACGACACCGCGTTCCTCAATCTCGGCAGCGCCTATTTCGTAAAAGGCGACCTCGTCCGGGCGCGCGAAAACTTCACCGAAAGCCTCGAGATTCAGCCGCTGCAGGCCAACGGCTGGAACAATCTCGCCGCGGTCGAAGACGCGCTCGGCCACGACGAAGCGGCGGTGCGCGATTACGCGGTCGCGTTGCGGATGAATCCGAACGCGACGAAGGCCCAGTTTCATCTCGGCAAACTCCTGCTCAAACACGGCGACACGCCGCGCGGCGAAGCCTGCCTGCGCCGCGCCAACGAGATCGAACCCGGCTGGCCCGACCCATATCTCGAGCTCGGCCGCAGCCTCGCGCAACGCGGCGAAAAAGCGGAAGCGGCGCGGCTGCTCACCGCTTATCTCACGCTGCGGCCGAACGACATCGAAGCGCGCAGTCTTCTCCGCGGACTCACTGAATAATTCTCAACTTCCCACCTTCCCATGAAGCTCCTGCTCATCGACGGACACTACTACGTTTACCGCTCTTTCTTCGCCATTCGCGAGTTGAGCAACTCGCGCGGCGAGCCGACGAACGCGATTTACGGCTTCATCAAAACGGTGCGGCGCATGGTGAAAGATTTGCAGCCCGACCTCGCCGCGGTGGTCTGGGACATGGGGATGCCAAAGCGCCGCACCGACCTGCAACCCGCCTACAAACAGCAACGGACGGAGATGCCCGACCTCATGCGCCCGCAGCTTTCGACGATTCAGCGGATCGTGCCGCTGCTTGGATTCGCGAGCGTCGGGACCGAGGACACGGAGGCCGATGATTTGATGGCGAGCTACTGCTGCGACGCGCGCCGGCATGGCTGCGACGTGATTCTCGCCACGAACGACAAGGACCTTTTCCAGCTCGTGGACGAAAAGGTGAAAGTCTATTCGACCTCCAAGTTCGACCTCGCTTCCCCGAAAGACACCCACGCGCTGCTCGGCGCGGAATCGGTGCGGACGAAATGGGGCGTCGAGCCGGAGCAAATCGGCGAGGTGCTCAGCCTCATCGGCGACTCGGTGGACAACATCCCCGGCGTCCACGGACTCGGGCCGAAAAACGCGGCCGCGCTCATCCGCGATCACGGCGGGCTCGACGCGATCCTCGCGAATCCCGACCTCGTGAAGAACGAGCGCATCCGCGAAAAAATCCGCGCCGCGCGCGAGCAGATCATCCAAAACCGCGAGATGGTCCGGCTCGACCTCGATCTGCCGCTGCCGGTGGCGCGCGAGGATTTGGGCATCCGTCCGCGCTACTCCGAATTGCTCGCGGAACTCGCGCGGTGCGAGTTCAAATCGCTCCTCGCCGAAGTGCAGGACGAGGCGGCGAGAGTGGCACCGAAGACGGAAAAACAGGGCGAGCTTTTTTAACGCAGGCGGATCAGTTTCGCGGATTATTATCGGGTGCGGTCCGTTGTTGCCGCCCTCGCATCCCGCCTGCGAGTGCCCGGCAGATGCGCCTTCGCGGGCGGTGAACTTTGAATTGTCCGGCCTCGCCGCCGGGTGCTACTACTCAGGCGAGTAATAATTTCATCACGTCATGAGCCAATCCATCGAGTCCCATCTCATCGAAAAACGGGTCTTCAAACCGGCGTCGGCTTTTTCGAAAAAAGCGCGGATTCAGAGTCTCGCGCAGTACCGGGAAATGTATGAGGAATCGATCAAGCGGCCGGATAGATTCTGGGCACGCGAGGCGTCCGAACTCACCTGGCGGCAGAAATGGAGCAAGGTGCTGGAATGGAACGAGCCGTTCGCGAAATGGTTCGTCGGCGGGAAGCTGAACGTCTCCGAGAATTGCCTCGACCGGCATCTCCTGACCGCGCGGAAAAACAAGGCGGCGATCATTTGGGAAGGCGAGCCGGGCGAGAAACGGGTGCTCACTTATCAGCAACTCCATCGCGAGGTCTGCCGCTTCGCGAACGTGCTCAAGCGCAACAAGATCAAGAAGGGCGACTGCGTTCTCATCTATCTGCCGATGATCCCGGAAGCGGCGATCGCGATGCTCGCCTGCGCGCGAATCGGTGCGACGCATTCGGTCGTTTTCGGCGGCTTCAGCGCGGACTCGATTCGCGATCGGATCGCCGATTCGAAGGCCGTGATGGTGATCACCGCGGATGGCGGATACCGCCGGGGGTCGATCGTCCCTTTGAAGAAAAACGTGGACGATGCGCTCCGTGAAAATCCGCAGACGATCAAGCGCGTGATCGTTTACCGGCGGACTGCGAACGACATCCACATCGAGGAAGGGCGCGACCTCTGGTGGCACCGCGAGATGGAATACGTGGACGCGAATTGCCCCGCGGAAGCGCTCGATAGCGAGCACCCGCTGTTCATTCTCTACACCAGCGGCTCGACGGGAAAACCGAAGGGCATCCTGCACACGACGGGCGGCTACCTGCTGCAGGCCTACATCACCTGCAAATACATTTTCGACCTGCGCGATGAGGACGTTTACTGGTGCACGGCGGACATCGGCTGGGTCACCGGGCACAGCTACGTGGTGTATGGTCCGCTCGCGAATGGTGCGACTTCGCTGATGTACGAGGGCGCTCCGAATTGGCCCGAGAACGATCGCTTTTGGAAGATCATCGAGGAATACGGGGTGACCGTTTTTTACACCGCGCCGACGGCGATTCGCGCGTTCATCCGGTGGGGCGATCAGTGGCTGGCGAAGCACGACCTTTCGTCGCTGCGGCTGCTCGGCTCGGTCGGGGAGCCGATCAATCCCGAGGCGTGGATGTGGTATCACGAGAAGATCGGCGGCGGGCGCTGCCCGATCGTGGACACCTGGTGGCAGACGGAAACGGGTGGCATCATGATCTCGCCGCTGCCCGGCGCGGTGCCGACGAAACCGGGCTCGGCGACGCTCCCGTTTTTCGGCGTGGACGCGGCGATCGTCGATGACGACGGCAAGGAAGTGGGGCCGAACGAGGGCGGGAAACTGGTCATCCGCAAACCGTGGCCCGGGATGCTCCGCACGATCTTCGGCGACAAGGCGCGCTACAAAAAAACCTACTGGAGCGAGGTGAAAGGCTGCTACCTGGCCGGCGACGGCGCGCGGCGCGACAAGGACGGATATTTCTGGATCGTCGGCCGCATCGACGACGTGCTGAACGTGGCCGGGCATCGGCTCGGCACGAGTGAAGTCGAGAGCGCGCTCGTCTCGCATCCGATGGTCGCGGAGGCGGCAGTGGTGGGGCGCCCGGACGAGTTGAAGGGGCAGGGCATCGTCGCGTTTGTCACTTTGAAAAGCGCGTCCGTCGCGGGGCCGAACTTGCGGGAGGAACTCCGCAAACACGTCGGGCAAATCATCGGCGCGATCGCCAAGCCGGACGAAATTCGTTTCGCCGATTCGCTGCCGAAAACGCGCTCGGGGAAAATCATGCGCCGCCTTTTGAAAGAGATCGCGAGCGGAAAAGCAGTCACTGGCGATGTCACCACGCTCGAGGACTTGTCGATTATCGCGAAGCTCTCGGCGAACTCGGAATAAGTGAACTACCTCGCGCCAGGTCTTCGGGAACTTACCCGGAAATACGCCCGGCAACTGACCCGGTTGCGCATCGCTGCGGAGCGCCGCCGCCTGGCCAGGGCCGAGACGGAGCTTGGCCTGCTCGGATGGCAGCAGGCGGATTTCGACGCGAAGACGCAGCGCGAGGTGGACCAGATTCAGAACTACGAGCGCGAGCA
Source organism: Spartobacteria bacterium (assembly GCA_043777315.1). Lineage (GTDB taxonomy): Bacteria > Verrucomicrobiota > Verrucomicrobiia > Chthoniobacterales > Chthoniobacteraceae > CAIURC01. The sequence continues at coordinate 19,558 of JAYVPW010000121.1, read as the reverse complement.
GGCGCGGCTCACGAATGAAAGCGCGGAGCTCGGCCAAACGATCCGCGCCGCGCAGGAGAAAAAGGCGGAAGCGCGGCGAGCCTACGAGGACGCACGGCGTCAACTCGATGCCGCGCGACGCACGCTGGGGGAGCCGCTGGCACCGATCGAGAAGCAGCTCATCGCGATGCGCCGACAGGAGCCGCAGTACGAAAAACGCATCCCCGATCTCGACCGCGAAATGCGCGAGGTGAACAAGCGCTACACCGAATTGCTCGCCGTCGATCCGCCGACCCCGCGCGTGCGCGAGGAACTCGGGCGTCTCCGCGAACGGGTCGTCGCCATCCCGAATGAGAAGGCCGATTTGCGAACGCAGCACATGCGCGTCGCGAGCGAAATTAAGTCGATGGAAACGCGCCTCGCGGAAGATCTCGTCGCCATCGCCGGTCTCGAACAGCGGCTCGCGGAGCTCGACGCGAGCTTCACCGCCAGCGACCGGGAACTCGCCACCGAACTCAAAAACCAAGAGCGCGAACGGGCGCGGATCGGCAAGGAAATCGATGGTCTCGAAGGCGCAAAAGCGAACCCGTATCAGCAAATCGGACGCGTGCTCGCCGACAGCGGACTCGCCCCGATGAACCAGCCGCACGTCCTCGAAAAAGTCTTCCGGCACCGGCTCGGACTGGAGCATTTGGAAGCCGAAATCGAGGCGTCCGCCGCGCTCTCCGCGCAGAACGACCGCGCCCTCGTGCGCATCTCCTACCTCATCTGGTCGGCGATGGTCATCGCACTCCTGCTGATCGTCGGCGCGATCGTCAATTCTGCGTAGCCGCGGGGCGGCGAGGCGCTTGCGCCGATCGGCTCGTGGGCGGATAAAGAGGGCCGATGACCGACCCATCCGCCGTGCGTGAGACGCGTACTCTCTTCGCTGGAAAATCAGCTCTCGGGCTTGCTCTCGCGTTGCTCGCGGGCGTCGCCGTGGTCGCCGGATTTGGGATGGCGAATCGCCCGCGAGTGTCTGCGCTCGAGCGCTTCGAGGAAGCCACTGCCGTCGGCGATTTCACCTTTTTTAAAGTCCCTGGAATCGTCCAAAAACCTCCGCCCGCCGCGGTCGTCTGGAACGGACAGCCGCTCTTTCCCGTCAGCTACAAAAAGGTCGATCTCCATGACACGAAGATGATCCGCACCGGCCGCGACCCTGCTTCGGGACTCACCATTTATCAATCCCGTGAGCCCGTCCCGCCGCAGGAGGGCGAGCGCGAAAAAAAAGGCGAGCCGTTCTACTTCCTGAAGATCGGCCCAAACAATTTCATCAAAGTCCGCGCGTGGACGCCGGGCATGTGAAGCCGCCGCGGAGCGTAAGTCGTCATCCTGAGCGCAGCGCAGCGGAGTCGAAGGACCTCTACCTATCTCTTCGCTCGGGACGCGTTCCGTCCGGGGGAAAAGTAAGAGGTCCTTCGACTCCGCTGCGCTCCGCTCAGGATGACAAAATCTGGAGCGCGCCCCATTAGGTCATGCCGGCAGCATCTTGCGATGCACCCAGACGCTGTTCACGAGCCCGAGGCCGAACATGATCATCCAGATGAACGTCCCGCCGTAACTGATCAGCGGCAGCGGCAGCCCGGTGATCGGCATGAGCGCGATGGTCATCCCGACGTTTTGGTAAACGTGAAAGAAAATCTGCGCGGTGAAACCGATCGTGATGAGCAGCCCAAATTCATCCGCCGCGCGAAACGCAGTGACGAGGCAACACAGCAGCAGCACGGCAAATGCGCCGAGCAAAACGACACCGCCGACGAAGCCCCACTGCTCGCCGATCGCGGAGAAAATGTAATCGGTATGCACCGTCGTGCCCGGAAGAAAGCCCTGCTCGACCTGCGTGTTCGGCGCCTTGAAACCCTTGCCGGCAAAGCCGCCGGAGCCGATCGCGATCAGCGATTGATTGATCGCCCAGCCCGCGCCTTTCGGATCGATGTCCGGGTCCATGAACGTCACGAGCCGCGTCCGCTGATACGGTTTCAGCACGAAATTCATCGCCACCGGCACCGCCGCGATGCCGATGAGCAGGATCGCAATCAAGTAGCGCTTCGGAATGCCGCCGACAAAAAGCATCGCGAGCACCGCCGGAATCCAGACGAGCGTCATGCCGAAATCGGGCTGCTTCAAAATGAGCGCCATCGGTCCGCCGACGATCGCGCCGACGAGGCAGAGCTTGATGAACGGATGCAGCTTGCGGAATTGGCTGAGGAACAGCGCGACCACGATGATGCCTGCGATCAGGCAGAGCTGCGACGGCTGAAACGTCCCAATCCCCGGCAGGCGCAGCCAGCATTTCGCGCCGCCGTGCTCCTCGCCGAGCTTCGTGTAAGTCAGCATGACGAAGACGATGCTGACGAGGTAGAGCGGCAGCGAAATCCACTTGATCCAGCGGTAGTCGATGAGGCTGGTGACGAGAAAAACGACGGTCCCGGTCGCGACCCAGATCAACTGTTTCTCCCAATACCGCTCGTCCGGCTTGAAATACGTCGCGCTGTAAACCGCCACGATTCCGAAGATCGCCAGCGCCATCATGGCCGCGAACAGCAGCCAGTTCATCCCGATCAATTTGCGCAGAAAAGGAGTCACGGGGGAGGTTGAGGGTTGAGCGCTGAGGGTTGAGAGCCGGTGATCGGGAACTGGTGTCGCTTCAAAAAACGCGGCCCTCAACCCTCAACTTTCAACCCTCAACTCGTTCGCCGATCAGGCGAAAGCAGGCACGGCGGCGAGCAGCTTTTTCGTGTACTCGTGCTGCGGGTTTTCGTAGATCGCGGCGGCGGGCGCGGACTCGACGATCTTCCCGCGGTACATGACCAGCACATGATCGCTGACGTGCTCCACCACTGCGAGATCGTGTGCGATGAAGAGATACGTGAGCCCGAGCTCCTCCTGCAGATCCTGCAAAAGATTCACGATCTGCGCCTGCGCACTGACATCGAGCGCGCTCACCGGTTCGTCGCAGACGATGAACTTCGGCTTCACCGCCAGCGCCCGCGCGATCCCGATCCGCTGGCGCTGTCCGCCGCTGAATTCATGCGGGTATCGATGCCGCATCTCCGGCTGCAAACCGACCTGCCGCAGCAGCTCCGCCACGCGATCCGCGCGCTCATTCCGGCTCATTTTGCGAAAGTGAATCTCGAGCGGCTCCCCGACGATTTGCTCGATCGGATGCCGCGGATTCAGCGAGCCGAAAGGATCCTGAAAAATCATCTGCACCTCGCGCCGCAGCGGCCGGAACTCGCTCTCGCTCATCGGCAAAATATCGCGCCCGTCGAACAGCACCTGCCCGCTCGTCGCCTCGACCAATTTCAGGATCGTCTTGCCGATCGTCGATTTTCCACTGCCGCTCTCGCCGACCAGCCCCACCGTCGTCCCCGCCTCGATCGAAAAAGAGACGTCGTCCACCGCCTTCACATCATCCGTGTGCCGCCGCAGCAGTCCCGTGCGGACCGGGAACCAGGTCTTGAGATGGCGGACTTCGAGGAGCGGCATGTTTGAGAAAAGATTCCACGCCTGATACCCCGCCCGCGTCGGTCCCGCGACTCAATTTCGTGCCCGAAAAAAAGTCCGCGCTTCCCGCTCGCAACTTTTTTTCGCGCCTGCGAGGCTCTGCGAATTATGGGCGACAAATCACCAAAAGCGACGAACAAGCAGGCCGCGCAGAAACAGGCGAAGGCCAACACCAACACGCAGAAAAAGAACACTGCTGCGGCGGCGAAAGTGCCGGCCAAGAAAGGGAAGTGACGTCCGCGGCGAGGAGCCGCCTCCAAATTTTAATGAGTGTCCGGCGCGGCTGATCGCAGGCGTGGCTCCGCGCTCATACGGCTGACGCGCTTGACCAGGGAGAAACGTCTGACACTGTTTTTTCCATGTCCAAGGCGCTCGAAGAAATCACTAAAGATGCGATGGACCTTTCATCTTCGCAGCGACTCGCGCTCGCAGGATTCTTGATCGAAAGCGCCGAGATTACGGACGATCCCGGAGCCGAAGGGGCTTGGGACGCCGAGATAGGAGACCGCATCCGCGCGATCGACGAAGGCCGCGCGACGGGCGTCAAATACGCGGAGGTGATGCGGGCAGCCGAGAGGCGTTTGGCTCCGTGACGATCCGCTTCGTCGAGGAGGCGCAGCGGGAGTTTCTCGATGCCATTTCGGAATATGAGGAGGTGCGCGCCGGGCTGGGTGAGCGGTTTAAGGATGAGGTCGATCGGTGTGTCTTGTGGATCGCGGGATCATCCGGAACTCTGCCGGATGCGTCCGGGTGCTTTTCGCCGCATCAATCTGCGCGTGTTCCCGTATTACATTCCCTACGTCGTCCGCGAGCAGACGCTCTGGGTCGTCGCCATCGCCCACGCTAGCCGCCGCCCGCTCTACTGGATTTCCCGGCGGGGCGATGTCCTTTAGCGCGGTATGGGGAAGCGCCGAAATCAGATTGTACTCGCGGTCGTCGTTCCGCTTTGCGGTTGGTTTTCCTACACGACGCTGAGAGATCTCGAATCAGCGCACCAGACTCGTGCGGTGATGCAGAAGATTACTTCAGCACGACGGGCAATCGACAAGATGCCGCCGGGGTTGGAGCGCGCCGCGGAATTCCTGCGACAGCTCAAGTCGATCGATTCCGGCCGCGTTCCGGTAGAGGTGAAGCGAGCGCTGTACGAATATATTCCGGCGATGGAGCAATCGTTCGAGGCTTTGAAGGATCGCCAGGACCCTTCGCCTTTCGAGGCGATTTGCACGCAGAAGACGGCAGAGTTGAATGACGCGATCCAGAGAAATCTGTGAGGTCTCTCCTCGACTAGCTCACGCGCTGGCTTTGAGGGCTTCCAAGGTTTGCCAGCGGGCGTAGAGGTTGGCGACGCGGTGGCGGAGGGCTTCGAGTTCGGCTTCGTGCTGGCGCCATTCGGGGCCGTGAGCGGCGTAGAAGGCGGGGTCGGCGAGGCGGGCTTCGAGGGCGGCGAGTTCGGTCTCGGCGGTGAGGATGGCGGCGTCCATGCCTTCGAGTTCGCGCTCTTCTTTCCACTTCATTTTGCGCGGCTTGGCGGCGGGTGAGGTGGAGGCGATGACAGGCACGGCGGGCGTGATTTTTTTGTCGAAAGTAGCCGCCGCAGCGACGTGCAGGGCGCGCATTTCGACGTAGCGGTCGTAATTTCCGACGTGGAAATCGACGGCGCCGCCGGGCTCGAAGGCGAGGGTGGCGGTGCAGACGCGGTTGAGAAAATAGCGGTCGTGGCTGACGACGATGACGCTGCCTTTGAAGCAGAGGAGCGCTTCTTCGAGGAGGCGAAGGGTGCCGAGGTCGAGGTCGTTGGTCGGCTCGTCGAGGATGAGGACGTTGCCGCCGCGCTTGAGGATTTTGGCCAGCAGGACGCGGCTGCGTTCCCCGCCGCTCAGGGTGCCGATGCGCGAGTTGATGCGGTCGTCGGTGAAGAGGAAGCGGCGCAGGTAGGCGCGGAGGCTCACGTTTTCTTCGCCGAGGCGGACGTATTCGAGGCCCTCGCCGACTTCGTCGTAGATGCTCTTCGCGTCGTCGAGCATGAGGCGGTTTTGATCGACGTAATTGATCTGGGTGCGACTGCCGATTTCGACTTCGCCGCGGGCGGGCGGGATTTCGCCGAGGATGATGCGGAGGAGGGTCGATTTGCCGAGGCCGTTGCGCCCGACGACGCCGAGGCGCTCGCCTTCCGCGAGGTTGAGGCTGAGGTTTTCGAAGAGAACGCGGCCGGCGACTTCGGCGGCAATCGCCTTCAGCTCGATGACGCGGTTGCCGAGTTTCGGGGCGGGGGGGATGATGAGTTCGACGTCGAGCTCCTGCTCGGGGGCTTCCTGGCCGGCCATTTCAAAGTAACGCTCGACACGATCGACGCTCTTGGTCCGGCGGGCGCTGGGCCGGCGGCGGACCCATTCGAGCTCGCGCTTGAGGAACTTTTCGCGCTTGTGTTCCTGCTGCTCCTCGACGGCCTGGCGCTGGGCTTTGGCAATGAGGAAGTCGGAGTAGTTGCCGTCGTAGGAAGCGAACTGGCCGCGCGCGAGTTCGACGATGCGGGTGGTGATTCGGTCGAGGAAATAACGGTCGTGCGTGACGAAGAGGCAGGTCCCTTCGTACCGCGAGAGGAACTCCTCGAGCCACTCGATGGAGCCGGTGTCGAGGTGGTTGGTCGGTTCGTCGAGGATGAGCAAATCGGGCCGGGCGAGGAGCGCGCGGCAGAGGGCGACGCGACGTTTTTCGCCGCCGGAAAGGTTGCCGACGACGCGGTCTTCGTCGGGCGCGTGGAGATTGGTGACGAGGCTTTTGATGCGGTGCTCGAGGTTCCAGCCATCGAGGTGATGGATGCGGTCGAGGAGCTGCGCGCTGCGGGGGCTGTCGGACGGAGTGGTCTCGTACTCGGCGATGAAGTCGAGGGCGGCTTGCGCGCCGGCGAGGACGTTGGCGTGGACGGTGGCGGCTTCGTCGAGGTCGAAGACTTGCGGCAGGTAGCCGGTGATGAGGTCGCGCTTGCGGCTGAACTGGCCGTCATCCGGCTCGAGCGCGCCGGCGGCGATGCGGAGGAAGGTGGATTTGCCGCAGCCATTGCGCCCGACGAGTCCGATGCGCTCGCCCTCGTGGATGGTGAGGGTGGCGCGGTCGAGGACGACTTGGGTGCCGTATTTGACGGTGAGTTCGCTGGCGCTGGCGATGGATTCGGACATGAGAAGAAAAGCGGGCCGGGAACCAACACGCCCGCGCGGGTTCGCTCAACCTTCAACTCACGGCTGGAAGCCCCCGACGCGAGGAACGCGTCCCAGCCTTCCGGTCATCTTGAGCGGAGCTTCGGCTTTGCGAAGCGCAGTCGAAAGACCTCTTCCTTCTCCCCCTCCGCGAGGCGCGCGCGCTGCGGGAAAAGTAAGAGGTCCTTCGACTCCGCTGGCGCTGCGCTCAGGATGACTCGGAAGGGAGTGACGCGCCCTCCGATTCCCCCAAAATCACTCCTCCGCCGCGAGCTGTTCGAGCCGCGCGCCGATGCGGACGTGGAGGACGCCGATGACGACGACGAGCAGGGAAATGAGCGCGATGAACGCGGCGCTTTTGAACATGTAAAACGCGAGCGGGACGGCGAACATGCAGCCGGCCCATGTGGCAGCCACGGCCATCGGCAAGGCGCCCCATTTGAAGCGCAGCGAGAAAAGCGAGGTCAGGTGGAGCAGGAAAATCACGACCATGAAGGCGAAGGCGAAGCCGCCGATGACCTCCCATTCGATCGCGGCTTTGAGCGCGCGGTCGAGGCCGACCTTCTCTTTCCACTCCCACCATTTGTGCAGCGAGCGCCACATCTCCGGGCTCGCACAGGCGAAGCCGATGACGAAATAAATCGCGGCAGGCAGGCACGCGAGCAGGCAGCCGAGGACTTTGTGGTAAGCGACGCGGCGGAGGGAAATCGGAAGCATCGCGAGGCTCGAGAGGGTCTTCCACCGCAGCTCCACGCGGAAGACGCGGCCGGCGACGATGACGAGTTCGAGCGCGAGGACGAGGGCGGAGATGCCCATCGTCGTGAGGCCGATTTCCGCCCAAGTCCAGCGCTGCCACCCGCTCCCGCTTCCCGTGGCGAGAGTCCAAATCAAGGTGATACCCACCAGCCCGTACCCGAGAAATTTGCAGATCGCGGCGAACTTTCCGCCGTTCACGAAATAGAAATCCTTCCAGATAAGCGTGCGCCGCCATGGCCGTCCGGCACCGAAGACGGAAAGAAGCACGTTGGCCGAACCGCCGACGGCCCAGACCAGCCGCCGGTTCGACGTGCGTTTGAAGACGAAGCCGCGACGCGGGACGGCGTCTTTTTGATCCCGGCAGAAGAGCTCGAAGACGGCCCACGCGAGGAGGAAGGAGACGGTGCCGAGGGCGATGTTGCTCCAGAATTGCAGGCCGATCGGGCTGTCGTTGAAGCCGGTCGTGAGGACTTCGCCGAAGCGCGTGAGCGGTGACATGTGCTCCCACTTTTCCAGCGCGGCAGTGAGCGCCGGTCCGGGTTTCGCGTCGGCGATCCAGCCCCAATAATGGAATGCCCCGCGGAGGCCGAGCGTCCACGACGGGCCGACGAAAAACAGGAAGAGCACCACGCCCGTCTTCACCGCCGCGCCCGCCGTGCGCGCGCTCATGACCGAGAAGAGGAGCGCGAGATTGCTCAGGAAAATGATGAACGCCGCGAGGGCGCAATAGACCGCGACGATCTGCGAAATGGAGACGCCGCCAAAGGAGACGGCGAGGAGCGTGAACGGCACTTGCGTGGCGAGGAGGAGCAGCGCGCCGAAGAGGCGGCTCGTCGATTTGCCGAGGAGGATCGAGAGCGGGTTGAGGTTGGTCATCCGCAGGAGGCCGAGGGTCATCTCCTCCTTTTCCTCGGTGATCGCGGAGGCGAAGTAGCTCAGCCCGGCGAGCGAGATGAAGAAGAAATTCGTGTAGATCGCCGACGAGAAAAACGCGAGCCCCGGCGCGCCGGACCAGCCGAGCGAGAGGTGCGTCGTGAACATCATCACGAGCATCATCGAGACGAGCCCGGCGCGCGCCCAGTAGGTCGATTTCGCGCGCACGTCCTGCCGCAGCGAGCGGTTGAAAAGCGCGAGGAGCGGACTCGTCACGAGCGGACCCCCGGCTCGGTGAGGTCCATGAACGCCTGGTTGAGTTGCTTCATTTCCGGCTCGAAGCCGGCGATCTGCGCGCCGGTCGCGAGGGCGGTTTGGAGGATCGTGTTCACCGCGAGTTTCTGCCGGTCGAAGACGAGCGTGTAGCGCGGCACGGACGGCACGAGCGCGGCGACGCTCGTCATGCCGGGGAGCTGCGCGAGCGCGTCGATGCTCGCGGGATGCTCGGCTGTGAGGGTGAGCGCGCAGGTCGCCGACTCGCTCGTTTCATCCGAAATGAGGCCGCGCATCGTGCCGGTGTATTTGATCGCGCCGCGATCCATGATCGTGACGTGGTCGCACAGCGTCGCGAGCTCGCTGAGGATGTGGGAGCTGATGAAGATGGTCTTCCCGAGCCGGCGCAGCTCCTCGAGGATTTCCATGAGCTCGATGCGCGCGCGCGGGTCGAGGCCGCTCGCCGGCTCATCGAGCAGCAGCAAATCCGGGTCGTGCACGAGCACGCGCGCGAGGCTGACGCGCTGCTGCATCCCGCGCGAAAGGCCGCTGATCATGTCGTCCTTGCGCCCATCCATGTCGGTGAGCGCGAGGACATCGCCGATCGTTTTGTCGCGCTCGCCCTGCGGCAGTCCGTACGCCGCGCCGAAGAAATCGAGATACTCGAAGACGGTCATCTGCCGGTACATCGAAAAGTGATCCGGCATGAAACCGATCTTCCGCCGCACGTCGCGCCGGTGCTTCGCGATGTCGTGCCCGAAGACGCTGACGCTCCCCGTCTGCGGCTTCAGCAGCGTCGCGAGGATTTTGAGCGCCGTCGTTTTCCCCGCGCCATTCGGCCCGACAAATCCGTGGATCGACTGCCGATGCACGGTGAAGGAAATGCCCGCCAATGCTGCGTGAGTCTTGTACCGATGGTGGAGGTCGCGGATTTCGATGATCGGTTCCATGAGAAAGGACGGGCTATTTGGAAGGGACGAATCGCCGGCTCATTCGGCCGCCGCGGGTTTGAAAATATCCTGCACGTAAAGCACGAGCCCGCTCTCGGACTTGAAGTCGCCGCCCTGCAAACGAAAGCCCTCCGGCACGCGGACGAACACGAAAAGCTGCGCCTGATCCGCTGCGAGCGGGCGCGGCGGGATCAGGTGCGGCAGGTGATCCAAGCCGCCGAGATCGCGCGCGATGAACGCGCTGATCGACTTTTTCAGCGCACCGGTCTCGGCGCTTTCATCGCCGGATTCATTGAAGTTTAGCGTCGAATTCATCACCTGCCCGATCTTTGAAAAATACGCATCCGCGCGTTCTCCCGTCCCGAGTTCGAAGCGACCGCCGCTCGCGTTCACCGCGTAAAACTGATCGCCGTGCCGGATGCAGAGTCCCTCGATCGGGGTCGGGAACGCGGCCCCGCGGAGCAACGTGAGCGCGGTGAGTTTCCCGCCGGGATCGGTCTTCCACTGCTCGACCGTCACGCTCGTATCGTCGCCCTCCATCACGCCGCGATGCACAAATGGGCGCGAGGAGTAGAGCGGCAGATCGACCGCGAAAATGCCGTCGCGACCATTGCGAATCTGCCCGCGCACCGCGTCATTCGAGGAACCGACCGAGTAGAGATTGGCAGGCGCGGCGTGCGTCAGTTTGTAGGTATCGCCGTGCGTCACGAACGCGCTGATCCACTGCATCACGTCGTACCGTTTCCCGCCGAGCGAGTGCGCGATCGAGACCGAATGCACTCGCTGCGTCTCATCCGCGCCGCGCCGTCCCGCCCACGCAAACGACATCGCATACGCCGCCACGACGCCCAGAAACAACAGGATCGAGACGCGGTAGTTCATCTTCCGCGCCCCCAGAAAATGACCCGGCCCGACGACCACGATGTAGCTCGCCGTGAGTAGATAAATCAGCCACCAGACGATCTTCGGCTTCGTCATGCCCGCCAGCTTTTGCAGCAAAGTCTGGTCGAAAGCGTAAATCGCGATCTTCTTCCCCGTCTCCAAATCGCGCGGTGGCGAACCATGTTCGTCGAGGAACTTTTCGCTCATGTCCGCCCGCGCGATCTGATGCCGCACCACCGCCCCCGCGCCGATTCGCGTCCGCTCGCCCGCGCCATTCAGCACCGCGAGTTCGTTCCCAAATTCCGGCAACGCGCCTTTCGCGCCGAGCAGCAGATGCACCGTGCCGCCCGCGCGAATCCAATCCACGAACGCTTCCCGCCGCGCGACCTCCCAGCGCGGCACGTGATCGAGCACCACGGCATCGAGACCATCCGTCGCGCCGATGGTTGTGGGAAAAAGATCGTCCGGGAAAGTTCGCATCCGCAGCCCGGCGGCAAACGCGCTCTCGGGATCGACGAGAAAAACGCGCGCGGGCCCGGCATTCGTCGGCGCATCGAGATTGTGCCGATCCTTTGGCCCACGGCCCCACCGCAGCGACCAGCTCGAGTTTTCGTTCTCCACGTACGGTTGGAATTGCACGAACCGCGCGCTGCCTGCCGAGAGGTAGATCGGCTGCACGATCGGCGCGCCAGCCGGACTCCCGATTCCGGACGACAGCTCCAGCGCCATCTCGCCATCGAATGCGGTCGGACCCGGATTCTGCACCAGCACCGACAGAATCGCGAATCGCTCCGGCACGACGTGCCCGTCGAAACCCCACCGCGCCTCCCTGATTTCAAGCGCCCGCGCAGGCAGTGCGAAAAGCACGGCCACGACGAGCGCGGCGAGTAACGGCGCAAGATTTCGCCGGGCAAAAGTAAAAGCGCTGCCGGAGGATTCCTCTCGCAAAGGCGCAAAGCCGCAAAGCAGACGGGATCGGCAGCTCCCCTTTGCGCCTTTGCGTCTTTGCGAGAGCCCACATCTCGGTCTGCGCGAAAAAATCACGCGTCCGAGGCTGGCTTCGCCGCCGCGTAATCCGAGCGCAGCGGGATTTTTTTCGTCCGCAATTCGTGATGCGTCTCGATGTAGCGCAGCGAGTGGGTCTTCGCCCGCATGAGCACCGAATGCGTCACCGCGCAGTGCTTCCGCACCCGGATTCCACGAACGAGCGGGCTGTCGCTGATCCCTGTTGCGCAAAAAATAATGTTCTCCCCGCGCGCCAAATCATCGGCGTGAAAGATGCGCCCCAGTTCGTGCCCGGAGTCGCCCGCGGTGAGTTCCGCGCGCTCGGCTTCATCCCGCGGCCACATCATCGACTGCATGTCGCCCCCGAGGCATTTGAGCGCCGCCGACGCCAGGACCGCCTCCGGCGAACCGCCGATCCCCATGAACAAATCAACCCCGGCATCCTCAATCGATGGTGCGATCGCCGCCGCGATGTCGCCGTCCTGCACCATCCGCAGCGCCGCGCCGGTCGCGCGGATTTCCTCGATCAATTTCTGATGCCGCGGCCGATCCATCACGAGCACCACCACGTCCTGCACGCGCTTTTTCAAAATGTCCGCCGCCGCCTGCACGTTCTCCCCGACCGGGCTGTGCAACCCCGGCGCGCGCGCCCCAGTTCGCGCGATGTGCCGCACGATCTCCGGGCCGTACGCCAGCTTCATCATGTAAAAAGACGGGATGTCTTTGAGCGAATATTTCTGCCCCTCCTGCACGATCGCCGCCGCGATGCACGAGATGGAATTGGGCGATCCTTTCGCGATGTTCGTCGTCCCGTCGATCGGATCGAGCGCGATGTCGAACCGCGTCGTCCCCGGCAGCCACGAGCCAAGATGTTCGCCCTTAAAAATGCCCGGCGCGTTGTCCTTGATCCCCTCGCCGATGGTCACCTCCGCGCTGATGTCCATATTGTCGAACATCCCGCGGATCGCGTCGCACGCCGCCGCATCCGCCAGCTCCTTCTCGCCACGCCCGAGCCATTGCAGCGAGTTGAGCGAGGCGTTTTCGGTCGCGCGGACGAAGTCGAATTCCAGTAACCGCTCGACGCCATCATACTGCTCTCGGAGGGATTTCATGCGCCGAGTCTCTGCGGGAAAAGACGGAGCAAAAAGCCCGAAAATTCAGCTCACGAGCACCGAGCGGACGGCAGCGTGGACGAGATCCCACGGCACATCTTCGCACTGCTTCCACGCGCCGATTCCGGTCGGCAGAACGAAGACGTTTTTTCCGTCGCGGAATTTTTTGTCCATCTGCATAGCCCGCACGATTCGGTCGAAAAGCTCGGGCGTGCCGGGATGTTCGGACGGCAGCCCGGCGCGCCGGATCAAGGCGGCAAGCCGGTCGGCGAACGACGGCTCACAAATCCCGAGCGCGCGCGCGAGCCGCGTCGCGGCGATCATCCCGATGGAAATCGCCTCGCCGTGCGTGAGCGCGTAGTCGGCGGAAAGCTCCAGCGCGTGGCCGATCGTGTGACCGAAGTTGAGCACATTGCGGATGCCCTTTTTGTCGAATTCATCCTGCTCAACGACGCGTGCTTTCAGCGTGACGCATTGCGCCACGATGTTCGTGAGCGTTGCCGGCTCGAGCGCGAGAAGTTTTTCCAAATCGCCGCGCTCGAGCTGTTCGAAGAATGGCGCGCTGCAGACGCCGCCATACTTGATCACCTCCGCCGCGCCGCTCCGCAGCTCGCGCGCGCCCAGGCTCCGCAACAGCGCGAGATCGCAGACCACGAGCCGCGGCTGATTGAAGATGCCCATGATATTTTTCACCCCGCCGAAATTCACCGCGACCTTCCCGCCGACGCTCGAATCAACCGCTGCCAACAGCGTCGTCGGGAGCTGCACGAACGGCACGCCCCGCCGGAAAACGCCCGCCGCAAATCCGCCAAGATCACCGACTACGCCGCCGCCGAGCAGCAGCACCAGCGGGACCGAACCGGTGTCCGGAAAGGCCGTCAGCAACGCCGCACACGTCGCGGAAAACTCGTCCCAGTTTTTCCCTTCCTCACTCGCCGGAATGTCGTGCCGCACCACGCGTGTGAAACCCGCCGCCGCCAGCGCGGCTCGTGCACGCTCGAAATAGAGCGCGCCGACCTGCGGATTCGTGACGACGAAAGCGCCCGTCTGCCGGAGTCCGTGCGTTCGCAGCACCGTTCCGAGTTCGTCCAAAAGCCCCGCGCCGATGACGACGGGATAGCTGCGCGGGCCGAGATCAACATCAACGCGAACGGAATTCATGGGTCGTGAGTGAGTGCAAAAAATCAAAAGCTCGTCATCCTGAGCGCAGCGTAGCGGAGTCGAAGGACCTCTAACTATTTCCCCGACCGCGACGTCACGAGGGGGGGAAAGCAAGAGATTCTTCGACTGCGTTTCGCTGCGCTTCACTCCGCTCAGAATGACGGCGCTTGTCACGAACGCACCGCCGCTCACGAATCGAAAGTTCGACCGAGGTCACTGCGCATCCGACGGCCGCACCGGCTCCGCGCGCCGCACTGGAATTCCCGCGTCCGTTTCCTCCTCCGCCGCCCGGCGCTTTTTCTTCGCCGGCTTCTCTTTCGGCTCCGCCTTGAATACCTCGCGCAACACATTCCCGATCAGCGGCGCGGCGAAAGTTCCGCCATGCACATCGTTCTTATCGACCTCGCCTTCGTACAGCGCGGCGAAGGCGTACTTCGGTTTTTCCGCCGGCGCGAAACCCGCAAACCACGCCGCCGTGCGCTCGCGATTCTTCGGTCCCCACTGCGCGGTGCCCGTTTTTCCGGCGACGTGAACATGATCGACCTGCGCGCGCCCGGCCGTCCCCGCGCGGCTCTCGACGACTGCCACCATCGCCTTGCGCAACTCGCTCATCACCTCCTTGTCGATCTCGATTTGGCCCCGCGCGCGCACGTCGTATGCGTTCACGATTTGGTGATCGATGCTCTGCACCTGCTGCACGAGACGCGTTTGATAAAGCGTCCCGCCGTTGCCGAGCGTGGCCATCGCCTGCGCCATTTGCAGCGGCGAAATCTGCGTGTCGCCCTGCCCGATCGAGAGGTTCGCAATGTCCCCTTGCGACATGCGGTGCTTGTAGGTTTTGAGCCAATATCCCTCGTCGGGAATCCGCCCGTCGGTCTCGGCATTCAGCGGGATGCCCGTCTTCACGCCGAGCCCGAGGCGCTGCGTGTAGTCGATGATCGGGTGCGCCCCGAGCTTCATCCCGACCTGGTAAAACCACGTGTTGCACGACTGCGTGAGCGCGTCCGCGAAGTTCAACATTCCCGAGCCTTCTTTCTTCCAGTTCCGAAAAGTGAGGTTCCCGATCTCCAGCGCCGCCGGGCAACTGAACTCATCGTCCGGCTTGATTTTTCCCGACTGCAAAGCCGCGAGCCCGACGAAGCATTTGAACGTCGAGCCCGGCGGGTATGACGAGCGATACGCGCGCGGCAGGAGCGGGATATTCACGTCCGCCTGCAACGCGCGAAAGGCGTCCGCGGAGATGTTCGGGATGAACGCGTTCGGGTTGATCGTCGGCCACGACGCGAGCGCGAGGATGTCGCCGTTATTCGGATCGATGATGACGATCGCCCCGCGCTTGCACCCTTTCGCGAGCGAATCCTCGCAGAGCTTTTGCAGGTGCGCATCCAGCGTCGTGACGACGTTGTAGCCCGGCTGCGGCGGGATGGAGATTTGCTCCGACTGCTTTTTCCCGCGCTGATCGAACGAGATATTGTACTGCCCGATTTTGCCCTGAAGCTGGTCGTCGAAAGTCTGCTCCAAGCCGTCGCGCCCTTCCGCGTTCGGCCACAGCAGCTCGTTATTTTCGATCGGCCCGTCCTGGATTTTCCCCGCGCGTCCGGCGTATCCGATGATGTGCCCGGCGAGCGCGCCCTCGGGATAAAAGCGCTGATAAACCGGCTGGAGCGTGAGGTTCTCCGGCTGATCGCGCCGCATGATTTCGAGCTCTGCTGGCCTCAAATCCTGCGCGATCACATACGGCACCACGCCGCGGTTTTTGTAATGCTTCAGCGCACCGTCCGCGGAAAAACCGATCGCGCGACCGAGCAGCGATTGCGCGCGCACGATTTGCTCCCGCGCGAAAGTGGCGACTTCGCGGTCGGAAAACTCCAGCGGCGTCGGGAAGGCAATCGCGAGGTTGTAGCTCACGCGCGTCTGCGCGAGTGGGGTGCCGTTGCGATCGACGATCTGCCCGCGCGGCGCCGGGATTCCGAGCAGGTAAGTCCGTGCGTGTTTCTGCGTTTCCCAACTCGGCGTCGGCGCGCTCGGAGCGGCCTCGCCGGGCACCACGGGCTTGTCGAGTTTCGCCGAAACGATCCGCGACACCGGCTCGGCGCCCGCCAGCAAACCGGCGGAGGTCGTCAGGAAAAAAGTGAGCGCGAGGCGACGGAACATGCCGGGAAATTAGCGCGCCCCCCGCCCGGCACAAAAGAAATGCCATCCCGATCGCGGAGGGAATTTTTTAACCGCGAAGGAGCGAAGGAGCGAAGGGCGGAAAAGGAAAAAAAGGCAGACAGAGCGAGGAAAGCATTTTTCTCCTCCCCGCTTCCGCCTCTTCGCTCCCTTCGCTCCTTCGCGGTTAAATTTCTTCTCCGCGCAATTTGAACCGCGGATTCTGTCCCATGAATCGCGCCGGATTCTGGAAAACGAGCCGGTCGATGGCGGGTCCGCGAAATTACGCGAAAATACGCGAAAGGAAGAGAGTTCGGATTTTCGACCTTCTTTTCGCGTGATTTCGCGTGATTTCGCGGACAACAAAAATCGCCGTCAGCTCCCGCGCAATTTGAACCGCGGATTCTGTCCCATGAATCGCGCCGGATTCTGGAAAACGAGCCGGTCGATCGTCGCCTCCGAATGCCCGCGCCGCCTCATTTCCAGCGCCGTCTTCGGCACAGCCAGCGGATCGCTTCGGCCCCAATCGCACGCGCTGTTCAGCCAGATATTTTGCTGCGCGTAGAGTTCGAACATGTCCACCGCGCGCGCCGGCGTGGTCTTCGATTCGGGATACAAAGTGATGCCCGCCCAGAACCCCGCATCGAGCACCATCCCGATCGTGTGCTCTTCGCAATGATCGATGATCACGCGTCCCGGCTGCACCCGCGCGTCGGCCCGGATCGCATCGAGGATCAGACGCGTCCCCTTGTGCTTGTCCTCGAGGTGCGGCGTGTGGACGAGGATGAGTTGCTCATTTCGCGCTGCGAGATCGATGTGTCGCTCGAGAATTTTCAGCTCGTTCCGCGTGTTTTTGTTGAGCCCGATTTCGCCGATCCCGAGCACGTTTGGCCGATCCAAAAACCACGGGATGATCGCGAGCACTTCCTCCGCGAGCGGCATGTCCTCCGACTCTTTCGGATTGATGCAGAGCCAGCAAAAATGCGGCAGGCCAAACCGCGCCGCGCGCTTCGGTTCGTAGTCCGTGAGCTGGCAAAAATAGTCGTAAAATCCCTGTGCCCCGCTGCGGTCGAAGCCCGCCCAAAACGCCGGCTCGCACACTGCCGCGCAGCCCGCGAGGACCATCGCCTCGTAGTCGTCGGTCGTCCGGCTGACCATGTGTCCGTGGGGTTCGATGTAGCGCACTTTGGGGAGGTTGAGGGTTGAGAGTTAAGGGTTGAGAGCCCGCGCCAACCAGTTAGCGGGGTGATCCCGGCCACGCACCTACTGCGCCTTTTCCCGGCGCTTTTGCGATCGGTTCGACCGTCGGATCGCTCAAGGACATCAGCACCGATTTCGCCTTTTCGCCGTCCGGCCCATGCACCACTTCGAGCGCCGTTCGAAAGGCTGCGAGACGAAAATCCGGCTCGCCCGAGCCTCGCTCGATCCGGTCGAGAAACGCCGCGAGGTCGATGAGCTTCGACCGCGAATCCATGAAATAGAGATCGAGGATTTCCTGCTTCGTCATGCTCGGGTTTCGGGGGTGGAATGGACCAACATGTGATGCGTTGAACGGGCGAAATCTTAGCCACGCGACGGCTGAAAATACGCAGCCCCGGAAATGACTCCGGGGCTGCGCGACCGCCTTGAATTCGTGGACCGCTTCGAGCGATTACTTGTCGTCGTCCGCGCCGAAATCCTTGTGACCCTTCTCTTTTTGGTCCGAAAGCTTCTCGAAAATCTTTTTCGCGTCGTCGGCCTTGTCAGCTTTCACCGCGGCTTCGAGTTCGTCGTACGACTTCCCGAGCGCGGTGAGCTGATCTTTGTACTTTTCGAGGTAAGCCGCCTTGTCCGCAGCAGGCACATCCTTGGTTTTCGCGGGCTCGAGCTTGGCGGAGGCTTCGAGATTCTTTTTGATTTTTCCGATCAGCGCGAGGTTCTCGTCCTTTTTCGAGGCATCGGCGACCTGGCGCTTCAGCGTGCGGAGGCTCTTGTTCATCGCCGACATTTCCTTGGCGAGCGGCGTGTCGTCGTCTCCGGCGAGAGCAGCGTGGAAGCCCAGCGAGAGCGTGGCGGCGAGGGTCAGCAGCGTTTTGAATTTCATGGGTTTTTGATGGGATTGATTTTGAAAAAAAAGACCGGCGGACCCGCCAGCTTCGTTGCCGGAGATTGACGCCACTCGGGCCGGATGAAGTCAAAATTTCTTTCGCCCCCTCACTCCGACCGCAGCGCGGCAACCCGGCTCCCGCGCAAGGCCAGTCGCGTCGCCAGCCACGCCCAGAAAATGCAGCCCGCCGCGAGCGCTGCGACGAGCGTCGCCATTTCCGCCAGCGGAAATCCACCCGCGCGCTCGCGCAATCCCGGCCAGACTGCGACGAACGCGCTGCCGACACCAATCGCGAGCCCACAAGCGATGAGCCAGCGATGCTCCGCAAACACGAGCTGGCGCAATTGGCGTGGGCGAAAACCAACCGCCTCGAGCAACCCAAACTCGGCCCGGCGCTCGAGCACATTTCTCCCGACCACGATCGCCAGCCCCGCGCTCCCGAGCAGCAAGCCGAGCCCGCCGAGCACCTGAAAAATCGAGAGATACGTATTCTCGACCGCCTGAAATTCCGCGAGCCGCCGCCACGCCGGCGTGACCTCGAACCCCCGATCCTGCAGCGCCCGCGAGAGCTGCTGCGCGACCGCGTCCGCCCTTTCGATCGGCGCATCGATGAGGAAAAAGCGATAGCCGCCCTGGCTCGGGAATTTTTCGATGAAGTGCTTTTCCGAAATGAGCACCTGGCCTTGCAGCATCGAGTTCGCGAGCGTCGCGACGATCCGCACCTTGAACGGCTGCCCGCGCTCGTCGCGATATTCGATTGTATCGCCGAGTTTTTTTTGCAGCGCCCATTGGAGCGTCGCGCCGTCGGCGATGCCGGGAACTGCGTCCTCGCGATCTGCGCCATCGAGTGCGGGCCACCATTTTTCCGCGAGGAGTGGCAGCTTCGACTCCGCTTCCCCGTCGCCGAAATATTCTCCATCCGCGAAACGAAACGCGCCCCGGCTTGCCAGCTCGCTCGCCTTCACGCCCAGCAGTCGCGGCTGGAGCGCGCGGTTCAAATTCAGGCAGCTCGCGTCGTCGCCGTCGCGCACGCGCATCGGCACGACGCGCACGCCGCTCATTGTCTCTTCAGCCAGGGCAAAGGATTCGCGGCCTTTCGCGGTGTTGAGATCGTCGTAAATCGGCAGCGCCGATTCGCCGATCAGCGCGAAGCCGCCGGTGCCGGAGGCGCGGTCAGCCGTCGCGGTCTGCGGTCGCTGGCGGAACGAATCGACCGCCACGACAATGAACACGCCGCTCGCCAGCACGGCGATCGTCGCGAGGCTGCGCCCGCGCCGGCGGGCGGCGTTGCGGGTGCCGAGTTGCGCGAGAGTTTCCAAACCGCCAGCCGCCGAAGCAGTGCGGCGGAGCCATGCCAGCGCGAGGAAAAAGCCGCCGATCAGCAGAAACGACCCCGCTCCGAAAAATGCCTCCGCTCCCGACGCCGTCAACGCCAACGCCGCGGCGGCGAGGATGCTGGAAATACCGAGCGCGGCGGGAAGGGATTTTGCGGCGCTGAGGGGAAAACGTCGAACGTCGAACGTCGAACGTCGAACGTCGAAGTCAGAAAGATTCCGCTCCGCATCCGTTACTTCGGCGTTCGACGTTCGA
>JAYVPW010000120.1:0-5341 GCA_043777315.1 Spartobacteria bacterium | reverse complement strand
CGGCGTGGGCGGGAAACCTTTCGCCGACGATGCGCGCCAGACGTTTGGGCGGGCGATTTCCGAGGCTGAAAAAACGGGCGTGATGAAGCTCACGCGCTGGCGTGAAGGCAAGACGGAGGAGGTGACGCTGAAACTGCGCGTGCTCGGGAGCTACAGCGCCACGGCGCCGTATGATTGCGCGAAGTCTGCGCTCATTTTAGCCGATGCGTGCAAGGCGCTCGAAAAGGAAAAGCTGGAGCCGAACTGGAACGGCGCGGTGAGCGGGCTGGCGCTGCTGGCGACGGGGAATCCCGAATACCTTCCGCGCGTGAAGGAGCTGGCGATGAAGATTGTCCCGCAGGCGCTGAAGATCGAATTGCGCGACGGCATGGTCGTGTGGGACTGGGGCTACAAGAATGTTTTCCTCTGCGAGTATTACCAAGTTACGCGCGACAAGGATGTGCTGCCCGCGATCAAAGCCTACACGACGTTTCTCGCGCAGGGGCAGAGCATGTATGGGACGTTTGGCCACGGCATTTCGCACCGCACGGCGGATGGGAAATTGCACGGTTCCGTCCCGCCGTATGGGCCGGTGAATTCGGCGGGGCTCATCGGCAACATGGCAATCGTGCTCGGAAAACGGTGCGGCATTTCCGACCCGGAAGTGGACGCGGCCATCGAGCGCGCGACGAAATTTTTCGGCTACTTCGTGGACAAGGGCGCGGTGCCCTATGGCGAGCACATGCCGTGGGCGAGCCACGACAACAACGGCAAGAACGCGATGGCGGCAGTGATGTTTGGCGTGACGACGATCAAGCCGCGCGAGACGCAGTATTACGCGAAGATGGTCACGGCGTCGTTTCAGAATCGCGAGTATGGGCACACGGGGCAGGGCTTCAGCTACCTGTGGGGCGCGCTCGGGGCGAATGCGGGCGGGCCGGCGGCGGCGGCGGCGTTTGTGCGCGAGGCGGCGTGGCACCTCGATCTCGTGCGGCGCAGCGATGGGTCGTTCACCTATGACGGCGGCGAGCAATACGGGCCGGGCAAGACCGACGATGACACTTACTACGGCAAAAGCGGATACTACGGACTTAGTCCGAACGCCTGCTATGTCCTGACTTACTCGCTGCCACTGAAGAGGCTCTGGATTACCGGCAAGGACGCGAACCCTAAGAACAGGCTAACCGCGAAGGACGTGAAGGAAGCCGTGGCGTCGGGCTATTTCTACGAGCAGCGGGAAAAGAAAACCGTGCCCGAGCTGATTGCCGCGCTCGGCGATTGGTCGCCGGTGGTGCGGAGCATGGCGGCGGAGGAACTCGCCGGGCGCCCCGAGGGAAAGGCGATGGTGCAGGAGCTGATCGCGATGGCCGAGGGCAAGGACGCGGGGAAGCGGCAGGGTGCGGCGGAGACGCTCGGGACGCTGAAGGCTCCCGAGGCGCTGCCGGTGCTCGTGCGGCTGCTGGTGCATCCCGACCGCTGGCTGCGCGTGAAGGCCGCGGAGGCGCTGAAAAACATGGGCGACAAAGCGAAACCGGTCGTCACGGACATGCTGAAAGCGGTCGTCACTACTGCGGAGCCTTCGCTGCCCGTGACGTGGGAAGACCCGGTGCAACTCACGCATGGGCAACTCGCCGAGGCGCTTTTCGGCGGACTGCTGCGCGGAAACATCGAGGGCATTGATACCGCATTCCTTTACCCCGCCATCCGCGCCATCGCGCAAAACGCCGACGGCATGGCGAGGGCCACGCTGAAAAGCACGCTGGCGGAAAAGCTGAAACTCGAGGACGTGACCGCGCTCGCCCCGGACATCCTCGCCGCGGTGAAAGTGCGCTGTCCGGCGGACACGATGTTCGGCAACGAAATCCGCATGGGCGGACTCCAGGCATTGGCGAAGTATCATTTCAAAGAGGGCATTGAGGCGGGCATCGCGCTGGCGAAAACGCAGGGCGGACACGGCAGTCAAAAGCGCACCGGCGAGATCATGAAATTGATCGTCGGCTACGGCAAGGCCGCGCAGCCGGCGATCCCGCAGTTGCGGGAGTTGATCGTCGAATTGAACGAGCAGGTGAAGAACCGCGAGTTCCCCGGCGGCGACCTCAACCAGCAGCGCGTCGGCGATGTGGAGAATGCGATCAAAGCCATCGAGACCGCGACGACGCAGCCGGAGTTGCGGAGCATCAAACCGGCGCAGCCAAAGGACGGATTGAAGAAGTGAGACCCGAAACCATGAGGTCGCACGTCTCCAGATTGCTGCTCATCAAGGTGAGGATGGGTCAGCAGAAAAAGCGCAAGGCGCGATTTGGCTGACGTTGGTAGCGCATTGGATGGCATGGCGGCGTGAGGGCGAAAATTCCCGCCCGAGGCACTGGCGGCGCGCACTTTTACCGTTTGCTGACAATTCTCCGGCTCGTTTCGGACGCTTTTCTGACAAGCGCGGATTATGGTTCCGAAACCTCCCCCACTCCATTTCATGAAAATCAATCGCATCCTCATTTCGCTGGCCGCAACTTTCACCGTAACGGTCAACAGCTTCGCCCACGATAACGCCGCGGCACACTCGGATGTGGCGGTTTCCTTGATGGAGATGCTGAATGTGCGGGGCGGCGATGCCGCAGCCAAGCGGACGGCACTCGGGGCCGCGATTGCGCGCAATCTCCTCCGTGAGGCGGCCCCTCCGCTGCCCTCGGCGGAGTTGGATGCGCCGGCTTGGTTTGGCAAGCCATCGGCCCAACCCGGCGCGAACCGCCCGACCGCCGCGCCGCCGTGGGCGTGGTCGGCGCGGCGCGCACCGAGGAGCCACCAACTCCTGGCCAGTGCGGCGCTGAGCCCGATGTCCTTTGGCGCGCTGGCCTTGATCCTGCCGCCTGCGGGGAATGGCAGTCTGATGGCCGCATCGTTTGCGCCGTTCAAGCCGAAGGTGCGCTATTACTGGGACGGCACTTATTTCTACGAAGAATCCGACGGCATTCCTGATCGGACGCGGATGCCGAATCTAATGGTAGGCATCACGTCGTGGCAGCAGCAGGTGCCGCTGCCGACATCCTATTTCGCGAGCACGACGAATGGGACGACCGATACGGCGTCGCTCGGCTACCTGCAGCCGAACTACTGGAGGCTCCCGCTGGTGCCGGTGGCCGCGGCATCGCCCATCTCGCTGACGGGTAACTTCCTGCGCGGGGCGGTCGCGCTGGGGGCGGATGGCGTGGCGATCTTTAATCCACGCAACAACACGGGCCAGTTCTCCCAGGCCATCGGTGAACTCGACGCGTATGGCGGTCACTGCGGCCTCGGCGATGACTATCACTATCACATCTTCCCCACGCATCTCACCTCCGTGCTGGGCAATGACAAACCCATCGCCTGGGGGCTCGATGGCTACCCGGTCTATGGCTATGTGGAGCCGGATGGCAGTGCGATGCTGGCGCTCGATAGCGATGGCGGCCACAATCATGGCACCTGGGGTTATCATTACCATGCTCGCGGGACTTATAACTCCGGCACCGCCACCTGGACGCCTGCTTCGCCCTACATGATGAGTGCCATGCACGGCACGGTGGTGAACTACGGCGGGCAAATCGATCCGCAGCCCACGGGGTCCGGTTTGCGCGCCTCGGGCACGGGAGGTTACACGGCATCGCCCGTGGCGGGTGCTTCGATCACGGCTTTTAAGAATCCCGTCGCGCTCAGCGTCGATGGCTCCGGGCACTTCATCGAGAATGTCGGCGGCACGGTGTCGAATGATGACTGGCTCATGCGCATCAGCATCAGCGGCGTGAGTTACGACATCTGCTGGCGGCTGAATCGCAATGCGAATCCCAAGACGATGACGATCACCTGGCGGCTACCGGCAGCCACGACCACGACGACCTACAGCAATGCGGGCAATCGCATCACCGCATATCCGATGGCGGCCAACACGATGGCGAAGCTGCCGGACACCAGTCAGACCCTGGACACCACCGCCACCTTTGGCGAAGACGCCGACTACACCATCAATGCGCAGTCCTTCACCGACAATGGCAACAGCACCATTACCGATAACATCACGGGGCTGATGTGGCAGAAGGTGGACAATGGCGAATCGACTTGGGACAACGCGGTCACCAATGCAGCGGGGGTAACCACGGGAGGCTTCACCGACTGGCGATTGCCGACGCCGAGCGAACTGTTCAGCATCTTCAATCACAACAACGGCAACCCCGCGCTAAACACTACATACTTTCCCAATAACCCGGTCGGAACGGCGGGGTATTGGTGGACGAGCGACATCTACGGCAGCAGCACGACGAACGTGTGGTGCGCCAACTCAGGCGGCGGTCTCGGCGGCAAGCCAAAGGCGGAGACGCTCAGCGCCGGCGGCACCCTGCGCTATCACGCCCGCTACGTGCGCGGCGGCAAGCCGAACAACGGCCACAACTACACTAACAACAACGACGGCACGATCACCGACAACGACACCGGCCTCATGTGGCAGCAGGTGCCCGGCTCGGCTGTCGCGTGGGATGCGGCGCTGAGTTATGCGGAGAATCTCTCCCTTGGTGGTTATGGCGACTGGCGTCTGCCCAACGTGAAGGAACTGCAAACGCTCACCGACTATGCGCTCGCCACCGCACCGACTACCACCGGCATCAAGCCGAGCATCAATCGCACATTGTTCCCAGCCGCCACGGCCACGGCGTATTGGTCATCCACGACGGTGAAGGGAGCCACGACCACCGAGGCCTGGCTGGTCGAGTTTGGCATCAACGCCGCCCCCACACCGCCACGCAATTCCCAAGGCATCGTCAGCTACGAGGCGAAGACCTCGGCTTATCCTGTCTTCGCTGTGCGCGCCGCCGGTGTTGCGCGCTCGATCAGTCAGGGCATTGCCACTACGACTACGACCAACCTCCTGCCTGCGGGCCAGCGCGTCAGCGGAGTGGGCACCAGCACGGCCACCGATGGCACAACATGGACCGTGCCTTCCGTCACGCAGTTTGCCACGGCGACGAAGGCTCCTGATCTCTACAACGATGTTACCGGCGTGACGCCAGCGAACATCGCGGCGGTGAATCTCGCCGCCGTGCCGACGGTTGTTATTGATGCCGATGGCGAAGTCATCACGGGCTATATCTTCGCGGATAACTACTTCGAGTTGTATGTGAATGGCACGCTCGTCGGTGTCGATCCGGTGCCTTATACGCCGTTCAATTCCTGCGTGGTGAAGTTCAAGGCCAAGCGCCCCATCACCTATGCGGTGAAGCTCGTGGACTGGGAGGAGCACCTCGGCGTCGGCTCCGAACTCAATGGCGCGGATTCGTATCACGCTGGCGACGGCGGCTTCATGGCGAGCTTCAGCGATGGCACGGTGACGAACAATCAG
>JAYVPW010000119.1:0-5430 GCA_043777315.1 Spartobacteria bacterium | reverse complement strand
GCTCGTGCCTCGCTCTGCCACCGCACTCCAAGGTGCCGGGCGCAATTTCCCCGTCAGTTTTTACCCAATCCGTGAACCACTTTCGCGAGACTCAATAGGTGAAACACCCTAGGCGGTTTTCCCACCTGCAAATAGGGAATGCCTCAATTTCCCAGCGCTCCGACGCGACGTAGCTTCCCCTCGTGAGCAACGGGGTGCCCCACGCCCCACTCCCCAAACCATGAGCTACCACAACCCCGTCCCCACCCAGCCACTCGCCAGCGAAAAACTCGCCACTGACCGCAAGGTTTTCTTCCTCGATTTGAAGGAAAACGACCGCGGCCGCTTCATCAAAATCACGGAAGATGTCGGCGGTCGGCGCGACACCATCATGCTGCCAATCACCGCCGCGAAAGACTTCCACGAAATGCTCGGCCGACTGGTGGAATTTGAAACGACGCTGGCGGAATAATGTGCCCGGCCACAGGCGTCTGGATGACTTTGGAAATCCACCATGGACCGGCAAACCGCGGGATATGTTGTTCCTGATTCAAACTAGCGCCCTGCCAGATGGTTTGCCGCCGCTGCGAATACACTTTTTCACGAAATTTCGACAGATGTCCAAAATGTGGAAATCGCAATCCCGGCACCATCGCCGAGAGGGCCTTCAAGCTTGGAGCCATCCTGCTCGGGTTGGCTGCACTCGCGCTCATCGTTTATCTCTCCTTCGTCCACTGAGCGGTGAGTCGAAAGACGCCGCGGCACTTTTGGGCACCTCCCTTTCAGATCAGGAACGTCCAATCCGTGACTGAGATACTACCGCAAAAAATGCGAAGATTTTAGAACACTCCCATCCCCGCGCTTTTTTGCGCAACACAACCCCCGTCCAGTTTTCCAACCCCTATGTCACCCTCACTTCAAGTCCTGCTCACCTGCACCGTGCTCGTTGCGGGCATCGGGATTTTGGCGCTCCTCCGTCTGAGGAATGAGTCACGCTCGGGCATGCGGTCCGGTCGTTCACCGCATACCAGTGGCGAATTCGATGCGCTTCGGCCCGACGTCGCACGCGCTGTCCGGATGATTTTCGCGACCCATCCGATTTACACGGACCCACGGGAGACGGTGGAGGACGGCCTCTTCACCGTCACCGTCAGACCCAACAAATGGGTGCTCGGCACGGAGATGACGGTGAAACTGCGGTCCTCCGGCGCACGCACCACCGTCGCGGTTCGGGTGGACAGCCAGTGGTTTGTCCGCGATGACGCGCTCTACGCGCATAGCGAATACCTGTTTGAATTCATGACGGCGCTCCGGGCGGAGTTGGAACATGCGCCAATCCTGAGTCGCATGGCACATCAGACAGCCTG
This sequence comes from Spartobacteria bacterium, assembly GCA_043777315.1. Classification (GTDB taxonomy): domain Bacteria; phylum Verrucomicrobiota; class Verrucomicrobiia; order Chthoniobacterales; family Chthoniobacteraceae; genus CAIURC01. Next base: position 4,084 of record JAYVPW010000119.1, on the reverse strand, counting down.
AGTGCCCGGATCGCGCGCTCCTGTCGTCTGCGGCGCGAGCCGGATTTTTCCCATAGAGCGATCCAATGCAATAGAGTAGCCGCGCGAATCGCGGAACGGCCTTTGGAGTGCGGCGGGAAGCGACAGCGCCACGCCGCCTTCGGAGGCACACAGCGCGGATGTCAATGCGTTGAGCGCGACTGCACAAGGCCCGCCGGAAATCCCATCCCGAGGCGGTGTCGCGCTGTCGCTTGCCACCGCACTCCAAAGGCAAGCGGCGGCTGCGACATTGCTTGAACCTCGTTAGCTCACATCGGCACCCGCCGCCTGCGGCTTGCATTCCCGCTCGCGCAGCCATGCAAAAATCACGGGCGTGACGACGAGGATGTGCAGCAGGCTGCTGAGCATCCCACCGATGACGGGCGCGGCGAGCGGCTTCATCACTTCCGCGCCGGTGCGCGTGCTCCACATGATCGGCAGCAGACTCGCGACGATCGTGGCGACGGTCATCACCTTCGGGCGCAGACGCAGCCGCGCGCCTTCACGGATCGCGGCGATCAAATCCACGCGGGTGAATGCCGCACCGAGCGCTTTCTTTTTCTGCGCCAGCGCCTCCTCGAGATACACGACCATGACGACGCCGGTCTGGATCGCGGTGCCGAAGAGCGCGATGTAGCCGATCCAGGCGGCCGTGCTGAAGTTGAATCCCATCCACCACTGAAGAAGCACGCCACCGGTGAGCGCGAATGGCACGGCGAGAATGACGTGGGTGGCTTCCCACACCGAGTGAAACGTCATTACGAGGAGGATGAAGATGACGAACAGCGCCACCGCCCCGGCAACGAGCAGGGCCTTTTGCGCGCGGATCTGGTGTTCGTATTGGCCGGAAAATTCGATCGTCATCCCGCGATCGAGGGCGACGGACGCGGTGATTTGTTTCCGCACGTCTTCGACGAAGCCGCCGAGGTCGCGGCCGGTGACGTTGGCCTGCACAAAGGTGCGGAGCCGGCCGTTCTCGCTCGCGATCTCGCTGGGGCCGGTGACGCGCTGGATCGTCGCGAGCTGGCCGAGCGGGATGTAGCGCAGCGGCTCCGGCCCCGGAATCGCGACGGGCAGCGCGCCGAGGCGATCAAGGTCTTCGCGGTCGGCGCGTTCGAAGCGCACCTGCACCGGCCAGCGTTCCCGGCCCTGGATCGTGGAGGCGACATTTTTTCCGCCGATACCGGTTTCGACGACGGCGAGAACGTCACTGACACTCAGGCCGTAACGGGCGAGGGCGGCGCGGTCGGCGACGATCTCAAGGTAGGGTTTGCCTTGCACGCGCGAAGGCGCGACGCCGGTGGCACCGGGAATTTTTTCGACAATGGCGGCGACCTCAAAGGCTTTTTGCTGCAAGGTGTCGAGGTCGTCGCCGAAGATTTTCACGCCGAGCTGCGCGCGAATGCCGGTCGAGAGCATGAGCAGGCGATTCTCGATCGGCTGGAGAAAACCGGGGACGTAGCCGGGCACCTGCGTGAGCTTCGCGGTGAGTTCGGCGATGAGGTGCGCCTTGGTCACGCCCGCACGCCACTCGGCGGGCGGCTTGAGCATGATCGTGGTTTCGATCATTTCGACGGGCGCGGGATCGGTGGCGGTTTCGAAGCGGCCGAGTTTACCGGCGACGCTCGCGACTTCGGGCGTGTCGCGGATCGTGGCGTCCTGCCAGGCCATGATGCGCTTCACCTCGGTGAGCGAGGTGCTCGGGAGCAGCACGGGCATGAAGAGGAGCGAGCCCTCCTCGAGGGTAGGCATGAATTCGGAGCCGAAGCCGCGGAAGAGGTGGGAGACGGAAGTCGGGAGGTGGGAGGCGATCCGCGAGGGCAGGCCGAAGGCGAGGAAACAGCACCCCACGAGGAGGGTGGCGGCAAGAGCGAGGACGGTCTTCCGGCAACGCAGCGCCCAATTGAGCACGGGATCGTAGAGCGCAAGCAGGGCGCGCATGATCCAGTTGCGATCCTCGGAGTGAAACGGGCCGCGGACGAGCAGCGTGCAGAGCACGGGCACGAGCGTGACCGCGAGGAGGGTGGCGCCGACCATCGCGAAGGTTTTCGTCCACGCCAGCGGGTGGAAGAGTTTTCCCTCCTGCCCCGTGAGCGTGAAGATCGGCACGAAGGCGAGGATGATGATGCCCATCGCGAAAAAGATCGGGCGGCCGACCTGCTGAGAGGCGGCGAGGACGGTGCGGAAATTTTCGTCGCGGGTGAGCGGGCGGCCTAGTTTTCCCTCCTCCAGCTCGCAGTGGCGGATGACATTTTCGACCATCACGATCGCGGCGTCGACGAGCACGCCGATCGCGATGGCGATGCCGGTGAGCGACATGATGTGCGACTGGATGCCGAACTCCTTCATCAGAATAAACGCGACGAGGATCGAAGCGGGCAGCGGCAGCGTGACGATGAGGATGCTGCGGAAATGAAACAGGAAGAGGACGTGCATCAGCGTCACGAGGAGGACGGATTCCCAGAGCGTGAACTTGAGCGTGGCGATCGCGCGGTCGATGAGATCGCTGCGGTCGTAGAACGGCTCGATCGTGACGCCGGGCGGGAGGCCGGCGGAGATCTGGGCGATCTTCGCCTTGATATCCTGGATGACGCGGTGGGCGTTTTCGCCGGAGCGCATCACGACGGCGCCGCCGACGACTTCGCGGCCGTCGACATCGAGCGCGCCGCGGCGGTAGTCGCCGCCGATCTGCACGGTGGCGATGTCGCGCAGATAAACGGGCGCACCGTTGCGCACGCCCAGGGTGATGGCCTCGAGATCGGCGGCGGAGGCGATGAGGCCGCGGCCGCGCACGACGAACTCCATCCCGTTTTCCTCGAGCGTGCGGCCGCCGACGTTGAGATTATTTTTCCCAATCGCTTCCATGACTTGCTGGAGCGACACGCCGTGCGCGCGCATCTGCAGCGAGGAGACCTCGACCTGCCACTGGCGGACGAAGCCGCCGATGCTGGCGACTTCGGAGATGCCGGGGACGGCGGCGAGCTGGTAGCGGATGAAGTAGTCTTGGAGGGCGCGGAGGGAGCCGAGGTCAGAGGTGGGGCGCGGCTTTAGCCCGCCTTCGAGAGCGCTGAGAGCGGGCTGAAGGCCCGCCCCACGGCGTTGGCCGTCATCGACCTTCAGGTAGTATTGGTAAACCCAGCCGAGGCCGGTGGCATCGGGGCCGAGGCGGGGCGTGACACCGGCGGGGAGCACGCCGCCAAGCGAACTGAGCCGCTCAAGCGTGCGCGTGCGGGCGAAGGTGTTGTCGAGTTTATCCTCGAAAATGACGGTGATGATCGAGAAACCGAACATCGAGGTGGCGCGCACACTGCGCGCGCCGGAGATGCCCTGGAGATTTACGGAGAGCGGGTAGGTGACTTGGTCTTCGACCTCGCGCGGGCTGCGGCCCTCCCAGTCGGCGTAAACGATCACCTGGTTTTCGCTGAGATCGGGAATCGCATCGATCGGCACGCGGCGCACGGCGAAGAAACCCCAGCCGAAGAGGAGCAGCGTCGCGGAGAGGACGAGGAAGCGGTTGGCGAGCGACCACTTGATGAGCGCGGAAATCATCGGATTTTCGATTTTGGATTCTCGATTTCAGATTTCAGAATCGTTGAGGGAGCGACGGAGTCGGACGCTGGGAGACCAATCGAAAATCGAAAATCGAAATTCCAAAATTCATGGGACTTCCTCGCCGCACTCGAGCATGGTGGCGCCGAAAAAGGGATTGCGGATCGGGGCGCCGCGCTGGAGCCAGCGGCCCTTGCCGAGGACGGGGGACATCGTGCACTCGAAAATTTTCAGCCCGAGGTGCGCGCGGTGCGGCTTGAGGAGGTCGGTAGCCCGGGTGCTCCACGGCTCGAAGGAGGCGCGCGCCGTGAGGAGGTTTGTGCCGGGGTCGAGCTTGGGCAGCGCGGGGAATTTTTGCGCGGCGGCGGCGAGCGCGGGAAAAAGTTTTTGGTAACGCGCGTAGTCGTCGGCCGCGAGCGCGGCGGCGGCGGCGATGGCGGTGTCCGCCATCGTGGCGAGATCGGAGAAGGTGCCGGCGGGCGGGGAATCGGGAGCGGCGGAACCGTGTGCGTGGGCG
>JAYVPW010000118.1:0-5435 GCA_043777315.1 Spartobacteria bacterium | reverse complement strand
TCGAGCCCGGCACGATCGCCGACGGACTTCAGGCTGCTGATTTTAAAGCCGCTGAGCACGGTGCTCGCGAAAATTTCGTAATCCTTGAATCCGCCCGCGGTGGTGATGAGGGTGCCGATGGAGCCGTTGAGCGCGACGATGTCCTGCCGGGTGGTGTCGCCAAAAACGGTGTCGCCGGTCGTCGTTCCGATGAAATCGAGGGCGGTGAGCGAGCCGATGGAATTGGCCACGAGCGTGCCGGAGAAGATGCCTTTTACGTTGATGTTTCGGACCGAGCCGCTGGCGAAGACGCTGCCGGTGAAGTTGCTTTTCACCTTGAAGGTCTTCATCGCCGCGGCGCTCGGGTCGGTCAGGGTGATCGTCCCGGCGTAGTCGCCGTTGAGTTTCAGCTTGGCCATGGTGCCGGCGTTCATGGTGGCTCCCGCGAGGAAGGCGGCCGCGCTGAACGAGCCGATGCTTCCCTCGATCACGGAACCGGTGCTGCCCCACGCGCCGTTGGGGATGTTGATCGCGCCGATGTTGGCCTGCGTCAGGGTGCCGACGCCAAATTTGTCCACCTCGAAAACCGTGAGGCAGTCTCCGTGTTTGAGTTTGAAACTGGTGATGCTCTGGGTGGTGCGGATCGTGCCGGGGAAGGCCCACGTATCGATGATCACTTTTCCCAAACCGCCGCCGCCGACTCCGCCCGTGTCGCCGGGCGTGCCGTCGCCGGTGACATCGACGGTGACGCCGGGGCCGGTGACGGTGTGGATCGTGAGGGCGGGGTGGTTGTTGTAAGTGTCGGGCGTGGTGTCGTCGCCTGTGTTGTTATAGGTGAGGCCGTCGCCGAGGCGGATGATGGTATTCGGCGCGAGATCGTAGAGCGTGACCTTTCCGACGCGTCCGGCGACGTGGAGGTCCGGGACCGCGTCGGCGACGCCGTTGCCAAAGAGGATGCCATGGTTGAGTTGGATCAAGCCGAGGTCGCCGGCCGGGTCGGTGCTGATGATTTGCTCGACGGTGAGCGTGGAGCCGATTTTCGGCGTCTTGATCACGAGCTTCGTGGTCGCGTCGGTATTCAGCAGCGTGATCGTGGCGATGGTCATCCCTCCGAAGCCATCGGGAACGGTGACGACCTCAATTTGTCCCGCGCCACTGACGACGACTTTGGATGTGTTGACGGTGACGGCGCCGTTGACGACCGGCGGCAGCGTGCCGAAACGGAGCGTGCCCAAGCCGGCATGGACAAACGTGCCCGCCCCGTCGAACAAGCCGCCGAGCGTCAGGGTCGTGCCGGCGTCGATGTCGATCGTGGCGGTGCCGCCGGCGTTGCGGATGAAGTGACGCGCGCTCGTGAAAGAGGCGGTGGTGTGCAGCGTCGCGGTGTCGAAGGAAACGGTGTTCGTCCTGTCGCCGAGTGCGCCGTCGGAGGCGATTTGCAGCGTGCCCCCAGTCAGATACACGGCGCCGAGGAAGCTGTTGGACGCATTTCCCAAAAGCACCGTGCCGGAACCGGTTTTGTACAGCGCGACGTTGCCGGCGAGCTTCGCGGCGATGGTGCCCGCGGACAGCAGATAGTCTGAGAGGCTGGTCAGCGAGCCGGTGCCCGTGACGGTTCCGGCGTTCAGCGACAAGGCGGCCACGGTGACGTTGAAAGTGCTCAGCGCGAGGGTGCCGCCGTTTTGGATGACGTTGCTGGCACTGGGAAGAACCCCGTTCCCTTCCAGCGCAAGCGTTCCGCCGTTGATCACGGTGGTGCCGGTGTAGCTGTCGTTTCCGCCGAGGGTCAGCGTGCCTGGGCCATTCAGCACGAGAGAAAGGTTCCCCGAAATCACCGCCAGACCCGGCGCACCGTAGAGCGAGGGGCTCACGGAGTTAAAGACTAAGGTGGACGGAGTTGCGTTGGAATTGGTGATCGATTTCAAGCCGCTCGCACCGACGTTTTGAGCCAGCCCCGCGACCGTTTGGTTGAAGCCATTGAGGTCGAAAGTCGCCGCGCTGGTGTCGCCGATGCCGAGGGTGAGTTTGGTGGTGACGGGCAGCGCGTTGGTCACGCCGATTTTGAGCGTGCCGACTCCGACGAGGGTATCGCCCCAGGTGCCGGGCGTGTTGATCGTCCAGGTCGAGCTGTCGGCCTTGAAAACCGTGGCGTTCGGCGCATTGATCGCGCCGTTGATCACGCCGCTCCCTTGGCCGCGCAGGTCGAGGGTTCCAGTGAAACCGGCGCCGGCGGCGGCGCTGATGTTGCCATTCACCGTGAGCGAGGTCACGGACGTGCCTGCAAAAAGTTGATTCGCGCCGTCGCCCATCAATGTGATCGGTCCGTTCCACACTGCATTTCCCGACGAGGCGATGAGCGCCGAGCGGAACGTCCCGGCCGCGGCGGAATTCAAAACGAGCCCGACGCCGGACCCGATCGTGACGCCAGCCAACTCCAACGCGGTCCCCTGCCCGCTGCCGACGGCCCCCGCCGCGAGCGAGACCAGACCGCTCGTCAACGCGAGGTTGTTGCTCAATCGGAGGGTCGTGTTGGTGGTCGTGCCGCCGATCGAATCGACGTTCACATTGCCCGAGAAAGCCGAGTTGTTCGCCTTGAGTTCAAACAGCCCGCCGCCCGTGAAATTCAGCGATCCCGTGCCGGTGAGCGCGCCGGGAATCGTGAGCACACTGCCCGACGCCGCGGCGATCGTCCCACTGCCCCCACCGGGGATGAGGATGGTCCGGGTGCCGCCGAGATCGACAAAAAAACCGGTGCTCTCGAGCGTGCCGCCACTGATCAAAAGCGAGTTCGTCGCCGTGCCATTCCCGAGGCGATTCGGCGCGTCGATGCTCAACACCCCGCCGAGGATTGCTGTCTGGCCGGCATACGTGTCGGACCCCGCGAGCGTGAGCGTCCCCGCGCCGACTTTCGTCAGCCCCTGGCCGCTGAGTTTACTGCCGATGCCGAGCGTGAACTTGTGGCCATTTGTGTCGATCACGCCGCCGCCGTTGCCAAAGTTGAGGCCGAGGTCGGCGGTGAGGTCGGCACTCGTTTGAAGGTTTCCGGCGCTCGCGAGCGTGAGGCTGGCGACCAGATTTGGGACGATGGTCGCGGGCAGTCCGAGCGTGCGCGTGTCGAGCGTTTTGCCCGCCGAGCCCACGAGATTCAGCACGCCGCCGGAGTTGATCAGCGTCGCCCCGGCTCCCAGTTCATTGCCGCCGAACCACGTCATCCGCTGAACGACCGTCAGCGCCGCCGTCCCGTCAAGCGTGCCGGCGATGTGATCGAGAAATCCGACGACCGTCGCCGCGCCGAGCACCGGCTGGTTGGCGAGGGTCGCATTGTCGATCACCGCCGTGTCGCCCGAGCCGGGCACCGTGCCGATAGACCAATTGCCCCCATTGAACCAATCGGTCGAGACCGCGCCGGTCCAGCGGAAGATCCCGCCGCCGGGACCGCTGGGTTGCAGCGCGAAGGCGTTGTCGATCAGCGCGAAGTCGCTGGTATCGACCGTCCCGCTGTAGTTGAAATCGCCATTCAGCCAGCCCCGCAGAGTCGTGGTCGAAAAGCCATTGTCCGTCAGGCCGTAGTCCATGCCGTCCACGACGCCGGTCAGGTCGGCATCGCCGTAGATCGTTTGCCGCACGATCACGTCATGCCCCGCACCGCTCAATGTCACGCCCGCGAGATTGGTGTATCCGAAGTCGTTATTGTCGAGCACGCCGAGCGCCCCGAGGCCGTTCGGATCGGATGCGGCGAAGCTGCTGTTGATGCCCCTCCCGTTCCACGCGCCGGCATTAAAGCCGGTCGCGATCAGCGACGTGATCGTCACCAGATTTCCCCCTCGCACGATCAGCGCGTTGTTCTTCAGATCCAGTATCCCATTCCCCACGATGCTCAGCGCCGACGTGTCGATCACGAACGGATTCCCGCCGCCCGCGTGCTGTGCCACGTCCGCGAAGCCCGTGTTGCCGATGTTCAACGCCGCCAGTCGTCCGCCGCCGGAAAAGTGCGTCGTCCCATTCACATTCACGACAGAGTTGGTCGCGCCCGCATTGATGTTCAGCACGGCACCGTTGCCGTCGTTGATCGTGGCATTCGGCAGCGAGGAATTCAGCGACACAGTCCCCGCGTTCACCACGAGCGTCGAGTAAGTCTGCGTCCCGTTGATGAGCAGGTTACCCGGCCCGATCTTCGTCAGCGACCCGCCCGATCCACCCACGGAGCCACTCACGGTAAAAACGCCGCCGCCGATATTGAACGACAAATTGCCGTCGAGCGTGAGCGGGAAATCGACCGTATTCGTGCCGTTTGTCTGGGAAACGTCCGTCCCCGTGTTGTCGAGCGTCACGCCATTGCCGGTGAGAGTGTAGCCGCTGCCGGTGAATTGCAGCGAATAGCTGTTGCCCGTGGCGGTGTCGTTTTGCAGCGTGAAAGAACCGCTGCCGGGGAACACCAGCGTGTCGCCATCCTGCGGGAGCACATCGCCGGACCAGTTCGTATTACCCGCTACGTTGGTGTTCCAGCGGTTGTTGCCGGCATCGCCCACCCAGGTGATCGTGGCTGGGGCGATGCGGGCTTCGAGCGGCTCGATCAAGTGGCTGAGGAGAGGAAATCGACGTGTCGGGGAGGCGGTGGGTTTCATGGGAGGAACACGCACTTTCACATCCGCAGCGCGATCGATTCGCGGAAAGCTGGCGGTTGCGAAGGGCGATAATTTGAGGGTTTTCGAAGAACAATCCAGGTTCCGCCCCGGAATAATTTCTGCGGCGCGAACTGCCCGCGGCGCAAGCGAGCCGGCCAATTCGATGTTTGCGAATCGCCGCCACGATCACACTCGAACGGATACCCAAATCAGGGCTTAAACAAGGCCACATTTAGCGCAAATGCCGAACAGGAGTCTCGGATCATCTCCGGAGGGCCTCCGGAAATGAGCCCTTGGCGTCAGCCACCGGACCACCGATGTAAAACGAATGCCCCGGCGGGACGGTAGAAACCGATGCCATCCTGCCCTCCGCCTGGCGCGCGCTGATTGCCGCCGAGCCACCTTCCTGGCAGTCGTCTAAACGATCCGCACCGCGAGGTCGGTGGCGGCTTCGCTCACGCCTGCTTTGAGGTAACGCGCTGTGAGGAATGCGTTCACGGCCGCCGCATTGCCGATCGTGAGGCTGGCGATCGAAGCGGCCTCGATCGCGAAGCTGTGGATGCCCGCCGGGGTATCCGTGAGCGTGCCGGAGCCCACCCCAAATTTGATCGCCCCGATCGATTTCGCAGTGTACTGAAGCGGCGGGATGCCGGGGGCGGCGAGGTCATCTCCATCGCCGAAGATGTAGCCCGGACCGGGATCGACGCCGGCGGCGATGCTCGTCCCCGAGACGGCTCCGGTGACGGTGATCGCCGCGATTTTGGCCGCGCGCGAGAAGACGTCGAGATTCACGCCGACGCCACCAAAGGCCGCATCCGCGCCGAGATCGAC
>JAYVPW010000117.1:0-5438 GCA_043777315.1 Spartobacteria bacterium | reverse complement strand
CGTGTTTTTCACAGCGCGCACGATGCACGGGCGCGCCGCCCAAATGCGGAGTGTTCACGTTTGCTCGCAAGCACTGTCCACGTTTGCTCGCAAGGTGTTCACGTTTGCTCGCAACGCGACAGCGGCATGCATCCCCCGTTTCGGCCTGAGCCCGGGCGCGGCTGGTCCGTGCGGACAGGCGCTGGAGTGTGTTACTTGCGGGCCAGGCGGCCGCGGATGCCCGTGGATCGCTGGCGACCACGGTAGCCCAGAAGCGCGCAGAGGGCGACCGCACCGAGCAGCGCCGTCGTCTCCGGTTCCGGCACGGGCACGATCTCAAACATCGAGCCGTACTGGACCTGCATGCCGGTGCCGACGCCGTTGAAGGTGATCCCGGGAATGAGCACGCCATTGCCAAATCCGGGGTTACTCGAGAAGAGCAGGCGATCCTGGCTGTTCCCGAAAGTTCCAGAATCCGTCGCCAGCGGATTGCCAAGTTGCGAGCTGTAATCCGGTCCGTTCCAGTTGTTGATGGCGAGGCTGATCGTGGGCGTGCCGGTGAGCGCGTTCTTCGATGCCGTCGCCAGCGCGCCGATGCGCAGGATGCCCTGGGTGATGTTCGTGCCGCCGCCGTAGGTGTTCGCGCCCGAGAGCGTCACGGTGTCATAGCCCTGCTTGGTAAGACTGCCGGGTCCGCCGATCGCGCCCTTGATTTCAAGCAGCACACCGGTCAGCGCATTGGTCGTCGGTGAGAAGACGTTCGGCTGCGCGCCGTCGCCGAGGCCGTTCACACCGAGATTGATGTCCTGCCCGACGAATGAATTGCCCGCGAGATTGAAACTCACATTTGCTCCAAGCGTGCGATACACCGCGCCCTGGGCGCCATTCGAGGCCCTCACGTTGTCATCCGTCCGCAGGAAGCCCTCAATGGAGCCGCCGTTGAGCGTCACTGCGACGGTTCCGGACTGATCGTTGGCGATTTGCAAAGTCGCGCCGCCGAGATTCAGCACGCCGGTGCGGGCACCGTCCACGCTCCAGCGCTCGATCGATCCCGCGGCATACGTCAGCGAGCCGCTGGGGACATAGTTCGCGACTTGGATGTCCAGCGCACCGTAGCGGCGCACAGCCGTCGCGCCCGTTCCGAGCGAACCGTTGTCAAACACGCCGACCGTTCCCTGCTCGATGCTGACAGCGCCGGCAAATGTGCTCGCGCCGCGGACGTAGAGTTCCGCATTGCCCCACTTTTTGATCGTCTGATCCGCGCTGCCGATGAGGCTGGCCACCGACACGCCGGAGCCCGAGCCGGAGGTGAGGTTGTTGCTCAGCGCGCTCTGGGCGATGTTCAAAATCACGCTGGCATTCGTGCCGGAGATCGTGACGTTGCCGACTTCGAGCATCGAGCGCTGCTGGTTCGTGGTGTATGCCAGTTGCGCATCGAGCAGCGCGCCACCCGTGGAGGTGATGGTGATATTCGAGAGCGCTCCCTGCGCGCCGAGCGACTGCGTGCGATCCGCCGCTCCCGGCGTGTGCGCGATGAGCGCGTTGTCGGTCACGAGCAGGTTGCCCATCGAGTAGAATGCGTTCGCGGGACTGGCTTGGTTCGCGTTGAGCGTCAGCGCGGCGGCACCCGCGGCGCTGCCGTTCAGCGTCACGGTGTTGCCGGCGGCTGCATTGCCGAGCGAACCAAAGGTGTTCGCGATGAGCGTGCCTTCGTTGACGGTCCATCCATTCGCGTATCCGGCACCCGGACCGCGGGCGGCGTCGCTCTGGTCCTTGCTGATGGCCAGCGAACTCGTTCCGAATTTCGTGATGCCAGCACTGCTGACCCCGCTGATGTCGCCGCTGATCACGCCCGCCGCTGCGGCGTAAATGAGACCCTCGAATCCGTTGAAGTTCAAATTGGTCGCGATGGTGCCGGCACCGGAGAAGATCACACCGCCGCCCGCGCCGGCCGCGGCGCCGCCGTTGAGCGTGATGGTGTTCAACTGGCTCGGCGCGCTGCTCACCGTGAATGCGCCGACGCGCATCGCATAGACCGAGGAATCTCCTGCGAGCGCAGTGTTCGCGGTGACGTCCACGATGGACGCGTTGGTGAAACCCGCGGCGAAGTTCGTATTGGTGAAGGCCACCGTGGTGAACCCGTTCGCGCCGTAAGTGACGAACGAATTGTCCACACTCGACACGTAGTATGCGGGCAGCATCCCGTTCACGGCCGTGCCGGAAATGCTGCCCGCACCATCCGCCACCACGACGCGTTCCGCATTCGTCCCGGCTGCCGAACCGAGCTGGCTCGCCGCGCTGGCGACGAAGACCATCGTGCCATTTCCGATGCGGGTGAAAGTGCCGCCGGTGCCGACTGTGAGAGTCACGTTCCCAGTCGCCGTCGCGCGGTTGGGCTGGATGCGTGAGCCGAGTGCAAAGCCGATGGAATTCACCGTCTCCGTGCTCGTGCCCGTGCCGAGGCTGTTCATGAAAATCGTCGAGCCGTTCAGCGCAATCGGCGCCGTGTCGAACCACCGATCGTTGTTGGCCGCGGTGACGTTGTTTTCAAGGCGCAGCGTGCAGCCGGGGTGCAGGACGATGGCATTGTTGTTCCCCGTCGCGCCCACATTGATGAAGCTGCCGGTCGCATTCTGCGCGGTGAGCGTGCCGAACACATCGACCCGTCCGCTGCCGAGCGGCGTGTTTGCGAGGCCGGTCGCGATTTGCAAAACGCTGCCGCGCGCAACGGTGGTGCCGTCGGAATAATCATTCGTCTGGTTGAGGAGAATGGTTCCCGCGCCGCTCGCACCGAGCGAGCCCACGACCACTTTGTTCGCGCCGGTGAGCACGAGACTGGTGACGGTTGCCGGGGCCAGGGTCAGCACAGTGGCTGCGGCATCGTTCGCGCCGAGCCGATAGGTCGCACCGGCACCGGCGCCGAGGGTGTTCGCCGTGTAGCTCCGGGAGCCCGAGGCGCTCAGGAAGAGCGTGACGTCGCCGGATTTTCCGATACGGCAGCGAGCGGAGATTGCTCGTGCACGGGCCGGGCGTGTCCACCCACAGCATCCGCGCGGCGATGGGATCGTATGCCCGGCGATGCGCGACTGCGGCCTTCACCACGATCACGGACAGCGCGGTCGGCTCGATCCCCTGGCTGCGCCACTGGCCGAGATCGAAGGGCGGCGTCTTGATGCTCGCGAGCAAAATCGTGAGCCCGCCGTGCCTGTCTTCCAAAGCCCGGTGCAAGTCTCATCGCCGCCCTGCCAGGGTGATCCGGGCGAAGCGGCGGCCCAGGCTGCGAACGGCCTCACGGATTCGTCACGCGCAGCCGCATGAATCGCGGGCTAGCGGGGCTGACCGGCTGCGTGTCTTGCACCGTCACGGTTCCGGGCACGCCACCACCGTGGGTGTAGAGCGGGGTCCAGGAGCCGGCGTTCAGGTCGCTGGAGGCTTCCACGATGTAAGTCACATCGCCCGCGGTCCCGGTGAAGGTGTAACTCATGAAGCTTCCCGCACCGGGCACCTGGTAACTGATGCCTGCAGATGCGGTGGTGTAGCGGGTGTTGGGATTCAGATTTAAGGCATACTTCAACAAATTGGCAAAGCCGTCGCTGGCTGGATTCGCGGTGTCCGCGCGATTGCCCGTGGCATCGGTTGTTCCGAAATAGGTGAACCGCCACATCGCAATGCCAGGCGGCACGGTGATCGTCGCGGCAGCGTTGGCGAAGGTGGTGATAACGCCGTCGTTGGCGCTCAGCCGGAGGGTGTAGGTTCCGGGTTGCGCGAAGGTGGCGGTCGTTGCTGCCGCGGCGGCGTTGCCGAAGGTGACGCTGCCGGGCCCGTTGAGGAGGCTCCAGGCGAGGGTGAGCGGTGCGGGCCTGGCGTCGTCGGTCGCGGTGGCGCTGAGGGCGAGCGCGGTGTTCACGTTGCCGGAGATGGGACCCGATGAGCTGACGACGGGGCCCATGTTGGCGGGCACCGCCTGGGAGAGATCGAAGACTTCGGCAAGGGTGAGCGCGCGCGCATAGATGCGGACTTCATCCATGCTGCCGACAAAGTCATTCACATCGTTGGCTCCGATGCGCAGCGGCGCGGTGCTGTTGCGTGGCACTGTCACAGGCGGGACGGTGGTGAATTTGTCCGGGCTGCCGTTGATGTAGAGCTGCAGGTTGTTCGTCGTGCTGCTGCCATCGAAGACGGCGACGATGTGATACCACTTGTTAGTCACAAGTTGCGCGGAGCTTTGCAGCGTGGTGCCGCCCGTGATGGTGACATACACCGGCGACGCGGTCCCGGCGGCGGAGCCGCGCAGCTCGATGCGATAAGATTCCTTGTTAAAGGGAGCGACTCGCTTGGTGATGACGCCATAGTAAGTGCTCGTGCCGACCGGCAAACTGGTAAGATAGATCCACATCGAGATGGAAAGCTGCGGCGTGCCATCGAGGAGATTGGTCGCAGAGTCCGGGACTTCGATGCGTTGCAATCCGGTGCCGCACGTCAGGGCGCCGCCGATCATGCCTGTGGCGTTCCAAGTCGGCGCGTTAGTAAGTGCGCCGTTATTTGCCGGGGTGACGCCGGAAGTGTCGCGGGCGATGGTGCCGCTGCCGTCGTCCAAAGCGTAGCGCAGATGCAGGCTGCTGTCGGTGGGGCCGTTCACCGGTGTGGTCAGCACGCGCACGCCGAGGTCGCGCGAGGACGTGGCCTGGCCGTCGTTGGCGGTGAGACGCAGGAGATAGTCGCCGGTGGCAGTGAAGGACGCGCCGGTGATCGCGGAGGTTGGATCGGTAAACGTGGTGCTGCCCGGGCCGCTGACTTGCGTCCATTGCAGCGTGAGGCTCCCGGCCCGCGCAGGCAAAGGCGTGACGGTCGTGCTGAACAGAATGACTGAGCCCGCATAGATGCACGCGGGCGATGCGGTGGGCGCATTGATCGCAATGTCGGGCGCATTGGTGGTTTCAAAAACCAAATAGGGTCTGGCTCCGCCATAGGCATTCATCGATCCGATCACCACGACTTGCGGCGTGGCCGTGAACAGTCGGAGGCTCATCTTCTTTTGCGGATCGGTGGCGAGCGTCTCGCGCACGAAGGACGTGACATCCATTTGCAACTGAGTGCCTGCGGTGTCCGTGCCGGTTGCGGTGAGCGTGCCGACATTGGCGTTATAACCCGTGGGCCGCGTGTTGTAAGTCATGCTCACGGTCGTGGCATAGGCGAGCGCGGGATCGTAGGCCCATGAGGCGTTGTAGGCGACGGTGGGCAGATCGAAGCTGTTCGCGTCCACATTGGTCAAGGCATACGGCCCAGTCGGCGCGCCGGTTCCGGTGAGGCCGGCAATCGTGACTTGCGTGCCGGTGGCGAAGCCGTGGTTCGGGCAATTGATGCGCACCTTGCTGCCGCCGTTGTTGCTGTAGCCGCTGAAAGGTTTGGCGATGCCGTTGTCTATCCAATTGTCCTGCGCGTCGGCGATGAGATTGGCT
>JAYVPW010000116.1:0-21076 GCA_043777315.1 Spartobacteria bacterium | reverse complement strand
TCGACTTCCTCCGGCTTGGCCGCGGCCAGCGCCTTGCCCTCGACTTCTTCAAGCACCCAGTTCATCACCGCGTTGTGGCTGACTCCCACCAGCCGCTCGGTCGCCCGCAACCCGACTCCTTCAAGATAGTGCGCCAAGGCCGAGGCGCGCTGCTGCGGCTCCACGCGCCGATGATCCTTTTCCCCGCTGGTTTTCCCGCACCCACGGCACAGCCATCGCTGTCGGCCATGTCGGCTGTTCCCATTCTTCACCACCGTCTCGCTCTGACAATGCTGGCACTTCATTCCTCCTTCCTCTTTGTTTTCTTTCCAACGTCAATACCTAATGAGCACTGCCCGAATCTTTAACTCGCGACGGGGACACGACCGGGAGCGGGGGTTGACGCGCCGGCACCCGCCGCCGATGCGGGCCGCGGCTGCTAGACGTTGAAGCGGAACTCCACGACGTCGCCATCGCGGACGACGTATTCTTTTCCCTCGATCCGCAGCTTGCCGACTTCGCGGGCTTTGCCGGTGCTGCCGAGGACGATGAGGTCGTCGAAATGGACGACCTCGGCGGCGATGAATCCGCGCTCGAAATCGGTGTGGATGACGCCGGCGGCGGCGGGGGCTTTGTCGCCGGCGCGGATGGTCCACGCGCGGGTCTCCTGCTCGCCGGTGGTGAGGTAGGTGCGCAGTCCGAGGAGGTGATAAACGGCGCGGATGAGCGAGCCGACGCCGCTGCTGGCGACGCCGAGTCCGCGGAGATATTCGGCGGCTTCTTCGTCGGCGAGCTCGGCGAGTTCGCTTTCGATTTGCGCGCTGATGACGACGGCTTCGGTCGCGAAATGCGCGCGGGCGTAATCCTGCACGGCCTTCACGTATCGCGCGGCGGGCGTCAGTTCGACGTTGTCGGTCGGGAGCGATCCTTCGTTCTCGCCGGAGGCGGTGACGAGCGCGGAGACCGTGCCGAGATCGGACTCGGCGACGTTGCAGGCGAAGATGGTCGGCTTGCTGCTGAGGAGAAAAAAGTCGCGGGCGATCCGTTGTTCCTCATCGCTGAGGGCGAGCGTGATCGCCGGTTTGCCCTGGTCGAGATGCGGCAGAAGTTTTTCGCAAATCGCGATCTCGGCCTTGGCCTGTTTGTCGCCGGAACGCGCGAGCTTCGTCTGCCGGTCGATGCGTTTTTGCACGGCGGCGAGGTCGGCGAGGACGAGCTCGGTGTTGATGACTTCGATGTCGCGGACGGGATCGACCGAGCCGCTGACGTGGTGAATGTCGTCGTCTTCAAAACAGCGCACGACCTGCACGATCGCGTTCACTTCGCGGATGTGGCTGAGGAATTTGTTGCCGAGCCCTTCGCCCGCGCTCGCTCCTTTCACGAGCCCCGCGATGTCCACGAACTCGATCGCGGCGGGGACCAGTTTTTTTGAATTCGAGAGCTTGCTCAGCGCGGCAAGCCGCGGGTCAGGCACGACGACGACGCCGACATTTGGGTCGATCGTGCAGAACGGATAATTGGCCGCCTGCGCTTTTTGGGTGCGCGTGACGGCGTTGAAGAGGGTCGATTTGCCGACGTTGGGGAGGCCGACGATTCCAGCGGAAAGCATGTGCGAAAAATGAGTGAAGTGGACGAATCGGGCAGCGACAGCGGCCCGCGGAGCGCGCGAATTCAGCGGATCGCCGCCGATCCATCAACCCATTTAATCCGACGGGATCAGTGCCGCGGGGGTGCCGGCACGATGAGATCTTCGAGCCAATAAACGTGGAGCATGACGCCGATCCAGTAGAGCGGGATCAGTAAAATCCCCCAGCCCGCGCTGGCGGCACCGGCGAGGACCGCAGCCGATGCGGCGAACGCACTGCCGATCATGATCATGGCCCCGAGCACGCGGTGACCTTTATAAATATGGCCGAGCCCGGGGACGACGCTGAGGACGACGGCGAACCGGTCGCGCACCGTGCCGCCGCCGGTGGCCTGGCTGCGGCGATAGCCGGTCACCCAATCGCACTTCGGGCATGCGTTCGGATTGACGGGATCGAGCTGCGCGCCGCAGAGCGGGCAGAGGGTGAGGGTTTCGTTCGCGGCTGGCTGAGTGTCGGGCGTGGACATAAAAGCGAGTCTGCTCGGGCGGTGTTGGTCGGGTGAAGTGGCGCGTCGGAACTGTGCCAGCGCACTAATTTAACTGCCACCAAGACGGCGGGTTTTCAAGCACTAGCGTCGCAGCGGGACGACTTGCTTGTGCTCCACGGTCGTGACGGTGAGGCGGCGGTGCGTGACGCGGGGAGTCGGCCGATAGGCGTAGCCGAGGTCGCCACTCGGATCGGTCGCGACCGAGTCGCTCAAAACATACGGATTAGTCGGCCCGAGACGGACCGGCGTGACGCAGCCCGCCAGCGCCAAAATCGCAGCGAGAGCGGTCAGCTTCGTCGCGGTGGATCGCGCGGATTTCGGAGGTCGTGTGGCGGATGGGGAAGGAGGCGGCGGGGCGAACATGAAGTGATCAATGAAAGAGGTGAATTCAGCGCACGAGTCCAAAGTGCGGGAATCTTCAAATCGGCCCACGCGACCGCGAATCGTGCTCGCTTGGAATGGCCACGTCGTGGCGTATCTTCGCGCACATGAAAGCATTTCTGACGCGCTGGCTGATCACGACGATCGCCGTGGCCATCGCCGCGCAGCTCACCGGCATGACCTACGAGAGCCTCGGGTCGCTCGCCGTCGTCGCGCTTTTGCTCGGCATCGTGAATGCGCTGGTGCGTCCGGTCCTGCTGCTTTTGAGCCTGCCGTTCATCATCCTTTCGCTCGGCTTTTTCATCCTTGTTGTGAACGCACTGCTGATGTGGCTGGTCGGCAATCTCGTTCCGGGCTTTCACGTCGGCGGCTTCAGCCACGCCTTTTTCGGCGCGCTCATCGTGAGCATCGTCAATTGGTCGCTGAGCGCTTTTTTTCAAACCAGCGACGCCAGCGTGCGCGTGACCACGCACCACACCCGTGGCGGGGGCGAAACGATCAAGCCGGTGCAAGGCCGGGTGATCGAGTGAGTCATTGACGCCGGGTTCGCGTGGGGACTCGAGATTGAGGCGCGTGTTCCCGCCGCCTCGTCGCACTTTCTAAATCCTAAATCTTACTTCCTAAATCCCGTGACCTACTGCCTCAGCCTCCTCTGCCGCGAAGGCCTCGTTTTTGTCGCCGACTCCCGCACGAGTTCCGGCGTGGATAACATCAACATCCGCCCGAAAATGCGCGTGTATGGCGAGGAGGGCGACCGACTGCTTTGTCTGATGACCTCGGGAAATCTCTCGCTCACACAATCCGTCGTCGCGTTGATCGAGGAGGAGATCGAGCTCGCAAAAAACGATCCAAACCGCTCGCACTTGCTGAATCAGTCCACCCTTTTCGCCACCGCGCGTTACGTCGGGGCGAAGGTGCGCGAGGTGAGCCGAATGGATCGTGCGGCGCTCGAGGCCGACGGTTTTGGATTCAACATCAATGTCCTCGTCGGTGGACAAATCGCCGGACATCCGCACGAGATTCACTTCGTTTATCCGCAGGGAAATTCGCTGAAGGCAAACCGCGAATCACCCTTTTTGCAGATCGGAGAATCGAAATACGGGAAGCCGATTCTCGACCGCGGATTCTCGTACGACACGCGGCTTTCGGAGGCGGTGAAATTCGGCCTCCTCTCGATGGAGGCGACGATGAAAAGCAACGTCTCCGTCGGCCCGCCGCTCGACGTGCTCGCCTACCGCGCCGATTCGTTGCGCGTCGAGCAGCGCTGCCGCATCGGCGACGGCGATCCGTTTCTGCGCGAAATCCAGCACAAATGGGGCGACGGAATCGTGAAGCTCGTCGCAGCAATGCCGGAGTTCCATTTCCCCGAAAACCAAGCCGCCGAGAGCCGCACGTGAGCAGCCCTCCGCCCAACTACACCCGCGTTAAAATCTGCGGCGTGACCAATCGTGACGACGCCCTCGCTGCAATCGCGCTCGGAGCCGACGCGCTCGGCTTCAATCTGTTCCCCGGCTCGAAGCGGTTCATTTCGCTCGATGAAAACGCGGCGTGGATTCGCGGCCTCCCGCCTTTCGTGACGAAGGTCGCCGTGCTCGTGAATGTTCCTCTGACCGACGCTCGCCGTATCGCGCAGCATCCGGCGATCGACATGGTTCAATTCCACGGCGACGAAGATTCGGCGTATTGCGCCGAGTTCGCGCACACCGGCCTGTCGTTCATCAAAGCCGTGCGCCTCGTCGGCACTGCCGCCGTAAACTCGGCCGCCGATTTTTCCACGCTGGACGTGCTCGTCGATGCACATGTCCCCGGCGCCTTCGGCGGCACTGGTGTCGCCATCGATCTTGCGCTCGTCGCGTCGCTCGCGCTTCGCCACCCGCACCTGAACGTCATCCTCGCCGGCGGCCTCACCGCGGCGAATGTCGGCGATGCGGTCCGGGCGATCCGTCCGTTCGCAGTCGATGTCGCCAGCGGAGTGGAGGAGTCGCCGGGGAAAAAAAGCAGTGGGGAGATGCGAGCCTTTATCGACGCGGCGCACGGGCACTTGGCCGTCTGATCCACGGCGAAAAAAAGGCAAGTTTTTTTCTTGCGGGCTGGAGCCTCGTGTCGGAGAGTCCGCGTCCCATTTCCCCGAAAATAACTTTCGGGCATCGCCTTTTCTCCTTGCCTTTTCTTTGACCGCCGCCGCCGCCCGGATCGTTTTTCAAACGCAGAGACCCAGAAACGCAGAGGAGTTCTTGAACCCTCTGCGTTTCTGCGCCTCTGCGTTTCGTGTCCCGGCAAGGCGTCTCTAACTTTTTCCCGGCTCTCTCCGCACGCTGCGACGCGGGGCTGAGCCATGATCGAAACCACGCAGCAACGAGCACCCAACGTCATGTCTGAGAGAAAGTATTTCGGCAAAATCCGCGAGGTCATTGACCCGCCCAACCTCATCGAAGTTCAGCTCAACTCGTATGTTGAGTTTCTCCAGACGAACGTCCAACTGAGCAAGCGCAAAGAAATGGGCTTGCAGGCTGTCTTCAAGGAGGTCTTCCCGATTCAGAGCTACGACGAAAAAGTCACGCTTGACTTCGCCAGCTACGAGATCGGTGAGCCGAAGCTCAACGTCCGCGAGTCGATGCGCGAGAGCCAGACCTTCAGCGCGCCGCTGCACGTCACCTTTTCGCTGAAGGAAGAGAAGGGGACCAAGGAGGAGAAGGTTTACATGGGCGAGATCCCGCTCATGACGCCGCAAGGCGCCTTCGTCATCAACGGCGCCGAGCGCGTCGTCGTTTCGCAGCTCCACCGTTCACCCGGCATCGCGTTCGAGTCGTCGATCCATCTCAACGGCAAGGTGCTCTTCAGCTTCCGCATCATCCCCGATCGTGGCTCGTGGCTCGAAGTGCAGTTCGACACCAACGACCTGCTGTATATCTACCTCGACCGCCGGAAACGCCGTCGGAAGTTCCTCGCCACCACCTTTCTCCGCGCGCTCGGCTACGGCAGCGACGAGGAAATCATCAAGCTTTTCTACACCGTCGAGAAGCTCAAGCTCAGCGAGTCCCTCGAGGAAGAGGCGATCGCCACCAAAGTGCTGATCACCGATGTCCGCGACGGCGAAATCACCGTCGCCCGCGCTTTCGAGCCGCTCACGAAAGCTACCATCCGCCAGATCATCGCGCTTGGCGTGAAAGACGTGCAGGTCGTCGATACCAAGGACGACGACACCATCATCAAGGCGCTGAAAAAAGATCCTGCGCATGATGAAGAAGAGGCGTTGAAGGACATCTACCGCCGCCTCCGTCCTGGCGACCCACCCACCGTCCCGAATGCGCGCGGCTTGCTGAAGCGCCTCTTCTTCGACCCGAAGAAATACGATCTCGGCCGCGTCGGACGCTACAAGCTCAACCAGAAGATGGGTCTGAACATCTCTCTCGAAGAGCGCATCATGACCAAAGAGGACTTCATCGCCGCGATGAAGTATCTCATCGGTCTGCGCCGTGGCGAAGGGATGCTCGATGACATCGATCATCTTGGCTCCCGCCGTGTCCGGACCGTCGGGGAGTTGCTCGCCAACCAATGCCGCGTCGGCCTCGCCCGCACCGAGCGGTTGGTAAAAGAGCGCATGACCTTGTTCGACGTGAACGTCGAAGGTATGACGCCGCAGAAGCTCATCAACCCGAAGGCTCTCAGCGCGGTCATTCGCGACTTCTTTGGTCGCTCGCAACTGAGTCAGTTCATGGATCAAACGAATCCGCTCGCGGAACTCACTCACAAGCGCCGCCTGTCGGCCCTTGGGCCAGGAGGTCTTTCACGCGACCGTGCCGGCTTCGAGGTCCGCGACGTGCATCCGTCCCACTACGGCCGCATCTGCCCCATCGAGACACCTGAAGGTCCGAACATCGGACTCATCAGCTCGATGTCCACCTATGCCCGAATCAACGACTTCGGCTTCATCGAGACCCCGTACCGAAAGGTCGTCAATGGCCGCGTCAGCGACGCCATCGACTACCTGACCGGCGACCGCGAGGAGCAATTCCTCGTCGCGCAGGCGAACTCGCCCATCGACGACAAAGGTAACTTCACCACCGAAAAGGTGGCTGTTCGTTACCGCGGCGACTTCCTGGAAGTAGAGCCCGCGAAGGTCAGCTACATGGACATCTCGCCAAAGCAGCTCGTCTCCGTCGCTGCCGGCCTGATCCCGTTCCTCGAGCACGATGACGCGAACCGCGCATTGATGGGCTCGAACATGCAACGCCAGGGCGTGCCGCTTCTCATCAGTGAGTCGCCGCTCGTCGGCACCGGCATGGAAGGTAAAGTCGCCCGCGACTCCAAAGCCGTCATCATCTGCGAGGCCAACGGCAAGGTTGCCAGTGTCTCCGCCGACCTGATCATTGTTACTAAGGACGGTCACCTTCCCGAAGGTAAAAAGAAGCTCAAACACGACCCGGAAGAAGGCATCCACTTCTACGACCTCCGCAAGTTCCTTCGTTCCAACGCCGGCACTTGTGTGAACCAAAAGCCGATCGTCAAGAAAGGTCAGTCCGTCCACAAAGGCGACGTCCTCGCCGACGGACCTAACACAGAGAAAGGCGAACTCGCCCTCGGCCGCAATGTGCTTGTCGCGTTCATGCCTTGGAACGGTTACAACTTCGAGGACGCCATCACCATCAGTCAAAAAGTGGTCAAGGAAGACATCTACACTTCCATCCACATCGACGAATTTGAGATCGGTGCGCGTGACACGAAACTCGGACCGGAAGAGATCACCCGGGACATTCCGAATGTCAGCGAGGAAGCCCTGCGCAACCTTGGCCCTGACGGTGTCATCCGCATCGGTGCGGAAGTGAAACCCGGCGACATTCTCGTCGGCAAGATCACGCCTAAGTCTGAGACCGAACTCGCCCCGGAAGAGCGCCTCCTGCGAGCCATCTTCGGCGAGAAGGCTGCGGATGTTAAAGACACCTCGCTCACCGTCCCGTCCGGCACTTACGGCATCGTCATGGATGTCAAAGTCTCCAGCCGCAAAGAGATCACCAAGATCAAGCTCTCGCCCGCTGAGTCAAAACGGCAGGCGAAACAGATCGATGAAGAGCACTCCAAGAAAAAAGACGAGTTGCACGAGCAACTCACCGAGGCTCTTTCCAACATCCTGCTCGGTGAAAAAATCCCGCTCGATGTGGTCAACGCGCAGACCGGCGAGATCATCATCCCCGCCAACCGCAAGATTACCAAGACCCTGCTGCGCAAGCTGGCCGGAGTCTATGATCATGTGGACATCGACCCCTCGCCGATCCGTAACAAGATCCGAGAGATCATCGGCCAGTTTGAGCATAAGTTTGCCGAGTTGGAACTCGAGCACGAGCGTTCGATGGACAAAGTCGAGAGCGGCGATGATGTCGATCCCGGCATCATCAAGCAGGTCAAGGTCTTCGTCGCCAGCAAGCGCAAGCTCAGCGTCGGCGACAAGATGGCAGGCCGACACGGCAACAAAGGCGTCGTCGCCCGCATCGTGCCCGAAGAAGACATGCCGTTCCTTAGTGATGGAACGCCAGTCGATATCGTGCTCAACCCGCTCGGCGTACCTAGTCGTATGAATGTCGGACAGGTTCTCGAAACCCATCTCGGAGTCGCGGCGAAAGCCTTGGGCTTCAAAGTTGCGACGCCTGTTTTCGACGGCATCCACGAGAAAGAAATCTTCGCCTACATGAAAGAGGCCCAGAAAGTCGAGGGCTACACCTGGATCAATGAGAGCGGCAAATCGTCTGTTTATGACGGCCGGACCGGTGACCTCTTCGACCAGCAAGTCGTCGTCGGCTACATCTACATGCTGAAACTCGGTCACTTGGTCGCGGACAAGATCCACGCCCGTGCGGTCGGACCTTACTCGCTCGTCACTCAGCAACCGCTGGGCGGCAAGGCGCAATACGGCGGACAGCGTTTCGGTGAGATGGAGGTTTGGGCACTCGAAGCTTACGGCGCTGCCTACACGCTTCAGGAGTTGCTCACCGTCAAGTCGGACGACGTGGCAGGCCGCACGCGCATCTACGAGTCCATCGTTAAAGGTGATAACTCATTGGAAGCCGGCACACCCGAGTCGTTCAACGTGCTCATCAAAGAAATGCAGTCGCTCGGCCTCGACGTCAAAGTCGGCGGCAAAGCACCCGTCCTTCCCGAAGGACTTCTCTAACCCATCCGCATCGTCCAACTAGCTATCTACATTTATGTCCGAAACTAATTTTCGTGAACTGATCGGCGAAGAACGTGCTGTCGGGTTCGACCAGGTCGGCATCACCGTCGCCTCGCCCGAAAGCATCCGCTCGTGGAGTCATGGTGAAGTGAAGAACCCGGAGACCATCAACTACCGGACGTTCAAACCGGAAAAAGGCGGCCTTTTCTGCGAGCGCATCTTCGGTCCGACACGTGACTGGGAGTG
The DNA here is from genome assembly GCA_043777315.1 of Spartobacteria bacterium. Lineage (GTDB taxonomy): Bacteria > Verrucomicrobiota > Verrucomicrobiia > Chthoniobacterales > Chthoniobacteraceae > CAIURC01. The sequence continues at coordinate 12,171 of JAYVPW010000116.1, read as the reverse complement.
CTCCTGCGGTAAATACAAGCGCATCAAACACAAAGGTGTAATCTGCGACCGCTGCGGTGTCGAAGTCACTCTCGCCCGCGTCCGTCGCGAGCGCATGGGACACATCGAGCTCGCCGTGCCGGTGACGCACATCTGGTTCTACAAGTGCATGCCCTCGCGCATCGGCTTGATGCTCGACATGTCGAGCCGCCAACTCGAGCGCGTTATTTATTACGAGGACTACCTTGTCATCGATCCGGGCCAGACGCCGCTGCAAAAGGCTCAGTTGCTGACCGAGGCCGAGTATCGCGAAGCTGTGGAGCAATACGGTGAAACCTTCACCGCAGGCATGGGTGCGGATGCCATTCGCCAACTGCTCTCCCTCTGTGAACTCGTCGAGCTTCAGAAAGAGCTCGAGGAGTTGATGGGAACTACGCGTTCCAAGCAGATTCGCAAGAAACTCGCCAAGCGGTTGAAGCTGGCGCAAGGCTTCGCAACCTCGCACACGCGTCCCGAGTGGATGATCCTGGAAGTCCTGCCAGTGATCCCGCCAGACCTTCGCCCGCTGGTGCCTCTTGAAGGTGGCCGGTTCGCGACAAGCGATTTGAACGACCTCTACCGCCGTGTCATCAACCGGAACAACCGTCTCAAGAACCTACTCCAACTCAAGACGCCTGATGTCATCATCCGGAACGAAAAGCGGATGTTGCAGGAAGCCGTCGATGCGCTTTTCGACAACGGCCGTCATGGCCGCGCCGTGACGGGTGCCGGCAATCGCCCGCTCAAGTCGCTCTCCGACATGCTCAAGGGCAAAGGTGGACGGTTCCGTCAGAACTTGCTCGGCAAACGCGTCGATTACTCGGGCCGTTCGGTCATCGTCATCGGGCCGGAGCTCAAGCTTCACCAGTGCGGTCTGCCGAAGAAGATGGCGCTGGTCTTGTTCGAGCCGTTCATCATTCGCCGACTCAAAGAACTTGGCTACGTGCATACCGTGCGCAGCGCCAAGAAGATGATCGAGCGTCAGACACCTGAAGTGTGGGACATCCTGGATGAGGTGACCAAAGGTCATCCCGTGCTCCTGAATCGTGCGCCGACTCTTCATCGTCTGTCGATCCAAGCTTTCGAGCCGCAACTCATCGAAGGTGAAGCGATCCGTATTCATCCGCTGGTTTGCACGGCTTACAACGCCGACTTCGACGGAGATCAGATGGCGGTGCATGTTCCTCTTTCGGTGGAAGCACAGATGGAAGCGCGGATGCTCATGCTCGCGCCGAATAACATCTTCTCGCCCTCCAGCGGAAAGCCGATCACCACGCCGTCGCAAGACATCGTGCTGGGTTGTTACTATCTGTCGCAGAACCCGCGCAAGCTGGCTGGTTCAGCGGAGCCGGAACGCCTGTCATTGTTCGCGGACGCGGATGAAGTCGAGTTCGCGATGGCGGAAGGGTCCGTTAAGGTTCACGATCGGATTCGGTTCAAGAACCCGGACGTCGGCCAGAAGACCGTTTACGGAGATTCCGTCACCAAGGTGATCGAAACCACTGCTGGCCGGGTTATGTTCAACCAAATCTGGCCGAAAGGCGTCGGGTTCTACAACAAGGCATGCGGCAAGAAGCAAGTCTCCGACATCATTTTCCGCACCTATCAGGTGGCGGGACATCCGGCGACGGTGGCGATGCTCGACGACCTGAAGGAGTTGGGGTTCAAGTGGGCGACCAAGGCCGGCATCTCGATCGGAATCAAGGACATGATCATTCCGAAGGAGAAGCAGGTGGAGCTCGATAGCGCCTACAAACAGATCGGCGAGGTCGATAAACAATACCGCCGCGGCATCATCACGGACGGCGAACGCTACAACAAAATCATCGATATCTGGACTCACGCTGGCGAAGAAATCGCCAACGTCATGTTCCGGACCCTGGAGCACAACGAGGGCCGCAAGGAACTTAATCCGGTGTTCCTCATGGTCGATTCCGGGGCTCGTGGCAACCGTCAGCAGGTGAAGCAGCTCGCAGGGATGCGCGGTCTGATGGCCAAGCCTTCCGGCGAAATCATCGAGCGGCCGATCACGTCGAACTTCCGCGAAGGTCTGACCGTTCTGGAATACTTCATCTCGACGCACGGTGCGCGCAAAGGTCTTGCCGATACCGCGCTCAAAACCGCGGACTCTGGTTACCTGACTCGTAAGTTGGTCGATGCGTCGCAGGACGTGATCATCAACGAAGAGGATTGCGGCACAGTCAACGGCATTATTGTGAAGTCGATCTACGAGGGCGACGAAGAAGTCGTCGAACTCGCGACTCGGATCAATGGCCGGGTGAGCTGTGAGACGATCAAGGATCCGGTGACTAACACTGCGCTGATCAAGAAGAATCAACTTATCGACGAGGTGACCGCGAACGCGATCAGCCGCATCGGGGTCGAGCAGATGAAAATCCGCTCGGTGCTGACGTGTGAGAGCAAACGTGGGACTTGTATCAAGTGCTACGGGCGCAACCTCGCGACGGGCCAGATGGTGAAGCTTGGCGAGGCTGTCGGCATCATCGCCGCGCAGTCGATCGGCGAGCCGGGAACCCAGCTCACCATGCGTACCTTCCACATCGGCGGCACGGCGTCACAGACGTTCAAGCAGCCGGTGATCAAGGCCAAGAACGACGGCACGGTCCGCTTCAATGATCTGCGCACAGTGCAGGCGCTTGATGGTAACTGGATCGTCTTGAACAAGAACGGCTCGATCACGGTTCACAACAAGGAAGGCCGTGAGCTCGAGAAATACAATGTGGTCATCGGTTCGGTGATCAATCTTGCAGACGGCGGCACCGTCAAGAAGGGCGAGATCTTCGTGCAATGGGATCCTTACAACGTGCCGATTTTGACCGAAAAGACCGGCAAGATTGAATTCCGCGACATGATCAGTGGTGTCACCGTCCGCCGCGAGGTGGATGAGGCCACGGGCGTCATGGGCACTGTTGTCATCGAGCACAAAGAGGATCTGCATCCGCAGATCGTCATCGTGGGCGAGGGCAAGGAAGTGATTGCGAGTTACTCCATTCCGGCCGGCGCGCACGTGACTGTTGCTGAAGGTAAGAAGGTGCAGGCGGGTGCCTTGCTGGCCAAGACGCCTCGGAAAATTGCCAAGACCAAGGACATCACCGGCGGTCTGCCGCGCGTGGCTGAACTCTTCGAGGCCCGTCGTCCGAAAGACGCGGCGGAGATCGCAAAGATCGATGGCAACGTCGAGATCGGCGGAACTGTTCGCGGCAAGCGCAAGATCATCGTCAAGGATCCTGAGACTGAGGCTGAGGAGGAACATCTCGTGCCGCTCAACAAGCACATCATCGTGTTCAAGGGTGACTTCGTGAAGAAGGGCCAGCAGCTCACCGACGGACCTGTGCCTCCGCATGACATCCTCGATGTTTGCGGACCGCAGGAACTGCAGGAGCACATGGTCAACGAAGTGCAGGAAGTCTATCGTCTCCAGGGTGTGGAGATCGCGGACAAGCACATTGAGATCATTGTCCGGCAGATGCTGCGCAAGGTGAAGGTGACGGAGCCCGGCGACACTTCGCTGTTGTGGGGTGACCAGATCGACAAGCTCGCGTTCGAGAAAGAGAACGCCGAGGTGGTCGAGAAAGGTGGCAAGCCTGCCGAGGCTGTTCCCGTGTTGCTTGGCATTACGAAGGCCTCGCTGGAGACCGACTCGTTCATCTCCGCGGCGTCGTTCCAAGACACGACACGTGTGTTGACGGAAGCGGCGACGCTGGGCCGAATCGATCACCTGCGCGGGTTCAAGGAGAACGTGATCATGGGTCACTTGATCCCTGCTGGCACGGGCTTCCCCGGTCACAAGGATGTGAAGATCATCCCGCTGGGAGATCATCTGCCAGAGACGTTTGAGGAGCCGGAGCCCGCGGTCGGCTAACCTTTCGAAGTAGAAACGAATGTCGAAGGTCGAGAGCTATGATGGCTCTCGGCCTTCGTCGTTTCTGGCCGCGAACCTTTAGCCCCGGAGATACAACACATGTCCATTGCCACGAAGACCGGAGACGATGGCACGACGTCGTTGATGTTTGGCCGGCGCGTTTCAAAGACCGATGCGCGGATCGTGGCGAATGGCGCTTGTGACGAGTTGAATGCGGCCCTTGGGATGGTGCGCGCGTTTTGCGAAGACGCCTTCGTGACGGATCATCTTTTTCTCATCCAGAAAGAACTCGTGACGCTGATGGGAGAGATCGGTGTCGCCATCGAAGATCGTGAGCGCTACCTCGTGGCGCGTTTTAATTTTGTCGAAAAGTCGATGGTGGATCGACTGACGGATCGGATCGACGAGCTCGAGAAGAACCATGAGATCAGCTTCAAACACTGGGCGACTCCGGGAGCGACGCGAGAGAGTGCCTTGCTCGATGTCGCGCGGACGGTGTGCCGGCGTGCCGAGCGGGCGGTTGTGGAACTTGCTGACCAAGGCACTCAGGTCAATGCCGAGATCATCCGATACTTGAACCGCCTGTCCGATCTGTGCTGGCTCTACGCGCGCTACGTCGAAACCAAAGCCGGCGTGGCCTGACGCAGTCCATTGCGCTTGCGGTGGAGATTTCTCGGCGCATCGTGGAGTTGACATGAAATTCCCTCCGTTTCTTGTGGTGACAGTTATTCTCGGTTTCGGTGTTCCCGCGGCCTTGGCGATCACGAAGCCCGGCATTTCGCTGCCGGTTCCCGCGTTCACGAACTCCGCCGCCGGGGTGGTGAAGGTGTCGGCAAAGGTGACGGCCAACGACGGCTTTACCTCTGTTTCTTTCGATTACGGGTTGAAGACGGCATCTGAATTGACGACGCCTGTTTCCACAGTCGCTGCGGGAACTGTGGATGGCTTGGTGACGATTACTGTTTCGGGTTTGGTGGGCGGCGCGGAGTATCAGTTCAAAGCGAAGGCTTCCAATACTGGAGGGATGGTTACGTCGGCGGATTTTCCGGTCAAAGTCGATGCCTACGCGCCGACACTTACCGCGAAATCGCCGTCCTTGCTTCACGCGACGACAGCCACGCTCAACGCGGCGGTGCGGGGAAATGGGAAGGCCGGATACAAGGTCTTATTTGTTTATGGGACTGCGGCTGACCAACTGACGACGGCCGTGACAGCTTTGGAAGTTGCGAAGGATGCTCCGGCGAACACGCTGGTCTCCACGACTCTTGTAGGCCTCGAGCGCGAGAAAACTTATTTTTACCGAATCGTGCTGAACGATCCCAACGGACAGAGTGTGCTTTCGCTTCCTGAATCCGGAGTGCTGCCGGGAAGCGGGAACCCTTTTACTTTCAAGACACAAAACACAGCGCCGATCGCTAAGCCGATCAAGGTGATCCTGGAGAATCCTTCTGCGCGTCTGATTCCAGTGCCGGGTGTGGACAAAGCGGATGCGGACGGAGACATCGTGAAGCTGACTAGGGTCAGCCAGAAACCACTTCATGGGACTGCGAGCATTCAGGGCAGTGCGATCATCTATACACCGGGACAGAATTTTGCGGGGAGCGATACCTTTAGCTATCTGCTGGAAGATGGCCACGGCGGGACGGCCAGCGGCTTGGTGACGATCGAGAGCCCGCGGGTGGCGGTGCGGGGTCAGCGGAATGCGTTAATCAGGGACGCTGATGGGAAAAATGTGGGACTGGTCCGGTTGCTCGTCGAGGCGAGTGGGGCTTTCAGTGGGAAGGTGCAGATTGATGGGAAGAGCTACAAGGTTCATGGGGCGTTCGATGCTTCGGGCCGCTTTGTGGGCACGGCGGAGGGCGATGACGGGTCTTTGCCGGTCGCGCTGACGGTGTCTCTCGGCGAGACGAATTCCACGTTGAGCGGAAATTTTGGCAGTCAGTGGAGCGCCTCGACCTCGCTCGCGGGGATCAGCATGGAGAAGCAGGAAGAACTGGCAGGACGCTACACACTCGAACTTCCGGCAGCGACGGCCGCGTCCACGAAGACGACGGGCACGGACCCAACCTCCGTCGATGCAGTGACTGGCGATGCCACGACCACGACGAGCACGGCGGTGCAAGGCGCTGGCTGGGCGGTGATCAAGCTCAATGAGTTTGGGAGCGCGCGGATCAAGGGCAAAACGAGCGATGGCGAATCGTTTTCGGCGGATGCGGTGCTGGGGGGGACCACCGCCGCACCAACGCTCAATTTTTATGCGAAACAGGAGCGTTCGGCGCTGACCGGCGCGCTGACTCTCGGCTCCAAAGTGACGGGCGAGGTGCAAGTCGTGGGTCGCGGTGCGGCGGCGGCGCTGGCGGTCAATGGGGCACCCTATCTCCCGCCGGACGGCGAGCAGCGTGCGCTGATGACGGCCACGACTGAGGGGAAATTCGGGACCGTCACGATCAGCGGCACCGGCGCTGGCAGCGTGGCGCACGCGGTGCGTTTCGGAAAAAACAATGACGTTCAGGTGGTCGATCCGACGGAGGACGGATTCAATCTTAAGTTCAATGAGGCGACGGGGCAGTTTCGCGGGAAAATCCGGCCGGCTGATGGGTCCGATGACCGCGAGAAAATCAGCGGCGTTTTCCTGCAAAACCAGGCGCTGGGCCGTGGCGTGTCGGTGGGTGGCGGTGCCGTCCGGCGCGTGGAGATTTCCGTGACGGCGAAGGCGGCTTCAACCGCGACCACGACGACTCCATGAGGAGCGGGAAAGGCCCGCGGCGGCCGGCAAAGAAACTGTGAAATCGACCTTGCATTCGGACGGAGACTAGGGAAGTCTTCGCGCCCTTTTCCAAAAAGCACGCCTACTATTTATGTCCACAGAATTGATGACGGAACTCCTCGAAGCCGGGGTCCACTTTGGCCACCAAACCAAACGCTGGAATCCAAAAATGAAGCCCTTCATTTTCGAGAAGCGCAACGCCATCTACATCATCGATCTCGGTGCCACGGTCCGGCAGCTCGACGGCGCGACGAAATTCCTCAGCGATGTCGCGGCGAAGAACGGCAAGATTCTTTTCGTCGGCTGCAAGAAGCAGGCGCAGGAAGCGGTGAAAGAAGCGGCGCAGGCATGCGGGCAATTTTACGTCAATCAACGTTGGCTCGGCGGTACGCTGACGAATCTCGCGACGATCCGCAAAAGCATCGCCCGGCTGAAATTCATCGAGGAGATCGAGAAGAACCCGATTTACAGCAAGATGGGCAAGAAGGAGCTGTCGGCGATGGGCCGCGAGGGTGAGAAACTCAAGCGCAATCTCGAGGGCATCCGCGGGATGGAGAAGCTGCCGGACGCGATGATCATCATCGACTCGCAGCGCGAGACGATCGCAGTCGCCGAGGCCAAGCGGCTCAAGATTCCGATCGTCGCGATCGTGGATACGAATGCCGACCCGGAGTTGATCGATTATCCGATCGCCGGGAATGACGACGCGATCCGTGCGATTCGCATCATTCTTCAAAAAGTGGTGGACGCGATCGTCTCCGGCGGTGGAACGAATGCGCGCAAGGAGCAGGCAGCACTCGCCGGCGTCAGCGAGTAAATCCCCTCAAATTCCATTTCCGCAGAGACGAGGGCACGCCGCTCTCGTCTCTGCTTTTTTAAACACCAAGCCCCAAAATAATCCCATGAGCACACCTGTTGTCATCGATGCCCAACTCGTCAAAACCCTCCGCGAAAAGACCAATGCCGGTCTGATGGAATGTAAGCGCGCCCTCGGCGAATCGAACGGCGACATCGAAGGCGCGATCGACATTCTTCGCAAAAAAGGAACGGCGACTGCGGCGAAGAAAGCCGACCGCGAGGCGAAGGACGGCATTATCGCGCAAGTTATTTTGCCAGGCGCAAAAGTCGGCGTGCTCGTCGAGGTGAATTGCGAGACGGATTTCGTGGCGAAGAACGACAGCTTTAAGGCGTTCTGCGACGAGATCGCGGCGAAGATCGCGGTTCAGCCGGATGCGGATCTCGAGAGTGATCGCGTCGCGGCCGTGCAGAAGATCGGCGAGAATGTGCGCATCCGGCGGAGCGCCCGGCTCGAGGTCGCAGGCAACGGACTCGTCGCTGCTTACATTCACACCGGCGGAAAAGTCGGCGTGCTTGTCGAGGTCGGCGCGGAGAAAGATGCGACGGCGCAGAGCGAAGATTTCAAGCAACTTGTCCGCGACATCACGCTGCAAATCGCGGCGGCGAATCCGGTCAGTGTCGATCGTTCGGCGGTGCCGCCGGCGCTGGTTGCGCGTGAGCGGGACGTTTATCGCGGACAGGTGGCGGGGAAGCCGGCGAACATCATCGAGAAGATCGTCGATGGGAAAATGGACAAATTTTACAGTCAGTCGTGCCTGCTCGATCAGTCGTTCATCAAGAATCCCGACGTGACGATCAGCCAATTGCTCGAGGAGAAGAGCAAGGCGCTCGGCGAGAAGCTGACGATCCGAAGCTTCATTCGCTACATGGTGGGTGAAGAGCTCGCCACGCCCGCTGCGGCTTGATCCGACGATGAGGCGCGGTGTCGCACTCATCACTGGCTCTTCGCGCGGCATCGGCCGCGGGATCGCGCTTGGGCTTGCCCGGACGGGCCGGCACGACATCGTTCTCAACTTCGCGGGCAACGAAACTGCCGCTCGGGAGGCGCGGGCGGAATGTGTCGAGGCGGCTGGTGAAACGGTGCGGATCGAAGTGGTGCAGGGCGATGTTTCGCGGGCGGCTGATCGCGCGCGGATGATCGAGTTCGTGCGCGAAAAATTTGGCCGCCTTGATCTGCTGGTAAATAACGCGGGGATCACTTCGCCGGGCCGGGCAGACCTCCTCGACGCGACGGAGGGGAGCTTCGATCAAGTCATGGGGATCAATTTGCGGGGCCCGTATTTTCTCACGCAAGCCGCGGCGAAGCTGATCGCGGCGTCACCCGCGATCGAGGATCTTGCGCGGGCGGTGATCAATGTCTCGAGCATTTCCGCGTTCGCGGTCTCCACGAACCGAGGTGATTACTGCATCACCAAAGCTGGAATCGGGATGATGACGAAGTTGTTCGCGGTGCGGCTCGCGGAGTTCGGCATCGGCGTTTTTGAGATCCAGCCGGGCGTGATCGAGACCGACATGACTGGGCCGGTGAAGGCAAAATACGACGCTCTTTTTGCGGACGGTCTCGCGCCGCTCAACCGCTGGGGAAAGCCCGAGGACGTGGCGAAATGCGTGACCGCGATTGCGCTCGGACATTTTCCGTACTCCACGGGTCAGGTCTTCCACGTCGATGGCGGGTTCCATCTGCGGACCATCTGAGGCGATTCGAATTCTCGCCATGATCCGCATCAATCAAGATCTCCGCCCCGAGGATTTGCAGCGAAAGGCCCGCCGGGTCTGGGAACATTCGGCGTCGAAAATCTGGTCGATCGACGCTGACGAAAAGCCGGGAGCAGCGACGCCGGTCTTCACTAGTGCGGGCCGATACACTTCGCGTGGTTGGACCGAGTGGACGCAGGGCTTCGTGTACGGCTCGGCGATTTTGCAGTTCGACGCGACCGGCGATGAAACGTTTCTCCGGCTCGGACGCGACCGGACGATCGAGCGGATGGCGCACCATCTCACGCATACCGGCGTGCATGACCACGGCTTCAATAACGTGAGCACGTACGGAAATCTGTGGCGGTTGATGCGGGAGGGGCGGATCGAGGCGAACGATCGCGAACGGCAGATTTACGAGCTCGCGCTGAAATGCTCCGGCGCGGTGCAGGCGATGCGGTGGACTCATCTGGCGAACGGCGAGGGTTACATTTACTCGTTCAACGGCCCGCACTCGCTTTTCGCCGACACGATCCGCTCGCTGCGCGCACTGGCGCTTTCGCATCAGCTCGGGCATGTGCTCATGGGGGAACGCGACGAGAAGATTTCGCTGCTGCGCCGCCTCGTGGAGCACGCGCGGGCGACGGCGAAGTGGGCCGTTTTTTACGGCGCGTCGCGGGATGCGTACGACGTGCGCGGGCGCGTGGCGCACGAGAGCATTTTCAACGTCAACGACGGCTCGTATCGCTGCCCAAATTCGCAGCAGGGCTACTCGCCTTTCACGACTTGGACGCGCGGTCTGGCGTGGATCATGTGCGGATTCTCCGAGCAGCTCGAATGGATCGCGACGCTCGGGAATCAAGAGCTGGAGCGGGTCGGAGGGCGGGAGGCGGTCGAGGCTGTGATGCTGAATGCTGCGAAAGCGACGTGCGAATTCTACCTCGCGAACACGCCGACGGACGGGATCCCGTATTGGGACACGGGAGCGCCGGGGCTCGCGAAGCTCGGGAACTATCTGGACCGACCGGCGGACCCTTTCAACGAGCACGAGCCCGTCGATAGCTCGGCCGCGGCGATCGCCGCGCAAGGGTTGCTGCGCCTCGGGCATTATCTCCGCAAACGCGGCAAAAACGACGAGGCCGGCCGCTACTGGCACGGCGGGCTGACAATCGCCGATACCCTCTTTTCGGAGGCGTATCTGAGCACCGATCCGAATCACCAAGGCCTTCTGCTGCACTCGATTTATCATCGTCCGAATGGCTGGGATTACGTCCCGCCGGGCCGCAAGGTGCCGTGTGGCGAGTCGAGCATGTGGGGTGATTACCACGCGCGGGAACTCGCGCTGTACGTCGGCCGCGTACTCGCTGGCGGCGTCTATCCCACGTTCTTCGGTCCCCCGGAGAAGTAACCCGATGCTCATCTCCGACCTCTCCCGAATCCCGGGCCGCCGCTACCCCGCGGGCCGGTTGACGCAGAATCTCGCCGGCGGCGCGGCGACGATTCAGGCGACGAATTTTGCGATGGGAAATGTGACGCTCGACCCGCGCGGCGGGCAGGTGCCGTGGCACAATCAGGAGCAGGAGGAGGTGTATTTTGTCGTCGAGGGGAGGGGCGAAATCTGCCTCGGCGAAGAGCGCCGGACGATCACCGGCGGGCAGATGGTTTACATTCCGCCCGGCGTTTTCCACCAACTCACGAACACCGGCGACACGCCGCTCCGCATGATCTACTGCTATGGTCCGGCGGGCGACGTGGCGCATTGGCGGCAGGAGCTCGACGGGACATTGCCGCTCGCCGGAGCCGATGCGCCGCCGTTGCCCGCGGGCGCATGGCCGCAATGCACCGACGCGCCGCCAACCTTGAATCCACGCCCATGAATCAATCCCAACAGGAAGCCATCGACCGCGTTTTTGAAACCCTGAGCGAGCATTTCGAGCACGTCGTCATCGCCGTCGGGACATACGACGAAGACAAGCAATACACCACCGCCGCATCGTTCACCGGCGGCGTCGCGCCCGCGATCGGACTGTGCAAGCTTTACGAAGCCAAATGGACGCAGGAGCACCTCTGGGGCTCGGATGAGGATGAGGATTAGTCCGTTGCATTGACGATTAGCCGCCAACTTTAACTCCGTCAAAATGACCACTCACCGCATCGGCATCATCCTCAATGGCGTCACCGGCCGGATGGGTAAGAACCAGCATTTCATCCGCTCGATCCTCGCGATCATGCAGCAGGGCGGCGTGCGGATCAGCGAGAGCGAGACGATCATGCCGGACCCGATACTCGTCGGGCGGAATAGCGCGAAGCTGGCGGAACTCGCGGCGATGGACAGCCGGGTTCGATTCAGCACCGATCTCGATGCGGCGCTCGCCGATCCGCACAACGCCATTTATTTCGACGCGCAGACCACAGGGCGTCGGGCTGACGCGGTCAAGCAAGCCATCGCAGCCGGCAAGCATATTTATTGCGAAAAGCCGACCGCAGTGAGCACGGCGGCGGCATACGAAATCTACGAGATCGCGCAGCGCGCGGGGGTCAAACACGGGGTCGTGCAGGACAAGCTCTGGCTGCCCGGATTGGTGAAATTGAAGACGCTGATCGACTCGGGATTCTTCGGCGAAATCCTGAGCGTGCGGGGCGAATTCGGTTACTGGGTTTTCGAGGGGGACGTGGTCGAGCCGCAGCGGCCGTCGTGGAATTATCGGAAGGAAGACGACGGCGGCATCATCGTGGACATGCTCTGCCACTGGCGCTACGTGCTCGATAATCTGTTCGGAAAAGTGCAGGCGTTGAGCTGCCTCGGAGCCACGCACGTGCGGGAGCGCAGGGACGAAAAAGGAGTGCCGTATCGCTGCACGGCGGACGATTCAGCCTACGCGACTTTTGAGTTGGAGGGCGGCGTGATCGCGCAATTCAACTCGTCGTGGAGCGTCCGCGTGCGCCGCGA
>JAYVPW010000115.1:0-21186 GCA_043777315.1 Spartobacteria bacterium | reverse complement strand
GATGAAGGACCAAAACAGGAAATTGATCGGGTAAACGGTGACACTCGAACCCGAGAGGAAGCCGGAGAAGAAGACCGCGAAACAGGCACTTGCCGCGGACGCACCCCAGATGCGCAATTCGCGATCTTTGACCGAAAGGATTCCTTTGTGAATCTGGACGAGAAAGATGGTCCCGATCACCGATAGGATGCCGACTCCGACGATCCCGTAATTGAGGAGGGCATTGGTGAAGGCATCGTGGGAGTAATAAATATCCACGTTGCGCTGATCTTCGGTCGAAAAACCTTCGACGCCGAAAGGAGTCCAGTAGGAGCGGTCTTTCACAAACTTCGAGAATCCGATGAGCCGCTCGGAGTAGGTGCCGATGCGAAATGCCTGCATTTCCGAGGCCGAGTTCATGGGCAGGTCGCGCTCCCACTCGGGCAGCTTGTCGAGGATGTATTCGGAGTTCAGCAGGATGAGGAGAAAGATTCCGCCTGAAAGGCTGTAGAAGAGCTTGGTGCGAAAGGACGAAGTAAAAAAGAAGATGCCGGCGATGCCCATCAACGCCTGCACCCATGCCGTCCGGCCGAAGCTAAAGATCAGTCCAGCGGTGAAACTCGCGATGAGCAAAAGATCGGTCACCCGAAACGCCCGTTGCCGGCGGAAGTAGATGTATGCCCGCGCGACCGCGAGCACGTTGAGCATCGCCATGCAGACACCGAAGGCATGGCTGGAGTTCAAGGTCGAGAAGATGCGCGGCCTGACGTCGAGCAATTCGGAGATCGAAATCGTCCATCCCGAGCGGAGGTAATCAATTTCAAAGCTCCGCAGCCCGAAGAAGTATTGGACGAGGCCGTAGAGTGCGACGGGGAAGAAAATCCACAAAACAAAGGTCAGGTAACGCAGGGCTGCGCGGGCGTCGTTCAGGAGGCCGACGACGAGGAGGACGCAAAGGATGTAGGTCATGCCGTCGATCACGGACTGCCCGGCGCGAAGGATATTGTGGGACGCCAGCGTGGCTTTGAGAAAGGAGATGCCGATGGCGGTCCCGGCGCAGGAAAGGATGATCCACTCGCGGGGTGTCAGGATTTTTCCGTGCTTGAAAATGCGTTGGATGATGTGGCCGCAGAGGACGCCGCCGAGGGTGAGTGGCGCGATGGTGAGGATGACGGCCAGGTCGTTTTGCGAGAACTGGCCGAAGACCGTCAGCAGCCGCTTGAAGAAGTCGAGGCTCCCGGCCATGACGACCAGACCGTAGAGCATCGTCCGCGGCCAGATGAGCGCGCAGATGAAGGTGGCGGCGCCCGCGAATTTCGCGACGCCGGTGAGGATGTTCCCGTGGGTGCTGGGGATGGCGATGCCGAGGCTCAACGCCAGCGTGAGACCGATGGCGATCACGGTCCATTGCGGGGCTTTATCGATCGTCGTGCGGATGTCTTTCATCGTCGGGGGGCGGGCGCGGGTGGACTGTCTTCCTCCTTGCGCCGATTTTCAACACTTGGCTGGAATTCACAAAATTTCCTGCCCCGCGGCGAAGACCTCTCTCACGCGCGCGACCGCGGAGGCTCCGTTATTCCACGACGACGTGGTAGAGGCGGAGGGTCACGCCGGTCTGGCGGTGGTATTCGGAGACGGCTTTGTTGTAGTCGGAGCGGGCGCGGAGTTCGGCGGCGGCGGCTTCGATGAGTTTCTTTTGGAGTTCGAGGACTTCGAAGGTGGTGCCGGCTCCGGCGCGGAGGCGTTCTTCGCCGGCGGAGAGGCTTTCCTGCGCGATGGCGCTGGCCTCGGTGGTGGAGACGATGCGCTCGCGGGAGGTCGTGATTTGGCGCGAAGCTTGATCGACATCGACGACGAGCTGCTGCTCGAGGCTCTGGAGATTGATGAGCGATTGCGCGGCGGAAAGCTGGGCGGCGGCGACGCTGCCGCGGCCTTCGCGATTTGGAATTGGGACGCTGAAAATCGCGCCGGCGCTCCAGTCGGTGCGGTCGCGCTGGCCGATGCGGCCGACGCTGCCGGTGAAGTCGCCGGCGAGGCCGAGGAGTTTGAGACTGCCGGTGAGGTCGAGGCGGGGGAGGGCCTCATTTTTCTTGAGGGCGACGGTGATGTCGCGGAGGCGGATTTCGAGGAGCGCCTGCTGGTAGTCGGGCCGGAGCGTGAGCGCATCGGCGATGCCGGCGCGCACGTCGGCGGTGAAGCGCGGCGATGGCGGCGGCTCGATTTCCACGCGGACTCCGAGCATCGGTTCCAGGTCGGTGGTGACGAGTTGCTTGAGGAGGTTTTCGTTATCGCGGACCTGCGTGATCGCGAGGATGACGCCCTCTTTTCGCGCCGCCGCCTCGGCCCGCGCGGTGGTGATGTTCAGCGGCGACATGACGCCTATTTCGGCGCGCTTCGTATTGTCGGTGAGGAGCTGGAGCGCGAGGTCGCGGGAGCGCTCGGCGACGCGGAGATTTTCGTGGGCGAAGTGGAGCTCGGTGTAAACGAAGTAGGTCGTCGTGATGGTGTCGATGATCTGCTTCCGCAGCGCCCATTCGGAGACGAGCGCGTTGTTCCGCGCGATGCGGAGCGGCGCGAGATTCGCGGTCGGGCCGAAGCCGCGGAGGAGGGGCTGGGTGAGTGAAAGCGAGGCGTTCGAGCCGAAGGTGTCGTCGAAACGGCTGGCGCTGCCGGTGTTGTTGCCGCTGCCGAGGCTGAGGTCGTAATCGGTGCCGAGCGGCGTGGTGCCGCTGAAGCCGGCGCTGACGGTGTCGTCGCGGATGACGCTGCCGAGTCGGCCGGCATTGTCGGCACGGAGTTCGGTGTCGGTGAGGCGGCGTCCATTCCGAAAAAGCGAGCGCGTGGAGGTCTCGGAGCGCTGGGCCGTGATGTCGGAACCGCGGATCGAAAACGCCGAGTTCCTGCGTCACGCGGGCGCGTGCGATCTGCGGATCGAAGCGCGCGGCGGCGATGGTGAAATTCTTCGCGAGGGCCATGCGGATGGCCGATTCGAGCGAGAGGTGGAGGACGCCGGGACGGGAGACATTTTCCCCGGCGAAGGCGGGGCATGCGGGGTGAGTTAATCGCGGAGAGCGGGGAATCTTGGCGGGGTTTGCGCCGGGCGCCTCCTCGTCCTCGAAAACGCAAACGAATTCGAGGACGAGGACGAAGGGGGAATTGGCTGGTGGCTTAGTTTGCGGAAGACAGGCGGGACGCCCGTCTTCCGCAGCCGATGCGTGCAAACTGAGCCACTACCGGGAATGGCCCTCGTTTGACACCCTCCCACCCGCCTCCTAGTCTCCCCGCCCCCATGCCCGCCAGCTCCCCCATCACCCGGCAGACGGTCGGGAAGACTTTCGTCGTGGCGAGCAGTGTGCTCGGGGCGGCGGCGCTCGCGCAAATCGGCGCGATCACCTGGGCGCTGGCGACGCGACAACCGCTGCCCGCGCTCGCGGCGGAGGCGCGCGTGAATCCCGCTCCGATGACCGTCGCCAAGATCAGCAAACCGGCGACGCTCTCCCTGCAACCTCCATCCCCGGATGCGCTCGCCGCACCGCTCCTCGATCCCCCGGTGACGATGCGTGAAACAGTCCCGACCATTTCTGCGCCCATCGCCCCGCCGAGCCGACCGGTGCCGGTGCCGGTCGAGAAACTGGCGCCACGGCCGCCGCCGGAAACGCTCGGGCAGGAGTTGATCGAGCAGGGGCGAACCCTGCGCGACCGCGGCGACATGAACGGCGCGCTGACGAAGCTGCGCGAGGCGCAATTGCTCGAACCCTCCAGCGCGCAGGTGCTCGCGGAGCTGGCGCTCACTTTCGAGAAAATGGCCGCGCCGGACCGGGCCGCGGAGCATTGGAAAAAGATCTACGAGATGGGGGAATCGGCCGGCTCATACTTCATCGCGGCCGATGCGCGGCTGAAGCAGAGCCAGGCGATGGCGATGATGGCAGCGCAAAAAGAGGCGGGGCCGGGACTCACGGGCGCGCCGGTTTCGCGGACGAATGCGGACGCGGTACTCGGGCTCGGCGAGATCGCTTCCGTCGATTTGAACGATGCGGCGGCCGACAAAAAGTTCGTGCTCCGAGTCCCGTTGAAAGCGCGGGCCCGCGCCAAAGTCGGTGTGCGCGATGTGGTGATTCACGTCCTTTTCTACGATCAGGTCGGCGGCAAAAACGTGATCGAAACCAACGCGAACGTCAGCTCGCGGTGGGCCAGCACGCCGCCGGATTGGGCCGAGCGCGATACCGAGACGCTCGAGGTCGAATACACGCAGCCGCGCGCCGACCCGCGCGAATCGGGGCGCGAGGACCGGAAATATTTTGGCTACCTCGTCCGGCTCTATTACAAGGGCGAGCTGCAGGACAGCCGGGCCGATCCGCCGAAACTCGGCTCGCAATTTCCCGCCCCACCCACTCTCGAAAAAGACTCCGCTCCATGAACATCATTCTGGCCGACGACGACCCGGACATTTTGCAATCGCTGATCGCGACCCTGCAACAACTGCCGGGGCACGACGTGCGCCCCGCCGGCGCGGGCGGCGTGGCGCTGCAAGCCGCGGCGGCGATGGGGGGCGTGGACCTGCTGATCACCGATGTGGTGATGGAGCCGATGAATGGCCTGATGCTCCGCGATGCTGTGGTGAAGCGCTTTCCCAGCGCGAAGGTGATCTTCATCAGCGGCTACGACTTGTCGGATTACGCGGAGCAAACGCGCGGGTATCAGGTGCTGCAAAAGCCGTTCGAGCCCGCGGATTTGATCGCGGCGATCGGGCGGGAATTTGCCGCGCCGCCCGCGCCACCGGCAGCCGTCCCGGTGCCGGTCGCGGTCCCGCGAGTCGCTGCCGCGCAGCCGCGCGCCGTCGCGGCGACGCCGGCAGCGCAGCCCCGGGTGGCTGCCGTTCCCGTCGCGCAACCCCGCGCGGTCGCCGCCAATCCCGCGCAGCCCCGCGCCGTCGCGCAACCTTCTGCCCGTCCCGCCCAACCGACCGCGCAGCCGCGTGTGGCGACGCCAGTTTCGCCCGCCCGCCCGCAGGTCGCAGCCACCGCGCAACCCCGCGTCGCTGCCGCTCCCAAGGCCATTCCCCAGCCCCGCGTCGCGACCGTCCCGGCGCCTGTCGCGCCGCCTCCTCAGCCCGTCGCGCTGACGGCGCCAGACACCGCGGACGGGACCGAGCGCGAGTCGCTCATCGGTGCCACGCTCGGCGCGTATCAGGTCGTCAGCCAGCTCGGCGAAGGCCGCTGGGGCAGGGTTTACGCGGCGATCCAGATTTCGATCAATCGACCCGTCGGCCTGAAAGTCCTCGACGCCAGCCGCGCCGCCGACGAGGCGCAAAAAGCGCGCTTCATCGCCGACGCGCGCGGCAAGGCCCACGTCCAGCATCCCTCCATCCTTTCGGTGTACGAGGCGGGGGAAGTCGGGGGCCGCATCTTCTACGCGCACGAGTACGTCGATGGCCACACGCTCGCGGAATATCAGACCAGCGGTCAGAAAATCGAGGAGCCGCAGGCGCTCAAAATCCTCCGCGCGGTCGCGGACGCGCTGGCCTACCTCCAGACACACAACATCCCGCATTCCGCGCTCGACGCGTCGTGCATTTACCTCGGCCTCGACGGCACGACGCACCTTTCCAATCTCGCGACGCAAATCGCCGACCAGCAGCTCACGCCCGAGCAGGAAATGCAGGCCCTTGGCCGCATCATGCTTTCCGTCTCGCCCTCTGCACAGAGCCTGTCGCCCGGCCTCCGCGCGCTGCTCAGCCGCATGGTCCAGGTCGGCCCGAGCGCGTTGAGCGGCTGGGGCGCGCTGCTGCAAGGCGTGAAGGCGCTCGAGCCGAAAATCGTCCCCATCGAGGCCGCGAAAATCAGCGCGCAAGACCGCAAGGCGATCGAAGCCGTCGAGGCCGCGCGCCGCGCGGAAAAGCGTTCGCTCATCCTCACGATCGCCAGCATGTCGCTCACCCTTTTGGCCGTCATCGCGGTCATTTGGTGGAAATTTTTCAACTCCAACGAGCGCATCCTCGACGTGCAAATCGAGATCCCCGCCGGCGACTACCCGACCAGCAACGGCACCGCGCATCTCAACACTTTCTGGATCGACAAATACGAAATCACGATCGGGCAGTACGCGCGCTTCCTCGCCTATCTCGAAAAACACCCGACCGCCGACTCCGAGCTGAACCATCCGAAACAGCCGCGCATGCTCAACCACGCGCCAGAGAACTGGGACATTTATTACGGCCAGGCCAAGGCCAACGGTGCCGCCCACAGCGCGCCGATTTCGCTCAATTCGCCGGCCATCGTCGTGACGTGGTGGGATGCCTACGCCTACGCGAAATGGAAGGGGCGCGAGCTGCCGACCGAGGACGAATGGGAAGCCGCGGCGCGCGGGAAACAAGGGCTCGTCTATCCGTGGGGCAACGAGTTCGACCAGAAAAAGGTCAACTCCAACGCTGATTTCAACGCCGGCGATCCTGCCGCGAAAGGGAAGGTCGATGGCTTCAATTGGTGGGGCGATGCCGATCTGCAAAAAGGCGACAAAAGCCCATTCGACGTGATCGGCATGGCCGGCAATGTCAGCGAATGGGTCGCGTGGCCCGACAAAGCAAAGTTCCCGGTTTTAAAAGGCGGCAACTTCAGCACCGGCGATGTCCGCCTTGACAAAAAAATCGCCGACCATGATGCGAGCAAAGGCGAGGAATTCATCGGCTTCCGCACCATCTCCCGCACTCCTCCCGTCAAAAAATGAACCGACTCCGCACCCTCGTTCTCCTCTTCACCAGCCTCGCCGCGACGCTCACCGCGCACGGCCAGGTCTCCGTCGATCTTCAGATCAAGCGCCGCAATTTCCTCCGCTACGAACCGGTCGTCGCCACCGTCAGCGTGACGAACCTGTCCGGGCGCGACCTCAAGCTGGAGGACGGGGGGACGCAGTGGTTCGGCTTCCAGATCAACAACGGCTCGACCGAAAATATCATCCCGCCGCGCAATCCCGATTACCACCTCGACGGCCTCGAGCTGAAGGCCGGCGAAAGCGTGAAACGCACCGTCGATCTCAACACGCTTTTCGCACTCGGGGAGTTCGGCGTTTATAAAATCAAGGCGACGATCTACTCGGCGCAGCTCGACAAATTCTTTGCCTCGCGGCCGGACGCGATCGGGATCAGCGAGGGCCACGTCGTCTGGCAGCAGAGCGTCGGCGTGCCGGACGGCTACCCGAACGCGGGGGCCACGCACGTCATTTCGCTCGTCAGTTTTCAAGACACGGCGCACAAAAATTTGTATGCGCGAATCGAGGATCGCGAGACGGGGACGATTTTTTGCACGCAGCAAATCGGCCCGATGCTCGACGGGAATGAGCCGCAGGTGCAGTTCGACACGGCGAACAATCTCTACGTCCTGCTCGCCACCGGGCCGAAGATTTACACGCTCTCGAAGTTCGGCGTGAACGGCGATTTCCAAGGCCAGACGAACTACACTTCCACCAAATCGCGCCCGCAACTCCGCCGCCTCGCGAGCGGAAATCTGCAGATCGCCGGCGGCCACCGCGAAGCCGCGCCAACGACCGCGAGCATCCCCACGCCCAAGCTCTCCGACCGCCCCGCCGGCATCCCCGCGAATTGACGGCAGGCACCGGTCAGGGATCCGGGTAGCGCACTCGTCCCGAGTGCTGGTCGAGGCGTCCCGCCTCGACGAACTTTTCCGAACCGAGCAGATCAGCAAAACTCGCCACCATCTCGAAAGTTCGTTTCGGCAGGACGCCGAAACCAGCACTCGGGACGAGTGCGCTACCCGGAATATCTGCGCGCTCTTTGAACCTCAAATCGTTCACCGCGCGCTCGTGCGGGCGCGGACGGCGGCGCCGTCGGTGACCGCGTCGGGCGGATGCAAAAGCACAGTCTGACCTTGCGTCAGGCCTGAGCGGATTTCGGCGGCGGTGCCGTTGTTGTGCGCGACTTCGACTTTGGTGAGGCGGGCTTTTCCGGCGTCGAGGACGAAGGTCATCCAGTCGCCGCCGCGGCGGAAAAGCGCGCCGGTGGGAATCTGGAGCACGTCCGATCCGCGCCAAGTGATGATGCGCGCCTCGACGCGGAAACGGTCGCCAAGCGGATGATCGGCGGGCAGCGGATCGACGAATTCGACGCGCACTTTCACGCGCTGCTCCTCGACCCCGAGCGCGGAAACCTTCGTGAATCCGCCGGGCTCGATCACGGCGACTTTGCCGCGCAGCGGTTGGTCGCCGCCCCATTGCTCGATCGAAACCTCGGCACCCGGCCGCACGCCGACCGCATCGCTCGAGAGCAACTCGATCTCGGTTTCGAGATCGGCGGGATCGCCGACTTCCATGATCGGCATGCCCGCGGCGGCGATGCGCGCGTTCTCCTCCATCACGTTGAGCACGTAGCCGGAAACAGGCGCGACGATCTTCATCGGCTCCGCGGTTTCGGCCGCGGGATTCTCCGCCTGTTGCAGCGCCGCCTGCGCCTGCGTCAGCTCGAACTCCGCGACTTGCTGCGCAAATTCCGCCGCGCGCAATTCGCGGCTGAGCACCGCGACTTGATTCTCCGCCGCGTCCCATTCGCGCGCGGAGATCGCGCCTTTCGCCTTCAATGTCACCGACCGGTCGCGATCTTTTTCCGCGAGATCGAGGGCCGAGCGGGCGCGCTCGACCTGCGCCGCGCTGCGCATTTTCGAGGCCTGTGCCGCCTGCACCCGCGCCTCGGTTTCGGCCCGCGCGCGGGGATCGAGAAAACTGGCAAGCTGCGGGCGAATCGTCGCGAGCACGGTCTTCCCGGCTTCGATCGGAGCACCGGCGCGGAGGTCGAGGCGGTTGAGAAATCCGGCGACCGGCGGCGAGATCATGAAGCGATGCCGGATGCGGGTCTTCCCTTCCTCGAGCACGGAAACAATGAGCGGAGTTTTTTCGATCTTCGCTGTCTCGACTTCCACCGGCTTCGGGATCAAGCCCCAAACGATTGCCGCGAGCAACGCAGCGGCGATCACGTACGGGATGCCCTTGCGCCACGCTCCGCGCTTTTGTGGGCGGGCATTCGCGGTCGGTCGGGCAGCGGAGGTGCTCGGGCTGGTTTTCACTCGGAGGACTTTAGCATCGTTCGCAGGTTAGCGATTTCACTCCGTCGCTTTCAACACGCTGAGCAGGTCCAGATCGCGGATGCGGCGGCTGACGACGATGCACGAGATCGTCGCCGAACTCAGCACGATGAGCACGGCGGTCGCGTAACTCCGCGAGCTGAGGACGAGCGGCAGCCGGACTGTTTCCGAGCTCGCGGTGTGGATGATCGCGCTCGCGAGAAAGCTGCCGATGACGAGCCCGACGGGCAGCGCGATGAGGGTGAGCAGCGCGATTTCGCCGATCA
Source organism: Spartobacteria bacterium (assembly GCA_043777315.1). Taxonomy (GTDB): domain Bacteria; phylum Verrucomicrobiota; class Verrucomicrobiia; order Chthoniobacterales; family Chthoniobacteraceae; genus CAIURC01. The sequence goes on along the minus strand of JAYVPW010000115.1, from coordinate 11,855 downwards.
TGACGGCGGCGACTTCGCGGTGCGTGAAGCCGATGACGCGGAGCGTCGCGAGATCGCGGCTGCGCTCGGAAAGGGCGATGCGCGCGCTGTTATAAACGACGCCGAAAGCGACGATGATCGAGAACGAAAAGTAGAGCGTCTGGATCATGCCGATCATCTCGGCGGTGCTTTTACGAAAGCTCTGGCGCACCGCGCTTTTGATCGCGAGCGAGGCGACGCGCGGCGACTCTTTCACCTCCGCGAGGAACTCATCCCACCGCCCGCGATCGACGGCGAGATGCGCGCCGCTGATGGTTTCACCTTCGCGCATGAGCCGCTGGAGCGAGCCGATTTCCATGTACGCCGCGACGCCGGCGTAGTCGGTGATCAGCCCGTTGATCACGGCCTCGCGCGTGGGGCGTCGGCCCTCCTGCACCTCGAGCAGGATGCTGTCGCCCGGTTTCGCGCCGAGGATTTCGGCGAGCTTCGCGGAGACGAGCAGGCCGTCCGGCGGCAGCGGAATCGGCCTGCCGTCGGCGTCGAGCACGCGGTTTAAAAGTGCCTCGCGGGTGACGCCGGTGACGCCGAGCCGGCGCGAGCGATTTCCGAAGCGCAGGCGCGCGGGGACGCTGCGAAACGGCTCGGCGGAAATGACGCCGGGGAGGTGCCGCATGTCGCTGAGCGCGGAGCCGGAGCCCGGCTCGATGAGTGCGAGCGTCACGTCCTGGCGCTGCGCTTTTTCCCACTGGAAATCGAGGATGTAGCTGATGCCGTCGCGCATCGCGCCGGGCACGATCGGAATGCCGGTCGCGAGCGCGAGGCCGAATGCCGTGAAAACGGCCTGCCACGGACGGCGCTCGATGTTGCGCAAAATCATTCGAAAGCCGGGGCTCGCGAGGCGGCCGAGACCGATCCGCTCGAACAGCGATTTGCGAAAATTGGCGGGCGGCTCGGGGCGCATCGCCTCGGCGGGTGGGAGCCGCACGGCCTGCCGCACCGCGCCGATGACGCCGACAAAAGCGGCCCCCGAACTCACGAGAAAAGCCACGCCGATTGCAGGAATGTCGGGGTGAAAATTCAGCTCGGGGAATTGAAAAAAGCGGTGGTAAACGCCGACCACTTTCGTGCCGAGAATGATCCCCGCGATCCCGCCGACGACCGTGCCGATGGCGACGATGACGAGCGCGAATTTCAGGTAATGCACCCCTACCTGACGCGAGGAATATCCGAACGCCTTGAGCTGTGCGATCTGCTCGCGCTGGAGCCGGATCACGCGTGTGAGCACCGCGCTCGTCATGAATGCGGCGATGCTCAAAAAGACCGCGGGGAAGGCGAACGACAACCCGTGCAGCACACTGAGTTCATCGCTGAGCCGCACCGCGGACGGGTGATCTTTTCGGCTGTACGCGACGAGCCCTCCATACGGCGCGAGGACGCGGTCGAGCGCCGCCATGACCGGCGTGGTTGCCTGTCCCGGCGCGACATCGACGAGCACATTGTTGAACGCGCCGTGGAGTTGAAACGCCGTCGAGAGTTCGCGCTCGTTCATCCAGAAAACGCCGAAGCGCCGGTTGTCGGGCAGCGTCTCGCCGGGGCGCGCCTCGAAGACGAACTCCGGCGAGAGGACGATGCCGACGATTTTCAACGTCACGCGCGCGCCGTGCATGAGCGCGGTGAGCTCATTCCCCGGCTCGAATCCATGCGCTTTGGCGAACGCTTCGCCGACCACAACTTCGCTGCGGCTGCCGGGCTCCGGCAGGCGTCCGCGCCTGATGAACAGTTGATTGAGCTGCTGCGGCCGATCTTCCGGCAGCGAGAAAATCATCCCGTCTGCGGGCTCGGCGAGACCGGGCAAATCGAGCGTGATTTTCCCGGTCACGCGCGTCTCGGCAGCGGCGACGCCGGGGAGCTGCGCGAGCCGGGTGCGGAGCGAATTCGGCGCGCGCTTCACGTCGCAGAAAACGTCGGCGAAACGGTGCTGCTCGTAGTAGGCGTCGCGCGTCGATTCGAGCGAAAGGATGAGGCTCCGCGCCATGATCATCATCGCGAGCCCGCACGCCATCACGAGGCTCACCGCGATGATCTGCCCCTTCATCTTGCCGATGTCGCGGACGAGCTTGAGATCGAGCGGGGTCAGCATCCTGAAGTCATTCTGAGCGCAGTGAAGCGCAGCGGACCGGAGTCGAAGAACCTCTTACTTTTCCGCGGGCGGAGGCGGTGGAGAAAACGGTGCGCTTTCACCTGTCGCATTCTCCCACAGGGGAGAAGTAAGAGGTCCTTCGACTGCGCTTCGCTGCGCTCAGGATGACCGGAGGGCGTGCGCGTTCTCACAAGCTCGAAGGTTTTGAAAAGAAGAGCAGGCTGATTAAAAAAAGAATCGGCAGCAGGATCGGAATCGCGAACCGGAGGAGGTAGCCGAGGAATCCGGGAGTCTCGACTTTCGCGTGCTGGGCGATGGCTTTGACCATGAAATTTGGGCCGTTGCCGATGTAGGTCATGGCGCCAAAAAAGACCGCGCCGAGCGAGATGGCGCGGAGGAAATTGGCGTGCTCGGTGACGAAGGTGGCAACGTCCGCCGGGCGGTTCATATCGAGGCCGAAGAGGCCGAAGGCGGACGCAAAAAACGCGAGGTAGGTCGGTGCGTTGTCGAGCATCGCGGAGAGGCCGCCCGTCAGCCAATAGAACTGCGTCTCGCTGTGGAGGCCGAGTTGCGCGGCGTGGCGCTCGAGGAATCCGAGCGCGGGGACCATCGTGGTGAAGATGCCGGCGAAGAGCCACGCGACTTCTTTGATCGGATGAAAAGTGAACTCGTTGGCGCGATGGATTTCGCGCTTCGTCGTGAACCACGAACCGAGCGCGGCGGCGGTCATCGCGCACTCGCGGTAGCCGAGCGGAAGGAAGACGCCGACGAGAATGAGCGCGATGAACGCGACGTTGTGCAGCCCGGCGAAGTGCCATTCCTCGTGCGCGGTTTCCCGCTCTCGCACTTCCAGAGGAGCACGGAGAAAATTGCGGCGGTCGGCGAAATAAAATGCCGCGATGAGCAGTCCGACGCCGAGCGCCCACGCCTGCCAGCAATGCTCCAGCACCCACCAAAAGGGCACGCCTTTCAAATAGCCGAGGAACAGCGGCGGGTCGCCGATGGGCGTGAGGCAGCCGCCGATATTGCTGACGATGAAGATGAAAAAAACGATGTGGAAAGCGGTGATCCGGTAGCGGTTCATGCGAATCCACGGGCGGATCAAAAGCATCGACGCGCCGGTGGTGCCGATGACGTTGGCGACGATCGCGCCGATGAGGAGGAAGAGGCAATTGACGCGCGGCGTGGCCTCGCCTTTCACGCGAATGTGGATGCCGCCGGCGACGACGAAGAGTGAGCCGACGAGCGCGATGAAGCTGAGATATTCGATCGCCGTGTGCAGCATCGGCGCGGGCTCGCGGAGCACGGCGAGGTAGTAAATGACGGTGATCGCGCCGAGCCCGAGCGCGACCCAGTGATATGCCCGCTCCCACGCGTGCTTGATCGCGAGCGGTGCGATGGCGATGGCCGCGAGCAGCAGCGCGAACGGGATGAGGATGAGCGGATGCGGTTCGGGTCCGGTCACCGATGCGAGCAGAGACATGCGGCGAAAACGCGGCCCGTCAGTGCAGCGGCGAGAGGAAGATGCGCATGACGTTCACGCGGCCACCAGGGAAGTACCAGGAGCGCGGAAACTCGAAGCTGCGTTCACTCGCGCGGTAGTCCACGAAGTTCGGGGAGCCGGGATGATTCGGATCGTAAACGAGGAAGTGGAGGTCGCCGTTCGCGCGGCGTTGCAGCGCGTAAACGACGACGGCGTGGTTCATCCACGGGAAGCGCGACATGTAGATCGCGCGCGGCCGGTGTCGCTCGACGGACTCGGCGAGCCAGCGCGCGCCAGCGGCCTGACCGGCGCGCGGATGGCCGGTCATCATGCGCCAGTTGCCGACGCGGAAATAGGTCGGGAGCCAGTTGCCGAGGTCTTCTTTCAGCAGGCCCTCGTACGCGATGGAGAAGCTGCGGAGGTCCGCGTAGCCGGGCACGACGATCGGTTTTCCGGGCGCGCTCCAGACCGGGATTCGGCAGATGCGGCGGATGATGCGGTGATATTCCTCGCGCGAAAGTTTCGACTGGTGTGGCTCGAATTTCGCGAACTGCTCGAACTGCAAAACCGCCCGCGCGAGGACGAAACAGCGGTGGCCGTACTCGACGGGTTTGTCGCGTTTGTCGATGTGCAGCGTGCCCTGCTCATCGACGCCGTATTTGAAAACGGTGTCGTTCGAAAACGCGAACGTGTCGCGGCAGAGATCGAATTCACGCGCGAGCGCAGAGGAGGCGAAGGCGACGACAAAAATGGCGGCGAGGACGAAACTAAGAGGCGTGCGCACGGCGGAGAATCGCGGCGCAGTGCGCCGGGCGCTACAGCAATTCCGCGAGCTTGCGGCGATCGGCTTTGCCGTTGGCGGTCATCGGGAAGGCGTCGAGAAACTTGAATTTCCGCGGGATCATGTAGGCCGGGACGCGGGCACCGAGGCCGATTTTCAGCAGGCTCGAAAACTCGAAATCCGAGCCGGTGCGCGCGACGGCGGGGACGATGAAGGCCGCGAGCGAATCGACGCGGTCGCCTTTCGTCACCGGCAGGACGACGGCGTCGGCGACTTCTGGCAGGGCGCGGAGATTGGCCTCGAGGTCGCCGAGCTCGATGCGATAGCCGTTCACTTTCACCTGCCCGTCCATGCGCCCCTCGAAAAAAATGAGCCCCTCGCGCTCGCGTCCCCAATCGCCGGTGCGATACGCGCGCGTGCCTTCGAGATCCTGGAATGCTTTGCTGGTCAGGTCTTCGCGGCCGAGGTAGCCGGGGCTGACGTTCGGTCCGGCGATGATGATTTCGCCGCGCCCGCCCTCCGGCACGCGCACGTTCGTTTCCACATTGCGAATGAAGACGCGCGTGCCGGGCATTTCGCGCCCGACCGGCAGCGGCGAATGGCGCGCGAGCACGTCGCGATCGACGCGGATGGAAGTGGTCGCGACGGTCGCCTCGGTCGGGCCGTACGTGTTCCAGATTTCCGCGTCGGGAAAGCGCTCGATGAGCTGCGAGGCGGTCTCGGGCGCGAGCGTTTCGCCGCAGAAAAGAAAGCGTCGCAGCGCGGGAAGCATCGCCTGCGCGAAGCTCTTTTCGATCAGACACATCTGCGCGAACGACGGCGTCGAAACCCAACTCGTGACGCCGGAACGCGCGAGCGCGAGGTAGAGATTTTTGAGATTTCCGACGTCGTCTTTCGTGATGCTGAAGAGCGTCCCGCCGGTGACGAGGCTGCAGTAGAGATCCATGACCGAGAGGTCGAAAGAGAACGGTGCCTGATTGAGGAATGTCTCGGCGAGGGGCGTGAATGCTTGTTCCGCGAGCATCCACGCGACGAACGCGTCGAGATTGGCGAGCGTGATGATGACGCCTTTCGGCTCGCCGGTGCTGCCAGAGGTGAAGAGGATGTAAAAGGGTTCGTCGCCCTCGACCCGCCGCGGTTTCACGTCGCGATGTTCGCGCGATTCGTCGGCGATGCGGCTCGGTGTGAGGACGACGGCGGCGCGCGCGGTTTGCACGATGCGCTCGACGCGATGCGCCGGGATCGACTGGTCGATCGGCACGTACGGCCGCCCACATTTCACGGCGGCGAGGAAGGCGATGAGCATCTCGGGCTCCTTGTGCCCGGAGACGGCAATGGGCGCGCGGTCGTCGCCGAATTCATCGAGGATCCACGTCGCGAACGCATCGGAGCGCGCGAGCAGTTCGCCGTACGTGAGCACGCGGTCGCCGCTGACGTGCGCGGGTCGGTCCGGCGCGACGCGGCCCCAATGATCGATTCGGTCGAGGAGATGCATGAGCCCCGTCAGAAGCCCTGGTAAACGAACGCCGGGGTCGAGAAATCGCCGCGTCCGTAAAGCACGATGAGGCCAGCGATGACCGCGAGATAGTAGAGCGTGAGCAGAGAGAGGCGGACGCCATCGCGCATCCGCGGATGATTTTCGATCCAGTGCGCGATCATGGTTTGAAGTGTTGAATGAAGTTGTTTTTAGCCACGGAAACACACGGAAGGTCCACGGAAGAAGAGTTGAGAAAATCCGTTTCCGTGGCCCTTCCGTGTTCTTCCGTGGCTGAAATTCGCGTGCTCATTCGCTGGCTTCACGCGCTCATCCGGCCGAGGACATCTGCGACGAGTTTGCGCGGGGTGGCCCAGTTTTCGCGCTCGAATTCCGCGGGCGAAATCTCGACGCCGAGCTCGCTGGAAAGCGCGACGATGAGCTCGACGGTTTTCATCGAGTCGAGCACTTGCAGTTCGTAAAGCGCGAGGTCGGGGTTGGTGCGGACTTCATCGGTTTCGGCGATGTTTTCGAGCACTTCGAGGATTTGGTCGGTGGGAGTCATGGGAGTTGAGGGTCGAGCGCCGAGAGGCCGCGGGCTCACATTTTCGAGAGCCGATCGTGGAAGAAATCGTCGAGCACTTTGTTGTAGTAGAGCCAGCCTTCGCCGCTGAGGTGATCGAGAAAATCGACGGTGAAGCTGCTGTCCTTTTCGTGCTCGCGAAAGTCGGCGAGCTCGATGCGATATTTGTCGGCGAGCGCGTTCAGCCGGTCGAGGTAGGCGGTGCGGGCGTCGGGCGAGATGCCATAGACTTCGAGGCGGATGTCTTCGATCGGCATGCTGAGGAGGAGCGGCTCCGCGCCGAGTTCGTTGAAGGTGCGCATCAGCAGCTCTACGTCCGTCCACTCGCGTGCGGAGCTCATCGCGGTGAGGAAAGTTTTGTCGCGCGAAGCCCGCGCGTAGTGCTTGCGCTTGACCTCGTTTTTCTTCGCCTGCACGGCGGCGGCGTTGGCGAATTTCGCGGCGCGCTTGAGCACTTCGTTCCAGTTCATCGCGCGCAGTCCGCGCTTCGGATCGGGGTTCAATTTCTCGTCCTCGTCGAGAATGTGGAGCGCGGCTTCGACGTGATCCTGAATGCGGCCGACGCGATTTTGCGCGCGGCCGAGCGGCCAGATGATCCCGTAAATCAGACGATCGATCGCGCTGTCGCCGGCGAGCCGGCGGAGTCCAAAATCGAGGAGCGGTTTGTTGTCCGTGGTCTTCGGAAATTCGAGCATTCGGCGGGCGACATCGCGCTTGAGCTCGTGGCTGAGGTGGCGGTTGAACGCGAGCTCGTAGGCCTGCAGCTCGGAGAAATTTCCCTCGTAATATTTCGGGTCAAAGACCTCGGTGAAGAACCAGCCCGGCGACATCGAATACGCGACTTTGTGCCCGCGGATATCGGCTCCGACGGCGGCCACTTTTTGCAAAATGGCGAGGGAGGAAGTGCCTGGTTTGCCGACGGGAAAAACGCGGAAGCCGGTCGGATAATCCTGAAAGAATTGCGACGGGTTGTTCGGCATTTCTTTCGCCAATTCCGAACTGCCGTAGAGGACGAGCAGATCCGGCTGCGCGAAGGCGTGGCGCTGCAGCGCGACGCCCTGCAGCTTCTCGTCGGTGAACTCGGGCGCGAGCGCGTGGATGTAGCGGCGCTCGAGCTGCTCGCACCAAACCAGCGTGGCGATGAGCGCGACCGCCGCGATGGCGACGGCGAGCATCGCGGCGAGGAGGTGGGACTTCTGGGAGGAAGGTCCAGGGTTCACGGGAGAAAGGTGCGCCGGGGAGGCGCGTTTTGGAATGCCGGAATTTCCGATGGAGATCGAAGCAGGACGCAGCAAAAGCCCGTCATCCTGAGCGGAGCGCCGGCGGAGTCGAAGGACCTCTTGCTTTTCCCCCCGTTGTGCGCGCCCGTCGCGGAGGGGGAGAAGTAAGAGGTCCTTCGACTGCGTTTCGCTGGCGCTCCACTTCGCTCAGGATGACGAGCTTTGGATCGCGCGCGCGGCTCGCTTTTTCGCGGGGGATCCGCGACGGATTCCGCGATGAAATTCGCCGTTCTCAATCCCGGTGGCCGTGACCCGGAGCAGCACTTTCCCGATTTCGCGGGTGCTCCGGATGAGGCGGCGCATCCGCCGGTGAATTTCCACGGATTCGCGGCCTGCATGGGCGGCGGATTTTATCGAAAGGATGCGGCGATCCCGACGGAGGTGGGTGCGGTTTTGCTGTTGCTGCGGAGCGATCTGAATGCCTGCAAACAGGCGCTGCTGGAGTTGCGGGGCTTGAAGAAAAAGGTGGCGATTTCGTTCAAGGAATCGGGCGCGTTGCAAATCGCGGAGCTGCTCGCGAGTCCCGCGAAGCTGCGGCTTTTTCACGAGATTTGTGAGCGGGCGGATGGGGCGATCGCGGCGACACCGGACCTCGTGCAGTTCTATTTGGGCGGGCAGGTGCGGGCGGCGGAGTTCATTCCGACGCCGTATCCGGTGGAGGATGAGCGGTGGAATTTCGCGCATCCGCTCGAGGAGCGGCGCGGGATTTTTATCGGGACGCGGGAGTTCGACACGCCGTCGCGGAACCACATCGCGGCGCTGATCGGGGTGCGGCAACTCGCGGAGGCGATGCAGGAGCCGGTGACGGTTTTCAATGTCGGCGGATGGCGCGGGCGGCGGATGCTGGCGAGCCTGCGCTACCCGGAAGGGTTGCTGCGCGTGGTGGAAAAGCGGCTGCCTTACCCGCGCTATTTGCGCGTCGTGGCGCGGCACAAATTGGTTTTCCAACTCGACGCGAGCGCCGTGCCGGGACAGGTCGCGGGCGATGCGCTGCTCTGCCGCGTGCCGTGTGTCGGCGGCAACGGCGCGACGGAGCGGCTCGTCTTTCCAGACCTGTGCGGGCACGGCCGCACGCACGAACAGCTCTTCGATCTCGCCGCGCGTTTGCTCGAGCATCCGCACGATTGCGAGGCGATGAGCACGCGGGCGCTGGAGCTGGCGAAGGACCGCCTTTCCTTTGCCAGCGTGGCTCGGCGGCTGGAGAAGTTTCTCGGGTAGGGTGGGCATCCTGCCCGCCGGTCGCGGCATCCTGCCGCGACGCAATTCCCGCGACCGGAAAGATCGTTTGGGCAGGATGCCCAAACCGGCGGGCAGGATGCCCACCCTACCCGGAATTGGAATTCGCCTACGCCAGCAGTTGCTCGCGGCTCACACCGTGCAGCTCGAAGACGCGGATGATCGACTCCTCGATCAGGTTGTTCGGGCAGCTCGCACCGGCGGTGATGCCGATGACGAGCGGGCGCGCGGGCAGCCAGTTCTCGCTGAGGATTTCGCGCTTCGCGTGGATGTCGTAATGCACGATCCGCTCGCGGGATTCGAGGCGGCTGGCGTTGCGGATGAAGTAGGTCGGGAGTTTCGCCTCGCCCATTTCCGCGAGGTGCGAGGTGTTCGAGCTGTTGTAGCCGCCGACGACGAGGAGCAGGTCCATCGGGTCGGCGAGCATGTCGCGCAGCGCGTCCTGCCGCTCCTGCGTGGCGCCGCAGATCGTGTCGAAAAAGCGGAAGCTCTGCTTCGCGTTCTCCGCGCCGTCGCGGTCGCGGATGGCGGCTTCGATGCGGCGCTGCACCTCTTCGGTTTCGCCGCGCATCATCGTCGTTTGGTTCGCCACCCCGACGCGGCGGAGGTGCTGGTCGGGATCGAAACCCTCGCTGTGCGCGCCGCTGAATTTCGCCAGAAACGCCGTCTTGTCGCCGCCGCGCCGGATGTAGTCGCAGACGTAATCCGTGTCCGCGAGCGTCAGCACGATCAGGTAGTGCCCCTTGCCGTTCACCATCGCGCGGCTCGCGGTCGCCTTCGTTTCCTCGTGCTCGGCCTTGCCGTGGATGATCGAAGTCACGTCGTCCGTCGCGTTCTGCCGCACCCGTTTCCAGACGCTCATCACGTCGCCGCACGTCGTATCGACGATCTGGCACCCGCGCTCCTTGATCCGCGCCAGCGTCGCCACTTCGGTCCCAAACGCCGGCACGATCACCACATCTTCCGCCGAGAGATCAGCCACGTCCGCTTCCCTTTCCTGGCCGACGAGATTCTTGATCCCCATCGCCCGGATCTGCTCGTTCACCTCCGGGTTGTGGATGATCTCGCCGAGAATGAAGACGCGCCGATCCGCGAAAACCTTCCGCGCCGCATACGCCAGATCGATCGCGCGCTCGACGCCGTAGCAAAAGCCGAACTGCTTCGCCAGCCGCACCGTCACGCCATCGCAGGTCAGCGTCCCCCCGCTCACGCGCAGCTTTTCCACCACCTCGCTGCGGTAGTGCGACTCCACCTGCGCCTGCACCGCCGCCATCACGTCAGGCGTGCGGAGGTTGACGCGGGGTGCCGGGGATTTCGGAGCGGGGTCAGTCGTCGTGGTCATGTTCATGGGAAAAAAAAGCGGTCGCCGGATGCTGCACAGAGCCCCCGGCGACCGCGAGAATTAAGCCGCTTTCCGGCTGGATGCTATTGCTCGATGAGCAGCGGACCCGCGGGATCGCGGAACCACGCCGACGACAGCATGAACGCCCGATCCGGATCCGGGTCGCGGCTCTGGTCGAGACGCTGCACCTTCTGGCCGAAAGTGGCGTCCTCCGGCTGTGTCCGCGCGATGTCCACCGGCGTCCCGATCCGCGTCAGCGCGAACATCCGCGCCGCCGCCTCCTTGTGCAGCCGGATGCAGCCGTGCGTGTGCGGATACGGATGCACAAAGCCCTCGTGCATCCCATACGCCGGCGCGAACTCGCACCAGTAAGCCATCGGATACCCGCGATCCGGCTCACCTTGCCGCCGCCGCGTCTTGTCCTTGTTATAAATCGTGAAGTGCCCGCTCGGCGTCGGACTGTCCGCCTTGCCCACGTTCCCCTGCACCGCCATCAGGCACCGGTCGCCCTCCATCACGTAGAGATGCTGCGTCGAGGTCGAAACCTTCACCCGCACCTTGCTCGGGTCGTGCGGCTTGTAAGCGGTGACGTGATACGAACCGCGCCCGCCCGTTTGAGTGGCGCAACCGGACAGGACCGCGAGGCTTCCCGCCGCGCAGAGGAGTGAAAGGAGACGTGTCAATTTCATGTGGGCGTATGGAAAAGCGCACGTCGCCGTGTTTGTCAAACGCTCACACCACCGCGTCCGGCTTCTCCCCCTCCCCGTGCTCCCGCTCATCGATCTCCTCGTGCTTCTCCATCGTATCCGGCTCCAGCAGCGGCTGCAGCCAGATGCGCTCGATGATCGGATACGAGGCCACGATCGGCAGGATCGCGATCGCCCCCGTCACCCCCGCCAGCAGCGCACCTGCCAGACACGACACCAGCGCCGTCAGCGCCGGCAGCACCGCGAGGAAAGCAGCTCCACCAGCGGCTACAACTCAAACGCCAGAAACGCCCCAAACACCGCCCCCGCGATCTTCAGCAGCGTCCCCCACGTCACCGTCACCCGCAGCGGTTTCTTCTTCGGCTTCTGGGGGATCATCATAAAAAGGGGCGTCCCGTGTCGGGACACGCCCTTATCGGCCCTCACTCCCTCCCCGCGCGCGCTCGGGGGGGAAATAGTGAGAGGTCTTTCGACTCCGCTGCGCTCCGCTCAAGATGACCGGAAGGAGGGAAGCGCCCCGCGCGCGCCTCACGCGTCCTCCTTCCGAGTCATCCTGAGCGGAGCCCGGCTTTGCGGGCGCAGCCGAAGGACCTCTTACTATTTCCCCTGAAGCGCGCCCACCTTGCCCGAGAGAAGAGCAGGCCGCAAACCAGACCCGACCGTCCGCGCCCGGTCATTCGTACCCCTCCTGGCCGCCCTCAGCGGCGCGGCCATCGGTTCCACCACCGGCGGCATCGTCGGCGGCCTCATCGGTAGTGGCTCAGTTTGAAAATGATTGTAGGGCGACCGCTCCGGTTGCCCAGGCAGGCGGAGCGCCCGCCCTACAATTCCCGCCAAACTGAGCCACTAC
>JAYVPW010000114.1:0-21220 GCA_043777315.1 Spartobacteria bacterium | reverse complement strand
AATTCTCGACTGCTGCCACCCGTAGGTGTCTGGACCGTGTCTCAGTTCCAGTGTGACTGGTCGTCCTCTCAGACCAGCTACCCGTCATAGCCTTGGTGGGCCGTTACCCCGCCAACAAGCTGATAGGCCGCGGGCTCATCAAGATGCGCCAGGTTGCCCCGGCTTTGGTGTTGCGAAGAATCCTTCACTAACCACATGCGGTATTAATTCGCCTTTCGGCGAGCTATCCCCCACATCTCGGCAGATTGCCCACGTGTTACGCACCCTTACGCCACTAGACACTCAATGTATTGCTACACTGAGTATCCCGTTCGACTTGCATGTCTTATCCACGCCGCCAGCGTTCGTTCTGAGCCAGAATCAAACTCTCCGTAAAAAACGGATCGGGTACGGTAAACCGTAGAGCCGAAAGTTTGTGCAGCGACTGCTAAGGTCGCTGCTAAATCTGACCGTTCATGCCCACCGCCGCCCGAAGGCGTGGTGGGGTTTGTCCAGTCAATTAATGTTTTGAATTCAAAGACCTGACGTGTAACGCACAATTCAATTTTTGCTTACTTTATAGACCGTTCCGAATTCGTCACTCGCTGCCAGCCGGGCTTATTCGGCGTCTCGCGAGATGTTGCGACGTTTTCCAGAACCAAACTTTCAAAGAGCGTGTTCGGCGTTGATCTGGCTCGAGAGCTGTTTTGAAGTGAAGTCTTGGCGTTGACCCGAAACTGCTTTCGAGTTGTTCGCTGAAATCGACTCCAGAAGAGCGGCTCAACATCCTGAAAACCGAAGAACGAACTGCCTTTTCGGCAGCCCCGCTTTTTCAGCGGGGTTTGGACTTTAGCGATTGTCTCGAGGCGGTCAATGAATTTCTCGAAATACTTTCGATTCTTTCACCGGCCAGTCTCAGCCACTTTCGCTGAAATCACTTCCCGCTTTTCAGCGGGCGGACAATCTAGCGAGGCTTGAACTTCCGTCAACATCGAATCACGATTTTTTTCGTTTTTCTCAGCCGACGACTTTCAAAATCGCCACCCACTTTTCAGCGGGGCGCGCAAAGTAGGGACTGAAAAAACTGGGTCAACGAGAAAGTTCAAAATTCTTCGGCCGGCATCGCAAATCATGCCTGCGCCACGGAGATGTCTCGTTCAATCCGCAAGCTCCGTGCCGTTGAACGCAGCGTCCGCGAGCAGAATTTCGCGAGAACGGGGAGGCCGCCGCCTCCGAGAATTGAGGTTCAGTGACCCGATCGCGAGCGCAGGGGGCTTTGAGCATGCGGCTTCCGCCCTGTCTTTGCTCCCCTGGTCACTGTTTGTGTTCGCCGGATCGGGACGACGTCGGCTCCGAGCCGGAGTGCCCGGGCGCGGCGAAGATCCATCGAGGCTCTCGCGCCACCACGTTTGGTTGGTTGCGAGCGGTATTTTTTAAGTGAATTCGCCCTCAATTTCACGGGGCCGCGAGGACGGACCGATGAGGATCGCACCGGGCTCAAATCCGATGATACGAAGTGGTCTCGTTTGAGGTGTTGCTGCGGCCAGCGGTAGTCACCCTTAAGGATCTCCACCGCTTGGAGAGGAAGGCAGGATGCGAGGAGGAAAAAGGAGGCGAGAAGCTTGGCGTGCATGTGAGGAGGATCGCGGAGCCATATCATCACGGAGCGCAGGCACAAGAGCGGGTCTCCACGCAGCTCTCCACAGTCTATTTGGGCGAGCGGGATTTTGGCGTTGCGGGATGAGGTGAGGCCACTGTGGAGGTTTTATTTCGGGCGCTCGCCGCGTGGCGGAAATGCTTCGCGAGAGTGCCGGCCAGGAGCGCGGTGACGATCATCACGACGAGCGCGATTTCGTGGGTCGTCATTCTCATGGCCGGAGCGGTCGAATGAGTTCGTACGTGAATTTTCCGCGGATGTTGTTGGAGAAATAGCGGCCTTTTGAGACGGCGCTCATCAGCGCGAGGTAGGTCGGCTCCGGGACTTGGCGATAGCGGTAGAGCGCGCCGCTGCGGAACTCGATTTCGAGGAGTCGGGTATCTTTTGCGTATCCGACTTTCGCGATGAGTGACGATTCGACGGCGACGCCTTCGAGGCGCACGTCGGAGGCGGAACAAAGGCGGGCGGCGAATAATCCCGCGCAAATTTGCAGGAATCTGCGGCGCTCCAGAACCCATGACATGTCGCGAGCAAGTATCGAGCTTCGGTGGAATCGGCGAGGCAATTTCGGCGGGGCACCGAGGAGCGCCGGCGGTCGGGCGCGCCTTGCCAAGGCCGGGAACGAGGGGTAAGCAACGCGCCCTCATGTTTTTCCTCACTCCGCGCCATGTGAAACACGGCCGCGCTTTTCTCAAGGACGCCCGCAAATTGCTGGCCTATAAACGCGATCTCTGGAGCGCCGCGGCGGTCGCGGAATTTGAGGCCGGGATCGACGCTCTGGACGCGGCGGTGAAGTCGCGCGATGCCCGCCGGATCGAGGATGCAGCGCATCGAGTCGATGCGCTCGCGGGGCAAAACGTAAAGCCGGTCGCCGACGCGGGGTGGCGGGAAAACTGCGAGGTTTTCCTCGTGGCCATCGTCATCGCTCTCGGCGTGCGCACGTATTTTTTGCAGCCGTTCACGATTCCCACGGGCTCCATGCAGCCGACGCTGAATGGCATCGTCGGTTTCAAGACCAACGCGCAGGCACCGAACTTCGCCGTCCGCCTTCTGCACACCGCGCTCTTCGGGCGCACGTATGTCGATGTCGTGGCGAAAAGCGACGACATCATCATCGACATTCGCGAGGTGAAAAAACTCGGCTTTTTCACCCGCACGCTGCTCGTCGGCGAGCATGACAGCTACACGGTGGACTGCCCGAGGGACACGCTCGAACGCTACTTCCGCCCGCCGCTACAGCCGTTCAAGGCGGGCGAAGTTCTCGCGCGCGGCTATTACAATACCGGCGATCACGTTTTCGTGGACAAGTTCACCTACCATTTTTGCAAGCCCGAGCGCGGCGACGTTTTCGTCTTCAACACGCAGAATATTCGGACGCGCGAAAATGTGCAGACGGGAATGCAAGGCCCGTCGCAGTACTACATCAAGCGCCTCGCCGCGCTGCCCGGCGACCTGCTGCAGATTCGTCCGCCGGAGCTGCTGATCAATGGCTCGCGGGCGAAAGGGCGCGGCTTCGAGCGAGTCATGTCGGGCGAAAATGGCTACCGCGGCTACTCGAACGAATCCGAGACGCCGCCCGACGCGGCGGGGCACACGATGCGTTTTCGGATGAATTTGCTCGGCTCGCCGGAGGATACGTTTCAAGTCCCGGAGAAAAATTATTTCGCCCTCGGCGACAACAGTTTCCACAGCTCGGACAGCCGCGATTGGGGTCGGCGCGCCGGTCTCAGCACGCCGCCGAGTGCGGTGCCGCAGGAGAATATCATGGGCCGCGGAGTGCTGGTTTATTGGCCGTTCACGAGCCATTGGGGACTGATCCGGTAGGCCCGCGCGCTTGCGCATCCCCCGCCCCCCGCTACTTTCCGCCAATGGCCCGCCGCGCTAGTTCCCCCGCGCATCCGGCATGGATGCTCATCGCCGTCGTGCTGCTCCTCGCGGCGGTGGCGGGAGGGTATTTTCTGTACGGCCGGGTGAGTGATCCGTATCGCACGATGACCTCGCTGCCGGTCCGGGATTACCTCGAAAATTCCAACTCGATGCGCGGCAACGTCTATAAAATGGAGGCGACGATCGAGGGTTCGATCGAGGTCTCACGCACGGGCGGGCGGCTCTTTTCGGTGAATGTGGTGAGCGAAAACGACCTCGTGCCGGTGCTCGTACCGCCGGAGTTCAACCACGTGAACATCGAGCGCGGGCAGCGCTACTTTTTCAAAATCGAGGTCGGCGAAAAAGGCGTGCTTCGGGCGCAGGACGTGAAGAAATCGTGAAGATGAAAGTGAACGTCGAACGTCGAACGTCGAACGTCGAACGTCGAAGTCGGAAGCGCGGTGCGCGCTGGCTTTTTGGATGCTCGATGTTCAGCGCCGCAGGCATCCTCCTCCCGCAGGTGCCCGATGCGCCTGTCGCCCCGCAAGCCGCTCCAGCACAAGCTTCCCCGGCCAGCGGGTCGTCGCAAGCGGGCTCGAATCCGAAGCCAGCCGGGAATTTTCTCGGCAAGGATGCGCCGATGTTCGACCCCGGCTCGGAGGTGCTGACGTGGGACGGGAAAAGCTGGAACGTGAACAACAACCGGCTGTTTCAGATGCGGTTTGAAAAGTATCTGAATGCGCCCGAGGCGACGACCGAGGAGGACAAGCAATACCAGGCGATCGTCAACGAAATCCTGAACCGTCTCGCGCCGGGTGCGGCATCGCCGGCGAATCTCGACTACGCGTTTCGCCTGCTGCGGCGGGGGTCGAATTACGACATCGACGCGCGACTCTGCGATGCGCTCGCCGACGCGGTTTACACCGTCTGGAGCGCGCAGCGGCAGCAGACGCGACTCGGCTCCGCGAACACGGCGATGGATTACGAAATCCAAAAACTGGAGCTCGAAACGCGCAGCCGTAACGCCGCGGCGCAGCACGCGCAGGAAGCTAAAGCGAAAACCCAGCCGCCGCGCGGCGGAGGCAAGCAGGGACAGCCGGCACCGCCCGCCCCCGCGGCGGACCAGGCGACCGACGCGAAGCAGACGGCGCTCGAGACAAGCGATTGGAAAACGCGCCGGCTCACCGAAATGATCGCGCGGCAAAAGTCGAACGACGTGAAGCGCGAGCTCTCCGAAATCGCGGCGAAAGTCGAGTATCAAGCGCTCATTTTGCAGTTCTTTTTGCAGCGCCGATTCCAGCACGTGCTGATGGCGACGCGTTTTTACCGCGCCATTTTCAACGACGGCGACTCGAAGCTGAATCTCGGCAAGGAATCGAAGGATCTCTTCACCAAAACCGCCGGGATGGCGCCGACGGTGACGACCCTCGATTCGCTGGCGAACGAAGCCGTGCGCGACGTCCGCGAGGGGATTCGCGCATTCGATTTTCTCCTGCAAAACAACGAGCTCGAGAGCGGCACGAAACGGCTCGCGGAGGCGTTCACCGTCGGCGAATTCATGCCGGAAATCCGCACGATGCCGCGCGCGAAAAAGCGGCAGGCGCTCGAGTTTGCACAAAAGGGAAACCAGCTCGTCTCGGCGCTCGACGTAAAGGATTTCGCGCTCGCGGAAAAGCTCGTGAAAGAGCTCGCGCCGATCGCGAAAGACTTTGACAACTCGAAGCCGATGGCCGCGATCGAGACCTCGAAAACCGTCGCGCGAATGCACCTCGCGAAGGCGCGCAACGCAGCGATCAGCGGCGACCGGACGACGCTCGAGCACGAGCTTTCCGCAGCCACGGAGATTTGGCCGCGCAATCCGGAGCTCGCCGAGGTTTCGCAAAAAATCTTCGATCAAGGCGATGCGCAGCAGCGGGCCATCAGCGATTTCGACCAGCTCCTCGGGCAGAAAAGCCACCGCCAGATTTACGAGAACGGCGCGCGTTTCATCGCGGCGACCGCGCTTTATCCCGATCGCCAGACGCAGCTCCAGAAAGTCATGGACGAGATGAAAGCGATCGAGGGCGCGGTCATGCGTTCCGACGAAATGGCGCGGCAAAACAACTTCCCCGGCGCGTGGGAAAGCGTGGAAAAAATCGCGTCGCAATTTCCCTCGGACAGCAAACTGAGCCAGGTCCGAGCCGACCTCACGACGCAGGCGGCGGATTTCGTCCGCACCATCCGCGGCGCGCAGGAACTCGAGAAAAAAGACCAGATCGGCTCGAGCCTCGCGTGGTTTCTGAAGGCGCAAAAAATGTATCCCGCGAGCGACTTCGCCCGCGACGGGATCGACCGGCTGAAAAAGGTGATCCTGCCGGAAAACTGAGCGCGAAGCCCGCGCCCCAGTTTTCCGCCTTGTGAATTGCGGCGGGCTCGTTTCTTCTGCGTCAAATGAATTTGCCCAACGAGGGAGCGTCGTCCGAGAGCGATGACCAGACGGGCATCGAGGGCAGGGTCCCCCGGAAGGTCGGTGATTTGCAAAAAACGATCACCATGGCGCAGATCGCCAAGGCCGCCGGTGTGTCGCAGGGCGCGATTTCCTCGCTGCTCAATGACCGTGACTACGGCATCCGGGTCAGCGAAAAAACCCGCGAGCGGGTTTTCCGAGTCTGCCGCGAGATGGGCTACATCCCGAACGACTTGCGCGCGGTCGTCCGCATGTATCCCGAACTCGGCGAATTCTGCCTGCTCATTTCCAGCAAACGCGCCGGCGGGCTCGCCGATCCGCTGATCTCGCGCATCGCCGGCGCGGCGATGGACACCTCGGGCGATCATCGCCGCAGCCTCACGGTCGGGTGCTACGACGAAGACGCCGATTATTCCGGCGACCCCGAGCTTTTGCCCCACGCGGTGCGCACCGGCGTGGCGTCGAAATTCATGCTCTTCGGCGCGCCCAACGCCTCGCTGATCCACGTGCTGGTGCGGCGCGGCTGGCCGCTGGTTTCACTCGGCTACGATGTGCCGCTGCCCGGCGTGCTCAGCCTCGTGCCGGACTACCAGTGCGCCTCGCGCCTCGGCGTCGAGCACCTCCTGCATCTCGGGCACCGGCAGATCGGAATCGTCTCGGGGCCATTCGGCGCGACCGAGCCGCAGATCATCGAATTGAACCACGGAGTGCGCCTCGCCTTCGAGCAATTCGGCCTCGCGATGGAGGCGCAAAATGTCATCTACGGCGACCTCAGTTTTCAGGCCGGCGTCACCGCGTTCACCGCGCTGATCGGACGCAAGCCCGCGGTCAGCGCCGTCTTTTGCATGAGCGACGCCGCCGCCGCCGGAGTCATCGCCGAGGCGCACGCGCGCGGCTGCAAAGTCCCCGGCGACCTCAGCGTGATCGGCTGCGGCGACGACGCGCCCGCGCACTTCACCTCCCCCGCCCTCACGACCATCCACATCCCCGCCGAGGAACTCGCCGAGCACGCCGTGCGCGAAGTCGAGCGCCTCGTCCGCGAAGGCGTCTCCGATCAGGCGAAAAAAGAGATCTTCGGCGTGCGGCTCATCGAGCGGCAATCGTGCGCCGCGGCGTCGGAAAGCTAACCGCCACGCGTCCGGCGCATTGCCGCTTGACGATACCCTGGCAACTACACGAAAAGTCCCGACCTCAAAAATGAAACCACCCACCATCCTTTCCATCGCCGCCGCCGGCCTCTGCCTGATCCTGAGCATCTGGCTCTTTTTCGTCGGCACCACGAATCAAAACCTGCAGGCCGACATGCAAAAAACGCAGGAGGAATTGCAGACGCATCAGCAGGCGGTCCAGCTCGCGCAGCAGCAATTGCAAGCCCAGCAGGATCAGATCAACGCCGGCACGAAACTCGCCCAGGAAGTCGGCCCCGCCGTCCTCCGCGATCTCGGCGGACTCGCCGTGCAGAGCAAAAACGAAAGCATCAAAAAAATCCTCGGAAAATACGGCGTCACGGTGAACGAAAACGCCGCCGAAGCGACCCCGAAGCCCGCGCCTGCCAACCCTTAATTTCTTCCCGTCATGAACACCGAAATCGACACCCCTTCCTCGATGAATTTTCACCTTCCCATCACCCTGCTCGCCTTGGCCGCCGCCGTCTTTTTCGGCGCGCAGATCGGCGCAGTCAATCGCGGTGCCAAGACCATCAAATGGCAGCTCGAGAACATGGACAAACAGATCGCGAATCTGAAAGACGCCAAAAAGCAGCATGATGAATTGATCACCAAACGCGGCGACCTCGTGAAGCAATCGAGCGCGGTGCAGGCCCAA
This sequence comes from Spartobacteria bacterium, assembly GCA_043777315.1. Classification (GTDB taxonomy): domain Bacteria; phylum Verrucomicrobiota; class Verrucomicrobiia; order Chthoniobacterales; family Chthoniobacteraceae; genus CAIURC01. The sequence goes on along the minus strand of JAYVPW010000114.1, from coordinate 13,448 downwards.
TACACCTCGCTCCTGAACGACGTGATGGACCTCGCGAAGACCGACGCCGACGCGAAAAAGATCGTCGAAAAATGGGGCATCCAGCGCCAGGCGCCGCCGGAAGGCAGCACGCCCGCCGCCGACGACAAAAAAGCCGAGGCCAAGCCTGCGGAATCGAAGTAATCGCGCTGCTTTCGCCCGCAAATTTCCGAACGGCCTCCAGATCGTCTGGAGGCCGTTTGCATTTCCGTTCCGCTCGCGTGGCGCAGTTGAAAAACTCGTCCTCATTTTTTCCTCTCGCAAAGCCGCAAAGCCGCAAAGTCTGAGTTGGGACTCGGAAGTAATTCCCCTCTCCTACTTTGCGCCTTTGCGGCTTTGCGAGAGCCTCCTCCGACGCATCATTCGGCGAGCGAACTCATGAAATCCAAACTCCTCCTTTTCGACATCGACGGGACGCTGCTGACCAGCGGCGGGGCGGGTGAAAAAGCGTTGCGGCTCGGGTTTCGGGACCTTTTCGGGATCGACGACGATTTCAAAACGATCGAGATCGCCGGGCGGACCGACTCGGGGATCGCGCGGAAGATTTTCGAGCGGCATGGGATCGAGCCGACGCCGGAGAATCTCACCTCCTTTTTCGACGGCTACCTGCATCATCTCGGGCTGCTGCTGCCGCAGACGGGAGGCCGCCTGCTCCCGGGGATCGTCTCACTTCTCGAAGCGCTCGCGGCCCGGCCCGACATGCTACTCGGCCTGCTCACCGGCAATCTCGCACGCGGCGCGGAGCTGAAACTCGTGCACTACGGCGTCTGGAAATTCTTCGATTTCGGCGCGTATGCCGACGACCACCACGACCGGAATCAGCTCGGTCATTTCGCCCGGAAACGGGCGCTGGAGCGGCACGGGAGCGAGTTCCCGCCCGACTGCATTTACGTCCTCGGCGACACTCCGCACGACATCACCTGCGCGCGGGAAATCGGCGCGAAAGCCGTGGCCATCGCGACCGGAAATTTCACTCGCGCCCAACTCGCGGAACACGCGCCGGACCTGCTCTTCGACGATCTCTCCGACGTGGAGGCCGTGCTCGCCGCGCTCGGCTGATCGCCGACTTTTCCCGGACGTGAGCCGCTGGCGAATCCTCACGCTCGGTGTTTGCCTCGCCGTCTCCGCGTGCGCCCGCCCTCCGCGCGCGGCGGGGCCACTCGCGCACGAGGCCTATATCTGGCAGCGCGTCTGGTCACCGGCGGTTTCGCAGGCGATCGCCCGTTCGCAGGAGAGCGTGACGGCGTTCGTCCCGCTCGCGGCGGAGGTCGGGTGGCAAGGCACCTCGCTCGTCATCGCGAGACCGGCGATTGATTTCGCCCCGCTGAAATCCTCCGGTCGCCCGGTCGGCCTCGCACTCCGCATCGGCTCGTATCGCGGACCTTTTCGAAAAGACGACGCCCCCGCAGCCGGCCTCGCGAGCCTCGCGCGGTCGATCACGGAAGATGCGAAACGCGCGGGCGTGAGCGTGTGCGAGCTGCAAATCGACTTCGATTCCGCGGAGTCGCAGCTCGGCGGGTATCGGCTCTGGGTCGCGGCGATTCGCGAGGCCGTGCGGCCCGTGCCGATCTCGATCACCGCGCTGCCGAGTTGGCTCGGCACGCGGGAATTTGGGGCGCTGGCGCGCGAGGCGGGCAGCTTCGTCCTGCAAGTTCACTCGGTCGAAAAGCCGACTTCGCCGGATGCCGTGATGAAACTTTGCGATCCTGCGCGCGCGCAAAAATGGGTCGAGGCCGCGGCGAAAGTCGGCGTCACGTTTCGCGTCGCACTGCCGACTTATTCGGTTCTCGTGGCGTTCGATTCCGTAGGGAAATTCTCGGGCATATCCGCTGAGGGGCCGCTCGCGGCGTGGCCGCGCGAGGTGCGACTTCGCGTCCTGCGCGCCGATGCCCGCGAGCTCGCCGCGCTCGTCCAGCGCTGGATCGCAGATCGCCCGGCGAACTTCACGGGCGTGATCTGGTATCGGCTGCCGATCAGCTCGGACACGATGAATTGGCGCTGGCCGACGCTCGCCGCGATCATCGCCGGCCGCACCCCGCGCAGCTCGCTGCGCGTCGAGGCGAGCGACGCCGTGCCGAGCGACGTCGCGATCGTCAACGACGGCGAACTCGATGAGCCCGTGCCGCGGGCGATCGACGCGGCTTGGGATGGCGCGCGGCTCGTCGCCAGCGATGCGCTGGAGGGGTTCACATTTGAGAATGGCGCGGACGCGCAACCCTCTGCCAGCGAGGATCGCAGGCTGGAAGCCCGCGCCATTTTTCGCGCCGCGCCGGAGCTGGAATCGGCGCGATTGTCTCCGGGCGAACGGCGCGTTATCGGTTGGCTGCGGCTCGATCCGCCGCGGAGAATTCATGTCGCCATTCGCCCGAACTAGCACCGCCTGCCTGGCGTTGATCTGCGTCTCATTTCCCGGCACGCAGGCGTGCGGTCCGTGGCTGCCGAACCGCTATCTCGAGCGAGGCGGCGGGCTCGTCCGCGAAGCTCCCGAATTTTTCTTCGAGCTCGAGTTGAAGCAGCTCGCCAAGGATTTCCCGACGCCGTTCAAAGTGGCGGTCCCGAAGAAGACGAAGCAGGCCGACGACGACCGTGCCTTTCCAGATCCGAAGGGGCAGACCGACGCCGCTGACCTCGCGGATTTCGAGGCGGCGCTGGCGGCGAAAAAAACCGCGCCGTCCGAGGGGGCCGTCGCGCGTTCGCAGCATCTCGCAGCGCGCGCGGCGCTTCGTTCACAATCGCCGCCCGATCATTTGCCAGACGAGCTTCGCGGGGAGTTCGCCGACTATCACCGGGGCGCGCTCGCCTTCTTCCGCAAGGATGCCGAAGCGGCGCAAACGACGTGGACGCAGCTCCTCGCGCTGCCCGCGCCGGAGCGGCACTACCGCTCGACCTGGGCGGCCTTCATGCTCGGAAAACTCGCGCTCGAAGCGAAGCAGCCCGACGAGTCAGTGAAGTGGTTTGAAAAAGTGCGCGAGCTCGCGGGGCAGGGCTTTGCGGATTCGCTGGGGCTCGCGTCGTCCAGCCTCGGCTGGCAGGCGCGCGCGGAGTTGAGCCGCGATGGGCTGGAAGCCGCGGCCGGGCTCTATTTGCAGCACCTCGCCAGCGGCGATCTCTCCGCGGTCGAATCTCTCGTCGCGGTCGCGCAGACGGCGACGGAGGAGGGCCGGGAGCTGGCGCGCGCTGCCGCCGATGCGGGGCTGCAGCGGATCGTGACCGCCTACATTTTGACCCGCGCGATGCCGCCGGGAAACGCACGCGCGGATGATGCCAAACCCTCGGCGGAAGACATCTCGATGCGCTGGGCCGCGGCTCTGGAGAAGGGTGGCGCGGAGCGGGTGGAAGATGCGGAGCGCCTCGGCTGGGCGGCCTATTCGGAAGGGCATTTCGACGAAGCCGCCCGCTGGCTGAAGCGCGCGCGGCCGGGCACAGGGCTGGGACTCTGGCTGGAGGCGAAGCTCGCCTTCCGCGCCGGCCGCCTGAAGGCCGCGACGGACGCGCTGGCCAAAGCGCTACCGCTCCTCCCGCAGGTGCAGGAGCTCGAAGCCAGCCCGCTGGTGGAGCATCCGGAAATGCGGCTCGGACGGGCCGCGGGCGACCTCGGGCTGATGCAACTCGCACGCGGTGAATTTCTCAGTGCGTTCCTCGCTTTCGACAGCGGCGGACTGTGGGCCGACGAAGCCTTCATCGCCGAGCGCGTGCTGACCATCGAGGAGCTGCTCCAGACGGTGCGAAAAGGTTTTCCGTGGAGCGTCGAGAACGACGTGCAGACGGTCTTGATCGAGCAGCGGTCGTACGATGGAGACGATGACGAACTGTATCGGGATTGGCTGGAACGGACCCATACCGGGGAGAGCCAGTTCGCCGTGCCGGCGGAAATTCGCACGGCCCTGAAAATCCGATGGTTGCTGGCCCGGCGGCTCACGAGGCTGGGCCGATACGCCGAGGCCAGGCCCTTTTTTCCGAGGCAAATGCGCGCGCGTCTCGACGAGTTTGCCACGGCTCATCGACGCGGCGGGGATGCGAAACTTTCTGCCGCCGCCCGCGCCGCGGCGCTGTGGCAAGCGGCACAGATCACGCGACGTGACGGGATGGAGCTGCTGGGCACGGAACTGGAGCCGGACGGTTTCATCTGGAACGGCGACTACAAAATCGACGACGTCCGCGCGGAGCGGCTGGCGGGAAAATTCACCGCGACGAGATGGGAGACCGTCCAACGCGATGGCTTCCAGCACATGGAAGCACGCCACGAAACCAAGCCGCTGGCGGTTCCGGTCACACCCTCCGAGCGCGCGCGGCTTTTGAGAAATCGCGTCCAGCCGGACACGCGATTCCACTACCGGTTTCTCGCGGCCGATCTCGCATGGCGGGCGGCGAAACTGATGCCGGATAATTCCGAGGAAACCGCCCGCGTTTTAAATACGGCGGGACGCTGGCTGGCGGCACGTCACGAAGATGCGGCGGAGCGCTTCTACCAGGCCCTTGAGAGCCGCTGCGCGAAGACGGACCTCGGCCGGGCAGCGATCAAGATTCATTGGTTTCCGGCACCGCCGGAAGGGGCGGAATCCGACCAGAAACCGGACGGGAAATGAGCATTGCTGGCCCGGCGGAGACGAGCCCCGTGTGCCCAAAAACGAAGCGAACCGCTCCCGCTGCGACCCCGCTTCAGCTCACCACCATCCGCTGCTCGGAGAGCTTGATCACCCGCCCTTCGGGATCGCGGAAATTCGTGTAGGGTCCGACGGTCGTGACGATGATGCCGCGGCGGCGGAGTTCGTTGAGGACGGAGTCGCGATTTTTCATCGAAACGTAGAGGTGGAAGTAGCTGACCATCTCGCCATGTTCGCAGCGGCGGATGGTGAGCGGGAGGCCGCCGAGTTCCATCTCGCAGTAGCGGTCGGCGCGTTCGCCGACGACGGTCGCGCTGAGGATTTGGACGTAGAAATCACGGACCTCTCGCCACTGCTGGGTGAAGATCGTGACGGAGTAACAATTGGGGGTGGCGGCAGCTTCGGCGCTGGAGGTGTGATCGTCGGAATCTTCATCCACATCGGGTGCCAGGCTGGTGAGAGTCATCATGGAAAACTCTTTAAGCAGCGGGTGTGCCTGAGTTATTGCATTTATGGAAAACTCCGATAATTCTCGCCGCAAACCTGCCTGCCCACCGCCCGATCAGGGATTGATGAAAATCCGATCGCGGGACGGATCGACGACTTTCGCGCCGTGCGGGATCCCGCGGACGTCGATCAAATTGTAGGGCTCGTACGGGCTGTTCACGAAGCCGTAGCGATTCGTGCGGCTGCCGACGGGGTAGCCTTCATCGTAACGCTCGGCGTCGTAGTAATCGGCGCGGCGTTCGTGCTGCGCGAGCTTGCCGAGGAGGTAGCCTCCGCCCGCGCCGATTGCGGCTCCCGCGAGCGCATCGCTGCCGCGGCCGTGGAGCAATCCACCAATGGCCGCGCCCGTGGCCGCGCCGGCGAGGGCGCTCTGGCCGGGGGTTTCGCAGGAGGTCATGGTGAAGGCGCAGCAGACCGAGAGTGAGATGATCTGGATCGAGGTTTTCATTGGGAGGTGGAGCTTCATTGCAGGATCGCGACGCGTCAAAACCGCGGATGCGGCCACCACGCCAGGCGTGAGCGGCGTGCTGCTTCGGACCGAGATCCCGATTGCGGGATGCTGGCGCGCGCCCGATTTTGAGGGACGTCGCTCTCGCAGGCCGGCAAACTTTTCGCGGCTGCCGAATAAATTCTGCCCGCGCCGAACTTGCCTTGAATGAATCGCACCCGAATCAGTCTCACCCTTCAACCCGTATGAAAAATCCCCGCCTCCTCACGCTCCTGCTCGTGCTTTTCGCCGCCCTCGCCGGGCTCGCTCCGCGCGCGGCGCAGGCCGAGCTTTCGTTCAGCTATTTTTACGATTCGCTCGATCCATACGGCGACTGGATCGAGGTCGGCGGCTACGGCTATTGCTGGCATCCCGACGGCGTGGATGAGGATTGGGCGCCGTACACGGATGGATATTGGAGCTTCACCGACGCAGGCTGGACGTGGGTGAGTTACGAGGATTGGGGTGCCATCTGCTACCACTACGGCCGGTGGGTGAAGATCGAAGATGAAGGCTGGTGCTGGGTTCCCGACTATCAGTGGGGTCCGGCATGGGTCTCGTGGCGGCACAACGATTCGCACATCGGCTGGGCTCCGCTGCCGCCCGAGGCGCACTTCCGCCGCGAGGTCGGACTGAGCGTCTGGGTCGATACGAGCTACGACATCGGGCCGTCGTATTACAATTTTTGCGACTACCGGGACTTCGGCTCGCCGGTGATCCGCGAGGTCATTTTTCCGCGGGCGCGGAATGTGACCTTCATCGAGAACACGGTGAACATCACGAACATCACCTACAACGACCGGAGCCGCGTGATCTACAACGGCGGTCCACGCTACGACTTCATCGCAGAGCGCAGCTCGCGCCGGGTGCCGACTTTGAAGCTCGTGCAGAACACGAACATCAACGTGATCAACAACACGGTGATCAATAATTTCGGCGGCGATCGGGCCGCGCAGCGCGCGGCGAATCCGCTCCCGCGGGCGCTGCAGCGCGGGAATTCGCTCGAGGTTTTTGCTCCGGCGATCGCGCCGCGGGACAACGCCAGCGCGCTCCGTCCGGCGAAAATCGCGAAAGTCGTCGCGCCGGAAAAAGTGAACAAAGGATGGGCGGGCGTGAAAGATCCAGAGGCGCGGAATGTTCTCCGGCAGAAGCTGGTCGCGCAGACGAAAGGGCTCACGCCCGAGAGCGCGCCAGCCAAGCCGCTGCAGATCGCGGAATTGAAAGAGGTGCCGGTCAAAGCCGATCCGACGGCGGCATCTCCCGCTGCGACGGCGAAAATCAAAACCGGCAAAAAAGGCGCGCCGCTGACTGCCGAGCCGTTGAATCCGCCATCCGTCCCGCCGCAAACCGCGGGGCGCGAAAATGGGAAACGCGGCCCGGAAAAGAGCGCGCCGATCCCGGCGGTGGCGGTGGAGAAGGCAGCTCCGCCGGTCAATCAGCCGGCTATCCAGACTCCGGTCGTCGAGCCGCTGAAAACCGGAAAGGCCAGCGCGCAGATTGGCAAAAACGGCAAAGTCAAAGCCGAGCCGGTGAGCCCGCCGGCGGTCACGGCCGAGCAGCCCGCCGCGCCGACGACAGGCCCCGCCGCCGTGCCGCCGATCGAAAAAGGAAAGCGCAAAACCGCCGCCGATGCCGTCGCCCTTCCTCAACCCGTGACCACCGACCAGCGTCCGACCGTTGACCCGCGGAAAGAAGCCGCGGACGCGAAAGCAAACGCGAACGCGGTCACCGCGCGTGATCGGCAACAGGCCGCTGCGCAAACCGCCGCCGACCGCGAGAAAATGCAGGCCCAAGCCGCAGAACAATCGCGAGCGAAGGCGCAAGCCACGCAGCAAGCCGCCGAGAACAAACGCGAGAAGCTGCAAGCGCAAGAGGCCGACCAACTGCGCTCACGGGCGGCGTTGAAACAGAAAGAGCAGGCTGATTTGCAAAACAAGCAGGCCGAGCGCGCTGCCCAAGCCACCGCCAGCCGGCAGGCCGACCAGGCGCAATCGCGGCAGACGGAAAAAGCCGCCGACGCGCGGCGCGCGGCACAGGACGACGCCCGCCAGCAGGCCGTCCGCCAGCAGCAAGCCGAATCGCAGCGCGAGGTGCAATCGGCGCGGGCCGCCCAAGTCCAGCAACAACGCGCCGCGGACAACCAGCGAGGGGTCCAACAACAGCGCGCCGCCGAAGTGCAGCAGCAGCGCGCCGCCGAGGGCCAGCGCGAAGCGCAGCAACAACGCGCGGCCCAAGCCCAGCAAGCGGCCGCACAGCAGCGCGCGGCGGCGATGCAACAGGAGCAGCAGCAGCGGCCGCGTCAGGTGGAGGCTCCGAGGCCGCCGCAAATTCAGCGCCAACCGCAGCCGGTCGCCCCAGCTCAAATCCCCGCAGCGCAACCGCAGGGCAAAGGTAAAAAGGCCCTCACTCCCGAAGAAGCGGCGGCGTTGCAGCGGCGTTGAGTCGGTGGCTTTTTAGCCACGGAAAACACGGATTTTCACGGAAGGGAGCGAGACTTTCAGCTCCCCGCGGCGACTCGATTCAACGGTCGCGCCTGGTCCGTTTTCCGTGTCCCATCCGTGTTTTTCCGTGGCTAAATCTGGCGTTTTCGCCCTAAAAAATGGCATTCGCCGCGGCCGGAAATACCACTTTCCTAAACCCCGGGTGCGTGCCACCGTCCCGGCCCTTCTCATGAAATCCCAGCGTTCACTCACCGTTTCTCTCACCCTTTCACTCCTCGCCGCACAGGCCCTGATCGCCGCAGAACCCGCCAAAAAACCGACGGCGAAAAAGCCCGCCGCCGCTCCGGCCGCGGTCCCGGCGGCACCGGCGGCACCGGCCGCACCGGCCGTGAAGGCGCTTGAAATCAAGGATCCCGTCGCCGTCGTCGAGGGCGTGGAGATCAAAAAAGTTGATCTCGACGAAGCGCTCGTCGGCGTCCTCGCGCAGAGCGGCCGCACCCCGGCAGACATTCCAGCGGAGCAGAAAGCCGGAGCTTACCGAATGATTCTCGACGACATCATCGTGGACAAACTCATCGGCAAACGCTCCGCGGAGGTGAAAGTTCCCGACGAAGAGGTCGAAGCCACTTTCAAGAAAGTCACCGCCAATTTCGGGTCCGATGAGGAGATCAAAAAGCAGATGGAGAAAAGCGGGCAGACGATGGAAAAAGTGAAGGAAAACATCCGCACCAACCTCCGCCAGCAGAAGTGGGTCGAGGATCAGATCAAGGGCAAGGGAGAGGTCACCGATGCCGACGCCGAGGATTTTTACAAAAAGAATCCCGAGCAGTTCAAAGCGCCGGAACGAGTGCGCGCCAGCCACATTCTGCTTTCGGTGAAAGCGGATGCGACGCCGGAGGCGGTGACCGAAAAAGAGAAGGCCGCGCAGGCGATTTACGCGCGCGTCAAAAATGGCGAGGACTTCGCCAAACTGGCCAAGGAACTCTCGGAAGATCCGAGCGCCAAGACCAACAGCGGTGACCTCGATTTCTTCGCGAAAGAGCAAATGGTGCCGGAGTTTTCGGCCGCCGCTTTTGGCATGAAAAAGGACGAGATCAGCGAGCCGGTGCGCAGCCAGTTTGGCTACCACATCATCAAAGTGACCGACCGCAAAGACGCCGAGACTGTACCGCTGGAAAAGGCGAAGCCGCAGCTCCTCGCGTATCTCAAACAGCAGAAAAAGCAGGGCGAAGTGGAGAAGCTCGTGAAAGGCATCCGCGAAAAAGCGGACGTGAAAATCAATCTCCCAACGCCTGCGGCTCCAGTCGCGCCGACTCCGATTTCCGAGGCAGTGTCGGAGGCCGTCACCGCTCCGGTCGCCGCTCCCGCGGCTCCTGCGCCTGCCGCTGAGGCACCCGCTCCCGCGCCGGTCAAGTAGGTCGCCGGCGGCGGCGCATCTCACGTTCATGGTCCGCAATCACCGCAAGAACGTCGGCGTCATCGGGCTCGGGATCATCGGCTCGCGCGTCGCGGCGGGGCTGCGCGCGGCGGGCTTTTCGGTCTTTGTCTGGAACCGCACGCCGCAGGCCGCACCGAACTTCCTCGGCTCGCCGGCGGAGGTCGCGCGCGCCAGCGAAATCATCCAGCTTTTGGTCGCGGACGCCCGTGCGGTTTTTTCCGTGATCGAGGCGATGGGCGACGCGCTGACGCCGCAGCACATCATCATTTGCAGCGCGACCATCGGCCGCGAGGCCACGGCGCAGGCGGCGAAAATGGTCGAGAAAAGCGGCGCGCGTTTCCTTGATGCGCCGTTCACCGGCAGCAAAGCGGCGGCCGAAAAGCGGCAGCTCGTTTACTACGTCGGCGGCGACGAACCGACGTTTCTGCGTGTGAAACCAATGCTAGAGGCGACGAGCAAAGCCATCGTCCCGGTCGGGAAAATCTGCGATGCCGCGGTGATCAAAGTCGTCACGAACATGATCGCGGCGGTGAGCATTCAGGCGCTCAGCGAGGCGCTCGCGATCGTGCGCAAAGCGGGCCTCGAGCCGGAAGTCCTCGCCGCCGCGCTCGAACACAACGCCTGCCGCTCGGGGACGATCGAGATCAAGCTGCCGAAGATGATCTCCGGCGATTTCGAGCCGCACTTTTCGCTGAAGCACATGTTCAAGGACGTGCAGCTCGGCGTCCAAATGGCCGCGGAAGTCGGCGTGGAAAGTCCCGCGGCAACCGTAACCGCGGGCGTGATGTACGGCGCGATCAACCACGGCTGGGCCGACCTCGATTTCGCCTCGATCTTCAAAATCTACGACACCGTCCTCGACGACCGGGCGCGCCGCATTGAGCCAAAATCCGACGCCGCCGCAGAGCTGCCGGTTCCATCGCCGGACGCGCTGGAAGTCGTCTCCTCCGTCCCCCGCGATGCGAAAGCAGCGACCGAAAATCCACCCCCCGCAGAAGGCGGAGCGCCCCCGGTCCCCAACGACGACGAGCCATCCGCGAAGCCGTTCAATCGGGTGAAACGGTTCTTTTCCGCGGACCAGCAGTAGGTCGATGCGGCGGCTCGAAGTTTTGGTTAAACCTGTGCCCGCCTTCTGCGATTTCTCCACCCGCGGCGCGGTCGCGGACCTCAGTGACCGCGTGCTGCTCGAGCTCACCGGTGCCGACCGGGTCAGATATTTGAATGGGCAGGTGACCAGCAACGTGACGCGACTGCGCGCGGGGCAGACGCAGCCCGCGTGTGTGACGACCGCGAAGGGCCGGCTCTGCGCGGAAGTTTTCATTACGGCGACGGCGGACGCGCTGCTCATCGATGCCGACGCGTCGCTGCGCGACACACTCGCCGCGCGGCTGGAGCGTTACATCGTCGCCGACGACGTGGCGCTGGCAGAGTCGGCAGCGGGGATTCGCTTGCTGCATTTCATCGGCGGCGATGGCGCGGCGCTCGCGAATTTCGGGGTGGTTCCGGCGCGGAGATTTGGCATCGACGGCTGGGATCTCCGGCTCGACGAAGCCCGCATGGCAGAGCTTTGGCCCAGGATCGCGGAGGACTTTTCTCCGCTCGATGAAGCTGCGCTGGAGACCCTCCGCATCGAGCGCGGCATCCCGCGGTGGGGCCGGGATCTCGACGAAAATACTCTCCCACCCGAGGCCGGGCTCGATCGCACGCACGTCGATTACCACAAGGGTTGCTACATCGGGCAGGAGGTCATTTCGCGGCTGAAAAGCGTGGGCCACGTCAATCGCCAGCTCGTCGGATTCGTCTCGGAGAGCGCGCCGCTCGCGGCGGGGATGTCCGTTTTCGCCGACGACGCGCCGGACAAGCCCGCGGGCAACATCACGAGCGCCGCGTGGAGTTTAGCCTTGGAGAAGCCCATCGCCCTCGGCTACCTCAGACGCGGCATCGCGATGCACGGCCTCACCGCCCGCTCGGCGGATTCCGCAGTCCCTGTCACCGTGCAAGAACTCCCATTCGTCCCATGAAAAAGATCGCCTTCACCCTCGCCGCACTCCTTGTCGCCGGCCCGCTCGTCCGTGCCGAGGACGTCGCCCTCCTCACCCTGCGCGCCGGAAAATCGGACGAGCTCCAGCGCGTGGCGATTGAATTTTACGACGGTGACGCGCCCGCCCACGTCGCCAATTTCAAGAAGCTCGCCAGCAAGGGTTTTTACAAAGGCCTCGCGTTTCACCGCTCGTTTCCGCACCTCCTCATGCAGGTCGGCGACCCGCTCAGCAAACACAACGACCGCACGCGCGTCGGCACCGGCGGTCCCGGCTACACGTTGCCGCCGGAGATTCACCGCAAGCACGGCAAGGGCGCCATCGCCGCCGCTCGCCTGCCGGACAAGATCAACCCATCGCGCGTTTCCAACGGCAGCCAATTCTACGTCTGCCTCGCGCCGATGCCCACTTTCGACGGGCAATACACCGTCTTCGGCCACGTCATTTACGGCCTCGAAGTGCTCGACCTCCTCAGCCAGCAGACCGTCGATACCAACGACAACCCCGTCGAGCGCATCGAGATTCAGTCCGTCAAAATCATGCCGCGCGAGCAGCTCCCGCCGCCGCCCGCGCCGCCGAAACCCGGCACGCCAGTCAAGGTGAAGCGCTGGTGGCAGATTTTTTGACAAACCCTTGCGCCTCCGGTCGGGCACACGTAAAAGACCGTCCCGCAAATTTCAAAGGGTAGATACCGAAGTGGCCAAACGGGGTGGACTGTAAATCCACTGGCTTACGCCTTCGAAGGTTCGAATCCTTCTCTGCCCACTCCCCCGCCCCGCCGGCGGGTTTTTTATGCCAACCGAGAAAGCGAAAATGCTCGCGGGAGAACTTTACGACCCGCTCGACCCGCAACTCTGCGCGGAGCGGCAGCGGGCTCGCGGACTCTGCGCGATGCTCAATGCCTCCCGCGAAGATCAGCCGGCCGAGCGCGCGCGGTTGCTCGGCGAGATCTTCGGCGCGGAGACGGACGCGTGGGTTCAGCCGCCATTTTACTGCGACTACGGCACGAATATCTCCCTCGGCGCGAAGGTCTTTTTCAACTTCAACTGTGTCATCCTCGACGTCGCGCCAGTCCGCATCGGCAGCAACGTCCTCTTCGGCCCCGACGTGCAAATCTACACGGCCACGCATCCCCTCGATGCCGCCGAGCGCCGACGCTGGTTGGAGTCCGCGCGCCCGATCACCATTGGCTCTGATGTCTGGGTCGGCGGCGGCGCGATCCTTTGCCCCGGCGTGACAATCGGCGACCGCACGGTGATCGGGGCCGGCAGCGTCGTCACCCGCGACCTGCCGTCCGATGTCGTGGCCGCGGGAAATCCGTGCCGGGTGCTCCGAAGTTTAGCGACGCGCAACTGATCCCAGGGTCGCGGAGTATTTTTGAAAATGTCGAAATCCCGGCGCATCGCGGCATTTGTCGAAGGCTTGGCCGCAGAGGCGGACGGAGCGCTGGACCCGTGCTACCTCGGGTGGTTTCGGTGCTTCAACGCGGCGCAATATTACGAGGCCCACGATGTCCTCGAACACCTGTGGCTGCAGGGCTGCGGCGCCAATTACGGATTCTTCAAAGGCTTGATTCAGTTCGCCGGAGCGTTCGTGCATTTGCAAAAGCAATACCTCCGCCCCGACCACGCGAAAGATGGCCGGCGGCTCCGCCCGGCGGCGCGGCTCCTGACGATGGCGGAGGCGAATCTCGCGCCGTACGGTCCCCGGCATCTCCGGCTCGATGTCGCGGAACTTTGCGCGATGGCCGCGCGGCTGCGGGCGGAGATCGAGGCGGGCGATTTTCTCCGCAATCCGTGGTCGCCCGAGACCGCCCCGCGCGTGGAGTTGGGAGCTGAATAATTTAACCGCGAAGGAGCGAAGGAGCGAAGGGCGGAGCAAAAGAGGGGGCTGACCGCGGCGGTCGCGGTGAGC
>JAYVPW010000113.1:0-21392 GCA_043777315.1 Spartobacteria bacterium | reverse complement strand
TTGCGGATCGATGGTGAAACGAGCAATGGGTCTGGCCATGCGCTCGCCTTGGCAGCGTCAGAGCGTTATGTCACGACATATCGTGAACGCGATGCTAGAGGTCGCGGCGTTGGGAGGCGACGTGGCGATCGGTGGTTGTGAGGCTGCGCCGGATTTCCTTGCCGCCGACCTCCACGCGACCATAGTAGGGCCCTGATGGTCGATATCGATACAGGCACTCGCCAAATTTCTCGAAAAGAGTCTGCTCTTTTTGAGGCGACGGCATGCGCGAATCATACGACGGATAAAAGTTCCGGAGGATGGACTTTTTTCCTGCGCTGAAATTTCGTCGTATCTCTCTGTTAATCAGTAGTTTCGGGGTGTAGCTTAGCTTGGTAGAGCGCCTGGTTTGGGACCAGGAGGTCGCAGGTTCAAATCCTGTCACCCCGACCACTGCACGGAGGAAAGGCAAGGACACAACGAGGCGGAAACGGACTCGGAAAGTGAGATATTGGGTGACGCAGCGTGACGCGGAAATTCGATCGGCGCGTGGCGATTTGCGCACCCCAAGACGAGGAGATGGCGCGTGCTTCGTTCGTCGGAGAATGCGGTTGAATGGATCGCGATGCCGGGATCTGTGGAGACAATCCTGTTCCCAAAAAATCAGGGCGGCTCGTGCCCAGATGGACACGAGCCGCCCTTTATTTTCCCCGAAAGTTTTGGTCAATGCGCGAGCAGCGGACGCCAGAGATCGGCGTGGACGGTGCGGCCGGCGGAAGGCTCGTGGGGCTCGCTGGCGAGGTTTGCCTGCAGGCGGCGGAGTTGACGATTGAGGAAGCGATCGAGCGAGCCGGTCACTGCGTCGAGCACGCTGTGGATGGGTGATTTGATCGTATATTCGACAGTGAGCTGGACCTCCGTGAGGTCGGCACGGATCGGGATAAACTCGAACATCCCGGCGACGTCGATGTTCCCGCCGACCGATCGGAAAAGCGTTTGGTGAGGTGCTTCCGAGGTGAGTGCTTCCAGCTCCAGATTGGCATGGAACCCGTTGCCGCAGACGAACGCGAACCGGACACTGCCGCCGCCGACGAGAGACGAAACATCGACGATTTCGAGCGCGCGCCGGTAGCTGCGAAGGTCGTGCAGCCGGGACTCGGTGCGTGCGAGGTCGTCGCGGACGTGAAAAGTTTTTTGGAGCAGCATGGCAGCGATCCCGAGCTGTTTAGCAGCGCGAGTGCCGTGGCCGATTTACAGAGGCGGGCGGATCGCCGAGCGGAGAAGACGCGACATTTTTAGGACACCAGTGTCCGCTAGTCAGACGCGGCGAAAGATTTCCGCAGTCGGCATTTCGCGATCACCACACCCGACTTCAACGAGGATCGGAACCTGCAAAAGAGATTCGAGCACGGACCGATTTGTGGCCGTGGGGATGCCTTCCGATTGCTCGGGGAGGTTGTTGAAAATGACGCCGGCACATGCCTGTCCGCTCGTCCGAATGGATTCGACGGTGAGCAGTGCGTGGTTGATCGCACCGAGGCGATTGGCCACGACGACGACGACGGGCAGCGCGAAATCGGCCGCGAGGTCGCTCACGAAATAGCCGTCCGCGATCGGGACGCGCCAGCCGCCGACGCCCTCGACGATGACCGTCTGGTGCGCGGCGCGCAGCTTCGCGAACGTCTCGCGGATGAGCGCGAGATCGATCGCGCGATTTTCGATCATCGCCGCGGTGTAAGGCGCAGCGGGCGTTCGCAGCCAGACGGGGTTGATGTCGTTGAGCTCCGCGCAGCCGCCGGAAGCCGCGTGGAGCAGCTCCGCGTCGCCTCGGTCGCCGCAACAAATCGGCTTCATTCCCACGGCATCGACGCCCTGCGCCCGCAGCGCGCGGACGATCAGTGCGGCGACGTAGGTCTTGCCGACATCCGTGTCGGTGCCGGTGAGAAAAAAGCCCGCGGTCACTCGCCGATCGCCTCGCGGATGAGCTCGGCGATGTGGTCGGCCTGCGCGTTGATTCGATCACCATCGCGGCCTTCGATGAGGAGGCGGATCTTCGGCTCGGTACCCGAATAGCGGAGCAGCACGCGGCCCGCGCCGGCGAGTTCGCGCTCGGTTTCCTGGACGAGCCGGAGCACGTCGGGGAGCGACTCGAGTGCGCGTTTTTCGCGAACGCGGAGGTTGCGCTGGGCTTGCGGATATTTGGAAAGGCAGCGCTTCAACTCGCTGAGCGGCTTGCCCGTCTCGACCATGATTCGGAGGATTTGCAGCGCGCTGATGATCCCGTCGCCGGTCGTCGTGAAGTCGCGGAAAATCATGTGGCCGCTCTGCTCGCCGCCGACGTTCAAGTCGTCCTTCATCATCGCCTCGATGACGTAGCGGTCGCCGACTTTCGTGCGGATGACACGCCCGCCGCCCTTCGTCAAAGTCTCGTCGAGCCCGAAGTTACTCATGATCGTCGAGACGAGCGTGTTCTGCCGCAGCCGCCCGCTTTTGATCCAGTCCAGCGCCGCGATCGCCATGATTTCATCGCCATCCACGAGCTCGCCATTTTCGTCGCAGAGCAGGACGCGATCGGCATCGCCGTCGTGGCTGATCCCGACCTGCGCTCCCGATTCTTTCACGATCCGCTGGATCTCTTCCGGGTGCGTGCTGCCGCAGTCGAGATTGATGTTCCGCCCGTTCGGTTCGTTGTTGCAGACCGTCACTTCTGCCCCGAGTTCGCGGAGAATGCAGGGCGAGGATTTGTAAGCCGCGCCGTTTCCGACATCGATCGCGATCCGCATCCGATCGAGCGTCATGCCGCGCGGGAAGCTCGCTTTCGCGAACTCGACGTAGCGCCCGAGAGCATCGTCGATGCGGGTCGCGCGGCCGATTTTCCCGGCGGTCGGGCGGATCGATTCGATGTCGCCGCTGAAGACCAGGCCCTCGATCCGCTGCTCGATTTCGTCGTCGAGTTTGTAGCCATCGTGGCGGAAAAATTTGATCCCGTTGTCCTCGTAAGGATTGTGCGAAGCGCTCAGCACGATGCCCGCATCCGCCCGCAGCGAGCGGGTGATGTAGGCCACGCCGGGGGTCGGCAGCGGCCCGATCAAAAGCACGTCCGCGCCGAGCGACATCACGCCGGCGGCGAGTGCGTTCTCGAGCATGTAGCCGGAAAGGCGCGTGTCTTTTCCGATCACGATTTTCGCGCGCCCGCTGCTCCGACCGGCCTGCGCGCTCATTTCCATTAAAACGTGCGCCGCCGCGCGGCCGAGTTTCAGCGCGGTCTCGGCGGTGACGGGCTCGATATTCGCGACGCCGCGGACGCCGTCGGTGCCGAAGATTTTCCGAGGCGAGTCGGGGTTACTTTTTTGGGACATAGCCGCGCGATTCAAATTGAAATTTTTCCTGCGCGTCGAACCGAATCCTAGAAGGCAATTCGGTCGTTCGAATGCTCTTTCGGATCACCGCCCACAGCGTGATCGCGAGCGCCAGCGCCGCGACTTTCGCGAGCCAGTGATGCAGCAGGAGTCGTTTCATCGTCTTCATCTTTTTGGAGCAAAAGCAGTTCACCGAGCCGCGCCTTGAAACTTTCGGGATCGAAGTTCCGCTCGATCTGTCCGCGGTGGCAGATCGACACGATCCCCGTCTCCTCGCTCACCACGATCACCGCCGCGTCGGACTCCTCCGTGAGCCCGAGCGCCGCGCGATGCCGCGTGCCGAGCGTGCGGTCGAGATCGACCCGCTGCGTCACCGGGAAGAGGCACGCCGCCGCGACGATGCGATCGTTTCGGATGATCAGCGCGCCGTCGTGCAGCGGAGTTTTCGGAAAAAAAATGCTCACCACGAGATCGGGCGAAAGCTCGCAATCCAGCGGCGTCCCGGTCTCCGCGAAGTGGTCGATATTCGTGTCGCGCTCGATCGCGATGAGCGCGCCGAGTTGCCGGTTCGCGAGCTCGAAAGTCGTCTCCGTCAGCGCCTCCACCGTCTCGCGCCGCTGCGTCACCGTGGCGAAAAAACGGTTACTCCCGAGCGCCGCGAGCGCGCGCCGCAGCTCGGGTTGAAAGATCACGACGAGCGCGAACGCGAGCACCGTGACCAAGTTCCGAAAGAGCCAACTGATCTCCGGCAGCTCGAAGATTTCCGAGCACAGCGCGATGACCAGCAGCAGCACCGCGAGCCCCGTCAGCACCTTTGCCCCGCGCGTGCCGCGGAAGAAAAGCCACACGTTGTAAATCACCGCCCACAGGATCGCGATTTCCACCAGATCGCGCCAATGCGCCGCGATGAAAGCGCCGACGTTCATGCGTTCAGAATCGCCTCCGTCATCCGCAGCGCTTCGCAATTCGGTCGCGCGTCATGCACCCGCAGCACGTTCGCGCCGTGCTCGCGGCCGTACGAAGTGAGCGCCACCGTCGGCCATTCGCGATCCGACGTTTCTGTCGATCCGAGCACCTGGCCGAGAAAGGATTTCCGCGAGACCCCGAGAACCAGCGGCCGCCCGCCGACCCGCATGGAATCAAGCCCGCGCAGGATCGCGAGATTGTGCGCCACGGTTTTTCCGAAGCCAATTCCGGGATCAAAAGCGAGGTTCAGCGGGTCGATGCCGGATCTTAAACACGCCTCCAAAACATGTCGAAAATAATCCCGGATTTCGCCGCACACATCGTCGTAATGCGGCGCGTCCTGCATCTCCCGCGGCATCCCCTGCATGTGCATCGCGATCGCCCCCGCGCCCGTCTCCCGCACCACCTCGCGCATCGCCGCATCCCGCAATCCCGTCACATCATTCACGATCTCCGCCCCCGCCTCCACCGCCGCCCGCGCCACCGCCGGCTTCATCGTGTCGATGGAAATTCTGAACCCCCCGCGAGCATTCGGCGTCTCCTCGTCTCCCTCCTTCGACGTTCGACGTTCGACGTTCGACGTTCGACGTTTGCTCTCCTCCGCTGAGGGTTCCGGTTCAGCATTTCGGAGAACGCCGAACGTCGAACGTCGAACGTCGAACGTCGAAGTGCAGGCCGCCGCCAGCCGCCGGACCACCGGCACCACCCGCCGCATTTCCTCTTCCTCGCCCACCGGCTCCGCGCCCGGCCGCGTCGATTCCCCACCGACATCGATGATCTCCGCGCCCGCCGCCGCCATTGCAATTCCGTGCGCCACCGCCGCCTCGACATCGACCCACTTTCCGCCATCGGAAAACGAATCGGGCGTCACATTCAGCACGCCCATGATCACCGCCCGGCGCGAGAGATCGAATTGCCGGGCGCGAGTTTTCCAGATCATCGCGGCGAGCTTACCATGCGACCGCGCGGGCGGTTTGAAAATCAAGCCCGTCATCCTGAGCGCAGCGCCAGCGGAGTCGAAGGACCTCTTACTTCTCCCCCGTTGCACACGCGCATCGCGGAGGGGGAAAAGTAAGAGGTCCTTCGACTCCGCCCGCAAAGCCGGGCTCCGCTCAGGATGACGGTTTGGAGGGCGAGCGCTTCGCTGATCGAACCGGGTTGCGAATGGCGGGGCGAATGTGGAATTTAGCGACCCGATCAACGGGACAAATCCACGTATCATGACTTCCACGCTCACTCCGCCGCCCGTCGCCCGCATCTTTCCGCCATTCAGCTTGAGCCGGCTGCTGCGGACCATTTTCGATCCGCAAAAAGGCGAGCGGGTCTGCATTTTGATCGACCTCGACGACCCGCGGGAGGCGCGCGGATTCAAGTTTCTCGAGGACACCGCGCTGACGATTCAGCGCAAGGCGCACGATGTCTTTTATCAAGGTCTGCGCGGCGGCGTGCTGTTCGAGTTCGGGCTCGAGGGCGGCGAAATGTTTGCCTACGCGAAGACCGGCGGGAGTAATCTCGACCTGCCGGAAAAGGCGTTCGCGACCGATGGCCGCGAGCTCGATCTCGTCGCGGACGTGCTGCGGAAATACGACATCGTGCTCTGCATTTCCACCTACTCCGCGACCGCGCCGCTGACCGCGTTCGCGAAGCAATTCGGCTTCCGCGGCGCGACGCTGCACGGCGTGAATGACATCATTTTGAGCTCCGGTTTGGCGGTCGATTATTTCGAAGTCAGCAAGCAGGCGGAGAAGCTGCGGCTCGGCGTGACGGGCGCGGATGCCGTCGAGATCGACTTCGAAATCGCCGGTGCGCGGCACACGCTGCGGCTCGAACTCGGCGGGCAGGAGGCGCAGAAAAGTCACGGCCTCTGCCGCGGCGGTGCGGACATCGCGAACCTCCCGGCGGGCGAGATTTATTTCGTGCCGACGGGCGCGGAAGGCGAGTTCCCGCAGCGGTACGAGGACGGCACGATCGGGCTCATGCACGTGACCGGCGGGCGCATCCGCGAGGCGAGTTTGCTCTCGGGAAATGCGGCGACCGTCGAGGCGCACAACGTGAAATTGACGAGCGATCCGGTGACCGGCGAGCTCGGCGAGCTCGGCTTCGGCACGCAGGAGCTGCCGGTTTCTGGCCGCGATATTCAGGACGAGAAAATCCTCGGCACGCTCCACGTCGCGACCGGCCGCAGCGATCATCTCGGTGGCTCGCTCACGCCCGATCGCTTCGCGGAAAAGATGAACGCGACGCACGACGACATCCTTTTTTCGCCGACAAAAACGCCGGAGATCAACGTGCCGCAGGTCCGCATGTTCCGCGGCGGCGCGACGGAAATCCTGATCGAAAATTTCGAGCCCGCGGCGTACCTGCGCGGGCTGCTCGGCGAATCGGAGTGAACCGCGCGAAAGCGCGGTTCCGCAGGTAGCGCACTCGTCCCGAGCGCTGGTTTCGGCGTCCCGCCGAAACGAACTTTCCGCCGCGCGTTTGCCGCAGCAACGCGCCCGCGATTCCAATCCTGAAGAAAAGTCCGTCGAGGCGGGACGCCTCGACCAGCGCTCGAGACGAGCGCGCTACCCGGGACAGAGACTCGCGTTTTCACCGCCACTCGTGCTTCGGATATTTGCGCTGAAGTTCGAGCTTCAGCTTCGGGTAGGATTCTTTCCAAAAGTTGGCGAGGTTGCTCGTGATTTGGATCGGACGGTGGTTCGGCGCGAGGACTTGGATGACGAGCGGGACGGTGCCGCCGGCGATCCGGAGGTCAGCCTCGACACCGTATAAATCCTGGATGCGGGCGGCGATCGTCGGTGGGGAATTCGGCGCGTAGATGATTTTGAAGGCGCGGCCTTTTGGGAGCTGCAGGCGCTCGGGCGCGAAGTCGTCGAGGAGCCGCTGCTGCGCGGCGGAGAGCCACGATTTCACGACGGGCCAGACGGCGCGTTCCTTGATTTCTTTGTAGGTCGTGGCGCCGTGGCACACTTGCTCGACGAGCATCCGGCGGTCGTCGGAGCCGAGTTTTGGCAGCTCGAATTCTGGGTGCCAGTCGGCGAGCAGATTCAGCCGGAGGATCCATTGATCGACGGCGTTGTCCCAGCTTTTGAGCGGGCACGCGCCGGACTCGACCTGCCGCGCGAGCAGCTCGGCCGCTTGCTGGAGCGGCACTTTGTCCGATGACTCCGAGCGCAAAAGAAGGTCGCGAAAACGGGTGGTGCGATGCGCGACGACGCGGCGCTGCGTGGTGTCGTAGCGGACATCGGTGACCTCCTCGAAACCTTCGGGGAACAGCTCGCGCAGCCACTCCTCTTTGATCCCGGTGGCGAGGGTGAGGAGCGTCTCGAGTTCGCCACGGATTTCGATTTCGCGGACCTCGCTGGCGACGAGCAGCGGCGCGTCGTGGACCACACTTTCGCGGGCGAGCACGCCTTTGCGATGGTGCACGAGTTCGCAGCGGAGCGTGCCCGTGTCGCAGCGTTTGGCGACTTGATCGGGGAAGCCGGCGAGCACGCATTTGGCGATGGCTTCGGATGAGGTTTCGCCCGTGCTGAGGTCGAGGCGCTCGTCGCGGGCGATGCGGAGAAATTGTTCCGCGAGGGCGGCGGCTTCACGCGCGGCGAGCGCGTTGATGCCGAGTTCGCGGCAGCGCTGCGGGTTGAAATTCGATTGCTCGGCGAAGCGGTGGGCGCGCATCAGGACGAAGAAATCGGAGCCCTCGATTTCGCCGAGATGTCGCTCGCGATCGGCCTCCATTTGTTTGCCTTCCGCGCGGCGGACGAGGTTGCGCCCTTGCGTCAGCGCGGCGACGAGGGCGATCTCGGGGACGCAGCCGAATTCGTCGGCGGCGAGGAGCATCCGCGCGTAACGGGGGTGGACGGGGAAGGCGAGCATCCTTCTCCCGAGTGAGGTGATGACCCCTGCTGCGTGCTCTTCGTCTTTTTCTCCATCTCCATCTGCATCTTCCGACTCAGCCCGGAAAGATGGAGATGGAGATGGAGAAAAAGACGAAGAGTTTCCGGAGCCGAGCGCTCCGAGGTCGGTGAGGAGGGTGAGGGCGCGGTCGAGCGATTTGGCGTCCGGCGGCTCGAGCCAGCGGAATTTCGCGATGTCTTCGACGCCGCTCGCTTTCAAAGTGAGGACGACTTCGGCGAGGTCGAGGCGGCGGATTTCGGGGAGTTCCTGCGGCGGTCGGTCGCCGTGTTCGCGCTCGGTCCAGAGGCGGAGAGAGCGGCCGGGCGCGGTGCGTCCGGCGCGGCCGGCGCGCTGGTCGGCGGAGGCGCGGCTGATGCGCTCGACGAGCAGGGTGTTGATGCCGCGATACGGGTCGAAGCGGGCGATTTTCGCGAGGCCGGCATCGATGACGACGCGGACGCCGTCGATGGTCAGGGAGGTCTCGGCGACATTGGTGGAGACGATCACTTTTCGCCGATCGTAGCGCGCGACGGCGGCGTCCTGATCGCTGACGGGCAGCTCGCCGTGGAGCGGGAGGACGATGAATTGGCTGCCGACGCGCGAGCTTTTGATCGCGGAAATCGTGCGGCTGATTTCGTACGCGCCGGGCATGAAGACGAGCACGTCGCCCTCGGTTTCGCGGGCGAGGCGCGCGAGCTCGTCGGCGGCGGCATCCCAGACGGGAGCGTCGCCGAGGGTGCGTTCGAGGTATTCGATTTCGACGGGAAAAGTGCGGCCGCCGGAGGTCAGGAGCTCGCATGGGGCGAGATATTTTTGGAGCGAACCGGCGTCGAGCGTGGCGGACATGACGACGAGCCGGAGATCGGGGCGGCGCGTTTCCTGGAGGTCGAGCGCGCGGGCGAGGGTGATGTCGCCGTAGAGGTGGCGCTCGTGGAATTCGTCGAAAAGAATCGCGCTGATTCCGCGCAGTTCCGGGTCGGAAAGCATCTGCCGGAGCAGCACGCCTTCGGTCACGAAACGGATGCGCGTCTTCGCGGAGCAGACACGGTCGAGGCGGATTTGGTAGCCGACTTCGCCGCCGAGTTTCACGCCGCGCTCGGAGGCGACGCGCGCGGCGAGCATGCGGGTGGCGAGGCGGCGGGGCTGGAGGACGACGATCTCGCCATCGCCCGCGAGGCCGCTGTCCAACAGGATTTGCGGGACTTGGGTGGATTTGCCGGAGCCGGTGGGAGCCTGCAGGACGAGGCGGGAATTTTGGCGCAGCGACGCGATGATTTTTGATTCGAGGTCGAAGATGGGGAGATCGCGGGGGTGCAAGATGGGGCGGTTTTTTTGCGGCTGGGAGCGCCTGCGGCGGGCGAATATCAAACGTCGAACGTCGAACGTCGAACGTCGAAGTGGGGAACGGAGCCGGACGCGCGCGGGCTCGCTTGCTCTTCACTTCGACGTTCGACGTTCGACGTTCGACGTTCGACGTTTGCCCCTCTTCCCCCGTGCTCCTCGCTTTCCACAAACCATTCGGCGTCGTCTCGCAATTCACGCCGGACGGCTCGCCGCATCGCACGCTCGCGGACTTTCAGTTTCCGAAAAAAGTCTATGCCATCGGCCGGCTGGATGCGGAAAGCGAGGGGCTGCTGCTGCTCAGCGACGAGGCGGAATTGAACGCGCGGCTGCTGCATCCGATGCACGCGCACACGCGGACTTATTGGGCGCAGGTGGAGCGTGTGCCTTCACCCGAGGCGCTGGCGAAACTCGCGCGCGGCGTGGTGCTCGGCGGGCGGGCGACGCTCCCGGGAGCCGCATGGATGCTTGATCCGCAGCCGGTGATGCCGCCGCGCGAGCCGCCGATTCGCTTTCGCAAAAACGTGCCGGAGGCGTGGATCGCGCTCGAATTGATCGAGGGGAAAAATCATCAGGTGCGGCGGATGACGGCGGCGGTCGGGCATCCGACGCTGCGGCTCGTGCGGGTGAAAATCGGGGCGCTGGAGCTCAGCGATTTGCCGGCGGGGAAGTGGCGCGCGCTCGGAGAGAGTGAGCGGGCGGCGGTGTTTGCGGGGTGAGGCGCAAGCGCTGAGTTTTTTTCAAATTCTTCACCGAAGCCCGATGTCGCACGGGGAAAAGTAAGAGGTCCTTCGACTTCGCTGCGCTCCACTCAGGATGACCGGAAGGACGGAGTCGCGATTTTCGCGCGACCTCGTTATTCAGCTCTGACGCGTTCTGTTGGACGGCTTGGGCAGCCCGAAAAAAACTCAGCGCGCGGCTGACTGCCGACGGCGCCGGACGGCGAGGAGGAGCAGACCGGAGGCGGCGAGGAGGGCGCTGGCGGGCTCGGGAATGAAGGCGCTTTCCGGCGGGCGGAAATTGCTCGGGTTGGCGATGGAATTAATTGCGACCGCACTGGGCGTGTCGTTGGCAGACATCGCGTCGAGGGACATGACGCCGTCGGTCGGGAGGGTATCAAGATTCACGACCTCGGCCGGGGAGATGTTGAAATTGAGCGTCCGTCCCGCGCCGGCCGTGAGGAAGCCGGCTGGGATGATGTAATCCGGCACGACGCCGTAGAGGCTGGTGAAGTTCGCCGTGGCGATGAGCATCGTCTGATTCAGCGTCGAGCTCGCGGTGTTCGGGTGGCCGGCGAGCGGGGAGTTGAGCAGGAGGTTGGCGTTGAAGGTGAAGGTGTTCAGGATGGTCGCGCCTTGCTTTTCGGTGATCGTGAAGCCGTTAAGGAACTGCTGACTTGCCGCGTCGCTCTGCATTTCGATGAACTGGATCGTGCCGTCGGAGTTGGTGTAAATCTCCTGGAAATCCCACAGATGCTGGGCGGCGCGGGAGGTGGAGGTGGCGAGGAGGGCGCCAGCGGCGAGCGCGAAGAGGAGGGGGATTCGCATGTCGGGGAAGATTTGAATTTCGGCCGCGTTTGTCAATTCCCTGGAAATGAATCCGCTGAGGCTACTGTTTTCCGAGCAGGCGGGTTTTCGCTTCTTCGGAAAGGACACGGGTGGAGGCGATCCAATTGTTCGCGGCGGTTTTGTCCTGGCGAATCCAGTTGCGGGCGACGCGCTCGAGGTCGGTGTTGCGGGTGGCGGGGTCGGAGATGGTGCTGGCCCACGCGACTGCGCCGGCGGGGTCGGTGTCGCCGACTTTGCGGGTGAAGGCGCTGACGGCGGCGTCGCGCGAGCCGCCGACGGGGAGGCGTTCGAGCCAGTTGGCGGTCTTCACGAGATCCTGCTCGGACCAGGCTTGCGCGATGTTGGTGAAAGCATTTTTTCGCGCTTCGCCTTCCGGCAAACGCGCGGCCCACGCGGCGGCGGCGGTCGCGTCGTTTTGCGCCCACTGAGCTGCGAGCGGACCGGCGGCGGAGGTTTGGCTGGCGGCGGGGAGTTGCGAAAAATAGCCGGCGGCTTGCTGCGGGTCGTTGCCGGCCATCGCGCCGATGATGCTGCTGAGCGTGTTCGCTTTCGTCGCGCCCTCGGGCATTTGCCGCGCCCATGCGAGTGCTTCCTGCGGGTCGCTGCGCGCCCAGGTTTGGGCGATTTGCGCGAGCGTGCCGTCGGCGTTTTGGCCCGTGGCCGGGGTGCTTTTCAGCCAATAATCCGCGGCGGCGCGCGGGTCGTTTTGAGCCCATTGATTCACGACATTTCGGACGGCGTTTTTGCGCGTCTCGTCGTCGGGAAGCTGCCCGACCCAAGCCAGCGCGCCGGCGACGTCGCTGCGCGCCCAGTTCGAGGCGAGGTTGCTGATCGTGTTGTTCCGCGAGTCGCCGGGCGGCATCGTGAGCACGTAATCCGACGCGCCCTGCGGATCGTTGTAGCTCCATTGCTGCGCGAGATTTTGCATGGCCCGGGTGCGCGCGGTGCCGGCGGGCATTTGGTCGATGAGGCCGACGGCGCTCTGCGGGTCGCGGTAGGCGAGGGTGGAGACGACGGAGCTGAGGGCGCGGTTGCGCTGGTCGCCGGCGGGGAGCGCGAGGATGTAGGCGTTTGCGGCGGTGGGATCGACGCTGGCCCAACTGCCGAGCGCGCTGTCGATCGCGGAGCTGCGCTGGCCTTGATCGGGCAGCGCGCCGGCCCACGCGAGCGCCTGCTGCGGGTCGGTCTGCGCCCAGCGGTAGAGCGTCGCGCGGATGGCACCGTCGCGTTTCTGCCCGCGGGGAAAAGCGAGCGCCTGGGCGGCGGCGGCGGTCGGGTTCTGGCTCGCCCATTCGCTGAAAATGGTGAAGTAGGAATTGTCCGTGCGGCGCTCGGCCGGGAAGTTTTCGAGGAAGCGAATCGCGGTGGCGGGGTCGCGCCGGGCGAGGGCATTGACGACGCCGTAAATCGCCTGCGAACGCTGCTGCCCGGCGGGCAGGGAATTGGCCCAAGCCATCGCCGCGTCGGGGTTCGCCGCGGCCCAGACGCCGAGCGCCGCGCGCATCGTGGAGTAGCGCGCCTGCATGTCCGTCATGCCGACGGCGAACTGCATCGCCGCCGCGGGATCGAGCTCGGCCCAGCGCGCGGCGAGGACGGGGAGAAGCGAGTCGCGCTCCTGCCCGGAGAGCCGCTGCGCCAGCGCGATGGCGGCGGAAATCTCGCCCGCGTTCATCCTGCTCGCCGCCTCGAAAAGATCGTGCTGCCGGTGCATTTCGTTCGGCTCGCGCAGCGCGGACATGATTGCGAGTTCGCTGTTGCGCGCTTCTTCCTCGGTGGCTTTCGGCAGGTCTTTGGCCGCCGAGGGCGCGGCGAAATTGGCGATCGGCAGGGGAGAAAATCCCGCGCTCTCGGCGCTGCCGATTTTTGTCGGAACGCCCGCGGCCGCGGACGCCGGGACGCGCTCGGCCATGAAATATCCGCCGAGCCATCCGCCGAGCACGAGCCCGGTTCCGGCGACGGCGAGCTTGGTTTTGTCGGTCATAAAGAATTGGGGGCTTTCGAGATTTGAACCACGAAGACACAAAGGCACTTAGGCGGAAGAAAAAAGAAGGATCGGAAACGCGAGCCGTCTCCGGGTCGGGGGCGTTGCGACCGATGGAAGGGGTTTGGGGCCCGTTCCCCAAAACTGTCATTCTGAGCGCGGTCGAGCGACAGCGGAACGAAGTCGAAGAGCCGAGTCTGCGAGACAGCGCCGGGGCGGAGGCGGGCTGCGCAACTGAGCCCACTGACTTCTCCCGCGTTACGCCCGCGCATTGAGGGGGAGGGGAAATAGTGAGTGGCCCTTCGACTGCGCCCGCACCAAGGGGCGCGCTGGGTGTCCCGGATTCCGCGCACTGCTGGAGCGCTGGGGCTACGTGGTGACTGTCGCCTCGACCGTGCGGGAGGCCACGCTTCGGGCGACGCGCCCGATTTCGACCTGCTGATGAGTGACCTCGGCCTGCCCGACGGGACGCGGCACCGACCTGCTGCAGGAGTTGTGGAAAAATGCGGAAGTTTCTGGCCATCGCGATGAGCGGGTTTGGGATGGAACACGAGATCGCGCGAAGCCGAACCCGCTCGAAAAAACTGGGGAATCCCCTGATGCCCAGCTCATTGAGCCGGGGTCGGCACCGGGACATTTCGGCTTGACCCGCCCATGACAGCCCCCATTATCCCGCGCTTCGCCGCCGGAAACGGCAAAAAAATACTATGCAAGGAAGTTTGGGAAACTCAATTTGGACATTTTGCTATTTCGTCGTCCTATTCGGGCTCTCCCTCTACGGCCTGCATCGCTACGTCATCGTTTACCTGTTCCTGAAGAATCGGCGCAACACTCCGCAGCCACTCGGTGAATTCAAGGAACTGCCCCGGATCACCGTCCAGCTCCCGATTTTCAACGAACTCTACGTCGTCGAACGGCTCCTGAATTCCGTCGCTGCCCTGGATTATCCCCGCGAGCTGCTGCAAGTGCAGGTGCTCGACGACTCGACCGACGAGACGACCAAAATCGCCTCCGACCGCGTGGCCGAACTGCGGGCAGCCGGTCTCGATATCGAGGTGATTCACCGGGAAGATCGCACGGGATTCAAAGCCGGCGCGCTCGAAAACGGCGTTGCGACCTGCAAAGGCGAGTTCATCCTCATCCTCGACGCGGATTTCGTTCCGACGCCCGACATGCTGCGCAAGACGGTGCAATTTTTCACTGATCCGAAAGTCGGCATGATCCAGACGCGCTGGGGCCACCTGAACCGCACCTATTCTCTGCTCACCCGCGTGCAGGCGATGTTCCTCGACGGTCACCTCCTACTCGAGCAGACCGCCCGCAGCCGGAGCGGACGCTTTTTCAATTTCAACGGCACCGCCGGCCTCTGGCGCCGGTCCTGCATCGCCGACGCAGGCGGCTGGCAGCACGATACGCTCACGGAAGACCTCGACCTCAGCTACCGCGCGCAGCTCAAGGGCTGGAAGTTCGTCTTCCTCGCGGACCTCGTCACTCCCGCGGAATTGCCGGTGGACATGAACGGCTTCAAGTCGCAGCAGCACCGCTGGACGAAGGGCTCGATCCAGACGTGCATGAAGCTCCTGCCGTCGGTGTGGAAAGCCGAATTGCCTCTGCTCATCAAACTCGAAGCCACCGCGCATCTCACCTCGAACTACGCGTATTTGCTCCTGCTTTTCCTCTGCATCCTGCTCCACCCGTCCGCCGGCGGAGGCACGCACAGCCTGCTGCGGACCTTCCTGCTCGACATCCCGATCTTCATCTCGGCGTCACTGCCTGCCGCGGTCTTTTACATTTGCACGCAGCGCGAATTGCACCCGAAGACTTGGCTGAAAGACATGGTCCTCCTCCCGCCGCTCATCGGCCTCGGCATCGGCCTCGCGGTGAACAACGCGCGCGCCGTCCTCGAAGCGACGGTCGGCCACAAATCCGAGTTCACGCGTACGCCGAAGTACGGCATCGAGCGCAAGACGCAGTCGTGGAAACGCTCGAAATACTCGCCCATGAAAAGCGCAATCCCGCTCGTCGAACTCGGCTTCGCCGCCTACTTCAGCTACTTCCTCGTCTTCGCGCTCCAGAATGGGCAATGGCTCTCCGTTCCTTTCCTGCTCTTGTTTGCCGGCGGATTCGGATACGTCGCCCTCTGCTCGATCGCGCAATGGTTCCCGCAGCTCCGGATGCCGTGGCGCGACACCGGCACCGTCCTGCCCGCTTGATTTTCCGCGGTTCACCCCTGGTCTGGCAGTTGTCTTGCTAAACCTATGTCGAAGCCTTGCCTCTCCCGTGTGTCGCATCTTTCGTGCGTTTTTCTCGCCAGTTTGCTGGCGACTTTTACCGCCTCTGCATCGACTTCGATCGTCGTCAGCGTGGCCGATCAAAAGCTCGCGCTGGTCCGCGATGGAGAAAAGATTTCCGAATACAAAATCTCCACGTCGAAGTTTGGCGTTGGCGACAGGATGGGGAGCTACAGCACGCCTCTCGGAAAGCTCGAAGTCGCGGACCGCATCGGTGCGGGATTGTCCGTCGGCGCGGTTTTGAAAGGCCGGCACGCGACGGGCGAAGTGCTCCCCGTCAACGCGCAGGGTCGCGACCCGATCGTCACTCGCATCCTGCATCTGCGCGGGCTCGAGCCGTGCAACGAGAATGCGTTTCAGCGCGGCATCTACATCCACGGCACGCCGGTCGAACGCCTGATCGGCAAGCCCGAGAGCTGGGGCTGCATCCGGATGCGTTCAAAGGACGTCATCGCACTTTTCGACGCGGTTCCTGTCGGCACCCCGGTCGAAATCATGGACGAGCCAATCCGCCGTCTCCTCCCCGGCATGCTCCTCGCCACGCGCCTGCCCGCCTCTCCCGTGATCGCGGAAGCTCCGATCGGCAAGCTTTCGAAACATCAAATCGAGACGCTCGCGCCGCAACTCGTGGCGGGCACCCATCCGACGAAACAAGTCACGACCGCAACGGCTCCGGTTCATTTGAAAGCCGTCGCTTCGATCACGTCCGCACCGGCGCCCCACCACACTTCCACCGCAGTCTCGGATCTCCCGTCGCTTGGCGGAATCGGCAATCTGCACGCCTCGCAGCCGCACGAAACGGGCGAGCACCACAGCGGCATGGGACTCTCGCTTTCCCTCTGGTGAGGTGCCTGCCGGCTTTTGGTTAACCGCGGGAAAGGGACGTGGCATTGGCCATGCTAGGCGTGTTGGATGCCTGTTTCCCGACTTCTTCTCGCCGCATTTTTTGTCGGTCTCGCCTCTTTTACGCCGCGGAGTTTTGCGGATCGAAGCATTGTCATCAGCGTCCCGGAGCAACGGCTGAGCGTTCTGGAAAACGGATTTCCGATCGCGCAATTTCCCGTTTCGACTTCGCGTTTTGGATTGGGCGATCGTCCGCGCAGTTACGCAACGCCGCTTGGGGCGTTGGCTGTGGCGGATAAAATCGGCGCTGGCGCTCCGGCCGGGGCGGTATTCAAAGGCTGTCGGCCGACCGGCGAAGTGCTGCGGCCGAATGCGCCCGGACGCGATCCCATCGTCACGCGGATTCTCCGGCTGCGTGGGCTGGAATCCGGCAACGCGCAGGCCTACGGACGGGGCATTTATATTCACGGCACGCCGGTCGAGCGAAACATCGGCCGCCCAGCAAGTTACGGCTGCATCCGCATGCGTTCCCGCGACATCGTGCGGGTCTTCGACAGCGTGCCGGTCGGGACCAAAGTGGAGATCGTCAACGGCTCATCGAGTCGGGGATCGCGCGAACTCGCGATGCGCTGAGAGGCTGCGTAAAACGTCGGGGCGGGGCTGGAGGGCACCGCGCCGTCGGTGCCTTCTCGGGGCCATCTGGCATCGACGGCGCGATGCCCTCCATTCGTTTCCGACTTATCACACAGTCTCGGAGACGTCCGGGCCGGAAAAGTCTGGGCGACAAATCCGTTGCCTCCATCCGAAGTCCGAGCATTTGCCGCTGCGGTGGAACGAGCGCGGGCTGAAGGTTCCGCGCGGGGTGGTCTGATCGCGTAAGATTCAGAGCCTGTTTCACAGGCATTGCGGCCAATGGAGCTGATTTGTTCAGGGTTCCACGAGGCTGTTTTCTGGCGAAAAAAATCTTAGTCACCACGCGCGAAATTTCTTCCCATGATACCACATATTGTGGTTTTATCAGACCTCACCCCAACAGAGAGTGGATAAGCGGATGGAATTCGGGTGGAATTCACCGGTTATTCGCAGGATGTTGGACAACTCCCCAGCTAGTTATGCCCAAACAATTCACAAATCATCGTCTCATGGTCTCCAAATCCCGCGGCACTGCCCGCGTCAATGGAACCGGCCCCGGCCGGTCATCGAAAAAAGAGGGGCTGAAGTTCGCTCGCGTCTTCAGCCAGAAATCGATCGCGCCGTTCGACGAGATCGAATGGGAGCAGCGCACCGCGGAGATCACCGACGACTCGGGGAAGGCGATCTTCAAGCAGGAGAACATCGAGGTGCCGAAATCGTGGTCGGCGCTCGCGACGAAGATCGCGGTTTCCAAATATTTTTACGGCGACATCGCGCATGGGAACGACCCGTACGTGAATGGCGGGCGCGAGCGCTCGGTGAAGCAGCTCGTCAATCGCGTGACGCGGACGATCAGCGATTGGGGCATCGCGGACGGCTATTTCGCGGACAAGGAAAGCGCGGATACTTTTTACAACGAGCTGACGTGGCTCTGCGTGAACCAATACGGCGCGTTCAACTCGCCGGTGTGGTTCAACGTCGGGCTGCATCACCAATACGGGACGGGCAAGAACCGCGGAGAGGGGAACTTTTTCTACGACCACAAGCTCGGGGCCGCGCGTCGCGCTTCGACGCAATACGAGTATCCGCAGGGCAGCGCGTGCTTCATCCAGTCGGTCAACGACACGATGGAAGACATCATGCGGCTCGCGATGTCCGAGGCCATGCTCTTCAAATATGGCAGCGGCACGGGGAGCGATCTTTCCACGCTCCGCAGCACGCGGGAGAAGCTCTCCGGCGGCGGCAAGCCGAGCGGCCCGCTCAGTTTCCTGAAGGTCTATGACCAGGTCGCGAACGTCGTGAAATCCGGCGGCAAGACCCGGCGCGCGGCCAAGATGAACACGCTCAAGGACTGGCATCCCGACATCGAGGAATTCATCGAAGCCAAGACGCGCGAGGAGAAGAAAGCGTGGGCGCTCATGGAGCAGGGCTACGACGGCAGCTACAACGGCGAGGCTTACGGCTCGATCATGTATCAGAACGAGAACCTGTCGATCCGGGTGAGCGACGAGTTCATGCAGGCCGCGATCGAGGGCCGCGAGTGGTGGACCAAGCGCGTCACCGACGGTCAGCCTTGCGAGAAAAAGCAGGCCAACGCGCTGCTCCGCAAGATCGCGGAAGGGACACACGTCTGCGGCGACCCGGGGATGCAGTTCGATACCACGATCGACAAATGGCACACCTGCAAAGGCACCGCGCGGCAGAACTCCACCAACCCGTGCAGCGAGTATCTCTTCCTCGACAATACCGCGTGCAACCTCGCCTCGTTGAATCTGCTCAAGTTCAAAAAGACCGACGGCAGCTTCGACGTCGAGCGCTTCAAGGCCGCCGTCCGCATCTTCATCACCGCGCAGGAAATCCTCGTCGATAACGCCAGCTACCCGATCAAAGAGATCGCGGAAAACTCGCACATCTTCCGCACCCTCGGCCTCGGCTTCGCAAACCTCGGCGCGCTCATCATGAGCTACGGCCTCGGCTACGACAGCGACGAAGGCCGCGCGCTTGCCGGTGCCATCACCGCGATCATGACCGGCCACGCTTACGAGCAGAGCGCCAAGCTCGCGAAAGTCATGGGCCCGTTCGACGGCTACCTCGACGCCCGCTGCAGCGGGATCGAAAAGCCCGTCGCCGCCGACAACGTCGCCCCCATGCTCGAAGTCATCGAGCTCCACCGCAGCCACGTCGCCGACATCCAGGCCAGCGAGCGTTTCGGCTTCTTGAAAGAAGAAGCCCAGCGCACATGGGACGGCGCGCTCTCGCTCGGCAAAAAGCACGGCTACCGCAACGCGCAGGTCACCGTCCTCGCGCCCACCGGCACCATCGGCTTCCTCATGGACTGCGACACCACCGGCATCGAGCCCGACATCGCACTTGTCAAATACAAGCTCCTCGCTGGCGGCGGCATGCTCAAGATCGTCAACCAGACGGTGAAGCCCGCCCTGCAAAACCTCGGTTACGCCTCCGACATCATCGAAAAGATCGTCGCCCACATCGACCAATTCGACACCCTCGAGGATGTGCAGGACGAGCAAACCGGCGCGGTCATCCCGAGCGGTTTGAAAGAAGAGCACCTCCACGTCTTCGACTGCGCCTTCAAGCCCCACCGCGGCACGCGCTCCCTCCACTACCGCGGGCACATCCGCATGATGGCCGCCGCCCAGCCCTTCCTCAGCGGCGCGATCTCGAAGACCGTCAATCTTCCCGAAACGGCGACGGTCGATGACATCGTCAACACCTACGTCGAAGGCTGGAAGCTCGGCCTCAAAGCCATCGCCATCTACCGCGACGGCTCCAAGCGCAGCGCCCCGCTCAACGTCAAAAAG
Organism: Spartobacteria bacterium; assembly: GCA_043777315.1. Classification (GTDB taxonomy): domain Bacteria; phylum Verrucomicrobiota; class Verrucomicrobiia; order Chthoniobacterales; family Chthoniobacteraceae; genus CAIURC01. Next base: position 1,712 of record JAYVPW010000113.1, on the reverse strand, counting down.
ACCGCAGGCATGGGCGGCAGCATCGACAACGGACAAATCGCCAGCCTCGACGCCGCCCTTTCCACCAAAGACGAACTCGAATCCCGCATCCTCCAGCTCGAGTGCGAAGCCGCCGCGCTCCGCGAAAAAGCCGGCCAGCCCGTCCGCACGCGGATGCCCGACACCCGGGTCGCCATCAACCACAAATTCGAAATCGCCGGCCACAAAGGCTACCTCACGGTCGGGCTTTTCGAGAGCGGCCAGCCCGGCGAGCTCTTCATCCAGATGAACAAAGAGGGCAGCACCATCGGCGGCCTCATGGACACCGTCGCCACCCTCACCAGCATCTCGCTGCAATACGGCGTGCCGCTCGAGGACCTCGTGAAAAAGTTCGCGTATCAGCGTTTCGAGCCGTCCGGCTTCACCAAGAATCCCGACATCCGCAACGCCACCAGCATCACCGACTACATCTTCCGCTGGCTCGGCTGCCACTTCATCCCCGGCTACAAAGAGGCCACCTCTCCGAACAAAGGGCAGAGCGAATTCCTCACCAAGGAAATCTCCGAGATGGAGCGCAAAGCGGTCAACCGGCCCGTCAGCGACCTCTCCCGCGAGAGCACGGAAATCATCGACATCATCAGCCACAAGAACGGCAGCGAAGGCAGCCCGCACCTCGACCTCACCCCGCAAACCCACGCCGCCAAAGTCCAGGCCGCCCTCGGCCACATGTTCATGGACATCACCTGCTCGAACTGCGGCAGCAGCAAAGTCATCCGCGCCGGCGCCTGCGGCTGCTGCACCGAGTGCGGCACCAGCCAGGGCTGCAGCTAAAGTTATGAAAGCCAAAACCCCCACCGACGGCGGCCCCGGCGACATCGGCCCCATCCTCGCGGATTAAAAATAGTTGCCCCAACCACCGGGCCGCGTCGCCGAAAGGCGGCGCGGCCCGCTTCTGCATCATCACCCCTCGTTCCCAAACTCCGTTTGGGAACGCAGTAGCTCCCGAAACTCCGTTTCGTCCGGGCTCCACTCCGCGCCCTTCGGGAAACAGAGTTTCGCCGTCTATCGCATTCCCAAACGGAGTTTGGGAACGAGGCCAGAGTCAGCACCCGCTCAACACGCGTGGCACCGCGGTCACGCGCGATGTGTCGGTGAACAAACACCCAACCCATGAACCACAGCATCTTCTACATCATCGGAGTCATTGTCGTCGTCCTCGTCGTCCTCAGAGTTTTGGGTCTCTGGCAGGCTCGGCACAGACACATGGCACGAACGCCAAAGGTGTTCCATCCGTCAGACCAGGGTTGGCGCGACGCAGGAGCGCCTACCTTGGGACTGCATCAAAAAGAGCGCCAACCCCAACGGGGTTGAATCCAAGCCTCGATACCGCAAGAGCGATGCAACCCCGATGGGGTTGGCCGGAGGGGGTGCGCGTGATCCCAGGGTAGCGAGTGCCTCGCAACCCTGGGCTGAATGACCTGAAGACGGCGCAAATGATTTTCTGTAAATTGAGTGTGGGTCAGACGGAGGGCGGGATGGAAGGGTTCATGTCGAGGTAGATTTTGGAGGCCAGCCAATCGTCGGAGATTTCTGCGAGGACGGCGGAGGTGAGGCGGAGAAGGGAGGCTTCGTTGGGGAAGATGGAGGCGACACGGGTGCGGCGTTTGAGTTCCTGGTTGACGCGTTCGAGGGCGTTGGAGGTGCGCAGGCGGCGCTGGTGGGCGGGCGGCAGT
>JAYVPW010000112.1:0-21839 GCA_043777315.1 Spartobacteria bacterium | reverse complement strand
TTCAAAAGCAGTGGCATCATCGGTCGTCCAATCGGCATGAGCCTCCTTTCTCACACCGCACCTGTTATTGCACGAACTAATCGCTCACCACACTAGGTATCGCCATACCTGAACTGCGGGGTGAGGCCGCTCGAACGGAATATCGATCGCATGAATGGGAGCACCTTCCTCCCTAACTGGCTCACCGGTCTCCCGATTCACGATGACAATCCGCCCCACTTCAGTCGGAGGATGCGTAGTCTTCACCACATTTCCCATACAGACTCACTACCACTTTGCAAAGAGTGGGAGCCGGCGCAGTTCTCCCTCGTTCCCAAGCTCCAGCGTTGGGAACGCGCTTGCACCCGAAGCTCCGCCTCGCCGGCGCGCGCGCTACCGCCAGTCGTCGCAGTGGAAAAGCGCCAACCTTTTTTCATCGGGTGCCGAATCAGTCGGCGATCGGGTTCTTCCATTTGAGCCCGCGGAAGCGGGAGAAGTCGGCGTCGGTGGAGTGGAGGACGCAGTTGTGTTCCACGGCCAGGGCCGCGAGGTGGGCATCGGTGACGAGGTTGCCGACAGCGCTCCCGCTGCGAAGCATTTTTTGGAAGATCGTCCAGTGCTCGTCGGTCGGTTGAATGAGGCGCACGCATGATTGGTTGAGCCAGCTTTGCACGCGCTCGATCGCCTCCGTGAGTGTCAAAGGACGCTGGTGCAGTCGCGGATTCGTGGCGATGCGGATGAAGGCGTTCAGCACCGGCCAGCACAATCCCACGGCGTCGGAACCGCTGAGCTGGGCATCCCACCAAGTCCGCGCTGTTTCGTGGTGTTCCGACAAGCTGTCTTCCGCGTAGAGCAGGAGATTCGCGTCCACGAGGATCATGAATGGTCCTCGCCTTCGGACGACGCGATCAACTCCGAGATGTTGTCGTAACTGAAGCCGCGCCGGAGGCCCATCGCGCGCGGCTTGGTGCGGTACGGCTTCGCGGTCGGCGGCGAAAGAATCTCATCCAGCCCCACGCGCAGGGCGGTGTTGATCACTTCCTTGAAGGACTTGTGCAGTTTGGCGGCTCCGCGTTTCGCCTTGGCCGCCACGTCAGGGTCGAGCGTCAACGTGGTTCTCATCAAGGCATCTTGATGCGTGATCGTTCGAGGTCAACGCACCTCAAGAAATAATGCGGCGCGTCAGCGCGGCAAGGCAGGGCCGAAGACTTCGCGCAGATACTCGATGCTCTGGGTCGCGATGGTTTCGGGGCCTTCCTCGAACTTGAAAACCTCGACCGAAACGATGCCGTTGTAATTCGCGGCGCGGAGGGCGGCGGCGATGGGGTGGAAGTCGATGTCGCCGAAGCCGGGGCCTTTGAGGTTGCGGTCGTTGGCGTGGAAATATTCGAAGCGGCCGGCGCTCTCGGCGATGATTTGCGGGATCGGCTTGGCCTCGGAGCACATGGCTTTTACGTCGAGGATGATCGACATGGCGGGGCTCGCGAATTGTTCGGCGAAGCGGATGCCTTCCGCGGCGGTGTTGACGAAATTGGTCTCCGACGGCGCAAGCGGTTCGAAGCAAATGACGACGCCGCGATCCTCCGCGCGCTTGACCGCGGGGCGGAAGCAATCGGCCGCGAAGTCCCATGCCTGCTCGAACGAGACGCCTTCGAGCACGTCGCGCTGCTTCGGCGAGCCGACGATGATCCGCGCCCCGCCGAGGTCGGCGCAGCACTCGACGAGCTCTTCAAAATATCGCGCGGTGCGGCCGCGAATCTCCGCGTCGGGATGCGTGAGATACATCCCTTCCGCCTGCACGAGCACCCAATGCAAACCCGAGATGCCGATGCCCGCCCGCGCCGCTGAGTCGCGAATGCGGGTGCGCTCCGCGGCGGAAATATCGGTGACGTACGGCGCGACGGTGAAGGGCGCGATTTCCACAAAGTCGTAGCCCGCGCGGGCCGCGAAACCGAAGGCGTCCTCGAGCTTCCAGTCTTTGAAGATCTCGTTGCAGATGCCGAATTTCATCGCCGAGTTTTGCACCGCAGATGGCGCGGATGGCACGGAGAAAATCGGGAGAAGAAATTGAACCGCGAAGGAGCGAAGGGCGGAGCGGAATAGGCCGGTGTCACTCGAATCGACAATGGCCGAAGTTGGGGACCGCGGGCGCATATTTCCCCGTTGTAGTCGGCCTCTCCGAGGCCGGCGTGTGCACGACTCCACCGCCTGGGTCGGGTCGCAGACCCCGGCTGCAACCCGATTCGCAGCCTCGAATCGGCGCGCGCCCCCCAGGCTATTTTCTCCCTTCGCTCCTTCGCTCCTTCGCGGTTAAAAAATCCCCGCCGGGTTGCGGCTACTTCACTTCCCAATGTTCGCCGAAGAATCCGGCATCGACTACGAGGCCGGGAGCCTTGCTGCTCGGCGGAGTATTGAGGTCGATCAGAGCCCAATCGGGCAGGCGAGGGGTCTGCATGGAGTTCGACTGCGAGCTCCCTTCGCGGAAGGTGAAGGTGCTATTGAGGACGACGTAGCGTTTCGGATTCAGCGGGTTCGGGAAGATGAGGACGGGCGCGGACGTGGCGGAGGGCAGGCTCAGTTTTCCGAGCGTGAGTTTCGCGGCCGTCCATTGGATCGGGAGCCGGGGGAGAATCTTCGCGAGCACGGCGTTGCTCGATGGATCGCCCCAGAGCACGAGGTTGGAATTCGCGATGTCGTCGGCGGTCACGGTGCTGTCGTCGCGGACGCGGGTCTCGCCGCGGAAGACGGTGCGCCACTGCGGGATCGCGCGCTCCATTTCGGACTTCACCCATCCGCCAACCTTGTCGTTGAGCGGCTTCCCGGTCGGTCGGACGAAGATGAAGCTGTCCATGAACGCGTCGTCGATCGGGCCGGTGAGGCCGTGTTTTTTATGCAAGCCGGTCCCGAAATCCGGCGGCAGTCCCTGCCACTTTCCGGCGAGTTTGCAGAAGCTCGCCTTCCAGAATGGCTTCACCGGCGGGCCGACGAGTTCCTGCCCGTCGATGACCACCCGGGGCGGGTGCGTCTTGTCGAGCGGCGCGGGTGAGACGGGCAGGGCGATGGTGAATGCCGCGATGTTTTTCGTGCTGATCTTGAACGTCCCTTCGTCCGCGAGTTCCGCTTCGATTTGCGCGCGCTCCCAATGCTTTTCGAGCGCGTCGAGTTCGATCCATTCCATCTTGTTGTAGCGCAGCGTGTAGGTCGTGAAGCGCACTTTCGGCGGCATCGGCTCGCGGCCTTTCGCGACGTAAGCCGCGAGCTTGGTGTCGAGTTCCTTCTTCGCGCCGGGCTCGTATTTGTGGCCGGTCTTCGGCCCGATCACGCGCTCCATTTTCACGCTCTCGGCGGCGGTGGCTTTCTCCATCAAGTCGGCCGATTGCTTCTGCGGATCGATCTCGCCGGAGTAGGCGATGAGGTGCGTGTTCGCGAGATTTTCGGCGTAGTCGGTCGCGTTGTAGAAATGCCAGAGCGTCTGCTCCCACCACGGCGGCGGCGTTTTTCCTTCCGCGAATGCCTTCGTGTAAATCGCGGTCTCGGCGAAGCCCGCGCCCGGCGAGGCGGCGACGAAAAGCCCGGCATGATGCGTGGCGATGTGCCAGCACGAGGCGCCGCCCATCGAGAAACCGGTGACGACGAGGCGGTTCGGATCGATCGGATAGCGCGCGCGGACATCGGCCATCGCTTCAAAGAAATCAGTCTCGCCGGCAAATTTGCTCGCGCAGCAGAAGCGGCCGTAGAGCGACAAAACGAACGCGCCGTCGGGCGCGAAATCGTCCGGCTTTTTCATCCGCGCGGAGATGAAGGCGAGCTCGGTGAGATTCTCGCTGCGCCCGTGCAGCCAGTGGTAGAGCGGGCGCGGCGACTTGTCGCCGGCCTTCCATTCTTTGGGCACGAGCAGGCCATACGGCTGCACGGAGCCATCGACACGCGAGCGGTAGCCGCGCACGACGAGCCCAGTCGCGGAGGCCCACGGCGACTTCCCAGCGAGCAGCGCTTTCGCCCGCACCGCGCCTTCCGCCAGCAGGGTTTTCGCGGTGGCGACCTGCTTCGCGTCGAAGAATTCGTGATACGTCAGCGCGTCGTGGACGGCTTTGTAAAAGATCTCCACGTCCGGCAGTAGCGCCGTCGCGGCGGGCTTGGCCTTCAGCTCCACGAGCTCGCGGCCGAGCATGTCGAGCCCGTCGGTCAGCTCCTTTTGCTCCGCCTCGGGAATGGCGATGCCCGGCGGCGGCGTCTGCTTGCTCGCGGCGGGGACGGGGTCGGCCAGTTGTGCGAGTGCGGTCGCGCCGAGAATCGTGAGGGCGAGGATGGGGAGGATTTTCATGAAGGGGAAACGGAGGGGATGAACCGCGAAGGAGCGAAGGTCACTGGGGGCTGCGAGGTTAGAATTTAGCCACGGATGGACACGGATGAAGACACGGACAGGACACGGAGAAAGACGGACAGGACAGAAAACGCGACGTGACGTGATCTGAACCATTTCCCTTTCCGTGTCCGTGCTTATCCGTGTCTTTGTCCGTGTTCATCCGTGGCTAAATTCAGAGCTCCCAGACGGATGAAATCGTCAGCCTGAAATATCATCCCTCGGCACCTTCCTCCGGACAAAAGTCCGGCGCCAAAATCAGCAGCGTCATTTTGACGGCAGGCGCCATTGTTCGTCGAAGAATCCGGCATCGACCACGAGGCCGGGCGAGACCGGTCCGGGCGGGGTGCGGAGGTCGATGACGGCCCAATCGGGGAGCTTCGGCGTCTGGTCGGCGTTGTTGAGCAGCGCTTGTTCGCGGAAGGTGGGGCCGCTGTTGAGGACGAGATATTTTCGGGGGTTGAGCGGGTTCGGGAAGATGAGGATCGGGACGTGATGCGCGGCGTCGTAGCTCTTGCCGCCGAACTGAAGTGTCTTGCCGTCCCACTGGAGGACGGAAGTCAGGCGTCCCGCCTGACTGGCTGCGTCCGGGGGAGCTTGCCCCGTCAGGCGGGACGCCTGAATTCCGATTCGTTTGAGCACCTGATTGCTCGAAAAATCGCCCCACAAAATGAGGTTCGCATTCTCGATGTCATCCTGGCTCAGCGCCGTGTCGTCCTTCACCACCGGCTCGCCCCGGAAGACCGCGCGCCAAAACCCGATGGCATGTTCCATCTCGCTCTTCGTCCACGCGCCGACGGCGTCGTTGATCGGTTTGCCCGTCGGCCGGACGAAGACGAACCGCGACATGAACGCGTGGTCGATCGGGCCGCAGAGGTCTGGCCCCTTGCCTCCATGCGGTTGTTTCGCTTTCGGAATGTCGGAGAGCCGCGTCCATTTCCCATCCTGCTTCACGAGCGCGACGAATGTGCATCCGTCCGACTCTGCAACCTTCTGTCCATCGACGAAGACGCGACGAACGACGGGCTTCGCGCGGTCCGGGACGACGATCCAGAATGAGGAAACGTTGCCTGTTTTCACCGTCATCTCGCCTGCATCGGAAACACTCGCGTCGATGTCAGCGCGCTCCCACTCCTTCTCCATGCCCCAGATTTGCAGCCATTCCATTTTCCAGTAGGCGAGGCTGTATGTGGTGAAATGAACGTGCGGCGGGAAAGCTTCGCGCCCTTTCTCCGCCACTGCGCTGACGAGCTCCTCGATCTTTGGCTTCGAGTCGGGGTGGTATTTGTGCGGGGTGTTCGGGCCGATGATGTGCGGGATCGTGAGCCCTTCTTTTTCCGCGTAGCGGATCATGATGTCGGCGGCTTGTTTCTGGCCGTCGATCTCGCCGGAGTAGGCGACGGTCGTGGTGTTGGCGAGGTTCGCGACGTAGCCCGTGGAGTCGTACCAGCGCCAGAGCGTCTGCTCCCACTCGGGCGGGAGCGGGCGGTCGGGCGAGGTGCCGAGCTCGAGGAATTCTTTGCTCTCGCCGAAGCCCGCGCCGGGCGCGACCGCGGCCCACATTCCGGCGAAGTGCGTGCCGAATTGCCACGCGCTCGCGCCGCCCATCGAGAAGCCGCGGACGACGAGTTTTTTGTCGTCGATCGCGTAGTGCTTTTTCGCGTCGGCGAGCGCCTCGAAGAGATCGACTTCGCCGGCGAATTTATTCGCGCAGCAGTAGCGGCCGTAGAGGTGCAGGACGAACGCGCCGGGCGGCGTGAACTCGCCTTTGTTCTTCATCCGGTCCTCGAGAAAGTTCAGCTCGCTCAGTTTTTCGCCGCGTCCGTGGAGCCAGAAATCGAGGCGGCGCGGGGCGTCGGCGGGTTTCCAGTCGTCGGGAATGACGAGACCGTACGGCTGCACGGAGTCGTCGATGTTTGAAACGTATCCGCGCACGACGAGCCCGGTCGCGGTGGTCCACGAAGGCTGGCCGTCGCGCAGTTCTTTCGCGCGCTGGAGGCCGAGCGCGAGCTGCGCTTTTGCCTTCGGGATTTCCTTCGCGTCGAAGAATTCGTCGTAGCGCAGCGCCCAATCGACGGCCTTGTGGAAGATCATCACGTCGGGCAAAAGCGCGAGCTGCTGGGGCTTGCTTTGGAGCGCGCCGCGGAGGCTCTCGATTTCCTTTCCGAGCGCGGCGACGCCGGCGGTCAATTCCGCGCGATCCGGCTCTGGCACAGCGATCCCGGGCGGCGGGATGCGGCGGACTTCGGGCTTCGGATCGGCGGCGAAAACGCTCGCGACGGCGAGCACGAGCGGGAGGAGGAACAGGCGAGGGGACATGGTGGTGGGGAGATCGGGAGGGGGCGCGATTCTTTGGGGGATTTCGCGGCGATGTAAATGCGCGGGAGCGCAGCTTCCGGGTAGCGCGCTCGTCTCGAGCGCTGGTTTTGGCGTCTCGCCAAAACGAACTTTTTCCGGGGACGCGCGACGTTGCAATGCGCGCATCTCTGCCTCGGTCACGTTTTCAAAGTTCGTCCCGGCGGGACGCCGGGACCAGCGCTCGGGACGAGCGCGCTACCCGGGAGCAGAGACGTCGCCGCGGGGATCGCGGTCCCAACCGTTTGATCTTTACCCGCGCCGCGCGCGTTCATTTTCTCCCGCGCATGCAATGGCTCGCCGACCCGCAGATCTGGATCAGTCTCTTCACGCTCACGCTGCTGGAGATCGTGCTCGGGATCGACAACATCATCTTCATCTCGATCCTCGCGGGGAAGCTCCCCGCCGAGCAGCAGCGCAAGGCGCGCACCGTCGGCCTCAGCCTCGCGCTCGTCACGCGCATCCTGCTGCTCTGCTCGATTTTCTGGCTGACGAAGCTGATCACGCCGCTCTTCGCGATCGCCGGCCACGGCTTCTCGGGGAAGGATCTGGTGATGCTCGCGGGCGGGCTTTTTTTGCTGACGAAAAGCGTCCGTGAAATTCACACGAGTCTCGAGGGCGACGACCACGAGGCGTCGGCGAAAGTGCGCGGGGCGTTCGCGGCGGTGATCGCGCAGATCGTCGTGGTGGACATCGTTTTCTCGCTCGACTCGGTGATCACGGCGGTCGGGCTCGTGCAGCAGATCGGCGTGATGATCGCCGCGGTGATCCTCGCGATGATCGTGATGCTCGCGGCGTCCGGCGCGATCGCCGGGTTTGTGAACCGGCACCCGACGATCAAGATGCTCGCGCTCAGTTTTCTGATCCTCGTCGGCGTGATGCTGATTGCCGACGGGTTCGGGAATCACATCGAAAAAGGCTACATCTATTTCGCGATGGCCTTCTCGTTCGTGGTCGAGGTTTTGAACATCAAGATGCGGGCGAAGCGGAAGTCGAAGCCGCTCGATCTGCGGACTTCATATTGAGGTGATTCGCTCGCGGTTGGCTTGAACGGCGGAGCCCCGGGGAGTTGCGGACTTTTTCCCCGCTGTTGAGCCCACTGAAGTGCTCTCGCAAAGCCGCAAAGGCGCAAAGTTCGGAGCGGATCGATCGGGGTGCCTTCCTCTGCTTTGCGCCTTTGCGGCTTTGCGAGAGTAATCCCCCCCGCGCTCGTCAGGAGTGTTGTTTTCCCTGCGCGCGCATCGCTGTGAGAAGAGCGTTCGCGGCGGTGGTGGCGAAGGCGGGGGCGTTGATTTCACAGTCGAGGTCGAGGACAGAAATGTCGGGTCGGAGATGCGATTTGATCGCGGAGAAAAGCGCGGTGTCGGCGGCGGGATCGTGGAAGGGCTGGCCGGGCGCGCTGATGATGCTGATCGCTTTTTGCGGGAGCAGGACGGTGACGGGGCCGATCGAGGCGTTCACTTTTTCCGCGAGGATTTGACCGAGTTGCGCGCACTCGGCGGCGTTGGTGCGCATGAGCGTCACTTGCGGATTGTGGTGGTAAAAAGTGCGGCCCGCGAACTTCGCCGGGACGGTCTCGGGCGCGTGGAAATTCACCATGTCGAGGCAGCCGGGCGCGACGACGGCGGGGGTGCCGGATTTCGCGGCGGCTTCGAGACGATGCGGTCCTGCGCCGAGGACGCCGCCGACGAGTTCGTCGGCCCATTCAGTCGTCGTGAGATCGAGGACGCCGGCGACGAGGCCGCTCTCGATCAGCGTCTCCATCGTCCGCCCGCCGATGCCGGTCGCGTGGAAAACGAGGACTTCGTAACCCGCGTTTTCGAGGATCGTTTTCGCCTGCTGCACGCAATCGGTCGTGTTGCCAAACATGCTCGCGACGACGATCGGCTTGTCCTCGGCGACGGGCATTTCGGCCTCGACCATCCCGCAAATCGCGCCCGCCGCGCGCGTGAGAATCTGCCGCGAAATCCGGTTGAGCCCCGCGACATCGACGATGCTCGGCATCATCACGATGTCCTTTACGCCGACGTATTGCGCGGTGTTGCCGCTGGCCAAAGTCGAGACCATCAGCTTCGGAAAACCGATCGGCAGCGCGCGCATTCCGGCGGTCGCGATCGCCGTCCCGCCGCCGCCGCCGAGCGAGAGGACGCCGTCGATTTTCCCCTCGCCGTGCAGCTTCGACAGGATGATCGGCGCGGCCTTCGACATCGCGGCGACGGCCTCGCCGCGGTCGTTGCGCGCGACGATCGCGGCAAGGTCGAGGCCGGCGAGCGCGGCGACTTCTTCGCGAGAAATGTCGGGCTGAATCAGCGGCGCGCCGACCGTGCCGACATCGATGATCAGCGTGCGATGCCCGCGCTTCCGAATGAGCTCCGCGACGAAGCCGTGCTCGTCGCCTTTGGTGTCGAGAGTTCCGAGGAGAGCGATGGTCATTGGATTTAGGATTTGAGATTTAGCATTTAGGATTTGGGGAGGCGTCCGTGAACTGGAAATGCGCCGCGAAACTCACGAGGATTTTCCGAACTTCCTAAATCCTAAATCCTCCTTTCTAAATCCACCTTTCCCATGTCCGACACTCCTCCGATCCCGTGGCATTTCCTCACGTACGCGCAGACGGAGCACGAGCCGGTGCCGCCGGGGCGCGATCATCATTGGTACGTGAAGCCGAATTCGGAGCAGAGCGACACGCTCGTTTTCGTGCGCGCGCAGCTCGCGCCGGGGGCGGCGCACGCCTTTCACCACCACCCGGAAATGGATGAGATCATCTACGTTCTCTCGGGCGAAGCGGAGCAGTGGTACGAAAAGGAAAAGCGGACGATGAAGCCCGGCGACGCGATCTACATTCCGCGCGGCGTGATCCACGGAACCTATAATTCCAGCGACGCGGAACTGGACTTTCTCGCGATCCTGACGCCGGCGAAATTCAGCGGCCCGATGACGGTCGAGGTCGTCGAGCAGGAGCCGTGGAAATCGCTGCGCCCGGAGGCGTGAGGGCTGGGCTGGGTGGAGTCGCGCCTTCGCCGTCATCCTGAGCGGAGCCCTGCTTTGCGGGCGGAGTCGAAGGATCTCTCACTATTTTCCCCTCCGCGATGCGCGCGCGTCTCGGGGAAATAGTTGGGGAACCGCTGAACTTATTCATGTCTGGAGCTTGGGCAGCGCGCGCACTTCGCGGAGAAATTCCTCGAGCGGCGGCGGCGATTTGGCGTAGCGGAGTTGAACGTAAAGGTCGCTGATTTTTTGGATCGATTCCGCGTGCCGCGGGAAGAAGGCCGCGGCGCGTTTGCAGAAATCGAGCGGACCCTCTTCGTCCGCGCGCGGGAGTCCGGCGGCGGCGAGCCGGCGGCAGAAACGCGCGTAGGTTCGCATGGCGAGATCGCCGTGCGGGCGTGCTGGACGCCGCAGCCAGAGCGCGATCACGGCGAGGATCAGCGCCGCGCCGACGGCGCACCACAGCAGCACCTCGGGCCAGTCGCGATCGGTGAATCCGAGGACGCCGAGGAACACGCGCTGGCTGTCGTCGTCGAAATTCAGGACGCGCAAATCCCATTGGTAATTGACGTTGTCCCACGCGAGCCGCAGCTCGCGCAGAGCCGCGCCGAGGCCGGGTGTGCGCCCGGCGAATCCGGGCGCGGCCGGCCCGCCATCGGCTGGGTGGGATTGCAGAAAAGAGTCCATCCCTTCCTGAATTCGGTCGGGCGCGATCTCGTTGAGCGGATCGACGCGCAGCCAGCCGCGGTCCTTGCGCCAGACCTCGCACCAGACGTGCGCGTAGGACTGTCGCACGATCATGTAGCTGCCCGCGATCTCGCCGCCGTGGTAGCCGATGACGACCCGCGCGGGCACGCCGCCGAGGCGCATGAGCGTGGCGAAAGTGGCGGCATAATGTTCGCAAAATCCGCTCCGCCGCCGGAAGAGAAAGTCGTCGAGTGTGGTCGTCCCGTAGATCCCCGGCGCGAGGGTGTAGCTGAAATGGTTCGCGCGAAAATAATCGAGCGCGGCGCGAATCAGCGCGTCGTCATCCGCGGCGGCGGCGCGCCATCCGGCGACGAGCGCGGCGATCTCCGGTGAGATTTTGGCGGGAAGTTGCAACGCTGCTTTTCGCTGCTGCGGCAGTAATTCGACCTCGTGATTTTCCGGCCGCGAGGTCACTTCATAAACGAGCGTCGAGACCACCGGTTTGTAACTTTGCAAATATCCGCCGGGCTCGAAACTCATGTTCGCATCCCGGCTCGCGGGCCGATCGAGCGCGAAAATCCAGCGTGCGCCGTGCGGCTGGAGAATGATGCGCTGGCGGATGGGCGCGCCTTCCAGCCGGCCCATGACGCGCTCGGCGCGGCTGAGATTTCCGCGCGTCCAGTTCAGACCTTCGCCATTCCAGAGGACGCCGCCGCGCCAGTAAAGCTCGGAGGTCGGCGGCGGGTTTTTTCGATCAGGAAAAGTGACGCGAAAGGCGGGCTCGGTGTTCAGCGCAAGGGCGGCGACGCTGCCCGGCTCGATGTGGTCGCTCATGCCGGTCTCGCTCCCGAGGCCGCGGCTGAAGGTGAAGCCAACGCCGCCGTAGAGGCGCGGAAAAAAGAGAAAGAGGAGAAGGACGATCGGGATCGCCTGCAGCATCAGTGTCGCAGCGAGGCGGGCCGATTTTCCAAATCCGCCGGGACTCGCGCCGCGATGAAATCGGATGAGCGTCGCGGTGAGGAGGAGGCAAACGCTCGCGGTGTAGAGCCACGTTTTGAAATCCTGCGCGAAGAACAGGCCGCACAATCCGAGGAACCAGCCGAGCAGCGTGAGGACTTGGAAATCGCGGACGTTGTTGGTCTCGAGGAGCTTCAGCGAGATGAGGATGAGGAGGATGCCGAGGCCGGGTTGGATGCCCATCATCGAGCCGTAGGTGAGGCCGATGCCGCCGAGCCCGATGGCGAGGACGAGGATTTTGACGGGCAGATTCGGCAGGCCGAGCCGCCCGCGATTCACGACGAGTCGCACGAAAATCGCGCCGGCAAAAAGCGCGAGTGCCCACGGCGCGACCTTGTCCGCGAGTGGGATCGCGGCGAGGAGGAGGCCGGCGCAGACGCCGAGCAGCGGGGCGGTGTCGATGTGGCTTTGGTGCGGGCGCGCGGCGTTCATGCGGGGGGATTTCCATGTGTTGCCGCGTTGATTTTTAGCCACGGAAACACACGGAAAGACACGGAAAGAGGATGCGCCGCGGGGAGTTCCGGGGAGCGCACTCGTCCCGAATGCTGGTTTTGGCGTCCCGCCAAAACGAACTTTGTGCTCCGCTCGCATTTCCGAAAGCGCGCGCTTTTGAAAGTCCGTCGAGGCGGGACGCCTCGACCAGCACTCGAGACGAGCGCGCTCCCCGGAGTTGGGGGCGCACCCTCCTTCGACGTTTGGTTGCTGCTATTCATCATCCTGCGTGGGTTCCGCGGGGAAGAGGGCGAGGGCGCGGAGGCAGTCGTGGAAATGGGCTTCGTCGCGGCCGGGTGCGATGGTGCGGGAGGCGAGGCGCAGGCTGTAGGACGCGCCGCGGCGCTCGGCCAAAACGATCCAGCGGGCGAGTTGGTTCAGGCGCGTTTCCCAGTCGAGATGCGCGAGGTCGTGCCAGTCGAAGTGCAAGGTTTCATCGGCCTCCCCGGCCCACTGCTTCAGTAAAAGCGGCTGCCCGCGCGCGGCCGCTTTCCAGTCGATGTGCCGCTGCGATTCGCCGGTCCGATACGCGCGCGTGCCGGCGAAATCGTCGCCTTCGACCCGGAGCCCATCGCGCAAATTCCGCGCGAGGGTGCGCGAGATCGGCAACGGCAGCGAGCCCTCGGGCTTCGGATAAACGAAGTGCGGTTGCGCGATGGAGACGGTCCGCACCGCGGTGAAAAAGCCGAGCGGAAAGAGCGTGCTGAGTTGCAAATCCACGCGGTCGAAATGCCCGCGCCGTTCCGCGAAAATGGACAGCTCCGCGCGCTGCGGTGCGCCCGTCGCGACCTCGCCGAAAACGGCGGATGCGCCCCCGGCGTCCGGCTTGATCCGCAGTCCGGGATGGCTGCGGCGCGTCTCGGTTTTCGCGATGAGGCGCACGCAAATTTCCTCGCCGGAAAAAACCGGTGCGATCGATTCCGCCGTGATCGTGACGCCGCGCACATTGCTCCAGACATGCACGACGGAAACTGCGGCGACTCCCGCGAGCACGAAGCCGAGCAGATACGCCGCCGCATTTCCCTGGCTCGCGCCCGCGTACCACATCGCCGCGAGCAAAGCCGCGAGACCGATGGTGTTGCGGTTGGGAAGCATGGGGAGATTTAGGAAGTGAGATTTAGGATTTAGGAAGTCGGAGAAGACTCGGGGCGCGTGCTCTTCACTTCCTAAATCCTAAATCCTACTTCCTAAATTCCGCGCCTCTTCACGGGACGGCTACGGTTTTCAAAAGGCTCCGCGCGAGCGTCCTCCCCGTTTCGCCGGTGGACTCGAGATCTTCGCCGAGGCGGTGGGCCATGACGGCGATGGCGATGGCTTGGAGGTCTTCGGGGAGGACCATCTCGCGGCCTTGCATCAGTGCCCAGGCTTGCGAGGCGCGGAGGAGCGCGAGGCCGGCGCGGGGCGAGAGTCCGGTACGGTGGCGGGCGCGGCTGGCGTCGAGGAGGTCTTGCAAATAATCGAGCAGGGCGGGGGAGGCGTGGACCGCGCGGACGGCGCGCTGGATTTCGGAAAGTTGCTCGCCGCTGAGGATGGGCTGGAGTTCGCGGAGGAGTTCGCGGCGGTCGAGGCCGAGGAGCATGGCGCGCTCGCTGGCGCGGTCGGGGACGCCGAGTTCGAGGCGCATGAGGAAGCGGTCGAGCTGCGATTCGGGGAGCGGAAAAGTGCCGATCTGGTGCTGGGGATTTTGCGTCGCGAGGACGAAGAACGGCTCCGGCAGGGCGTGCGTGACGCCATCGACGGTGACGTGATTTTCCTCCATCGCCTCGAGGAGCGCGGACTGCGTTTTCGGGGTCGCGCGGTTCACCTCGTCGATCAGGACGACCTGCGAAAAAAGCGGGCCGGAGTGAAAGACGAAGCGCTGCTGTTCGCGGTCGAAGATGGAGTTGCCGACGATGTCGGCGGGGAGCAGATCGCTGGTGAATTGGATGCGGCGAAAGTGCAGTCCGAGCGAGCGGGCGATGGCGTGCGAAAGCGTCGTTTTTCCGACGCCGGGAATGTCCTCGATGAGGAGATGCCCGCGGGCCAGGAGGCAGGCGACGGCGAGCTGAATGGCCTCGTGTTTGCCGACGATGATTTCGCTGATTTGGGAGGCCAGCGCCTCGATCCGGGTTTTCAAGTCGGCGGGAATTTCGAGCGGGGGGCAGTGGGTGTCGAGAGGCGAGTGAGCCGGGTGCGCGACCATCCTTCCGGTCATCCTGAGCGCAGCGCCAGCGGAGTCGAAGGACCTCTTACTATTTCCCCAGAAACCGCGCGCACTGCGGAGGGGGAAATAGTTAGAGGTCCTTCGACTGCGTTTCGCTGGCGCTTCACTTCGCTCAGGATGACCGGAGGCAGCGCGTCCTCGCGGCTTGCCGGGTCGGCGCGATGCGCTAGTTTCCGCGCCGCCCCGATGCCCAAGGTCTTCCTCAAAACTTACGGCTGCCAGATGAATGAGCGCGACTCCGAGCAGGTCGCGCGGATGCTGGTCGAGCGCGGCTACGAAATGACCGGCCACGAGCGGGATGCCGATGTCGTGCTCTTCAATACGTGCAGCGTGCGGGACATGGCGGAGCAAAAGGCGCTCGGGAAAATGGGGCTGCTCGGGCGGATGCGGGCGAACAAACCGGAGATGGTTTTCGGCCTGCTCGGCTGCATGGCGCAGAGCCGCGGGGCGGAGCTGGTGCGCGATCTCGGGCACGTCGATCTGGTCGTCGGGACGCAGAAATTTCACAAGGTCGCGGAGTATGTGGACGAGTTGGTGAAGCGCCGACGGGCGGTGCGCGATCAGCTCATGGACGACGTGCGATTTTCGATCGTCGATGTCGCGGAGGAGGCGGGGTCGCAGGAGACGATTCGCGAGCATGTGCATCGCGAGCGGCAGGCGACGGCGTTCGTCTCGATCATGCAGGGATGCAACATGCACTGCACCTTTTGCATCGTCCCGAGCACGCGCGGCGCCGAGCGCTCGCGGCGCATCGGCGAGATCGTGGCGGAGGTGCGCGGGCTGGTGGAGCGCGGGGTGAAGGAGGTGACGTTGCTGGGGCAGATCGTGAACCTTTTTGGTCGGCACGAATTCGAGGCGATCGGCGGCAAAAGCCCGTTCGTGCAACTTCTCGAGGCGGTGCATGAGGTCGAAGGTCTCGCGCGGCTGCGCTTCACTTCGCCGCATCCGATCGGCTTCCGCGCCGATCTCGTCCGCGCTTTTGCCGAGCTGCCGAAGCTGATGCCGCACGTCCATTTGCCGATGCAGTCGGGCTCGAATCGGATGCTCAAAGCGATGCACCGCGCCTACACCGCCGAGAAATATCTGGCCCTCACCGAAGCGCTCCGCGGGGCGCGGCCGGACATCGCGATCACGACGGATGTGATCGTCGGTTTTCCGGGCGAGACGGAGGCCGACTACGCCGCGACACGCGAACTGGTCGAGCGCGTCGGCTTCGATAACGCCTTCATTTTCCGCTACTCCAAACGCCGCGATACGCCCGCCGCCGAGATGCCGGATCAGCTCCCCGAGGAGGTGAAAGAATCGCGCAACCAGGATCTGCTCCGCGTCATCGACGCCCTCGCCATCGCGAAGGGCGAAGCGCTCGTCGGGCGCCACGTCGAGATTCTCTGCGAAGGCCCGAGCAAGACGAATCCCGACACGCTGATGGGGCGCTCGCCGGGAAATAAGATCGTCATTTTCGAAGGCGATGACAGGCACGTCGGCGAGGTCTTCGACGTGAAGATCACGCGCTCGAGCGGCTTCAGCCTGTACGGCGACCCGGCGATTTTGTAGGGCGGGCGCTCCGCCTGCCGGGGCAGCCGGGGCGGCCGCCCTACGATGACTTTGCACTTGTCCGCTTTGCCCGTCGCGCGTTCTGTTCCGCCCCTTTTCCGATGATCTATTTCTTCACCCTCGAGAGCACGCTGACGCTGGTCGGGTGGCT
This sequence comes from Spartobacteria bacterium, assembly GCA_043777315.1. GTDB lineage: Bacteria > Verrucomicrobiota > Verrucomicrobiia > Chthoniobacterales > Chthoniobacteraceae > CAIURC01. The sequence goes on along the minus strand of JAYVPW010000112.1, from coordinate 6,050 downwards.
GCTCATCACGGCCCACGTCTTCGCGCTGATCAAGGGGAAGGCGGCGCAGGTGTGGCTGCAGAGATTCCCGCGATCGAAGGCGGCGGGATTTATTTTGCTGACGATCGCGGCGGTCTGGTCGTGGCTTTTGATCCTGAATATCGACCTCGGTGAATTCAGCAACTGGCGCACGCGCGTCCTCATTTTGATCCCGATCGCGTTCGTGCTGACGCTCAAATACGTGGATGAATTTCTGGCCGCACGGGCGCTTGGGATGGTCGCGCTTTTGGCGGCGGAACCGCTGCTCGATTCGGCGTGGCTGCGGCCCGAATTCGGCCGGCTCGCGCTGGTCACGCTGGCTTACGCGTGGATCGTCTTCGCGCTTTTCTGGATCGGGACGCCCTACACTTTACGCGATCAGATCGCGTGGCTGACGAGCGACGAGCGGCGGTGGAAGCTCGGGGTGCTGGCGGGGATCGCCTACGGACTGCTGCTGGTGGTGCTACCGCTGACGATGCGGCACGCGGCCTGAGAACCGTCGGTGCGCGCCGCTGTTCGTTCATCAGAATTTTCCGGCGCAGTTTGGGCAGGTGGCGCGCAAGCTCAACGCGAAAGAAAGAGCCAACACAGACGAGGAGCCGTCCGCTGGCGTCCGCCGCGCTATGGCCGCTCCTGGCAGCGCGTCGGGTCGTCATCAAGGTAGTGAAAGATCCGCTCTGATCAAGCTCGATGAGATCGGGCGGATCGAGGACGACGCCCTCTTTGCCAAGGCCCTGGAGGAATTCGCCGAAACGCTATGAAGCCACTCGAAACCTCCATCTTGTGCCGCGCGGCGACGATGCTGCCGGCGACGGCCGCGCCGGAGTTCATGTATATGCCGGGCGGCTTGCAGACGATCACGCCTTTTGAGGGCGGGCTCGGGCAGCCGATCACCGTCCTCGTGGATGCGGCGGGTGCCGATGAGCTGAACCGCCAGCACGCGGGATTGTAGGGCGGGCGCTCCGCCTGCCCGCGTTGCGCGCGCCTTGCGAGGATGCTTAGAAAGTCGGACTTGGTCCGCGAAATCACGCGAAATCACGCGAAACGGAATCCGGGTTTCGCGTGATTTCGCGTGATTTCGCGGACCAAATCCCTCTCTCCGTCGCGGCCGGTGGTGCGTTGTAGCCACGGCTCTGTGAGCCGTTCCGGGGGAGGCGCCTCACAGAGGCGCGGCTAAAACTTGGGGTTCAGGTCGAAACGGATTTCCACCACGGAGGGACGGTTCCGGTGGTCTTTGCCCCGGGGGAGCGGTAGGCGTCAGACATTTTTATAACGCTTCTAATTTATGACCTGCAACTCGACCCAAATCAGCAGCCTGAAATCCGGTATCGAAAAGGCTCTCGGACAGCTCGATACGCAGATCGCGGCCAAGGCTTACTCGACGCATTTGCCGATTCTCGGGGCGAATCTGAAGGCGCAAGCCGACGCAGGCGCGAGCAACACGCATCATTTGTAAGACGTGCAGGTCGCGGTGAGCGGAGCGCTGGCGGGCCTGGGCTCGTCGGCGACGGACGGGCAGATCGAGACTGCGATCAATAATGCGCTCGGCGGGCTCGGGACCGTGGGTGTAGTGGGGGTGACGACGGGGATCGGGGCAAGCGCGCGGACGGAACTGCAGGTGCGCTTCGACACGCACGGGTCGAGTTCCTCATCGGTCGCGGTGGACGGGAAACTGGGATTGCCGGGCCTCGGCAACGCCTTTCGGCAGATGCGCTACTTCGCGCCGGAGACCACGTCGTTCAGTTTGAAGATCGGCAGGAACATCGCGATGACGATGCCGCCGACGACGACGCCGAGAAAGACGATGAGCAGCGGCTCGATGAGCGAGGTGAGGGCGTCGAGGATCGCCTCGATTTCCTCGTCCCAGAAGTCGGCCATCTTCTCGAGCATGGCGTCGATCTTGCCGGTCTGCTCACCGGCGCCGACCATGCGGACCATCATCGGCGGGAAGATCGGCTGACGGGCGAGCGCGGCGGTGAGGTGATCGCCTTTCTCCACGTCGCTGGAGACGCCTTTGATCGCGTCCTCCACGACGCTGTTGCCGGCGGTCTCGCCGACGATTTCCATGACCTCGAGGATCGGCACGCCGGCGCGGATGAGCTGGGCGAAAGTGCGCGCGAAACGGGTCATCGCGATCTTATGCACGAGCGGGCCGAAGATCGGGAGCTTGAGCGTCCACTTGTCCCAAAGCTGGCCGCCGCGCTTCGTGCGGACAAAGGTGCGGATGCCGAAAAACGCGCCGATTCCGCCGCCGACGATCACATACCAATACGTCGTGATGAAGGCGCTGAGATCGAGCAGGAACTGTGTCGGCCCGGGCAGCTTCGCGCCGAAGTCGGCGAAGATGTCGCCGAAGATCGGCACGATCTTCACCAGCAGGAACGTCGTGATGCCGAAGGCGATCGTGATGACGATCACCGGGTAGGTCATCGCGGACTTCACCTTCTTCTTCAGCCGCGCCGCCGCCTCCAGGAACGTCGCCAGCCGGTCGAGAATCTCCGAGAGCAACCCGCCCGACTCGCCCGCCTTCACCATCGCGACGTAGAGCCGGGAGAAGACGCGCGGCTGCTTGGCGATCGCTTCGTTGAAGGCGTCGCCCTGCTGCACGAGCGCGCTGACTTCGCCCACCACGCGCCGCAGCCCCGCCTGCTTCCGCGGGTCGGATTGCTCGTAAAGCCCCGTCAGCGCCGAGACGAGCGGGATGCCGGCATCGACCATCGTGGCGAGCTGCCGGGTGAAAAGCACGAGATCGGTTTCGCTGACCTTGCCCCGCGACTTGATCGCCCGTCCGCCCGCCTTTTGCTGAATGGAGAGCACCATCAAGCCGCGCGTCATCAGCGTATTGATCGCGTTGTCCTCATTCAGCGCCTCCTGCACGCCGGAGATCATCTTTCCGGCAGAATCGCGAGCCTCGTAAGCGTAGGTGAACATGCGCGGGAGGATTAGCAGGGCGAATGCCACCCCACCCGCGGGGAGTGCGGAGAATGGAAATGACCCTCACCATGGATCGCCTCTCCGCCTCGCCAGCGTGGCGCGCGGGGAATCCGCTTGCTCCCGCGCCCGGTGTCCCGCCACGTTGGCGCTCATGCAACCCGCGCAAACGCTGGCCGATTCCGCGCCGCTCCTCCAGCAAAAGGAACTCGACTACGGCAGCCAGCTCTACGCCGATCTCCGCGCGGCTCGCGACACCGACGAGTTGACGGACTTGGAGAATTACCTCCGCGCCTCCGCCCGCACCCCAAACGCCTTTGCCCGGGCCGCCTTCGTCGGCAACCGCGGCGCGGGCAAGAGCACCTTCCTGCTCAATCTCGAACACAAGCTCTCGACCGACCGCGTCTTCACGGCGCTTCACATCTACCTCGACCCCAGTCTCGAGGAGGATTGCGATTACTCCGACCTGCTCCTCTGGATGGTCGATGCCATCGCCCGCGAGTTTGAAAAGCGCGGCCATCCCGTCGCTGACGCCGAACTCTCCAAAGTCACCCTCTGGTTCGCCGACAAGACCAGCGAGACCATCACCGACTGGAAAAAGGAGATCGGCCTGGAGGCGAGCGCCGAGGGCAAGGCCGGCACCGGTATCCCCGGCCTCTTCTCCCTCAAGCTCCTCGCCCGCCTCAAGTCCATGATCGTCGGCAGCGAGACCTCGCGGAAACAAATCCGCCAGAGCGTGCAAAACTACGCCACCGAACTGCGCGAGGCCGTCAACGCCTTCCTCGACCACGCCCGCGACGTCCTCCAGGCCGCCGGCCAGCCCGACCGCCTCCTCCTCGTCCAGGACAACCTCGACCGCCTCAAGCGCGAGCCCGCCCGCAAGCTCTTCGAGACCGGCGGCGAAATGCTCACCAGCCTGCGCGCCGACTGCCTCTACACCGCGCCGCTCGCCCTCACCGTCGCTCCCTACGACATCTCCAGCGTCTTCGGCCACAGCTTCACCATGGCCAATGTCAAAGTGCGCCTCCGCAACGGCAAACCGCACCGCCCCGGCCTCGACGGCCTGCTGGAAATCATCCGGCGACGCCTCGCCATCGAGCTCGTCTTCGAGAGCGAGAAAGTGGCGCGCTATCTGGCCGAGAAAAGCGGCGGCTCCGTCCGCGACCTCATCCGCCTCCTCGACACCGCGCAGCTCAAGGCCCAGGGCAAGGGCAAGACCCGCGTGGACATGGCCACCGCCAAGGCCGCCGTCAAAAAGCTCGCCGTCAGCTACATCCGGCTCCTCCTCCCGGCCAACGCCTACTACCCGATCCTCGCCCAGATCGCCGCCAGCAAGCGCGCGCCCGATGCCGCCGCCGGGCCGCTCACCGTGGCCAGCGTCGCCGAGGCCCGCGCCTTCTTCGGGGAGATGATCGGGAATGGCTCCGTCCTCGAGTACAATGGCGACGACTCGTGGTACGACGTCCATCCCGCGGTGTGTGAGACGGAGCAATTCGCCGATGCCTGCCAAGCCGCCCAAGCCCCGACGCCGTAAGCCCTCCGCGCAGCCGCCCGCCGCCGCTCTCTCGGAAGAAGCGCAGGGCGAGCGGCGCGAGCTCGCCATTTTCCTGCGGCAGGTCGCCGAGTTCCGCCTCGTGCTCGCCCTTTACGACGATGCCGTCGTGCGCGATGCCCTCATCCGCGACCTCGCCGGGGAGCAGGCGGGCGAAGGTGTGCGCGTCCTCACCCTCGACCTGCGGGAGCCCGCGACCGGGCGCACCCTCCTCGCCCGCGTCGAGGCGCTGGCGAAAACCGCCGCCCCCGGCGAGCGCATCGCCCTCATGGTGGTGAATCTGGAAACCTGCATCGACTACAGCCCCGAGCTCGCCCGGCCCGGCGGCCCCGGCACCGCCTTCGTCGAGGCCGCGAATTTCCACCGCGACCTCTTCCCCGCCGCCTGCCCCGGCCCGCTCGTCCTCTGGATGACCGAGCTCCTCGAGCGCGCCTTTGTCACCCACGCCCCCGACCTCTGGCACTGGCGCAGCCACGTCTTCGACCTCCGCACCCGCCGCCGCGAGCCGCAGGATGCTGCCGCCGCGGAAAAAGCCCGTGCCCTGCCCAGCAACGACTTCCGCCTCCATCCCGCCGACCGCCTCTCCCGGTTGGAGGAAGAGCTCTCCGCGTATCGGAAGGCCGGCGACCGCTTCCAGGAAATGCGCGTGCTGAACTCGATCGGCGCCGCCAGGCTCGATGCCGGCGACGCGAAGCTCGCGATTCACGATTTCGAGGCGGCGCTCTCCATCGCTCGCGGCATCGGCCATCGGAGCGGGGAGGGGAATGCGCTGGGGAATCTCGGCATCGCCTACGCCACCTTGGGCGACGCGCGCAAGGCCATCGAGTTTTACGAGCAGCACCTCGGCATCGCCCGCGAAGTCGGTGACCGGCGCGGCGAAGGCAACGCTCTCGGCAATCTCGGCACCGCCTATACCAACTTGGGCGACGCGCGGAAGGCCATCGAGTTCCACGAGCAGGCCCTCGTCATCGCGCGCGAAGTCGGCGACCGACGCGGCGAAGGCAACGCTCTCGGCAATCTCGGCACCGCCTACGCCGCCTTGGGCGACGCGCGCAAGGCCATCGAGTTTTACGAGCAGCACCTCGTCATCGCCCGCGAGATCGGCGAGCGGCACGGGGAAGGCACTGCGCTTTGGAATTCTGCGGATGAGTTTTTGAAGCTCGGCGAGAAGACCGAGGCGATCCGGCGGGGGGAGGCGGCGTTGGGGATTTTCGAGGCGATCGAAGACCCGTATGCCGCGAAGGCGCGGGCGACGCTGTCGGAGTGGCGGGCGGCGGGGGAGTGAGGGGATGGGGGAGAGGCGGGAGGTGGAGGAGGTAGCGGGCGGGCGCGGGCGGCTGGGCGGCTGGTGGATAGTATTCGCCAAATGAGGCGTCAGGGAAGGCGGCTGGGGCGGAAAGGGGTGTGTAAAAACTATCCAGCGGGGGGGCTGGACGCTCCAGCCGCCTCCCTAGTGTCATGTTCACGATATGGAATGACTTAAAGTTTGGGCGGCTCTGGCGCGCTGGATTTTGGCGAGGATGTCGGCGCCTTTGGCCCGCCAGCGGCA
>JAYVPW010000111.1:0-22033 GCA_043777315.1 Spartobacteria bacterium | reverse complement strand
TCGAAACCTTCTACAACACCGTCCGCCTTCACAGCTCCCTCGCTTTCCAATCCCCGCTAAACTTCGAACGCTCTCTCAATATCAATTAACCCTCTTTTTGCTGTCTTCATTTTCGAGGAAAGATCAATCTATCATAGCCAGTAAAACTGCGATACTTTGAGGCTCGAAGTCCGACACACTCCTAGCGGATGACCTTCTCGAGGAGCTGGCGGACGGTGAGTTCGGCGGTGGGTTGGTCGGTGGGGCCGGTGAGGGCGAGTTCGAGGACTTGCTGGCCGAGGTTGCGCTGGCCGGTGAGGACGCCGCGGAGGCGGCGGGTGACGGTGAGGTCGCGCCAGGTGCTGGGGGGGCCGTCGAGGGCGGGGCGGTTTTCCCAGAGGCAGTAGAAGACGTAGAGGGGCCGGCCGCGGGCGGTGAAGATGTAGCGGTGGGTGGGGAGGTGGAGGCCGCGGATGGGGAGGTCGCTGACGCCGAGGTCGGCGCGGAGGGTGGCGCCGGTGGCGGGGAGGCAGATCTCGGGGCCGTGGGCGGTGGCGAGCTGGGCGGAGGCGCGGCCGGGGGCCCACTGGAGAAAGACCATGCTGGCCTGGTCGCCGGTGGGGCTGGTCCAGGCGGCGGAGCGGCCGGTGGTGTAGCGGAGGATGGCGCGGGCGATTTCGGGGATTTCGACGGGGTGATAGTGGGGCTCGGTCTCGGGCCAGGCGATGGTCCAGGGGATGGCGGGGGTGAGGTGGCGCTCGTGGGCGCGATACCAGAGTTCGTTGGCGGCTTCGACGAGGAGGAGCCAGGCGATGAGGGGGAGGAGGAGGCGGGCGGTGGGGAGGCGGGAGGCGGTGGCGGAGGGGAGGTGGAGGGCTTTCGGGTTATCCTGAGCGCAGTGGAGCGGTAGCGGAACGGAGTCGAAGGACCTCTTACTTTGTTGAGCGCGTGGGAGGGGGAGAAGTAAGAGGTCCTTCGACTCCGCTGGCGCTGCGCTCAGGATGACGGGATCGCACGCGGGGTCGCGCGCGTCAGGGACGCGCGCTTTTTCCCCGAAATGATGCAAGAGAAAGGCGAGGAGGGCGAGGCCAGCGAGGCTGACGAGGAGGACGCTGAGGCCGATGGTGTCGTGCCAGCGGTGGACGCTGTCGGGGCCGTCGCTGGCGGTGAGCCAGACGAGGGTGAAGGCGCGGGCGGCGTTGCAGGCGAAGGCGAGGGCGAGGCCGGCGGCGATCATGGCGGCGCGGCGGAGGAGGCCGAAGTGGAGGAGTTCGCCGAGGAAGAGGGAGGCCATGAAGGTGGTCTGGAGGGAGCGGACGCCGCTGCAGGCTTCTTCGACGCCGACGACGCCGGTGCTGATGGCGATGATATTCCCGTGGAGAGTGGCGGGGATGCCGGCCCATCCGAGGGCCTCGACGCAGATGGCGGCGACGCCGCGCATGAGGGCCTGGATGAGGCTTTGCTCGAGGGGGACGGGCCACGGGACGGCGACGAGGAGGAAGGCGACGGGGAAGAAGAAGTGCCGGACCCAGCGGGTGCCGCCGGCGAAGTGGAGGGCGGCGAGGGAGAGGAGAAGGGCCTGGCCAGCCATGGCCCAACTGACGAGGCGCCAGTCAGGGGTGGCCTCCTGGACGACGCGGATGGGGAGCCACAGGAGGATGAGGGGGAGGACGGCGGGGAGGAGGAGCCTGGGGGAGATGGTGGGGGAGGTGGGCGGGCGCACTTTCCACCGCTCGGCGAGGAGGTAGAGGGCGAGGATGGGGACGGCCCAGCCGTAGGCGTATTGGGCGTTGATGGACCACTCGACGCGGAGCTGGTTCAGGACCGGAAGCCAAAGGATGGCGAGGAGGGCGATGGTGGGGCGCCAGCCCTCGGGGGGCGGTTGTAGGGCGACCGCTTCGGTTGCCTCGGGCAGGCGGGGCGCCAGCCCTACAATGGGTTTCATGGGTCGCGCCATTTGGAGATGAGGGCGCGCTCTTCGGGGCGGAGGTCGTCGGGGCGGATGGCGGCGGCCTCGGCGCGGGCTTCGGTGGTGCGACCATTGAGGCCGAGGACGGCGACGTGGACGGCGCGCTGGCTGGGGGCCACGCGGGGCCAGGCGACGTCGAGCCCGGCATAGACGGCGAGGGCGGCGGCGGGGTCGCCGGCGCGGCAGTAGGCGAGGGCGAGGGTGGTGCGGTGCGGGAGGGCCGCGGGGAATTGCGCTATGAGTTGCTTGGCGACCTGGAGGGCGGCGTCGATTTCCACGCCGGTGAGGAGGCGGAGGTAGGCGTAGTCGTTGTCGATGGAGCGGTCAGTGGGCCAGCGGGTGTGCATGTCGCGGAGGAGGTCGCGCATGGCCGGGGTGTCTTTGCGTTTCTCGGCGAGGCGAAGGAGGGCCTCGTAGGCGCGGCGGGCGGTGGTGGCGCTGGAGGCGAGGGAGCGGTAGGCGGATTCGGCGTCGGTGAGGCGGCCGACTTTCTCGGCGTAGTTGCCGAGGAATTCCATCTGCTCGGGCGCGGGGGCGGCGGCGATGTGGGCGCGGGTCCAGTGGAGCTCGGCTTTGGTTTGCTGGCCGAGTTCCATGGCGCTGCGGGCGAGGAAGAGCTCGGAGAAGACTTCGTCGAGGGGGACGGCTTTGCCTTCGAGGATGGTGACGATGTCGTTCCAGCGCTTTAGGGAGGCGAGGGCGTCGAGGTGGACGAGGAGGAGGTCTTTGCGGGTGAGTGCGTCGGCGAGGGGGAGGAGTTTGAGGGTGCGCTCGGGTTCGCGGTGGGTGTTTAGCCAGATGCCGAAGAGCCGACGGGCGGCGGGCTCGGCGCTTTGGTATTGGGCGAGGGTGCGGTCGAGGAGGGCGCCGCGGGCCGCGGGCTGGGCGTCGTATTCGAGGCCGAGGGCGAGGAGGCGATGGCTTTCGGTGGTGGACGGGTGCTCTTTTAAAAGGGCGATGACTTCGGGGATTTGCGCGGGCGGGAGGTCGCGGCGGGAGGCGAGGGCGGTGAGGGCGTCGAGGCCAGTTTTGTCGCGGTCGTGGGCTTGCTCGAAGAGGCTTTTCATTCCCCTCGCCCGCTTCTTTTCGTCGGCGATTTCGACTTGGAGGAGGGAGACGAGGAGGCGGCCTTCGTTGCTCGCGGGGTCGGCGGTCTGCGCTTGTTCGGCGAGGCCGAGGGCGCGGCCGAAGAGGCGCTGGGCGGCGAAGATTTTCGCGGCGAGCCGGAGATACGCGGGGTCGGCGGGCTTTTTGGAGAGGAGCGCATTGATTTCCTGCTCGGCCTCGGCGATGGCGCCGGCGCGGAGGAGATCCTCGGCGAGGGCGCGGTCGTCGTCGGGCGTGGCGGCTTTGAATTCGCGGAGCTGCTGCCAGAAGGCGATGGCGGTGTTGGGGTGGCCGGAGGCGCTTTCGAGATGGGCGACGGCGCGGATGGCGGCGGGTTCGTCGGGCTGGAGCTGGTAGGCGGAGCGGGCTTTGGCGACGGCCTCGGTCCATTTTTCCTGGATGATGAAGGCCTCGGCGTGGCGGGCGAGCTGGCGGGAGCGCCATTTTTTCGCGAAGCGATAGGCGGGATTGAATCCGATGCCGGCCGCGATCACGAGGATCAGAAGAACGGCGGCGAGACGCATCCAGCGGCGGCGACGCAGCTTTTGCGCCTCGGCGTAAGTCGGAGGAGATGGGATCACAGGGGCGTGCATTTACGTCGCGATCATACCAGAATATGCGCACACGCGAACACTTCGATGGCGGTTTGGGGAGATTCGGGTTGCGTTGGCTTTGGCACGGGTTAGAAGCGTCGCACTTCGCTCGAAAGTCGCCTCCGGCGCCACGTTTTTGCGACGCAGAATCGAAAATAATTTCGTGCCCACCAAGCGCTACTTTTTACCGACCGGTGCGCGCGCGGCCGCCAGCCTTTGCCTGCTCGGCAGCGCCCTGGCTGGGACCGCGCGCGCGCAGGAAGCCTCGCGCCCGTCGATGACGCGGCAGCGGGCGGCGCAGAGCATTCCGACGGATTACAATGTAAAGGTCGGGCCGGTGAACTTCCGTTTCAATGCGGCGCTGCGGTCGGAGTATGTCGATAACGTGAACCTCTCCAGCGGGCGGACGACGCCGCTGGAGTCGGACCTCATTTTCAACCCGCAACTCGGGATCGCCGCGTCGTGGCCGATCACAAATCTGAACACGCTGCGCCTCCAGACCACGCTCGGCTACACGAAGTATCTCGCGCACCCGGAGCTGGACAGCAGCAGCGTGATCGTCGCGCCGGATTCGCAGCTCAGCCTGGACCTGTATTCGGGCGACTTCCGGCTGAATCTCCACGAGCAATTTTCGTATCAACAGGACCCTCTTGGTGATGGAACGCTGAGCAATGTTTCCAGGTTTGGACGTTTCACGAATACGGTCGGCGCGACGCTGCTGTGGGATCTGCGCGACCTCGTGCTGACGCTCGGCTACGACCACACGAACCTGATCACGACCGGCTCCACCGGCGGCGGCGGCGCAACGACCGTGAATACGAGCGCGCTCGACCGGACGACCGACCAGATTTCCACGTCGGCGTTTTTGAACTTCACGTCCGCCTTCACCGCGGGGATCGAAGGGACGGCATCATCCACGCGGTATCCGGGCGCGCCGCTGAACGACTCGACGGGTTACAGCGTCGGCCCCTTCCTCTCCGCGCAACTGACGCGCTACACGAAGCTCTATCTCGCGGGTGGATTTCAGAGTTACACGTCGGGCAATGGCAGCGCGCAGAACGACCCCACGACGCTGCCGGGCAATGCGTTCAGCGGCCTCCAGAACCAACGGCTAAGCGTCTCCGCACCGGCACCGCAGCGCTCCGGGAGCAGCCACAGCTACTACGCGAATCTGACGATCGCGCACCGGCTCAACCGGTTCTACAGCGACCGGCTTTCGGCGGGCCACGAGAGCACGGTCGGGCTTTTTTCGCAGCGGACGGAAACGAACTTCGTGAACTACTCGTCGGCCTGGCAGCTCAATGCGTATTTCAGTCTTTCGACCGCGCTCTACTTCGAGGACATCAACGAGACGGGCGTGTCCGCCGCGCCGCCTTTCACGCGGTTTGGCGCGGCCTTCTCGACGAGCTACCAATTCACCAAAAAGCTCTCCGGCTCGCTGCTCTACCAGTTCACGAACAAGACCTCCACCAGCCTCGATCAGAGCTATCGGCAAAACCGGATCGCGCTGACGTTGAGCTACCAGTTTTAGAGGCGGGTGATTTCAAAGTCATCCTGAGCGCAACGCCAGCGGAGCCGAAGGACCACTTACTTTTCTCCCGCTGCGCGCGCGAGAGGCGGAGAATTAAAAGGTCCTTCGACTGCGCTGGCGCTCCGGTCGGGATGACCAGAAGACTGGCACGCTTGTCCGCGACAAATCCGCAAAGTTGACAATCTTTGAGAATGCTGTCTTTTCGCGCGCTGCTCCGCCCGCAGGCTTTTTCCCAGCGATCGGCCCACCTCGACATGCCCCGTTTCTACCCATTTTTTTGCGCACTCCTGCCGCTGCTCGCGGGCCTTTCCGCTGCGCTCGGACAAGTGCCGAAAGCCACGCGCGAGCCGGCGGCGATCGAGCAATCGATGGCGAGCACGGTCGCGCAGACGAACTCGATGGAGGTGCTGAACGACAAGGCGAAACTCGGGAACGGCGACCGCCTGAGCTACCGCGTCGTCGAGGAACGAAGGGAACCGATCGCGCTGACGGTGACGGATTCGGGAGAGATGGAAGTGCCGTTCATCGGCCGCATCCAAGCTGCGGGCAAGACGTGCAAGCAGCTCGCTTATTTGATCAAGCCACAGCTCGAGAAGGAGTATTTTTTCAAGGCCACCGTGATCATCGGGCTGGACACGCTCAGCCAGCGGTCTCGCGGAAAAGTGTATTTGATGGGGCAGGTGCGGACGCAGGGAGCCGTCGATGTCCCCGCCGAGGAGACGCTGACGGTGAGCCGTGTGATCCTGCGCGCAGGCGGGCTCGCGGACTTCGCCAATCGCCGCAAAGTGCGGCTCGTGCGGAAAATCGCGGGCGGAAAAACCGAGACTACGATCGTCGATTTGGTGGACATCCTCGACAAGGGAAAGATCGAAAAGGATCCGGTCGTGGAGCCGGACGACCTGATCATCGTGCCGGAGCGGTTGATTAATTTTTGAGCTAAAAATGCCGACCTCTTCTGCTGCTACCGCTACTCAACAGTCCTTCTCCTCGATTTGGTCGAAGGGCCGCGTTCAAGTTCTCCGCTATCTCGGGATTTTAAAAAAACGCTGGTGGGTGCTCGTGCTGACCATCGCCATCGGGCTCTGCGGCGCGGCTTGGTACGTCTCGCAAATGCCGCCCGCATTTCTTTCCGTCGGCCGCATGATGGTCAGCGGGCAAATCCGGCTCACCGAAGGCGCCGTTTACAGCGAGGAGCTCGTCAATTTTTACGGCACGCAAGTCGAGCTCATGCAAAGCGGCGAGGTCCGAAAACGCGCACTCGCACGGGTCGCGGCGCTGCATCCCGAGTTGAAGCCGGAGCCGGTGAAACTGGAGGTCGGCCAGTTGCCCCGCGCGTCCATTTTCATGATGCGGACGGTCGGCGAATCGCCGCTCTACACGCAGGCTTTTCTCGATGCCTGCATGGAGGAATACGTCGCCTCGAAAAAGGAAATGCGCTCGCAGAAATCCGAGAGCACGACCGCCGCGATCCAGGATGAACTGGTGAGGCTCGAGAAGGAAATGGAGGCGCGCGAGGAGGAGATGCACACCTTTCAAAAAGAGAACAACATCGGCTTCCTGCACGAGGAGGGAAACAGCGCCGGGCTCTATCTCGCGCAGCTCAACCGGCAGCTCGCCGACCTCAAAACGGAGTTCGATTTGCTCAAGCTTCTCGACCTCGATCAGAACCTCGATCGCGAGCACACGGCGGTGCCGTCGGCGACGGGAACGACTGGCGGACGCGACGCAACGGTCGCGAATTACGGCCCGATGGCGGAGTACCAGCGGGCGAAGCAGCAACTGCAAATCCTCAAGACCGAGAAGGAGGATTTCTCGCGCTTCCTGCGCCCGAAACACCCGACGATCGTCGCGCTCGATGAGCAAATCGCGCGCGGCGAAAGCCTCATCGAATCGTTCCGCACGCAGAGCGTCGAGACGCTGAAAAACCGGCGCGAATCGATCCGGCTGCAGATTCAAAACATCGAGGGCGTGATCAAGGAATGGAGCGTGAAGGCGCTGGAGCTCAGCGGCCGGATCGCGGAATTCGACAAGATCAAATCGAAGAGCGAACGGCTGAAAAGTCAGTACGACCGGCTGCTCGCAAATCTGCGCAGCGTCGATGTGACGAAGAATTTCGACCAGGACAGCATCTCGATTCTCGAGAAAGCGGGCGCCCCGATTTCGACCAAGCCGGGCCTCGAAAAGATCATGCTGCAGGGCCTCGGCATCGGCGCGCTCATCGGGCTGCTGATCCTTTTCATCATGGACAAACTGGACGACCGCATCGGCTCGTTCGTGGAATTTCGTTCGCAATTCACCGAGCACATCCTCGGCGAGATCCCGCGCGAAAACATCGTCGGCGAACTCGCGCTCATCAAACGCCACGACCCGCGCCACGCCTTTTTGGAATCGTTCAGCACGCTCCGCTCGTCGCTCATTTTTCTCCCCGTCACCGGCGCGCGTCCGAAGACCCTGATGATCACGAGCGCCGTCCCCGGCGAGGGGAAAAGCACCGTCTCGTCGAACCTCGCGATCGCCCTCGCGTTCTCCGGCGCGAAGGTGCTGCTCGTCGATGCCGACATGCGGCGCGGCAAGGTCCACGACCTTTTCAACGTGCCGCGGGAAAACGGTCTCTCGGACGTTTTGCAACGCCGGCTCCCGTGGTCGGAAGCGATATTGCCGACGCACATCGAAAATCTTTCCATCCTCCAGCGCGGCAAGCCGGTCCCCCACCCCGCAGAATATTTGCTGGGCCAGATGACCGATCAATTCCTCCGCGAGAGCTACAGCAAATTTGATTACATCATCCTCGACAGCGCGCCCGTGATGGTCGCGGACGACGCGCTCAGCCTCGCGCCGAAGATCGACGGCGTGCTCTTCGTCGTTCGATTTGGCTACTCCTCGTCCCGGCAGAGCCGCCGCGCGATCGAGCTCCTGACCGCGCGTCAGGTCAATGTGCTCGGGCTCGTGTGCAACGACGTAAAAGCGTCCGAGGCGGAGTACGGCTACGGCGATTACGGCAACTATTCCGACCGAAAAGAAGCCGAGGCGAACGTGTAACGGGCGGGCGGTGCCCCGGGTTTCGGACGGTGGGAATTTTAGCCACGGATGGACACGGATGGACACGGACAAAGACACGGAGGGGACACGGACAGGGAGAAATTGGGATCTTCGGTCTCGCGGGCATCTCACCAATCCTGAGCTTTTTCCGTGTCCCGTCCGTGTTCATCCGTGGCTAAATTCCACCAGCCCGAACTCGGCGTGACGTCTGCGCAGCGCGGAAAATCGCCGGGTTGACGCAGCCATTTTTTCCGAAATGGCTCGCGTCCGCGGTGACGGCTGGCTCGATTCACAGGCTGCGCATGGACCCGACGAATTCTGAAGTTCTCACGTTCGACGTCGTCATTCTTGGCGGCGGCTTCGCTGGGATTTACTGCGCCCGCGCCCTCGCGAAGCAACTCGGCGGCGACGCCAAAAAGCGGGTCGCGCTCGTGGCGGATCAGAATTTCATGGTCTTCCAGCCGCTGCTCGCGGAAGTCGTCGGCTCGTCGATTTCTCCGCGCCACGCGGTGAACCCGATCCGCCGGCTTTGCCCAAATGTCACCGTCCTGCGCGGCGGAATTTCGTCGATCGATTTGCCGGCGCGGCGGGTCGTGGTGAATGCGGGAGACTTCGCGGGGCGCGTCACGCTCGGCTTCGAGCATCTCGTGCTCGGGCTCGGCGGCATCGTCGATTTGAGCCGCGTGCCGGGAATGCCGGAGCACGCGTTTTTGCTCAAAAATGTCGGCGACGCGCTGCGGCTGCGCGCCGCGATCATCGACCGTTTCGAGGAGGCGAATCTCGAATCCGATCCGGCCGTCGTGCGGCGTCTGCTCACGTTCGTCGTCGTCGGCGGAGGCTATTCCGGCGTCGAAGTCGCCGGGCAAATCGACGATCTCGGCGAGGATATTCTCGCGCTCTACCCGCGCCTCTCGCGCGACCAATTTCGCACCGTGCTCATTCACAGCGGGCCGCATCTCCTGCCGGAAATCAGCGCGTCGCTCGGACATTATTGCGAAGAAAATCTGCGCGGGCGCGGCGTCGAAATCGTCCTCGGCGCGCGCGTCTCGGCGATGACTTCGAGCAAGGTTTGTTTCGGCGATCGGACCATCGAGACGCACACCGTCGTCTCCACCGTCGGCAGTGCGCCGCATCCGCTCCTGCTCGAGCTCTGCCGCGCCAATGCAATTGATTGCGAGAAAGGCCGCGTCTTGACCGAGGAAACCATGCGCGTCGCCGGCCAGCCGCGCGTCTGGGCCGCGGGCGATTGCGCGGCGGTGCCGATGCCCGCGAAAACCGCGGTCTCGCCGACCACCCCGCGGCAATTTTGCCCCCCCACCGCGCAGTTCGCCGTGCGGCAGGGACGCGTGCTCGGCGAGAATATCGCGCGCGTGCTGACCGGCGATGCAGAGCCGAAACCGTTCGCCTTCACCGGGCTCGGCGAGCTCGCCTCCATCGGCCATCGCGCGGCGGTCGCGGAGATTCTCGGGATGAAGTTTTCCGGCTTCGTCGCGTGGTGGCTCTGGCGCTCGATCTACCTCGCGAAGCTGCCGGGGCTGGAGCGCAAATTGCGCGTGATGATCGACTGGACGCTCGATCTTTTTTTCCCGCGCGACATCACGCTTTTCCAGTCGAAGCCGACGCAGGTCGTGCCGGAAATGAACCTGCAACCCGGCGACAAACTTTTCGACGCGGGCGACACGGCCTTCTCATTTTACATCGTCAAAAGCGGGCGCATCGACCTGCTCAAACCCGACGGCACGCTCTCGCGCCCGGTGCTGCCCGGCGAGCATTTCGGCGAGCGCGCGCTGCTGACCGACCGGACGTGGCAGCTCACCGCCGTCGCGGCGGAGCAGACGGTTTTGGTCGCGCTCGGGGCTGACGTTTTCGACTCGATCACGCGGGCCGACAAGTCGATCCGCGAGTTCCTCCTCTCGACCGCGAGCAAGACTCCGTCGGCCCCGCCGCTCGATCTCCCGCGCGCGTGATTCGCCGTTGAAAACGCGCCGTCTTTTTATCCTGATCGTCAGTCTCGCGGCGTTGTGCGCGAGCCTGTTCAAAGGTTTCCATTCGTCGCCGCACAGCTCTTCCGCGAGGCGCGCGTCGAGCCTGGATTGGGTGCGACTCGATGACTGCCGGCTGCTGCCAAATCGCTGGAACGACGGCGACAGTTTTCACGTTTCGTCCGGCCGCCAAGACTATCTTTTCCGGCTCTATTTCGTGGATACGCCGGAGGCCGAGAGCTCTTACGGCGCGCGCATCGGCGAGCAGGCGGCGTATTTCAAACTCAGCCCGGCGCAGACGCAGGCGCTCGGAAAACGCGCGGCGGAATTCGCGCAAAATCGGCTCGGCGGACGGACCTTCACGGTCTTCACCCGCTGGCGCGATGCGCTCGGGCGGAGCAAGCAACAGCGGTTTTATTCGATCGTCCGCGTGGACGGGAAAGACCTCGGTGAGCTGCTCGTGGGCGAAGGACTCGCGCGCATTTACGGCACCCGCGTCGAGCTGCCGGACGGGCGGAATTCCCGCGACTATCTCGGCGCATTGCAGACGCTCGAACGCACCGCCAAGCAGCAGCGGAAAGGCGCGTGGGGACTCGGCAAAGGCGGGTCCGCGCGCGCGGATTTTTCTTTCGGACGACTCGCGTTTGCGGAAACCGAGTGACGGCGTTTTGCAAAAAGCGCGTCATCCTGAGCGGAGCGCAGCGAAGTCGAAGGACCTCTTACTTTTCTTCGCGCGGAGACGCGTCCCGTCGGGGGAAAAGCAAGAGGTCCTTCGACTCCGCTAAACGCTGCGCTCAGGATGACAACGAAATGACGCTCCGCCTTTTCACCACGCCCCCGGGACGCTTGACTCGCGACCTCCGAACCCTAATTTTCCGGCCCACTTTTCCGCCGCCGCCACCGCTCGCAATGCTCCGCCCTTCCCGCGTTTTTCACCTTCTCATCGCCCTCTCCCTCGCGTGCGCGGGGCTGCTTCCACGACCCTCGGCGGCGCAGGATGTCCTCGATGGAATCGCCGCGGTGGTGAACCAGGAGGTCATCACTTTCTCGCAAGTCCGCGAGCTCGTCGGCGCGAAAGAGAAGAGCGCGCGCGACACGTTGAAGGGGAATGAACTCGTCGAGAAGGTGAAGGAAATCCGGTTGCAGGCGATCAACGATTTAATCGATCGGCAGTTGATTTTGCAGGAGTTCAAGAAGGGCAAATTTCAGATTCCGGAGCACTTCATCGAGGACCGGATACAGACCATCACGCGCGAGGAATTTGGCGGTGATCGCGGGGCATTCACGCGGACGCTCGCGGCGCAGGGCTTCACGCTGGAGCGGTTCAAACAGCTCGAGACCGACAAGATGATCGTGCAGGCGATGCGCACGCAAAACGTGAAGGGCGACGTCAGTATTCCCGAGAGCAAAATCGTCGAAGCCTACCGCCAGCATCAGGAGGAATACACGAGCGAGGAGCAGATCAAGCTGCGCATGATTTCCATTCGCAAGCCGGAGGGCGGGAACGATTCGCGGCGCAAGATGATCGATGAAATCCGCGGCAAAATCACCGAGGGTGCGGAGTTTGGATCGCTCGCGAAAATGTATTCGGAAGACAGCACGCAAGACGCGAGCGGCGACTGGGGTTGGATCAATCGCCGGACGCTGAACGAGAGCCTGACGAAGACCGCCTTCTCGATGAAGCCGGGCAAAGTCAGCGACGTGATCGAGCTCGGGAACAGCTATTATCTGCTCCTCGTCGAGGCGAAGAAAAACGCGGTGACGAAGCCGCTGGCCGAGGTCCGCGACGAGATCGAAAAGCGGTTGATCCAAGAGGAACGGCAGCGGCGGCAGCAGGAATGGATCGGGAAGCTGCGGAAGAAAGCGTACATCAAATTGTTTTGAGCCCACCAATCTCCATGCCTGCCCCCGGCATCGATGCCTCCGAATCCTGACCGGCGTAGCGGAGGGAAAAAGGTCGTCGGGATCACGCTCGGCGATCCCGCCGGGATCGGGCCGGAGATCATCGAGGCCGCACTGGCCTCGGGAAAACTCGACGCCGATTTCGAGTACCGCGTATTTGGCTCGGGAAAAAAAGCCAGGCCCGGAATGCCGAACGCCCGCACCGCCGTCGCGGCTCGCGACGCATTGGAGGAAGCCGTCCAACTCGCGCTCGCGGGCAAGATCGCCGCGGTGGTCACGGGACCGGTGAGCAAGGCGCGGATGCAGGCGGTCGGGTTCGACTTCCCCGGCCAGACCGAGTTTTTCGCGGCACGATGCAAGGCGGAGGATTTCGCGATGTTGCTGACGGGCGGCGCGCTGACGGTAGCGCTGGTCACCGCGCACATTCCGCTGCGCGACGTGGCGGCATCGTTGCGCCCGAGCGAGATCATGCGGGTGGGAAATTTACTCGCGACATTCCTCGTCCAGCGCCACGGCGGGACACCCACCATCGGCATCGCTGGCTTGAACCCGCACGCCGGCGAATCTGGCGCGCTCGGCAGCGAGGAAGTCGACATCATCGCACCAGCGGTCGGTGCGCTGCAAAGTGCGTGGCGCGGCCGCGCGACGTTTGACGGCCCGGTGTCGCCGGACACGGTTTTTCACCGCGCGGTCGGCGGTGAATTCGACGGCGTGCTCTGCATGTATCACGACCAGGGCCTGATCCCGCTGAAGCTGCACGCCTTCGATCTGGGCGTGAACGTCACGCTCGGCCTCCCCTTCCCTCGCACCAGCCCCGACCACGGGACGGCGTTCGCCATCGCGGGGAAAAATCTCGCGCGCCCGGACAGCATGATCGCCGCGATCCAGCTCGCCTGCGAACTCGCCGCCAAGCGCGCGCACTGAGATCAGCGGAACTTTTTCGACGCGCGCTTCGCCGCTTTCGCCAGCGGCTTCATCCCGCCGCGGACATCGTGGCTGACCCGCTCTGCGAGATCCTCCGCCGCGCAGGAGGCCGACCGGAATTGGCTACGGAAAAACGCGCCGATCGCCACGAGGAGGCCGAGCAAAATGCCGTGGGATTCCTCCAGCGGCTCGTCGATGTATCGCTCTCTCGCGGAAGGCTCGCGGCCCGAAAACATGAGGCCCACCACGACGCCGAGGGCGAGCGCACCGAGGATGACGGGGACCGGATTTTCCCGGGCGTAAGCAGTGCTCTCGCGCACGGCCCGGCCGGTTTGATCCTGGACCGTCTCCCAAGTCTCTCTGACGCGTTCCTGGAAATGTTCGGCGGCGGTGGCAGCGTCGCCGGGTTGATCATGGGCACCGTCAGCAAGAGGATTGGTTAAATCGTTCATACTTTTCAAATTCGTTTCGGGCGTGCAGTTAGGCCGGGCGGAAAGGCGAATCTGTGGCTCAGCAAGGCGGGGAAACCCTTTGACATCGGCGAGCGGCGGTGGGACTAAGCGCGCCCTTTTTCGCAATGATGCTTTCTCGCCAAAAGACCGTCTCCCTTTTCCTCGGCCTGATCGCGTGGGTCCGCGCCGCATCGGCGCTCGCCGCGTCGGAAATCGAACCGCCTTTTAAACTGACGTGGGGGGAGACGCCGCTGCGGCTCGATCGCCTGCTGACGGGGGCTGGTGCGAAAGTGGTCGAGCGGCATCCCGCGAACGAAGGCTGCGAGGCGTGGGAGGTGGAGGGAATCGTGCAAGAAGGTTTGAAGCGAACCGTCTTTTATTTCCGCGATTCGTCGCTCGTCGGCGTCGAATTGCAGTATCGAAACGAGGCGTGGAGCCAGGAGAAATACGACGAATTCATGGGCCGCTGGCGGCGCACGCTGGAGCAAAAATACGGGCAGGGTCAGCTCATCACCCGCAAGACCGAGCCGCTCGAGGACGTGACGCAGACCGTCGTCGGATACAAGTGGAACCAGAACAACACCGTGCTCGAGCTGGTCTTTTATTCCGCCAAAAACGAGGCGCAGGAATTCCGCACGTTGAGCGTGCATTACAAGGCGAACTGACGGCGATAAAGCCGCGGAGCGGCCCCTCCCCGTCATCCTGAGCGCAGCGAAGCGGAGTCGAAGGACCTCTTACTATTTCCCCGCTCAGGACGCGCATCGGGAGAGATAGTTAGAGGTCCTTCGACTGCGTTCCGCGCGGCGCTCCACTCCGCTCAGGATGACGGGATTTGGATGGCCGCTTGCGCGGTGAGATATGCTCCGCGCCGATGCCCCCTTTCCTCACTCGCGCCGCTTTTCTCGATCGTGACGGCACGCTGATGGAGGAGGTCGATTACTGCCGTGATCCGGCGAAGGTGCGGCTCCTGCCGGGTGTGGCCGACGGGCTGCGAAGGCTGATGGATGCAGGCTTCGCGAACATCGTGATCACGAACCAGAGCGGCATCGGCCGCGGACGGATCACGCCCTTGGAATACGAATCCGTGCACTCGCGGCTGCTGGAATTGATCGGCCCCGGCGTGATCCTCGCGACGTACTTTTGCCCCGACGCGCCGGGCGGCGAATCGACGCATCGCAAGCCCGCGCCTGGCATGTTGCTCGACGCCGCGCGGGACCGCGGAGTCGACCTCGCGCGTTCCTTTTTCGTCGGCGACAAAGCGAGCGATCTCGCGTGCGGGCGCGCTGCCGGAGTGCGGCCGATTCTCGTCGAGACGGGCTACGGCGCGGGCGAAAATGCGGGGCTCGCGGAGTTCGTGGCAAAAGACTTTGCCAGTGCCGTGGAGTTCATCCTAAAGACTTCGGATGCCAGCTAAAATCGCCGTCGTCATTCCTGCCCGGTACGGCTCGACGCGCTTCCCCGGCAAGCCATTGCATCCCGTCGCCGGCAAGCCGCTGATCCAGCGCGTGTGGGAGCGCTGCCGGCGCGCGAAAGGGATCGAGAGCATCATCATCGCGACTGACGACACGCGGATCGCTGACGCCGCCAAAGCCTTTGGGGCAGAGGTTTCGATGACTTCGCCCAAACACCGCAGCGGCACGGATCGCTGCGCGGAAGTCGCCGGGCAACTTACCGGGTTCACCCATTTCATCAACGTGCAAGGCGACGAGCCGATGATCGACCCAAGCCTCATTTCCCGTCTCGCGAAAGATCTCGGGGCCGATCCGAAAATTGGGATGATCACCGCGGCGACGACGTTTGGACCCGACGAAGACGTGAAGAATCCGAACGCTGTCAAAGTGGTCCTCGATCGCGAATCGAACGCCGTTTATTTCTCACGCTGCCCGATCCCGTACGCGCGCGATTTGGAGGCGAGCGCGACGTATTTGAAGCATCAGGGCATCTACGGTTTCACGACGGAATTTTTGCTCCAGTTCGTGAAATGGAAACCAGGCCGGCTCGAAGGTCTGGAACAACTCGAGCAACTGCGCGTGCTCGAAAACGGCGCGAAGATTCGCGTCGTGATCGCGAAGAGCGCGTCGATCGGAATCGATGTCCCGGCCGATGTCGCGGCCGTCGAGCGCCTGCTCGCAGGCAAATAATCTCTCACTCCATGAAATACATTTTCGTCACCGGCGGCGTCGTCAGTTCTCTCGGAAAAGGGCTCGCCGCCGCGTCGCTGGGCACGCTGCTCGAACATCGTGGATTGAAGGTCGTGATGCAGAAATTCGACCCGTATCTCAACGTCGATCCGGGGACGATGAACCCGTTTCAGCACGGCGAAGTCTATGTTTTGCACGATGGCGCTGAGACCGATCTCGACCTCGGGCACTACGAGCGTTTCACGCACGCGGTCCTTTCCAAATCGAACTCCACGAGCAGCGGCCAAGTCTATGAAACCGTGCTGCGGCGCGAGCGGCAGGGCGACTATCTCGGCAAGACCGTGCAGGTCATCCCGCACATCACCGACGAGATCAAATCGCGCCTCCGCAAGCTCGCGGTGGAGCAGCCGTGCGATGTGCTGATCACCGAAATCGGCGGCACGACCGGCGACATCGAAGGGCTGCCGTTTCTCGAGGCGATCCGCCAATTCGTCCTCGAGGTCGGCGAGCGCAACGCGATCATCATGCACGTCACGCTCGTCCCGTACATCAAGGCGGCGGGCGAGCTGAAGACCAAGCCGTCGCAGCAATCGATCGCGAAACTGCGCGAGATTGGTCTCCATCCGCAGGTCCTCGTCTGCCGCACCGAGCACCCGCTCAACCCCGAGGTCCGGCAAAAACTTTCCACCTTTTGCAATGTCCCGCTCGACGCCGTGGTCGAGGCGCGCGACGTCGAAACTTCGATCTACGAGATGCCGCTGATGCTGCAAAAGGAGCGCCTCGACGAGACGGTTTGCAAGCTCCTCGGACTTACTTCCACGGCGATGGATTTGAGCGCGTGGCGGAAATTCGTGGATCGCGTCGTGCGCCCGAAAAAGCGCGTGAAGATCGCGATCGTCGGCAAATACATCGAGCTCCAGGACGCCTACAAATCGATCTACGAATCGCTCACCCACGCCGCCGCGAGCGCCGATTGCGGGACCGATCTGCTGCTCGTCGATGCCGAGGATTTGGAGGAAAAAGATCCGGCCCTCGTCCTCGGCGGCGTCGCGGGGATCCTGATTCCAGGCGGGTTCGGCGACCGCGGGGTGGAGGGGAAAATCCGCGCCACGCAATTTGCGCGGGAGAACAACGTCCCCTTTCTCGGCCTCTGTCTCGGGATGCAAGTGGCCACGATCGAGTTCGCGCGGAATGTCTGCGGCCTGGCCGGAGCGAACAGCACGGAGTTCGATCTCAAGCCCGCGCACCCGGTCATCGACCTGCTCGAAGCGCAAAAAGACGTGACCGAAAAAGGGGCCTCCATGCGCCTCGGAACCTGGCCCACGAAAATCTCGGAAGGCTCGCGTGCGCATCGCGTTTACGGCAGCACCGAGATCACCGAACGACATCGGCACCGCTACGAATTCAACATGCGCTACCGCGCGCAAATGGAGGAAAAGGGCTTCGTCATCAGCGGCACTTCGCCCGACGGCGAGCTCGTGGAAATGATCGAGCTGCGCGATCACCCTTGGTTCCTTGCCTGCCAGTTTCATCCGGAATTTCAGTCGAAGCCGAACCACCCGCACCCGCTCTTCCGCGGCTTCGTGACCGCCTGCCTCGCGCACGGCAGTTGAATCCCTGAGCGTAATATTGGAAGGACTCTATGATCGTTTCGAAAATCACCTTGAAGAACTGGCGTAATTTTGAAAGAGCAGAGGCTAAGCTATCGGAACGCACATTCCTTGTAGGGCCAAACGCCGCAGGGAAGTCAAATTTCTTGGATGTATTAAAATTTCTTCGGGATCTATCGCTTCCCGGAGGCGGTTTGCAAAGCGCGATAGCCGACCGAGGTGGAGTTCCTCAGATACGATGTCTTTCAGCTCGAAAAGAAAACGACATAGGCATCACTGTTGAAATCCAAGAGCCGGACTCCCCCAGCTTTATTTGGAAGTACTCCATTGGTATAAAGCTACAAGAGCGAGGCGACCGGGAGCCTTACCTGACTCATGAGAGAGTTTGGCGCGACGGAGAGTCAAAACCGATACTTGACCGACCGGACCGAGCTGACGCAGAGGATCGGAAGCGCCTAACTCAGACCTTTCTAGAGCAAATTAACGCAAATGCCCCCTTCCGGGAAGTAAGTAATTTCTTCCAAGAGATTAAATATCTTCACCTTGTCCCGCAACTAATCAAATATCCGGAGGCGTTTCGCGGAAAGAAATTGGGTGGAGATCCGTATGGCTTGGACTTTTTGATAAGTGTTGCCGGAACCAGCCCCAAACAGCGCGATGCGCGGCTTAGAAAAATAAGTCAAGCCTTGACAATGGCGGTACCACAGCTCGGGGAACTCGTTTACAGACCCGACGAAACATTCGGTATTCCCCATTTGGAAGCAACTTTCAAGCATTGGCGCCCGGGCGCAGGAAAACAACGGGAAAATCAATTCTCCGACGGCACATTACGGCTTATCGGCCTCTTATGGTCGCTGCTTAGCGGAGACTCGTTGCTCCTTTTGGAGGAACCCGAACTTTCCCTTCATACTGGAATCGTTGGGCAGCTTGCGCCGTTAATTCACCGACTGCAACGAGGGAAAAATCGGAAGCGGCAGGTGATCCTCAGCACACACAGCGAGCCATTGTTGGCGGATCGCAGCATCGACCCAAGTGAGGTTCTGATGCTAATTCCTGGAAAAGACGGCAGCACGGACATTAAACCCGCCTCTACGGACGCTGAGGTCGTCTCACTTTTGTCTTCGGGAATGACTGTCGCGGAAGCCGTGATCCCCAAGACGAATGCCAAACGCGCGAATCAACTACTACTTAATTTTTGATGGGCGCGACGATCCAGGTCAATCTTGCGACGGAAGATGTGTTGAGCGAACAGATGCTGCGGGTCCTATTGCAACAATGCGGACGAAAATACGACGTTGGCGCTGTCTTTCGAAAGAATGGATCCGGCTATTTAAAATCGAAACTCTCTGGCTTCAACAATGCAGCGAAGGGCGTTCCGTACGTTATTTTGACCGATTTGGATCATCAAAATTGCGTCACCCAGCTTATTTCAAACTGGTGTGGATTCACCGTGAAAGATTATATCAAATGGCGAAATCCCAATCTTCTGTTCATGATCGCTGTAAAGGAAGTTGAAGCGTGGCTACTAGCTGATCGGCAGTCATTCGCGGAATTTTTAGGAATCAGTATTACGCACGTCCCGTTGAAATCAGATGAAATTTCCGACCCAAAGCGAGAGCTCATTCGTTTAGCCAGAAAAACCAAGTTCCGTCGCCTCCGTGAAGATCTGGTGCCACGGGATGGTTCTCTGGTTTCGATCGGCCCTGACTATAACGGAAGACTTTCCGAGTTCCTTGCCAACAAGTGGCAGCTAAAGGTTGCTCAAACCAACTCGCCAAGCCTGCGCCGTGCAAACGCCGTTCTACACGCGTTCCTACCTGTTTTTGAGAACCCTGAACAAAACGCGGTCGCTAAAAGGCGGCGGTTTCGGACTGACGCCCGATGAATGCGTTGACTTTGCCTGGTCGGTTTGTAGTCTCCGGCCGTCCAGTGCAGGGGAGCCAGTTTGGCTGAGAGGTCCGGGTTCAAAAAAGAAGCCGGACGACCCTTTGAACCTGATCCGGCTCGCCCCGGCGAAGGGAGCGCGAACTCGCCAGAGAGTTCTTCAAAGTCTCAAGCCATGCCGAATCCCCGGCATGGCTTTTCGTTTTCCGACCTCCCTGCCTCAAACCTTCAACGCCCATCCTCCGCACATGATCGCCACCCAAGAAACCATCGAACCGCAGAGCACCGACCTCCTGCCGAACAGCCAGCGCGTTTACGTTTCGGGCGAATTGCATCCCGGCATCCGAGTCCCTTTTCGCGAAATCACCCTCTCCCCGACGCGCGCGATGGATGGCCGGATCGAGCCGAATGAACCGGTGCGCGTCTATGATTGCAGCGGGCCGTGGGGCGATCCCGACGCCGCGCCGGACTCCGCGCAAGGCCTCGCGCCGGTGCGGGCGGAGTGGATTCGCAGCCGGGGCGATGTCGCGGAATATCAGGGCCGCGATGTGAAACCCGAGGACAACGGCTACCTCACCCGCGGGCATGAGGAATACGCCAGCGCCTCGGAAAAGCGGAACCGTCACGAGCCGTGGCGTGGGCCGGAGCGGAAGCCCCTTCGCGCCAGCGCCGGCCATCCAGTCACGCAGCTTTGGTATGCGCGGCAAGGGATCATCACGCCGGAAATGGAGTTCATCGCCATCCGCGAAAACATGGGACGCAAGGCCGCCTACGAGGCCGTTGAGAACAAGAACGGCGACCGGAGCGTGCTGAATCAGCAGCACCCCGGCGAATCCTTCGGCGCGAGCGTACCGAAGCAGATCGACGCCGAGTTCGTCCGCAGCGAAGTCGCCCGCGGGCGCGCGATCATCCCGGCGAACATCAACCATCCCGAGCTCGAGCCGATGATTATCGGCCGCAATTTCCTCGTCAAAATCAACGCAAACATCGGCAACTCCGCCGTCGCCAGCAGCATCGAGGAGGAGGTCGAAAAGATGCGCTGGGCCACCAAATGGGGCGCCGACACCGTCATGGATCTCTCCACCGGCAAGAACATCCACGCCACCCGCGAGTGGATCCTGCGCAATTCCCCCGTCCCCATCGGCACCGTCCCGATCTACCAGGCCCTCGAAAAGGTCAACGGCAAGGCCGAAGACCTCACTTGGGAAATCTTCCGCGACACCCTCATCGAGCAGGCCGAGCAGGGCGTCGATTACTTCACCATCCACGCCGGCGTCCTCCTCCGCTTCGTCCCCATGACCGCCCGCCGCATGACCGGCATCGTCTCCCGCGGCGGCTCCATCATGGCGAAATGGTGCCTTTCCCATCACAAAGAAAGCTTCCTCTACGAGCACTGGGACGACATCTGCGAAATCATGGCCGCCTACGACGTCAGCTTCTCCATCGGCGACGGCCTCCGCCCCGGCTCCATCGCCGACGCGAATGACGAAGCGCAATTCGCCGAGCTCAAAGTGCAGGGCGACCTCACCACCCGCGCCTGGGCCCACGGCGTCCAGGTCATGAACGAAGGCCCCGGCCACGTCCCCATGCACATGATCAAAGAGAACATGGAAAAGCAGATCGAGTGGTGCCACGAAGCCCCCTTCTACACCCTCGGGCCGCTCACCACCGACATCGCCCCCGGCTACGACCACATCACCAGCGGCATCGGCGCCGCCATGATCGGCTGGTTCGGCTGCGCCATGCTCTGCTACGTCACGCCCAAGGAACACCTCGGCCTCCCGAACAAACAGGACGTCAAAACCGGCGTCATCACCTACAAACTCGCCGCCCACGCCGCCGACCTTGCCAAAGGCCACCCCGGCGCCCAATACCGCGACAACGCCCTGAGCAAAGCCCGCTTCGAATTCCGCTGGGAAGACCAGTTCAACCTCGGCCTCGACCCCGAGCGCGCCCGCGAATTCCACGATGAAACCCTCCCGCAAGAAGGCGCCAAAACCGCGCACTTCTGCAGCATGTGCGGCCCGCACTTTTGCTCGATGAAGATCACCGAAGACGTCCGCAAATACGCCGCCGAACAAGCGATCTCCGAGGATGAGGCGCTGGCGAAAGGAATGGCGGAGAAGTCGAAGGAGTTCGTGGAAAAAGGCGCGGAGGTTTACGCGAAGGTGTGAGGCTGCTATTCTGCGCCCATGAAAGCCGCCTTCGCTGAGCCCGAGATCGTCACCAAAAACGGGAAGCCCGTTTCGGTCATCATTCCCATCAAGGAGTATGAAGAGATGCTCGAACGCCTCGAAGATGCCGAAGATGTCGCGTATCTAAAAGAGGCCCGTCGCAAGCCGCTGCATTACCGCCCGCTGGCCGACGTGCTCGCCGACCTCGCGAAGAAATAGCGATGTATCGGGTCGTCGTCGAGCGCTCGGCCGAGAAGGACTTGAAGCGGCTTTCCTCGGAAATTCGCGCCCGTGCTGCCACAGCGATCTTGGCTCTGGCCAAAAATCCACGTCCCTCTGGCAGCCGGAAGCTGGCCGGAACCGAAAGCGACTGGCGCATTCGCGTCGGCGATTACCGCATCGTCTATGAGATCGCGGACGAAATTCGCATCGTTCGCATCAACCGTGTGCGTCACCGGAGCGATGTTTACCGATGAACCCATTCCGCATGTGCGGCCCGCACTTCTGCTCGATGAAAATCGCCGACGACGTGAGGAACAACCGGGGCCTTCCCTTGCGCCAGCCCCGTGCTAGAACGAAGCCGTGAAAACGCTCGACGCCAATCTGCTCCAAACAGCCACCCAACGGCTGGTGGCAGAATTTCAGCCGGAACAAATCTGGCTGTTCGGCTCCCACGCCTGGGGCACAGCTACCGAGGACAGCGACATTGATCTCATGGTCATCGTCCCGCAAAGCGACGAGCGCCC
>JAYVPW010000110.1:0-1508 GCA_043777315.1 Spartobacteria bacterium | reverse complement strand
ATACCGGTGGCTCACGCCACCGGCTAATTTCCACTGGCCCTGCCGGGCCGACACGGGAGCCGCCCGATGTCCGGTTATTTCCCAGAGATGGTATTACTATTTCCCCCCGTGGTGCGCGTGCCGTCGGGGAAGGGGAAATAGTAAGAGGTCCTTCGACTGCGCTTCGCAAAGCCGAAGCTCCGCTCAGGATGACCGGAAAAAACCGAGCGCGCCGCGCGCCGCACGCCCCCCTCTACAGCGTCCGGCAGAACTCTTCGAGCCGGTCCATTCCCTTTTTGATCACGTCCATGCTCGTCGCGTAGCTGAGGCGGATGGTCTGATCGTTCCCAAAAGCGATGCCCGGCACCACGGCGACATGATGTTTGCTCAGGAGGCGGTCGGAGAAATTCTGCGAGTTCAGCGACATTTTGCTGATGTTCACCAGCACGTAAAAGGCGCCCTGCGGCTTGACCAGGGTGAGGCCGTTGATCTTCGAGAGCCGGTCGCACATGTAGTCGCGGCGCATATTGAACTCCTCGCGCATGTCGGCGACGGGCTGCTGGTCGCCTTTGAGCGCGGCGAGCCCGCCCTTTTGCGCGAAGCTGCACGGGTTGGATGTGCTGTGGCTCTGCATCGCGTCGATGACTTTCGCGATCGGCTCGGGCGCGCCGAGGTAGCCGAGACGCCAGCCGGTCATCGCGTAGGCTTTGCTGAAGCCGTTGATCGTGATGGTGATCGGATACGCGCCGGGGAGCGAGGCGACGCTGACGTGCTTCGCGCCGTCGTAGGTGAGCTTCTCGTAAATTTCGTCGGAAAGGATGAGGATGTCCTCGTCGGCGGCGACATCGACGATCGGCTGCAGCTCCTCGGCGGTATAGACGCTGCCGGTCGGGTTGCCGGGCGAGTTGAGGATGACCATCTTCGTCCGCGGGGTCATCGCATCCTGAAACTGCTCGGCGGTCATCTTCCAGCCGTTCTCCTCGGTCGTCTGCACGAAGACCGGGTCGGCTCCGGCGAGGCGGACCATTTCCGGGTAGCTCAACCAATACGGCGCGGGGATGATCACTTCATCGCCCGGCTGGCAGGTCGCGAGGATGGCGTTGTAGCAAGAATGTTTCGCGCCGTTGCTGACGACGATCTGGCTCGGCTTGTAATCGAGCCCGTTGTCGGCCTTGAATTTATCGCTGATCGCCTGCCGCAACTCCGGGATGCCGCTGCTCGGCGTGTATTTGGTAAAGCCGGATTCGATCGCTGCCTGCGCGGCATTCTTGATGTGCTCCGGCGTGTCGAAGTCGGGCTCGCCCGCGCCGAAGCCGCAGACGTCGATGCCCTCGGCTTTCATCGCCTTGGCTTTGCTGTCGATGGAAAGGGTGAGCGAGGGGGTGAGGATCGTGGCGCGGTTGGCGAGTTCCATGAGATTTTTGGATTTAGGGATTTAGGATTTAGGAAGTGAGGGATCGGAAAACTGTAGGGCGACCGCTTCGGTTGCCCCGGGCAGGCGAAGCGCCCGCCCTACAAATCGATTGGCT
>JAYVPW010000109.1:0-5838 GCA_043777315.1 Spartobacteria bacterium | reverse complement strand
CCCATTCTTCACCACGGTCTCGCTCTCGCAATGTGGGCATTTCATCCCTCCTTCTCTTCAGTTCCCTCTTCACTGTCAATACCTAGTGAGCAATCCCCGGAATAGGTCTGGCGAATATTCCCGCCCTCTCCCATGCCGCAGCGCGGGCGTGATCGTAGCTTGGAATGAAGGAGCAATCAGGATGACCGCGGCGAAATGCGCAACTCCCGGCGGGCCGGGCTCCCGACGGCGGCGCGGTCACGGACCGGCAACGATTTGCAGGCGGAGGAAGCGGCGGGCGTTCGGGTCGGCGGCGAGCGCGATGTTGTCCTGCCACGTCGCGAGACTGGTGCCGTTGCCTTGCGGGACGGATGAAATCAGCGTGGGACCGGCGGACCAGGTGCCGACGTTGTTTGCGCCTTGCGCGGTGAGCGTGACGCCGGCGAGGCCGTCGCGCACGAGCATGGTGATCTGGAGGTATTGCTGCTGCGTCTGCGGGTCGGTGAAGGTGGTGACGGTTTGCGCGGGGCGCGATTGCGGGTTGAGCGGGGATGAGGCGAGCGCGAATTCGGCGTAGTTCGTGAAGCCGTCGATGTCGGGGTCGGCGTTGTCGCCCCAGACGGTGGCTTCTTTCGCGGGATCGGCGCGGTCGGCGGCGGAGAAATTCTGCGCGCGCCAGACGGCGACAGTCCAGGCGTCGGCGGCACCGGGCAGGCCGCCGGGGACGTAGCTCGCGCGCCAATTCGCGGCGACGTTCGGATCGGGGTTCGCGTTCGCATTCACGAGCACGAGCGCGGCACCGGCGCCGTCGGCGGCGGTCGGCCACGGGGCGAGATCGTCGTAGGTGAATTGGCGGATCGTCGCGCCATTCACATCGGCGACGCGGACGAATTCGCCGGCGTTGTGGAAGCTGCCGGTGAAGGTGCCCGCAACCGGCAGGCCCGTGCCGTGGCGCGCGGCGAGCGCGGCGGGATTCGCGACGACGAGCACGCGTGCGCCCGCGGCGAGCGAGGTGATGGCGGCGCTGGCGAAGGAGAAGACCACGCCGTCGGTGACCGCGACGCCGCGCAGGTCGAGCGTGCCGGCGCTGATGTTCTGTAGCTCGATGTATTCAAACGCATCGCTGCTCGTGAATCCGGCGGTGATCTCCGCGGCGGTCGGCGTCGGCGGATGATAGTGCAGTTTGCTGACGACGAGATTTCCCGCAGCGGCCGGCGGGTAGATTGTGAAGGCCGCGTCGTCGATCGCGGACCACACGGCGCCGGTGTTGAGGAAGCGCGTGCGGACGAGCACGGGTGCATTGATTGCGAGCGGCGCGCTGTAGGTGAGCGCGCTCGCGGCGACCGCGCCGCCCACCACGCGCGGATCGGAACCGTCGAGCGTGTAGTAGATCGTGCCGGCCTGCGCACCGGCGCTGAGCGTGAGCGCGTAGCCGGGCGCGACCTGGCCGCCGCGCTGCGAGTAAACGGGCGGCGTGGCCGTGGGGATGAAGCCGCGCGTTTGCAAATGCGCGAAGACCGTCGCGGCGCGCGTGGGGAAAAAGTTCGTGCGGATGTTGGCGAGGCGCGCGTTCCATTGCGCGAGCGTGTGGTTCGTGGCGCTGGTGCCCCAGCGCGTGCAATCGGCCACGATGGCCTGCGGGATTTGTGCGGCACGCGCGTCGAAGAGCGGCTGCGCTTTCGCCGCGGTGAGCGCGCCATCGTTGAACAAATACTTCTGCGCGACATCGGCGATCTTGAGTTTGTATTCGGGGTTTGTGGCGAGATCCTCGTGGATCCATTCGGAGTTCGAATAGGTGAAGTTCGAGCGGTTCGTGCCGCCCGTGGTGTTGTTGGTCGCGCGCGCCACGACCCACGACGGCGCGAGCAGCGTGTGCTCGCAGTCGTGCGGGAAAAAGCGCCAGCCCGCGTCGGTCAGGCGGTTGCGGAAGCCGCGCCAGTTGTTCGCCTTGTTCATGCCGAGGAAGTTCGAGAGCGGGCCGTCGCCGTCGCCCGTGTAGTAGTGCAGGAGCATGTAGGTCGCGAGGTGATCGGCGTCGATATAGACGGGGAAGGCCGGGTTGCGCGTGCCGTCGGCGTTGCGCCCGAGCACCTTGAAATAATTCGCATTCGTCGGGCTCGCGGCGCAGGCGCGCGCGAGATTCCACGTCTGCTGCCACGCGTCGAGCGTGCCGCTCGCGAGGTCGTAAAAAAAGTCCGGGTGGTTCGAGGTCTGGACCACGTCGTAGTCGGCGGAGACGCCGCCGAAATAGCTCGCGGCGAAGTCTTCCTGCGCGCGCTCCTCGGTCATGAAGATGCCCCAGTATTGGCCGTTGAGATAGACGTGGTAGTAGCGCGAGCGCGTCACCGGCTGGCCCATCGCGGCGAAAAGATCGCGGCAGAAAACTTCGCGCACGGCGGTGTTCTGGGTGCCGCCGTCGTTGGCCCACGAGTAGTTCTGCTCGCTGCGGATGTCGAAGGTCTGGAACTCATTCGTGCCTGTGTTTCCAAACAGCGGATGCTTGAGTTTCGCTTCGCCATATTGGCTGCGGCAGTAGATCCGGAAGCTGTGCTTGGCGTAGGCGTCGTTGCGGCTGTAGCCGCCGCGGATGCGCAGGCCGCAGTTGATGTGAAAGCCGTCGCTGCGATCGGGATTGAGCAGCTCGACCGAGGTGCCGCGCTCCCACGCGTCGCCCTTGTTGAGCGCGTTCACGTAGATGCCGGTGGTCGCGTCGGTGAGGTTCGCCTGATCGGTGACGATGGAAAAACTCGGCACCTGATTGAGCGCGTCGGTGAGCTGCTGCGCGGTGTATTGCGCCTTGAGCGTGGCGTCGAATCCGTAACGCAGCACCTGCCCGTTGACGCCGCTCGCCGGCCAGCCCGCGGGCGCGGCGCCTTGATTCGGCACATCGGCGACGAAGACGTAGGTCTGCGTGTCCGTGTTCGACGGCGCGAAGCCCGCGAGGAAGGCGCGCGCGCGCAGCACGGTCGTGGCGGAGATGGTGAGCGGCGCGGCATAGACGGTGCCGGTGTTCGCGGTCGGCGTGCTGCTGTCCGTCGTGTAGCGGATTTGCGCGCCGGGTGTGGCGCAGGTGATCGCGACAGTTTGCGTGGTCGTGTAAAAGCCGCGGTTCACGCTGAAGAGCGTGTCCGCGACGAAGCCCGCGACCGATGCGCCATTCGCCGCGCCCGGCGTCGGCACCGCGAAAAACACCGGGACACCGCCGCTCAGCGCGCACGAGAAATCCGTGCGCTGCGCGGGATACGCGGGCGCGAATTCCGTCGCGACCGTGTTGTCCGGTTTTTTCAGCGCGAGATATTCGCCGCCTGGTCCGAGCTTGAAATTCGTGTGCAGCGTCGCGGCGGGATTCACGCGGTTTTTCGCGGACGCGAAGACGACGAGATACGCGCCGGCTTCGAGCTGCACGTTCGGAAACGTCCATCCGGTCACGCCGGAGACGAGCTTCCAGCCGTTCGCGGAAACGGCGAACGCGTTCGGGTTGTAAATCTCGATCCAGTCCTGCTTCGTGCCGTCCTCGTCGAGCAGGCCGGAGCCGTTGTCGGCGAGAAATTCATTGAGCCTGAGCGGCTGCTCGACCGCGCCGACCGCGACCGGCACATCGCGCGTGACCGAGCCGCCGCCGTTCGTCGCGGTGAGTCGATACGTAGTGGTCGTCGCGGGGCTCACGCTCACCGAACCGGTCGCGCCCGTGACCGTGCCGACGCCCTGGTCGATGCTCAGCGAGGTCGCGTTCGTGGTGCTCCAGCTCAGCGTCGATGAGCCGCCGAGGCTGATGTTTCCAGGCGTCGCGATGAATGAGTTGATCTTCGGCGACACGGTCGCCTGCACGCCGCTCGCATAAATCGTCGCGATCTGCACGGGCGTGAGCGCCTCGTCCCACAGCGCGAAATCGTCCATGCTCCCGGCCCAGCGCGTGCTGTAGATTTGCGACGTGCCGAGCTCCGCGATGTCGATCGTGGACCAGTCGATCACGCCGCCCGCGCCCGTCGCGCTCGACGCGAGCAGCACGTTGTTGCGGTAGATTTTCATCGTCTGCGACGAGAGCGCGCCGTCGAAAACAAACGCCCAATGGGTCCACGCATTCGGCGGCGAAGTCGTCGCCGCGCTCAACCGGTAGCCCGTGCCCGCGCCCGAGCCGGGATAGCCGACATCGAGATACACGCTGCTGTTCGTCCACAGCAGATGCGTCTGGAGCACGCGCTGATTCGACGCGCGGATGAACCCGAACGGCGCAGTCGCCTGCCCCTGCGTGTCGGGGTTCGCCCAAAAGGCGATCGTCGCTTTTCCACCGGAACGCGCGCGAAGGAAGTCGATCGTCTGCGGCTGCGTGCTGATGCTCGTGCGCTGCGCGATGATCGAGCCGCTGCCATTGAAATGGATGCTGCCGCCGCCAAATGGCGGGCTCGGCTTTTGATTCCACAGCGCCCCGCCGTTGTAGAACGAAAGGTTGTTTCCATTCCCGCTCCCATCGTTCACGACCGAGCCCGAGCCCTGGTCGAAGGCATACCACATCAGCAGCGTGGCGCGGCCCGGCGCGGCGGTGAGCGAGAGGAGGAGGGCGGCGAGCAAAGTCGCGCGAAGGATGCGGGGGTTCATACGAAAGAGCCGCTACGATAGCCGATGCGCGCCGATGCACAAGCGGACGCGCGCGGCCCGCGGCGCTCGCGGCGCGCGGACACGAGGCGAGCGTGGTGCTGCCGTGCTATCGCGGGCTGCGCGAGGATGCGCGGCTCGGCGCGCACGACACGGGCGTGCGGTTGCAGGTGCCGCTCGGCGCGCGCATGATGGAGGCGGAGATTTGGGAAGGCCGCGCGGCGAACGGGGTGCAGGTTTTTAATCCGGCGCGATGAATTCTTCGATCGCGCGGGGCTCTACGGCGCGGAGGGGCACGACTTCGACGACCATGCGGAACGGTTCATTTTCTTCGCAAAGTGCGAAGGAAAGGGGTCAGGAGAGAATGGCACTTAAATAAGGGCGGTTTGGGTGGGTCAGGCGCGGTGGGGGACTTCGTGGAAGAGGTGGCGTGGGCGGGTCAGGAGTTGGTAGGATTTGGGGCGGCGTTTGACGGCGCGCGGTTCGCGGCGGCCGGGGCGGTGGGGGACTTCGGTGCCTGCGATGGTGGCGAGCAGGTGCCGCAGGCCGCGAAGAGCCTGGCGGGCGGTGGGGGCGCTCCAGATGACCCAAGTCCAAGTTTGCAGACGATCGACGGTGCCTTTGAAACTGGCGCGTGCGCTGTCGCCGCCGCTGCGGGTGTGAGGTGGGAGGGATGGCTGCAAAAGGCAGATCAGCCGAAGAAGCAGCCGTTCGGGTCTTGGTGGATCATTTGCAAGGCGTCGCGCAGAGATGCGGCTTCCGGGCACGGCTGATAGCGGTGCCATTTGAGGTCGGCCCGTTTCCAGAAGAGGTGCCACACGTCGCGGGAGCGGATGAACCGCACTTTGGCGATGGATTCCTCGATCTGCTCGTCGGGGCGCCGAAAGGCGGGGCGGACGAAGAAGAGTTCGATGCTGGTATCGTCGAAACGCTGCCCTTCCCGAATCTTGTCGCGCAAATTCAGCGGCGGACGGCGGTGTGCCCAGAATTGTGTTTCGAGGGTCGCGGTGTGTTCGGCGATTTCAGTTTCGGTGAATGGCATGGCGGGCGGTGAAAGTGGAGTTCTTCGGGTCCTTCATACTTCATACTTCATACTTCCACTGATCTTTCTTCGAAAACGAGGACAGGGGTTTGGTGTGTTTTTTGGTTAGTGGGTTGGGATGTTTGGGGGGTGTAAAAGTTTTTCTGTAAATTGCTCTTCCTTCGCAATGCCCAGCTCCCCTGCGGGAGCGGCGAAGCGAAGGCGAGCGTAGCGAGCCGAGCGCA
>JAYVPW010000108.1:0-5853 GCA_043777315.1 Spartobacteria bacterium | reverse complement strand
AAGTGGGAAACGTGGGGCGCCAGCTCTTACTTCGACGTTCGACGTTCGACGTTCGACGTTCGACGTTTCCGTTTCCCCCTGTCTGCGGCTGTCCGTGGCTAAATCTGAACCCAATCATCGTGAGGGGATTTGATCTTCGCCGGAACCTGCTCGGCTCATTCTTTCGCCTGCACCCGCTCCGCGAGTTTCGTGGTCACCGTGAATTCCCGATACGTCACTTTTTCGCCGGTCCCTTCCTCCACCACCTCTTCCGCCACCGCGGAGAAATTCGGCTTCGGCGGCAGCTCGATTTCCGGCTGCGCGCGGAAATGTCCGAGCAGCATCACAAACCCGATGAACGTCGTGAAGACGCCCATCGCGATGCAGAAAAGGAGCCGGAAATTCATTGCTGCTTTTTCGTCTGCTGACCCTCCTCGATCAACTTCCAGAATCCGTGCTGCTGCCCGAGTTGCTCGTCTTCCGCCGGCATCGGCAGCTTCGCGCGGAAAAGAAAATCGCGAATCGTGTTCTTGTGCAGCACGCGATGCACCGTGATCCCCTCCTCCGCTTTCGCAAAATAGATACGGTAATCCTTCGCGCGGTACCGGTGCAGTTTCTGTCCATCGCGCTCGATCACGCCGAATTTCTCGTCGTCGAGCTTTTCCAAATCCTCCGGCAGCACCTCGAATTCCATCAGCAGGTCGAGCTGCAATTCCTTCGGCAACGCCGACATTTCCGCGGCGCTGATCGCATTGAAGACGATTTGAAACATCGCGCTGCATTAGCCTTGGATCGTCGCGGAGGAAACCCCGATTTCGCGGCTGCGGAAATGGAGGAAACAGGAAGCCATGACCCATGAAATCATGAACGAACGGCTTCCTCCGAGTTCTGGCTTCCCGGCTTCCTGCTCCATTTTTCCGAGCCGCTTGTCATCGCCCGCAGTCACGGCCAAGTTGCCCGCCTTTTCGCCGCGATGCCCTGGTTCAACTTCAGCTTTCAAGATTTCGCCGTCGCCTTTCTCAGCGTTCTTTTTGAAGGGATTCCCTTCCTTTTGCTCGGCTCGATCATCTCGGGTTTGGTTGATGTTTTCGTCTCCTCTGAGCGGATCACGAGCCTCCTGCCGAAGCGCCCCGGCGCGGCCATTTTTCTCAGCGGATTGCTCGGTCTGATTTTCCCGATGTGCGAGTGCGGCAGCGTCGTCGTGATCCGCCGTTTTTTAAAAAAGGGGCTGCCCCTTTCCTGCGCCACGACCTACATGCTCGCGGCCCCGATCATGAGTCCGATCGTCGCTTTGAGCACCTGGCAGGCGTTCAGCCAGAGCACGAATCCCGGGCCGTTTCTGATGGTCTCGCTTCGCCTCGGCATCGGCTACCTCATCGCGGTCGCGGTCGGATTCGTCGTCCAGAATTTGCCGCAGGATCGCATCCTCCAACCAGGCATCAGCGCCTCGCGAAAGCGCGGCGGCTTGAGCATCGCGAACGCCCCCACGACGCAGGATTTCAGCGACCTCGCGGCCGAAGCCCGTCTGCCGCGAAAGCTTCTGCTCGCCGTCCAATCCGCGACCTCCGATTTCCTCGATGTCGGATTCTACTTCATCATCGGCACCGCGATCACCTGCCTTTTCAACACCGGCATCCGGCAGGACATCCTCACTCCCTTCGCCGCCTCTCCCCTGCTCGCGATCGTCGCGCTGATGATCCTCGCCGCGCTTCTCGCGCTCTGCAGCACGACCGACGCATTCGTCGCGTGGACCTTCACCGCGTTCCCGGCATCGGCGAAACTCGCGTTCCTTCTTTTCGGTCCCGTCTTCGATCTGAAGCTCTTCTGGCTCTACGGACTCGTCTTTCAAAAACGCTTCGTCGTCATGCTTGCCATCGGCCTCTTCGTCGTCATCGCACTCCTTTGCTGGCAGCTCGACACGTTGCAGATTTTCCGCTCGGGACCTATTCTCCCCGCACGTCCATGAACAAAATTTTCACCCGCTGGCTGCCCGCTACTACGCTCGCTACATGGAGCGCGATTCTCCTTTATTTTTTCCTCAGCGGGCGCATCCAGGCATTCCTCGCCCCGCCTTTTCGCCCCTACGTTCTCGTCGCCGGCGTTGTCCTCGGACTGATGGCCGCGGTCTTTTTTTTCACCCCGGCCGACGCCTCCTGCTGCGCCGCCGCCGACTGCGGTCCGTCGCTCACCCGGCTGCCGATTGGGAAGTTGCTCACGTTCCTCACGCTGCTCCTCCCCCTCGTTCTGACCGCCGTGGTCTCGCCCGATTCATTCGGAAAAGCGGTCATGGAAAACCGAGGCATCGACACCGACGGCTCGACGCTGCAAACGAGAAAAACGACCGCCTTCACTCCGCCAGAAATGCCGCTGCCGACGAAGGACGGCGCCCCCGCCGCACAGCCTCCGGCACCTGCCGACGCGAATGTCACTTCGCCCGTGGACTACCTCCAGCGCACGCCCGACGGGCACATCGTCGCAGAAGTCCTCGACCTTCTCTACGCTGCGCAAGACGCCGGACTGCGCAAAGATTTCGAGGGCAAAAAAGTCGAGCTCATCGGCCAGCTCATGCCCGACAAATCCAGCAACGCAAACGGTGCCGTCCGCTTCAAAGCCGTCCGCATGTTCATGACCTGCTGCGCCGCCGACGCTCGTCCCGTCGCGACTTTGGTCGAAACGGACAAGCTCCCGGAACTCCCCGAAATGACTTGGGTCAAAGTCACCGGCACCTCGACCTTCCCGCTCGAAAACGGAAAACGGACCGCCATCCTGAAAGCCGAGCGCGTCGAGAAAGCGAGCCCGCCGAGCGAGTCGATGCTGTATTGAAAAGCGGCGCGACACTCGCGCCGTTCCGTTGACGGCGCTCACTATTTTCTCACAGACTCCGCCCCATGCTCCCACAGATCGAACAGCTCCTCGTCCTCCAGGATCGCGACCGAAAAATCCGGTCGCTCAAGCTCGAGCTGAAGCTGGCACCGGGAGAGCGGAAAGACTTTGAAGAGCGTCTGGCGGCGAGCGCCAAACAGCTCGAAGCGGTGAAACTCAAAGGCAAGGAAATCGAGGTCGAGCGAAAGAAACTGGAGGTCGAGGTGCAGGCCAAGCGAGACACGATCGCGAAGTACAACGTCCAAAAATTTCAGACTCGAAAGAACGAGGAATTCCAAGCGCTCACCAACGAAGTGAAGCGATACGAGGGCGAGATCACGAAGATCGAGGATCGTGAACTGGAGCTCATGGAGGACACGGAACAGCAAAAAGGGCTGATCGCTTCGACCGACAAAAATGCGGCGGAGGTGAAGGCGCAAGTCGCGCGACAGGCGCAGAATTTGGACGAAAAACTCGGCGCGATCGCCACGCAGCTCAGCGACTTTGAGAACGAGCGCGCAAAGCTGGCGGAGGGCATCGACGAGGATTTGCTCGACACCTTCAACCGGCTCTTCGGCAGCAAAGGCGACAACGCCGTGGTCGCTCTCGAACACGACGTCTGCACCGGCTGCCACATGAAAATCACCGCCTCGACTTCCGCCCGCGTCCGCGCCGCGCGGGAAGTGACGCACTGTGAGCAATGCGGGCGCATCCTGTATTTGGGGAGCTGAGTTGCGCCGGCGAAGCGATGGATTCGGGCCGGCATTCGGACCGCGAATGATCTGAGCAACGGTGTGAGATGCGGTA
Organism: Spartobacteria bacterium; assembly: GCA_043777315.1. Lineage (GTDB taxonomy): Bacteria > Verrucomicrobiota > Verrucomicrobiia > Chthoniobacterales > Chthoniobacteraceae > CAIURC01. The sequence continues at coordinate 2,205 of JAYVPW010000108.1, read as the reverse complement.
CGGGCTTCCTCCGATTTCGTGCCTTTTGAAGGTCGCGCGGGCCCTTCATTTGGGGGTAAATTCCAACGAGTGACGGGGGGGGGACCATTTTAACGCGCGCGTCACCGCTCACCCGCGGGCGGCGCAACTTTTATTCTGTAAAAGTGGCGATCAGGTCTGGGGTGGTTCAGTGGAGTTCATGTTGAGGTAAATTTTGCCGGTGCTCCACTCGTCGCTCTGCTCGCAGAGCAGGGCGGTGGTCAGGCGCAGAAGCGAGGCTTCGTTAGGGAAGAGCGCAGCGACTCGGGTTCTGCGTTTGAGTTCCTGATTCACGCGCTCAATGGCGTTGCTGGTGCGCATGCGGCGATGATGAGCCGCGGGCAGCCGATAGACGGTGAAGCCTTGTGGGATGTTGGCTTCCATCCAAGCGGCGAGTTTGGGGGCGGTTTTGGAGTAGAACGGCACGCGCTCCTTGAGCCGCGCTTGGGCGGAGGCCAGATCGGGCGAGGTGAAGATGGAGCGGATGTCGTCGGCGACTCGCGCACGCATCTCCAGGCGTGGCACATAGGCCTGGGCGTTTTGCTGGAGGTGGAACTGACAGCGTTGCCAGGGCACGGCGGGAAAGACAGCCTGTCGGGCGGCGGCCATGCCAGGGTGAGCATCGCTGACGATGAACTGCACGCCATGCAGGCCGCGTGTGACAAGGGAGTAAAAGAACTCCCGCCAATGCACCTCGGCCTCGCTCAAAGCCGTGCTGACGCCTAGGACGGTGCGCCTGCCATCGGGGCCGATGCCGATGGCGATGAGCACCGCGCAGTCCACCAGCAGGCCACCGTGACGCACCTTTTCATAGCGGGCATCGAAGATGAGGTAAGGGCAGGCACCCAGCGGGCGGTCACGCCAGAGCTGGAGTTCGACATCGAGCTTGGCGGTGCAGGCGCTCACCTGGCTGGAGCTGACCTTATGGCCGCAGAGTTCCCCGACGATTTTGGAGACCTTGCGCGTCGAGACGCCCTGAACATACATTTGCCCGCGCCCTCCGGCGCTGCCCTGCGGGCAAAGGCTCCGCCCTTTGGCTATCTCGCTCCGCTCGGTTCCGCCATCGCCAGAGTAAGAGCCTGCTCGCTGCGCACGCCGCGTTCCAGAGCGGAGGGGTAGAAGTCGATGCCGTCACGCACCTGGGGGATGCGTAGCTCGACCTGTCCCATGCGAGTGTTGAGGGTTTTGGGTTTGAACCCATTGGCGTGACCGAGGCGACCCTCGCAGCGTTCGTAAGGCTGGGCTTGGAGCACCGCCTCGCGTTCGAGGCGCATGGCTTCGTTGAGCAGGAGGCGGAAGCCCTCAGCGATGCTGGCGGAGCCCTGGGTGGTGAGGAGTTGCAAAACGGTGTTAAGAAGGTCAGGATCGTGGTGGTGGGTCATGTGTGAGTTGGTGTTGGATGTGTTTGGCTACACCCCGACACAGACCACACTGGCCCACCCCTCGCCAGCTCGCGGCGTGCCCCTCCGGGGGCGGCTACGTTTGGCATCGCTACGCTCGCCTCACTTCGCCGCCCCCGGAGGGGCGGGCATCGCAAGGCCAAAGCCTTTTACAGAACAGAAATTACACCCCCTGCTGTTTTCCGGCGCGGTGTCATTTCATGTGCGGCAATTCGGCGGCGCAATAGATGCGGGCTCCGCGCTCGACAGGAGCGGCGCGGCTCGGGAATGTCCGCAGATCGCTGTTCCGCCGGTGGTGCGCGAGCTGTTCGAGGTGGCAGTGCTCGCGGGCGCGCTCGGTTTTAAGAGCGGGGAGATTCGACGGACGATCGCGATTGAGGAGTGAGTGGACGCGTTACTTCCCCGAAATGGAGCATCGACCTTTGCCCCTCGGCGACTAGCCTGCATGACGCGCATATGGACCCATCACTCTTCCGGTTGCCTCGCTCCAAGCATTATCATATCGAGCCGCTTGAAGCGCGCATCGCTCCGGCCCTGGCGAGTCCGTTTCCGCTCGGCAGTGTCGATGGGACGAATGGTTTTCACCTTTCGGGCCTCGGCGTTTCTGCCTTCAGCGAGCGGCCGGTGGCACCGGCTGGCGATGTGAACGGCGATGGGTTTGAGGATGTGATCTTCGGCGCGTCGGGGATCAATGCGGCGTTCGTTGTCTTTGGAAAGGCGGACGGTTTTCCTGCGGACCTCAATCTGACGACGCTCGATGGCACGAACGGCTTCCGCATCGACGGCG
>JAYVPW010000107.1:0-5906 GCA_043777315.1 Spartobacteria bacterium | reverse complement strand
GTTTTTCGCAGGCGTCCATGCTTTCGCCGGAGGGCAAGTGCAAGGCGTTCGATGCCGGCGCGAATGGCTTCGTGCGTGGCGAGGGCGCGGGCATGGTTTTGTTGAAGCGGCTTTCGCAAGCCATCGCGGATGGCGATCCGATTCACGGCGTCATCATCGGCACCGGGCTGAATCAGGACGGGCACACGAACGGCATTTCACTGCCGAGTCCCGAAGCGCAGGCGCAGCTCGTGAAGGACACCTGCGCCGACGCGGGCATTGCGCCGTCGCAGATTGGCTTTGTGGAGGCGCACGGCACCGGCACCGCGGTCGGCGACCCCATCGAGGCGCACGCGCTTGCGGAAGCGCTGTGCGCGGATCGCGAGACGCCGCTCCTCATTGGCTCGGTGAAAACGAATCTCGGGCACTTGGAAACCGCGGCGGGAGTCGCGGGTTTGGTGAAGGCGGTGCTCGTGCTCAAGCACCGGCAGGTTCCCGCGAACCTGCATTTTGAAAAACCCAATCCGAACATCGACTTCGACAAACTGAAGCTCCGCGTGAACACCACGCTCGAGCCGTTTCCCGCGTCGGAAGGCCCGCGCATGGTGGGGGTGAATTCCTTCGGCTTCGGCGGTGCAAACGCGCACATCATTCTCGAAGAACCGCCGCCGCACGCACATCACGAGCACGCCGAAAAGACGGCGGATCGCGCGTGGCCCATCACGCTCTCGGCGCGCTCGGAGGATGCCCTGCGCGGCAGCGCCCTCCGGCTGGCGCAGTGGCTCGATGAACGCGCGCACGCCAACGGCGATTCGCCGCTTTTGCCCGACCTCGTGTACTCGCTAGGCGCGCGGCGGAATCATCATCCGTACCGCCTTACGGTCGTCGCGAGTTCGATGCCGGAATTGGTGCAGGAGCTGGACAGCTTCGGGGTCAAAGAGGAGAGCCCGAAAGTCCGCACCGCCTTCTCACCGCGCCGCGAGCACGCGCCGCGCGTCGCCTTCGTGATGAGCGGCCAGGGCCCGCAATGGTGGGGCATGGGCCGCGAGCTGATGCGCCACGAAGCCGTCTTCCGCGCGACCATGGGGCGCTGCGCCGCGGCGATGAAGCCGTGGGCAAAGTTCTCGCTTCTCGATGAACTCGCGCGCAGCGAGGAGGCATCGCAGATGCACCGCACTGAGATCGCGCAGCCCGCGATTTTCGCCATGCAGGTTTCGCTCGCCGCGCTGTGGATGTCGTGGGGCGTCGAGCCGGTGGCAATCGTCGGGCACAGCGTCGGCGAGATTGCCGCGGCGTGCGTGGCCGGCGTGTTCAGCATTGAGGAAGGGGCACGCATTATCGTGCTCCGCGCTCGTTTCATGGACGGCTGCGCACGCGGCGAAGGCACCATGCTCGCCGTCGGCCTCGGCGAAGACGAGGCGCGCACTTTGATCTCGCGCCACGACCGCACGGTCACGATTGCAGCGATCAACGGCCCGCGTTCGCTCACGCTGGCCGGCGCAAAGATTTCGCTGGAAGCGATGCTCGCCGAGCTGGAGCCCCAGGGCGTTTTCGCGCGGCTCGTGCGCGTCGATCATCCCTTTCATCATCCGCTGATGCGGCCCGCCTCCGAGGAGCTGGAGGAAGCACTCGCCGATCTCCAGCCGCAGGCGGACACGATCCCGTTTTTCAGCACCGTCACCGGCGGGCGCTGCGCGGGCGAAACGTGCGGCCCGGTCCACTGGGGCCGCGGCGTGCGGCAGCCCGTGCAGTTTGCGTCGGCGGTCGATGCGCTCGCCGATTTCGGCGTGGACGTGTGGCTGGAAATCGGCGCGCATCCCGCGCTGGTGCATTCGATTCAGGAATGTCTCGCGGGCCGGAATGGCAAAGTGCCCGTGCTCTCCTCGGCCCGCCGCGAACGGGAGCATGCCTCGCTGCTCGAAACCGCGATGGACTTGCACTGCGCGGGCGTCGCGCTCGACTTCGCGGGGATGACGCCCTCGCGCCGTCTGCTCGCGCTGCCCGCCTACGCGTGGGACAAAAGCCGCTGGTGGAACGAAGCGGGCGACTGGCGCGAAGGCCGTCTGGCTCCCGGCGGTCGCGGCCTGCTCGAGAGCCGCCTGCCGCGCGCCATGCCCACCTGGACCGCGCGCCTCGATGGCCGCCACATGGCCTTCCTCAAAGACCACAAGGTGGACAGCCACGTCATTTTTCCGGCAGCCGCTTTTGTGGACATGGTGCTGGAGGCTGGCGTCCAGCTTTTCGAGGGGCGCGCGTTCGTGGTGGAGGATTTTGAAATCCGCAAACCGCTCATCCTGCCCGACCCGGCCTCGGGCGTGCAGCTCGAGCTTTCGTACGACAGCAGCGAGCGCACCTTCGCGATTCAAAGTCGCTTCCATCAGGGCAGCGCCTGGTCGCTGCATGTCGTCGGCTCGATGCGCGGCGAACGCACTGAATCGCCGTTCGCGGCCACGACCTGGGAGAGCGCCGCCGCTTTGCATACGGAGCCGGTGGAAGTGGACGGCTTCTACCGCTACATGAGCGATCTCGGGCTGCGCTACGGGGAAGAATTCCGGCCCATCCGCGAGCTTGCTGCGGGCGCGGGGCACTCTGCGGGCCACGTGACTTTGTCGGACACGATCGCCAGCCGTGCCGCGGATTATCCGCTGCATCCGGTGTTGTTCGACGGCGCGCTGCAAACGTTTTCCGCCGGGGCCGCGACGGTCGAAAATCGCCGCTCGCGGATGAAGCTGCCGGTGCGTTTCGCGCGCATCCTTTTTCTGCGGACGCCGGGTGCCTCGGTGCGGGTGCGCGCAGGAGTTTTGCAGTGCAATGAGGAGTTCGTCGAAGGCCGCATCGGTCTCTACGACGAGGCGGGCCAGCCGTGTGTCCTGATCGACGGCTTCCGCGCGATCAGCATCTCCGGCGTCCGCCGCTCCGGCTCGCCGGGCGGAACACGCGACGTGCTTTACCATGTCGATTGGGAGCGCACGCCCTCGGCTGCACCGCTCACGCCGCGTGCGCCGCTGCCGCTTGCACGATTGCAGGCCGCCGCCGCCGCCGCCTTGGAGCAGGTGATCGCCACGCGTGGCCGCGAAGAGCTGCAAGCGGCGATGCGCGCTGGCGACGAGCTGAGCGCCGCACAACTGGCCCACGGTCTGCGCGCGATGGGCGTGACCGCGGGGGCAAAATTCACCGCCAAATCACTCCAAATCGCCGCGCCGATGCAGCCGGTTTTCGAGCGTCTGATGACCTCCCTCTCGCAACGCGGCTTGCTGAAAAAGGACGACAAAAATTACCAAGCCACGCCGACCTTCGGCGCTGCCGCCGACTCCGCGCCAGCGACGCTGCGCGCCTTCGTTGCCGCGCACGCCGGCCATCTGCCGGAGGGGCTGCTCTGCGCGGGAAATTGTGCGGAACTCGGCCCGATTCTGCGCGGAGAAAAAGATGCCGTGCAGGTGCTGTTCGCGGGCGCCGGGGCGGAACTGCTCGATCAATTCTATGGTGATGGCCTCTACACGAGCCCGTGGCTGGCGGCGATTGGCGCGGCGTTGCAAACAGCGGCGCAGGATTTGCCCGAGGGTCGCGGGCTGCGCATTCTCGAAATCGGCGGCGGCACCGCCGGACTCGCGTCGCTCGTCCTGCCGCTGCTCGAACGCGGCCTGCACACCTACACTTTCACGGATGTCTCGGCGGGATTCTTTCCCGGTGCCCTGCAAAAGCTGGCCGCTTTTCCCGAAGTAGAATGCAAGATTTTCGATCTCGAAAAACCCGGCACCGAACAAGGTTTCGCCGCGGGCTCATTCGACTTCATCGTCGGCACCAATGTCCTCCACGCGGTGAGCGATGTCCGCGCGACGCTCGGGCATCTGCACGCCCTGCTCACGCCCGGTGGCAGCCTCGTTTTCATGGACACGGCGACGCCGCAGTTGTGGACCGAAACCGTGTTCGGCCTCACGAGCGGCTGGTGGCGCTTTGCCGATCACGATCTCCGGCCAGAGCAACCATTGCTGGACCGGGTGCAATGGGAGCGCGTTTTGCAAGAGGCCGGCTTCGCGGAGACAGCGTCGCTGCCGGGACTGATTGGCCCGACAGGCGGAGAAGGACAGGTCGGTCTGCTGGCTCGGAAGGCGTGGGAGAAAGCCGCGGTCGCACCAACCTTCGGGCAAGCGCCGCAGGAAAAATCCTGGCTCATCTTCGCCGACGCTGGCGGGTTGGGCGACGAACTCGCGCGGCAACTGCGCGCCGCGGGAGCGCGGTGCCGGATGGCGCGGACGGGCAAAAAATTCTCTGCCACGCGAGCTGACGAATTCACACTGCGGTCGGAGATGCCCGAGGATTGGACGCAGCTTTTCCATGCCTGCACGACCGAGGATCCGATTGAGCGGATCGTTTATCTTTGGAATCTCGACGCTCCCGCAGAGGTCGCCGCTGGCGACGCGGTCATGGGCACCGACGCTTTGCTGCATCTGGCCCAAGCGCTCGAAACGACCATGCCTGCGAGCAAGGTGCGGATCGACGCGATCACCCGCGGCGCGCAGCCCGTCGGGCGGCCTGCCGCCGCGACGACCATCGGCCAGGCGCCCGCGGTCGGGCTCTTCCGCGTCATCCTCAACGAATACTCCAACCTCGCGTGCCACGGCATCGACTTGCCCCCGAGCGCGTCCGAGGCCGATGCCGCCTTGCTCTGGAGCGAGCTCCAGCGCCACGATGCCGAACGGGAAATCGCCTTCCGCGGCGAAGCCCGCTACGCGCAGCGGCTCACCCGCGGGCGTCCGACCGTACAGCAGGCGCTCGATCCCGCGGTGCCGCTGCGACTCGAATCCCGCGAGCGCGGGCATCTCGACACGCTCCGCTTTGCGCCGTTCGTGCTGCCGCCCTGCGGTCCGGGCGAAGTGCTCATCGACGTGAAAGCCGCGGGCATGAATTTCCGCGATGTGCTCAAGGCGCTTGCGCTTTATCCCGGCGAAGCACCGGACGCGCGTATCTTCGGCGACGAGGTCGGCGGCATCGTGCAAGCGGTGGGCGCAGGGGTGACGCACGTCGCGCCGGGCGACCGTGTGTTTGGCCTCGCCGTGTTCGGTCTCGCGACGCAAACGCTCGCACGCGGCGGAGATATTCAGCGCATTCCGGGCAACCTGTCATTTGAAGAAGCGGCCACGCTGCCGGTGGTTTTCATGACCTCATGGCATGCGCTCAATAACGTGGCGCGGCTGCGCGCGGGTGAATGCATCCTCATCCACGCGGGCGCGGGCGGCGTCGGCATGGCGGCGATTCAGATTGCGCATCATCTTGGGGCATCCGTCATCGCCACCGCGGGCAACGCGACCAAGCGCGCGCTGCTGCAGACGTTGGGAGTAAAGCACGTCATCGACTCGCGCCGCGGCGACTTTGCCGAAGCGGTGCTGGAGCTGACGAATCGGCGCGGCGTGGACGTCGTCCTCAATGCCCTCGCCGCCGAGGCGATCCCGATGGGCATGTCGTGCCTGGCGGAGTTCGGCCGCTTCCTCGAGATCGGCAAACGCGACATTTACCAAAACTCGCGCGTCCCGCTCTGGTCGCTGCGGCGCAACGCCTCCTTTCACGTCATCGCGATGGATGCCGTCTTCAGCGGCGACGAAGCGCTCACCCGCCAGATGCTCGGCGAACTTGCCGGCATGGTCGGGCGCGGCGCGTTTTCGGCGCTGCCGTTTCGCTCCTTCGCGGCGTGCCGCATCGACGCGGCCTTCCGGCTCATGGCGAGCGGCCGGCACATCGGCAAAGTCATCGTTTGTTTTCCCGAGGCGTTTGTGCCGCGTCGTGGCGAGCCGCTGGCTGCGCCTTTCGCGATCAAGCCGGACGGTTGCTATCTCATCACCGGCGCGTTCGGCGGCTTCGGCAAAGTGCTCGCCGAATGGCTGGTGAAATGCGGCGCGCGGCACCTCGTGCTCAGCAGTCGCAGCGGCGCG
>JAYVPW010000106.1:0-22714 GCA_043777315.1 Spartobacteria bacterium | reverse complement strand
ATGCCGTCAGGTTGCTCGCGTCGAAGGTGGGCGTGCCGGGGTGTCCGTCGAAAAAGAAATCGAAGGTGCTGGTCGTGGTGGTCGTGGTGCCGCCGCCGCTCAGGGATTGCGGGAGTGGGATCATACGGCCTCGACGATGAATTTCACCGTCAACTGCGTGTTGCTCGCGTCGGTGCGCTTGATTTGCACCTGGCGGGCGTCGGTGATCCCGCGCAGCGGCTGCACGATGCCGGCAGGGACGCTCAGCGAACTCTCGCCGGGCCGGGCCGCGCCTGCGTTGCTGCAATACCGCACGTCGAGGCCGGTGCCGCTGTCGTTGTAGAGGGCGACCTGATTGCACGGCACGTCGGGGAGCTGCACCCAGGCGGTGCCGTCGGCGGCGGTTTGCACGGCGTGGATGCCCGCTTTCGCGGCGATTTCGAGACCAATGGAGCGCAACATAAGGGTGGGTGGTTTAGAATCTGCGGACGGCGTGGCGCGCGATCGGCGCGGAGCGGGTGGCGACGGCGTAGGTGCGGACCTGGTCCTGCTGGCCTTCGGATTTGCCCCACTCGATCGCGAGCTGCTCCTCGGCTTTGTCGCCTTGCAAGAGCGCTTTGTCGGCCTGGCCGTCGCTGTCGAGCGCTTCGCCATAGGCGGCGCGGCGGACGTAGTTGGCGAGCACGTAGGGGAATGGGACGCGCGTCCAGTGCGTGGCGTCGGTCGGGTCGGTGCCGGTCAGCGGTTCGCCGGTGCTGGTGCGCTGATAGACTTCGCCGTCGCTGAGGAAATAGACGAGCGCGGCGGTGGCATACTCGCCGTCGGCGCGGTAAGGATCGCTCGTAAAGGTGGGCGGACGTTTCCGAAACCGAATCCAGACGCTGTTCCCAGCCTCCGCCGGGATCTCGATGCCATTGGGCGAAAGCAGGAATTTCCAGTGCGGCGTGCCGGGCGAGGTGAGTGGGTGCCGGGGCGAGACGCTGAGCACGGTGCCGATCGGGGTCGCGCCGGATTGGTCGAGGGAAACGGTGCGCTCCCAGTCGGTGTTGGCGAGCGGCGTCCAGCCAGGGCCGCCGGGCGCGCCGGCGTCGAGGTCGAGGATGGGCAGGCCGCCTGGCACCGCGTTGTCGTCGAGGCGCCCGGCGACGTTGATCGTGTTCTCGTAGCTCGAGACGACGGTGAAGATCACGCCGCCAATCGAAAGGGTGTCGCCGTCGGCAACGGTCACCGGGCCGGTGGCGAAGATCGTCGAGCCCTCGTTGCCAGCGACGGTGCCGACGGTGGCGGCCGCGTGCCGGTAGTAGGCCGCGGTGGCCGGGTCCCAGACGATCGCGCCGGCCGGGTAGTCGGCGGCGGGGTCGTAGGTCGGCGCGTAGTGCCGCTCTTCGCATGGAGTCCATTCCGGCCATGCGTCGCGCTCCCAGCCTTCGCGGACGAAGACGTTGATGTGGCGGACAAATCCCGCGGCCTCTTCCCGGCGCATCCGGGCCGGGTCGCCGAGCATCTTCTCGCCGATCCAATGGAGCACGTCCTGGAACTTGACCGTTCTCATGCGGCGAGCGGCTGCGCCTGGGTGCAGATGTCTGCACTCGTGATCTCCTCCATCCCGGCGGGGACGACAATCCCCGATTTGCGGCTGACGCTTTGCACCCGGAGCTCAGGGTTGTCGCGGAGCAGGGTGCGGAGGAAGTCGTCGGAGTTCACCGTCTCGTAGCCGTAGGTGGCGGCGAGCCGGTGGTAGATGTCGGCGTCGATGGAGGCGACGACTTCGCCGATGCCGTCCACAAAGGCCCGACGGACCCGCGCATTGGCCGCCGCGACCCGCTTTTGCCGGGCGAGCGCGAGGGCGCAGAGCACTTGCTCGCGCTCGGCGATCTGGGAGGCGAAAGGCCACATGGCCTCTTCGATTCCCTCCAGCAATGCGTGCTCGGCGGCCATGGGGCGCGGTTTAGCCGAGCTTGGTCAGGTCGATAACCTCGAGGAGGATGATGAGCTCGCCGGTGTCCAGGACGTTGAGCGCCTTGGCGTTCATGCTGTTGACCGTGGCCTTGATCGTCCCGCCCGCGGTATAGACGTAGGGTTGCTTGGCGGCTTCAGCGAGCAGGCTGGTGAACTTCGCGCGCACGTCGCGCACGTCGTCGCCGACCTTTTCACCCTCGACCTTGACGGCCGCGAGATCCGCGGCGGCGCCAAAGGTGCCGTTGGTGCTGGTCTCGGAGGCAAGGGACAGCGCGGCAATCGCCGTCGCGCTGCCCCCGTTCCCCCCGGAATTGAACAAGACTTCGGTGCCGTTGATGTTCGCCTGGAAGGCCGCGACGAAGCGCGTGGCGGAACCGGCGTCGCCGATGGAAATGGTGTTGCTGTTGAACGCGGCGTCACCGGCGGCGGCGAAGGGCGTCTTGAGGTAGGCCGCGACGCGCGCGATCATCTGCCCGGCGGTGACGGCGAGCAAATCGATCACCTGGGCGGTGTTCGTGGCGAGCTCGGTCAGGTCGGCGTGGGTGAGCGAAGCGCGGTGGGTGAATCCGCCGGCGGCGCGTTCGGTGAGGCTGAGTGGGGTGAGTTTCATGTGGGTTGGATGAGTTGAGCTGGGTTGGGTTGAAGTTTGGTTGCGGGAGAGGGAATTGAACCCTCGACCTCCGGGTTATGAGCCCGGCGCGCTGCCACTGCGCCACCCCGCGGTTAAAGTTTACGTGGCTTTGAAGGCGCCGTGCTTGAGCGGAGAGCCCATCCGGTTGCCGACGATCGCGGAGACGAGGCCGTTCGGGCCGGAGTCGTCGTCGGGAAGCGGCTTGAAGCCGGGCAGCTTGTTGGCGCACATGTCGAGGTCCGACATGTCGAGCACGTAGCCGCGCTTGCTGTTGGGCAGCTTGGTCGTGTTGTTGAAGTCATTCCACAGCGTGGGGTGAAGGCGCATTTGGCCGAAGTCGCCCTTGATCACGTCGATGACGGCGCAGAGTTCGTTGCTCTCGAGCTTGGCGAAGAACGTGCGAACGTTGACCCCGGAAACCGGGACGTCCTCGTCGTGGATCGTCATCTTGCTGAAGCGCGCCTTGAGCGCGGTGCCGACGAGCGCGTCCCAGCTCCCTTTTTCGCCGGTCTGCTCGTAGATGCTCTGCATGAGCAGGCGGGCGTCGTCTTCGCTGAGGTCGGCCAGTGAGCCGGAGTAGATGCTCCCGGTAGGCGTGCGGTAGTCGGTGGGGACCGGGTTGTCGGTCTGCGCCGTGCTGTTGATCCAGCTCCCAAGGCCGCGGGTCTGGTGCGTGGTGCCGGTCAGGTTGCTGTCCTGGTCGCCCGCAAAGACCGCTTCGATCGCGCGTTTGATCGCGACGAGGGCGTTCATCTTGTTGTGCTGGAACTCGTCCTTGACGCCGGCCGGGTCGCTGATGTCCTGGGCCATTTCGCTCACGCCGAAGACGCGGCGGAGTTTGTGGACCCGGTTGCGCAGGATCGCGCGGTTGCCGGAAAGGTCTTCCTCGGTATCCACCGGCGCGCCGTCGGCGATCGGGGTGGTGTCGGGCGCGGGGATTTGTCCCACGGGCCACTCGTAGAGCGAGTTCGTGGGCTTCTTGCTCTTCTTCATCATCGAAGTGAGCGGGGTGTTTTTGGCATCCGCGACCACGAGCATGTCGCTCAGGTCCTCGCGTTTGCCGACTTGATCGATTTCTTGCGTGCGTGGCATGGTCGTATGGTGGTGTCGTTGGTTGAACTAGCGGGTGGCGGCGAGTTCATCGGCGGTCATCGACGCTTTTAGCGCCGGTGATTTCGCCGCGGGTTTGGTGACAGTCGGGGTTCCGCCGGGGCGGGTGACGCTGGGAAGCGCGGGGGCGAGCGGTGGCTCGGTGGTTTTGCCGCCGGCTTTCTCAGCCTTGGCTTTTTCGTCGGCGGTGCGGGCGAGGAAGCCGCGGACGGTGTCGGCGACGGCGACGGGCCATTTGCCAAAGGAGCGCATCCACGGGATTTGCGTCGAGAACGCCGCGTAGGTTTTGCCTTCCTCGGTGTTCGGGTCGAGGAACTGCGGGTGATTGGTCTTGAGGAAGTCGTGCGCCGCCGATTCCTCCGCGAGGTAGGCGCGCTGGGCCGGGACGGCTTGCAGCATGGCCTTGGCCTGGGCGCGGAAACCCTTGGCTTGCTCGGCGGTGAAGATCGTCGGCTCCGTGATCTCCTCGGCTTTCGTCCCTTGCATCGCGGCCTGCAATGCCGCGGGCATCTCGCCGCCGGTGGTGGCGTGATCGTTCCCCCATTCGATGATCGCCTCGGCGAGGGAAAGGTGCGCTGAGAGGGCGCGTTCGTCGCGGACGGCGAAGAGCGGGTTGGCGCCGGGAGGCGCTGCCGTGGGTGCGCCGCTGCGGGCTTCCGCGAGCTGCGCGGTGAGAGTCGCCTTCTCGGCGTTCGCGGTCTCGAGCTGCTTGGCGGCTTCGCCTTTCTCGGCGGAAAGTTTTTCGACATGCGCGCGAATCGGCTCCGGCAACGCCGCGATCTCCTCTGCTGTCGGTCCCTCTGCGAGGGTTGCTGTCTCCGTGCCTTCAGCGGGCTTTACGTCCGCGGCGATCTCGGCGGGTGCGGGCTCTTCCTCGGGTTCGCCGGTCGCGTTCTCGGGCGTCCAGACGCTCGGCAGCTTCGACTCGTCCTTGACCGGAATGGTCGTCGCGCCCGCGAGCATCTCGCCGCCGGGCAAATGCTCGAGCCCTTCCTGACTTACCGCAACCGGCTCGGCGCTGGCGCTCGTCTGGTCGGTGGGCGGCGCGAACATTCGTCCGCGATTGAAGAACCAAAGTTTGTTGAGGTCGGTGAGTCGCATGGCGCGACACTGAGAGCACGCGCCCGCCCCGCTTGTCCATCGTCCGCCACGGAAATGGGGTGAAGTGATGGGGAATGGGGCCGAAATCGCCCCGGTTACGGCGCTTTTACCGCTGCTCCGCAGCCCGCTTTACCACGCAAACCGTGCACGTCCCGGTGTTCTTCGAGCGCCCGTCCTTCCGCCCGCAATACTTGCACCACTCGCACGTCCGGCACGCTGGCGACGGCTGTCCGTTCCCCGCACAGGCCCTCGGCGCTTCACCGTGGGCAACAACCGCGAGGATGAGGCTGAGGCGAAGGAGTGTCTTCATGGCGGCGTGCCCTCCGTATAGCACTTGTCCGGGCTGAGTTCAAAGTCGTAATGATCGCGGTTGACCATGTCGGCCCATTCGACTTCATAGAGCACGCAGCCCGGCCGGAAGATAATCCCGGTGACGAGCCCGACCTTCGCCGCGTCGAGCGCCGCCCAAACCCGTTGTCCAAGCTGGAACTTCACAGCGTCCATCAGTGCGCGCGCCTGCACTCAATCCGCGTCATCCACGGCCCGCAAGCCCTTCGCCCGCTCTTCGATCAGGAACGCCTGGAAGCGCCCCAGATGCGCGGCGGCGCCGGCGTAGTAGTTGAGCAGGTGCGGTTTCCCCTGGTGGTCCGGGTCGAGCGTCTCCGCCACGGCGTCCTCGATCTGCGCCTCGGCGAGCTGGTGGACCGCCCGCCAGAGGGCGTGATCTTCGCCGACACAGAGCGCGCTCTGCAGCTCGCGCGGGCTCAGCTCTTTCCCGGTCCGCACGACGACGCGCGGCGGGGCCGGACGGGCACGCCTGGCGAGCCAGACACAAAGGAAGGCGAGCGCCGTGTTCGCGACGGCGAGCGCGCTTTCCGCGCCGCTCACGCCGCGCCTCCCGCTGAGGGCCGAACACTGCGCCCCAGCGAACCGCTCCGGCTGTCGCCTCCGCGGTCGCTGAGCTTGGGGTCGTCAGGCTTCACTCGCGCGTCCTTTCTCCAAGGCGTCGGCTATCCTCGCCGTATGGACCACGTACTTTCCAAGCCGGTCTTCCACTTCCCGGAAATGCTTTTCGTAGTCCTCACACATTTTCTTTCGCGCAGACCGATTGGCGATCTGCATCATTATTCCGCCGCAGGTGATGCCGGCGGCGAAGGCTATTCCTGCGCCGAAGGCGTGGATGAGTTCCATTATCATGTTTGGTTCTTTCTTGTTTGGTTGTCTGTCGCCGGTTGAAATGCGCCCATCTGCGGCCCGCCCGCCGAGCCTGCGCTCGGGGTGGTGCCGTAGCGGCCGATCATCTTGTTTTTGTCCTGCGCGACCTGCTGGCTGAGGAATTTCACCCGCTGCTCGATGAGCTGCTGCAGGTCGGGACGGCCCGGCAGGACTTGCTGGGTCAGGACCGGATTCGATTGCAGGGTCTGCTGCAGGACGTTGAGCCGGGCCTGGTAGTTCTGCCCCATCTTCATCGGCGGTGCCTGGCCGCTGAACATCAGGGCGAAGTTGGTCATTTCATCCGCGATTTCCTGCTGGCTGGCGTCTTCCGAGTCGCGGACGGCGAGGTCGGCGAGGGTCGGGTCGATGCCGCCGAGGATGTAGCGGATGACGACATCGCGGTTGACGACGGCATTCGTGTCCACCGGGAAGATGTATTTGTTCATGTTCTCCATCATCTGGAACAGGAACTCGGAGTTCGCGAACCGCACGTCGAACGTGAGGATCAGGTCGAACTGCCCGGCAATCGCTTCCCGCGTGATCTGGTACGGCTTGGGGATCATCCCGACGATCCGCCCGATGGTCTGCGGCGGAGTGTATTGCTGCGCGAGCTGCAGGATTTGCTTGCCGACGCCCTGCCAGCGGCGGAGCCAGCGGGTGGTGAGCCCCTGGTTGCCGAGCAACACGGCTTCGGGCGAGACGCCTTCACCGCTGCGTCCGACGTATTCGTTGATGTCGCGTTTGGTGGCGTTCTCGACTTCGATGCTGGTCTGGTCGGGCGCTCCGAATGTCATCGGCTCCAAATCCTCGCTTTTGATCACGGGCACTTCGACGCCGGGACCGTAGGTGTTCTGCTTTTGGCCGGGCCGATACTTGACCTTGATCGGCGGCATCGTGGTGATGCTCGCCCGGTCGGTCCGGCTGTCGCGCTGCACCTTGATCTCGCCTTGGTGGGTCGAAAGGATCTCGGGGAGTCCGCGGCTGGCAAGGATCGTTCGGGCGGTGCGTTCGCGGACGAACTCGACGAACGGATATTGCCCGTGCGCGTAGGGGTGGATCTCGTGCGACCCGCACACGTCGGCGCATTGCGGGTGCATCACGGTTTTGAAGATCGCGGGCACGCCGCGCTCCTGGGCGCGGGTGTAAAAGTGGAAGACTTCGTACAGGTCCTTGCCTTCGTTGAGCGCCTGCCCCCAGACGCCGCCGATCTGGCTCATCCGCTCGAGCACGTTGTAGGCGAAGACGTTGCCGTTGAACATCTCGCCTTTGTGCTCGAGCACTTCGTCCACGAAGTCCTGATCCCAGCCCTCGCGGCCTTCGACTTTCTCCAGCAGCTCGGTCTCGGTGAGCAGCTCGCGCTGGGCGACGAAGCGCGCGCGCTGCAGCCGGTCGGTGTTGACGGGAAAGAACACGTCCTGCCCGCATTGCAGCGCGGTCAGGCACGGGCGCGCCTCCTGGATGTAGGGCTTTGGAAAGGTCGCCTCGGCCAGGGCGCGGAGGTCGTCGATCACCTTCTGCGCCTCGCGCTTGGTCAGCAGGTTGGAGAACTGCTGGATGTAGGGGATGACCTTCTCGTGCATCGTCGGGTCGAAGATCATTTCGGCGACGGTAAGGAGCAGCTTGGGTCCGCCGGCTTGCAGGGCCGCGTCGCGGATGTCGTCGAGCCGGACGGTCTTCATCTCGTACGCGAGCGTCTGCAGCCAGCCGACGCCCATGACGCCGGAGCCAAAGGTGAGCATGTAGTTGGCGAGCAACTCGACTTCGCTGTCGCTTTCGTCCGCCATTTGGTTGGCCAGATACCAGCGCAGCAGCGCCGACATGCGCCCCGCCCAGTCGGCTTCCTTGGCCTGCGTGCCGACGGTCTGCACGCTCATTTTCCAGAGGGCCGTGATCATCAAATCGACCTTCTCGTTGATCACCATGTCGATCGTCCGCACGCGGGTGTCGCTGGCACCCGCCCACGGGAAGGGCGCGCGGGCGTCGCTCCCCCATTTGCGGCCGTCGCGGGTCTGGTGATCCCAAATGCAATAGCGCGCCTCGAGGGCGTGCTCGTTGCGGTCGTAGAACTCGAAGGCGTCGCTGATGGCGCTCTTCAGTTCCCGTTCCATCTCCGGGAGGTCCGGCAGTTGGCTAACTCGGTGGATGTTTGGCCGCTCGTCGCGGGCGCTTTTGTAGTTCAGGCTCATGTCTTTGGGTTGGGTTGGGCGGCGACATGGCGGCGCGACGCTAGCCGCGCTTCCGCGTCGCGGAAAGGTTTTAGAATGTGTTCCTCGATCGCGCTCTTGAGGTAGTAGCCGCGGCCTCCGATTTTGAAGGTGATCCGCTCGATCACGTCGGCGGCAACCAGCTTCTCGAACTGCGCCGCGTCGATCCCCAGCCCACTCAGCCAGTTCACCGCTTCCCCGCGCCGCAAGTATGGACTCAAAGGTTCGCTCATGGCTGCTTCATCTCCGATTGAATGCCCTCCGCCCACGTGAGCGCCCGTGTTCGCCGATCACCCCGAAGCCGCCGACATAGTCCATTTCCGCGCCGAGCTTGCGCATGGCTTCCGCCACGCGTTTCAATCGGCGAATCAGCCGTGTGCGTTCGCTCAATAGCTCCCGCCTCCACGGGATTTGAGCGCGTAGTCGGGCAGGTAAAGCGGCGGGGCGAGGGAGATGTAGCGGAGCACGTCCACCGGGTCTTTGCAGGCGCCGTGCGGGCCGTCCATGCCGGTGAAGGTCTCGAGCGCGAAGATGAGGTTCCGGCAGTTCTCGGTGATGAGGAGCCGTGGCTTGTTCTCGGGGCCGATCGCTTTTTCGCTGTCGAAGTAAAGCAGGTTCTGGATCTCGTCGATCCCCTCCTGCTGATGCTCGCCGGGCGCGGGCTCGAATTGCATTCCGAGCTCGGCCATGCTGTCGATCAGGGTCGTGCTCTCGCCGCGCGCCAGCGTGGGAGCCGCGCCGAACCGGCTGTCCATGTCGCGCTGAAATATTGTCTCGGCTTTCGCCCACGCCTCGCCTTTGCCGGGCATGCAGTTCTGCCGGCGAATCCCGTCCAGGATCTGCGCGTCCTGCCAGCCCTCGGCGCGGAGGATTTCCTCGGCGTTGCGTTCGTGTCCAAAGCCCCACGGCTTTTGGGCGTCACCGCGTTTGCCGTCGTGGAGTTTGCCGTCGGGCTCGGCCCACCAGCCGGGATCGCCGACGCCGCGGATGTAGCCGCCGGGTGTCGGCCATTCGCGGTATATGACGAGCGTCCGCTCGTCGGGGAGCGCCCGCGCCCAGAGGTGGAACCAGTTCCGCCCGCTGCACGGGTCGGTGACGTGCTTGTTCGTGCCAGTTTTGCAGTGCGCGGCGAAGTGTTCGCGCGTGATGACGTGGATCTCCGCCTTGAACATGGTGAACTGCGCGCCGATCGTCTCGGTCGGGACGCCGTAGCAGCGGCATTTGATCCCGTCCCGCCCTTTGGTGGCCGCTTTCTTGATCACTTCCGGCGCGTTGCCGAACGGGTTGTCGAAGATGTGGAAATAGACGATTTTGAGGTCGGGAATCATCGCCTGCTGCACCCGCGGCACTTTTTCCAGCCGCCCGGTCGGCTGGCCGTCTTCGCCGAGGATCGGCAGGAGGGTCGCCGGGACGCTGAGCACGTCGGTCGCGCCGTGAATCAGCGTTTTGACGGTCGGCGTGTAGCCTTTGATCGGGGTGAAGGTGATGATCAGGACCCCGTTGCGCGTGGCGAGACGGAGCCGGACCCCTTCGATGATCGAAATCGGGACGAGCTCGTCGAGCCAGCACAGGTCGAGCTCTTCGCCTTCGATCGTGTCCTCGCTCTGTGCGTAGTTCTTGAACCAGCACTGCGCGCCGTTCGGACCGACGAAGTTCGGGGTGATCCCGGCAAACCCGTTCTTCGGGCTGAACTTGATGTCCGCCACCCGGCTTTTGCGCATGTTTTTCCACTCCGGCGGGAGGTATTTCCAGACGCGCGGCTGCTGCATCGCGATCGAACTCGGCCCGGTGGTATGGAAAGCCCACGCCCGCGCCCACGGCTTCTTCACGAGCTGGCGGACGAGCCGGGAGGCCGCGTATTCGGTCTTGCTCGAACGGTTCCCGCCGCTGCAGTAGATTTCCGAGCCGCCCATGATCTCGCGCGGCGTGCTGTCCACCGGGTCGATGAGCACGACCTTGACTCCGCGGCAAAGCAGGTCGTCGCACACCCCCCAGATGGCCGGTTCGTAGCCGTGCCGGAACGGATCCTTCTCCCGGTTCTCGATCTGCGCCTGCCGGTCGGTCAGGAAAGCCATGAAGCTTTCCGCCTCCGGCCCGCGCAGCAGCGCCTCCATCTCCGCCGGCGACGGCAGCCGCAAAACCGGGTCATCCGCCGGCACAAAGGGGAGCACTTTGGCGTTCATCTGCGGTGGCGGGTGTCCCGGGATTTTATGATCTGCAACGCGCTCATGGGTTTTTGAACACGAGCTGGTTGTCCGGGTGCTCGAGGTGGTAGGTGACGAGCAACGCCTCGGCGCTGAGGGTGTGCACGTAGCATTCCGGGCAGATGGCCTGCGCCTGGGATTGGTCCCAAACCGCCCACGGTCCCCGCGCGGCACAGACGCCGCACGGGGCCACGATCAGCGTGCATCGCTTCACGAGCTGGCCGGGTTGCGTGCTCATGGGTCGTAGGCCCGGAGGAGCTGCTCGAAGCCGGCGGCTTGCGCGTGGCCTCCGCCGCCGAGTGTCTTGGCGACGGCGCTCACGTCGAAGTCCGGGCCGCTGCGGAGACTCCATTTTCGGGAGATCATCGCGGGCGTGGACGCAACGGTGTGGACGGCGTATTCCCCGTCGAAATACGCTGCGACAAAGCCGCAGCCATACTCCTGCCGAAGCAGCTCTTCGCAGCATTCCGAGATCAACACCGGCGTGTTGACGAGCGGGACGAGGCGCCCGCCGACGGTGCCGTAGCGGTACCGCGCGCAGATGCTTTTGACGAGCGCTTGCTGGACCCTCAGCGCGATCGCTCCCTCGCCGCGGAGTCGTCCGACGGAAAGGTGCTCCCACGCCTCGAAGTTCTTCGGGACGAGGGCGAGGGCGGCGGAGACTTCCCGGCTGTCGGGGAGCTCCCAGCGCCAGAGGTCGCGGTCCTGCACGTAGAGGAGCAGCTCGGGGACAAGTCCAAAGCAGTTGCCTTGTCCCTGGAAATGTTCCCACGTCAGCACGGCCCCGCTTTTGTCCATGTCGAACCTGGCGAACTCCAGGCCCGCGAGCGTGGCCGCGGCGGTCTTGTGGTGGTCGATCACCTGCACCGTGCATCGGGCGGCGAGCGCGATCAGTTCAGCCCGGCCGGTTGCGGCGTTCGGCGCGGAGAAATCGACGATGTAAACCGTGCTGCCGTCCGGGATGTCCGGCCACGGGTCGCCGTAGCTGATTGGCAGATAGCTCACGCCTTCGTCGCCCAGCGCGCACCACGCGGCAAAGGCCGCGCCAAACCCATCCGCGCAATGCGCATGGTAGAGGACGAAGGTTTTCAAGCCGCCTCCTTTTGTTGCAGCCGCTCGATTTCCGCGATGAGGAACGCGCCGGCGCGGATGGCGCATTCGAGCGGGGTCTCGGGGCCGGGCCAGCTCCGCGCCACGAACGGCCAGTCTTTATGGAGGTAGTCCGCGGGTCCCATGATGCCGCGGCTCAGGCGCGCTGACGCGTCGGCGTAGCAGTGCGCGGCCTGCGCCAGCTCGCCGCGGGTGTGGGTGTCGTCGTGCTCGCGCGAATATTTCTCGAGCTGCAGCTCGCGCGCGGTCCAGACCGCGACGATCGCGTCGAAGGTCGGGCTCGAAAGGCGCTCCTGCATTGGCGTTTCGTCACTCACGCGGCGAGGCTCCTTTCGAGAAGCTCGCGATGCCGGAGGTTGGCGTTGCGGCGGCAGCGGTTGAGGGTCTTGGCGCTGAGCGTGTCGGAACGCCGGGCTTCGTTGGCGAGCTTTTCGAGCGTGTTGAGGTCGGGTGCGGTGCGGAGCTGGTCGGCAAGCCCTGGCTCGCCGGTCCAGCAGCGCCGGACGCGGAAACGCGGCTGTGGGGTGCCGTCGATGACGGTGGGCGGTGGAACGTCGGGCGTCCCGCATCCGGCCGCGCTGCCCAGCGCCATGCCGAGCAACACCGCGAGGATGCCAGGTGGAGTGTGGGAGCGCATCAGCGGGGGAGGTCGAGGCGCTGCGCGAGGGCGATGATCCGGCAGCGAAGGCCGGCAGCCATGCCGATCAATTTGGAGACTTGCGAGCCGACGAGGGAAAACTGGAGTCCGACCCCTTCACAGATCGCCGAACCGTTCGGATTTTCCGGGAGGAGGATCGGGTCGAGGATCTTGCCGAGGTAGCTGATTTCTTCGTGCCCGTACGACAACTCGTCGCGGAGGCGCATCAGGAGGTCCGGCACGCTGGGCAAGGGGAGGGTAGCCGACTTGGGGTTGAGTGTGCCCGTCGGCTCGCCCGCGAGCAACGGGTGCCCGCTGTGAATCGGCGTTGGCTGGCCGGCGTCGCGCGGCTGCAGCCGCGCCGCGACGGCGTCGGCGAGCGATTGCATAAGCAACTTGAGCCCGATGCTGCGATCCTCGCGGTCCTCGGCGCTGGCGGTGATGACTTCCCGCCTCTGCGCTGGCGTCTTGGTGGCGTGGCGGTGAACTATCGGCTTCTTCGGGGTCGTTTTTTTGATGTCGGATTTCATGGCTGCGGGTGGAGTCGGCGAGGGTGGGTCAGGCTCCCGCGCGTCGCCGTGGCGCTCGGGAGAAAGGGTGCAGACGCGCGCACTCCGCGCGGCTTGAGGTCGATGAGTCGGGTCGGGGTGATGCAGAGCCGGACCCGGCCGCCGGGGTCGCCGGCGATTTCCCAGCGGCAGGGGCCGTGATGCCGCCGGAACCGGGCGAGGGCGCGCCGGATCATGCCTCCTCCTTCCGGGGCGGCAGGGCGGGCGGGCCGCGAAATTGCGGCGGGACGACGCGATGCCACGCCTGCTCCTGGTCGCTGCCGGGGCGGTAGTGCGTGCGTCGGGTCTCGCGGGCGCGGTGGCAGAGGGCTTGAACGAGTTCAGACATGGTGAGTTCACTCATCGGTGAGCGGGAGGAGGTTTTGGCCGATCTCGCGCTCGGCGTTGATGGCGCGCATGCGGAGGCGGATGTTTTCCGCGACGAGGCGCGGGCTGAGGGTAAGGAGACGGGCAAGGTCGCAATCCGGGACGTGCGCGGCGGTCTCGCGCGCGGTGGCGACGCGCTCGAGGATCGCCAGGTAGTCGTGCTCGTCGTCGAGGCTCCAGGGCGTCATGTGCTCATCTCTTGTTGCTCGCCGGGGTTGTTGCTGAAGAGCTTGCCGGTCTGGTTCTCGAACCGCGTGAATTCGCCGAGGAACTTCAACTTGACCGTCCCGACCGGGCCGTCGCGGTGCTTGTCGATCAGCAGCTCGGCGTAGGTCGCGAGTTGCTCGACGGTCATGTCGTATTTCTCGGCGATCTTCTCCTTGTCGGCGTCGGTCTTGGCGTAGTAGTCGGGCCGGTGAAGGAGCCCCACGAGGTGCGCCTCCTGTTCGATGACACTGCTCCATTCGAGGTCGGCCATGCTCGGTGGTTTGATCGGCCCTTTGTCCGCCGCACCGCGGTTGAGCTGGGCAAGGACGATCACCGGCACGTCGAGCTGCTTGGCGGTCTCGGTGATCCCCTGCATGATCTCCGCGAGCTCGAGGCTGCGGTTTTCGCCGCCGCGCTTGCTCACGCCCTTCATCTTGTGGAGGTGATCGATGATGATCAGCTCCGCCTTGTCGCGCAGCACGGCGCGCCGAGCCCGGCTGCGGAACTGCGCGATGGTCAGGCCGCTCGTGCCGTCGAGGATGATCTTGCCGGCGATGATCTTTTTCGCGGCCTCCGCCAGCCGGGGGAAGTCGGCTTCGCGCAGGAAGCCGTCGCGCAGTCGCTTGAGCGAAAGGCTCGCGAGGTTCATCACCATGCGCCGGATGAGCTGTTTGCGTGTCATTTCGACGGAGAAAATGGCCGTCGTCCGGTTCTCCGCGCCCGCCGTGACGGCGATGTGCTCGGCGAAGTTCATGCCGATGGAGGTCTTGCCCATGGCCGGCCGCCCGCCGATGACATAGACCTGCGGCTTCAAGAACCCGTCGGTCATCCGGTCGAAGTCGTGGAAGCCCGACGGAATCCCCATCGGCTGCCCGCGGTTGTGGTAGCGGGCCTCGATGCTCTGGAGTTCCTCCATCACTTCCGCCTGGCTGATCGGGCGAAGGGCCGCGGCGTCTTCGCTGTCCATGCCGATCTCGATCGCGCGCGCCTGGAACTCCTCGACGAGCTTAGGGAGGTCGTCCTGTTCGTCGTAGGCCCGCCCGGCGAATTCCGTGGCGATGCGGATGATCTGCCGGAGCTGGTATTTCTCCCGCATGATCTCGGCGTAGTAGCCGCAATTCGCCGCCGTCGGGAGGTAGGTGAAGAGCTCGGTGACGTAGGCCGCGCCGCCGACCTGGTCGATCTGGTTCGCGTCGCGCAACGCCTGGGTGAGCGTGATGAAGTCGGTCGGGAGCCGCGCTTTGTGGAGCTGGCAGATGAACTGGAAAATCAGCTCGTGCGCCGGGACGTGGAAGTGGTCCGCGGTGATCTTGGCGGCGACCTGTTCGATCACGTCCGCGCCGCCGATCATCATGCTCGAGAGCACGCCGCGCTCGGCGTCGGGAGCCTGCGGCAGCATCCGATGCGGCTCAGGCTCGTAGTCCTTCCGCCGCCGCCCGTCTTTTTTTTCAGGAGCGCTCATGCCTGGTCCTCATTCCTCTCCAGCCAGAGCCGTCGCACGTCCTGCGCGAGCTGGGAAAACTCCGCCGGCAAGGCCGCGTCGGGGAATTTCGCGGCGAGCCAGTCCTTCGCACCCGCCGGCCACGCCCCGCTTTCTTTTTTTTCGGAAAATCCGGGCGCGCCCGTTTTTTTTGCGTGGGCCGCGGCTCGCTCGAGCTCGCCGAAGAGTCGAGTGGCCAGCTTGTCGGCGTCGCCGGGTCGGCTGCGCAGCCAGGGATCGGCTTCGTCGTGCGGGAGGTGGAGCCACCACGTCAAAAGCGCCTGCTGCTCGGCACTGAGCGGGAGCGATTCGGCCTGCCGTCCCAGCTCCTGCTCCGCCGCGTAGCCCAGCCGGCTTCTTTTTTTCCCGAAAACGCTGAGAACGAAGTGGATTGTCGCCTCGAGCGCGCTCACGCTCGCACGGGAGGGGATTGCGGGTGGTCCTTCCCTCACCTCACCTTCCCTACCCTCACCTTCCCTACCCTTCCCTTCCCTACCCTTACTGGTTATGGTGGGGTTAGCCGTGGGTTCCGGCGGGTTGTCGTCGGGTTTCCCATCGGGAACCCGTGGGTTGTCGCTGGGTTTGCATTGGGATACGGGGTTTTCCTCTGTGGCGGGGGCCTTTTTGGGCCGTCCACCGCGCGAACCATTGGCAATGGAGTTGAGAAGTCCGCGATTGCGCTCTTCCCAGCCGTGAACGGTCAGGGCACGGCCGTCGCGGACAATGAAGCGCGCATCCCTCAAAGCGCGGTCGAGTTTTTTCGCGTCGCCTGGCCACCGGCAGACGGCGGCGACGGCGCTGGGCGGCATGTCAGGGAAGCACTCCGACCGCCGGGCTTCGCAGTGCAGCCAGAGTCGAATCAGCATCACGGGCGCGGCCTCGTAGTTGCCGAGCTGTCGGATGAGGAGCTGGGTCTTCCAGTGGTCCGGGAAGTCGCGATCGATAACCATAATCAGGCCCGTGCGGTGCGCCGGCGCGGCTGCTTGCCCTGGTAGCAGTAGAAGCCCGGGGATTGGCGCTCGCAGCGCTCGAGGATCATCCCGGCCTTGTAACCGTCGGTGGATTTGACGCGCACCGTGACGGCCTCCGGCTCTGCACCGGCGAGCTGCCGCGTGGCGGTCAGCAGGCGCGTGTTGCGCGTCACCCTGGCGACGGTGAGCTGCTCGAAGCGCTCGGCTCGCGTGGCGGCCTGCAGCTCGCCCGCGAGTGGCGGCCCTTCTTTTTTTTCGCGAGCCTTTTTTTCGAGCTCGGCGATGAGCTTGGCCTGCCCGCTGGCGTGCAGCATGACGGGCATGCCGCCGCCACCCGACCAGTCCTCCGACCGGGTCAGCAGCGCGCCGCGCATTTTTTTGACGTCGTCGCGGGCAAGGCCCACGCCGGAGGCAAATTCGGTCTCTCGAATCGGAGGAGGTTGAGGGTCGGTCATAAAGTGCTTTGAAATAAAATTCAGAAACCCGAATGAGTCGGTCCCACGCGCCCCGGCACCTCAAGCGCGACCCCCCCCGCCCCCCTGTCCAAACGGTCGCCGTCCGGCACACCATTCGGAACACTAGCGCCAGCACACTGTCTGGCATCTGATACGGAGTCCGATGTCAGATGCTCCAGCCTGCCCGCGCCGACCCCCGCCCCAACCGGGAGTGCATGCGTCCGCACTTCGACCGGCTCCCCCTTTGCCCCATCCTTCTCCCCACCCAAACCCATTCCAGCGGCCCCGACGCGCTTCATCTGCTCGATCCACTCGTCCCAGGTCTTCGGCTTGTCGCTCCCGCCGGTCGTGGTCTCGATTCGCGACGTGGCCTCGCCTGTGAGGAGCAGATACTTGTCGATCAGGATCGCCACTGCGAGCGGCAGCTTGTCCGGCGCGATGTCGCCGATCACGTCCGCGAGCACGGCGGCGCCGCGAGTGATCGCGATCCGCAGGTCGGCCACGAAGCTGTTTTTCTCTGTGTCTATGGCGACGCCTTCGCGCGCGCACACGGCCCGGATCGTGTTGTGGCTCACCCTCAGCGTGCGCTCGACGAATCGCACCGGCAGACCCCTCGCAATCATCGTCACGATCGCCCGATAAATCGCAGGGCGCTGCAAAAAAAGACGCGCCCCGGTGAATTCGCCCTTCATCTCGAGCGACTCGAACACCTCCGCCGGCATTGTCTCCAGCGTGTCGAAGAGCGCGAGCTGGGCGTCGTTGAGCGGTCCCTGCTTCTCGAGCTCGAGCAGCGACACGCGGGCCACTGGCTGGACGTCGGGCGCGCTCATAGCCCGCAGTCCTTCCGGTCGCGCCAGTCGCCACTCGGATGCCTTACCTCTGCGGCTTCCGAAAAAAAAGAAAGCGCGCGCGATTTGGGGGAGTCGGCGTCGGGCCGCACGGTGGCGCAGACCCAGGCGTCCGGCGTCCGAAGCGAATGCGCCAGCTTGTCGGCGGCGAGGTAATCAGGGTGCACCAGCGCCGCGTCGGGGTCCGCAGTCCATGCGCCGTCCGCGCTGAGCCAATCCATCGTCTGCAGCTCGCCCGTCCCTGGCTCGCGGAAGCGCACGATCACCGCCTTCGGTCCCGCGGGAAAAAGAGAAGCTGCCGCGATCATGCCGCCGCCTCCTCGGATTGCACGGCGTGGGCCCGGATGTAGTCTTCCACCGCCGTGATCGGGATCCGCACCCGGTTCTCCGCCGGCTTCCAGGCGCCGGGAAATGCGCCGGCGCGCACCAGATTCAGCACCGTCCGCCTGTCCAAGCCGAGCTGTGCCGCCACTTCCGCCGCCTCGAGCTGCTTGTCGAGCACGCCACCCCGCAGCAGCCGCCGCAGCCGGATCAATTCGTCCGGCCGCAGCGGTGCCGCGTCCGGGCGCATGTGCATGCGCGCCTTCTGCTTGGCTCCTTGGGGTGGTGTGCCTCGGCTCATCGGGGTGGAGCGCCGGGGTCAGTGACTGCTGAGGAGTGGCGCGCTCGGATGCCGCGGAAACATCCCGGCAAAACAACGCGGGCAGATCGTGTGTGAAATCCGGTCCGCCGATCCCGCGACCAGCGTCGTATTGCACCACGAGCAGTCGATCCGCAGCGCCGTCGCCTTGCGCGGCGCGATGCCCAGCAGATTTGGTGGGGTCGCCAAGGTCACTCGTGCTCGCCCTCCGCCGCCCGCCGCTCGGGTTCGTCCTGCGCAAAGAGGTCGATCAGCTCCGGCTGCTGCACGAGCTCCTCTTTCCGGCGTCGGTACGACTCGGTGAAATGGTCGATCGCCAGCCGGATAATCCCGCTCGCAGTATTGCGCTGCTCCAAGGCGATCGCATCGAGCTTTGCTCTCTGCTCAACCGGAATTCGGATACCCATCTGCGCGTTCATGTTCACGTTGTGTCGCATCGCGTCACGACGTGTCAAAGAAATTCTTCTTTCCTTCGATAATTTTCCCGTTCACGGTGCGAACAGATGAGCGACAGCAAGACAGTCGGGATGGGAATCCGCCTCACCGAGCATCAGCGCTCCGAGTTGGAGGCCATCGCCGCCGAGACTGGCACCGAGGTGTCTCAGCTTATTCGCTTTGCGGTCACCGCGCTCTTGCAGCATCACGAGCGCTGTGGCGGTCGGCTCGTCCTCCCGATTGATTTCAGCGAAATGCCCGCTGAATGGATCCGAGCCGCCGAAGCGTAAAACTGAGCGAATGACTGCCCCTCTACCAGCATCCAAATTCGCAAGGCGCGTCGCGGGGCAGTCATTCGCTCCAGTGCTGGGTTCTGCCGCCGGGTCTTGTCTCGACCTGTTCTGCTGCGAAGGCGGGGCTGGCATGGGCTACGCGCTCGCGGGCTACGATGTGACCGGCGTGGACATCGTGCCGCGTCCGCGCTACCCGTTCGCGTTTGTGCTTGGTGATGCTCTCGAATACCTTGACGCGCACGGCCACGAATACGACCTGATACACGCCTCGCCGCCGTGTCAGGGCTACTCGCACCTGACTCCCGCAAAGAATCGCGGCGACCACGCGAAGCTGATACCCGCCGTCCGCGAACTGGTGAAGCGACTCGGCAAGCCCTACGTCATCGAAAACGTGGCGGGCGCACGGCACGAACTGGAAAATCCGGTAATGCTCTGCGGCTCGATGTTCGGACTGCGGACGCAACGGCATCGCTACTTCGAGACGAACATCCCGGTCGCCGCGCCGTGCAAGTGCGACCACTCAAATCTTCCGCTGCTGGTGACGACCGCCAGCAAAGCAAGCCGCGCCAAACGCCACGCTCTCGGCATCCCGCCGAAGTCGGTGAAGAACGCGCCGCAAGCCTACGGCATTGGATGGATGTCCAGTGACGGACTCAAGGAAGCAATCCCGCCAGCCTACACGCGCCATATCGGAGAATCGGCTAGGCGGCAGAACGAAAAGCTCTGCAACGCGCCGGGAGAAGGCGCGACGCGCACGGAGAATGCCCGATGAATCTTGGCGCTCCAATCGTAGGACAACAGGCGCGTTTGCAGCAGCGCGCTGGTTGTATTTTTCACGTTCAAACTACCCCACGCGTCGGATCGGAAATGCATCTTGGAGCGGGCGGAGTTCCCCGCTTTTTTCCCTTCGGCCATCCGCCTTTCTTCGCGTTGCGCCGTGCCGCTCTGGCCTTGGCCTCGGAGGTCGCTAGACCTCCGAGGCGTCCGAGTGCTTGTGCGGCCTTATTCATTTCCAACGCTGATGGACCAACCGTAATCATTCACGCGGTGCCCATCGGTGTCGCGTCCGATGTTGCGCGTGACGGTGGCACCCATGCGCCGAGCGCGGCGGGCTATTGCGGCGTCGCGAGTCGAGGCCGTGTGCTCTCCTGTGACAGTCAGCGTCATCGGAGAGCGCGCTTTATTGAGGAGGTCGGTGATGGTGTTCATTTTGTTTTTTGGTTGCTCGTCGGATTGATTTCCTTCGGTAAGAGAGACAATAGCGAACCGCTTGGGTATTGCAAGGGAAAAGTGAAATTTCTTTTGGGCGGCGGGGGTGGCTCGGAAAACCTCTCGGCGGCACCTGAAAAATACAACGGTAAGCTCAGCGCATCGGCGGGGCGGAGTGATGCCGAGATCGGAGGAAAACCGTGATCGCCCCGACGACTCGCTGCAGCGCATGGTTCAGCGCCGCGAATTACCTTGAGCCGTCGCTCGTGGAATTGGAGCGGGAGGCAGGTGCGGAGCCTCTGAAAATAAGTAAAGAAATGTCATTGACGTGCGCGCACGTCGCACATATTGTCGGTGTAGATCGAAGCGCCAATAACGCCGAGACGAAAACCAAAAATGACCATCGAACAAATCAACAGCCTGAGTCGCGAACAACTGCTCGCGGAAGAAGTCAACGCGGGCGTCGCCCAATGGGGCGAAGCCGAGCGCGCCGGACTCGTGAAAATGAAATCTCAATCGAGCGACGCGGAACTCCGGGCCGCTATCGCCCAGCGCGTCGGAGCCAATGCGTGGAAAGTGAAGGGTGCGCGGATCGTGAAAAAAGCCGCGCGGAGCTGCATCGAACAGGGGGTCTCCTAATATGTCCCCAGAAATCAAATCCTACGGCAGCGGTTACGCTGTTTTTCGCGGCTGCGAACTGGAATCGACTCACACCAGCTTTCACGAGGCGCTCGCCTCGCTGCCGGAAGCGGAAGCAAAGGTCATCTCGGATCGGATCGACGCAGAGCGCGAGGAGGCAATTCGACTTAGCGCGCTGCAAGACAAGCTCGGCCCAGATTTGGGCGTCGTCATATACCCGGAATACGGGCCGGACGGGAACACATGATCTGCCCGCACTGCGGAAAGGAAATCGAGACGCAGCAGAACCGAGCTGCTGCGTCTCGCTGGTCGGGCATGACGGAGGAAGAGCGCTCGAAGGAAATGAAGCGCGTGCGCAAGAAGGGTTTGGTTGGGGCTGGTGGGAAAAAGCGTCGAGCGAAGTAAAGACTCAGGCGCTGAACGACTAAGCTCATGGACGCGCCTCTACTCGCTCTCGGATTACCGGAACCGCCGCAGGCGCGTTCCATGCAGCGCATGGGTAGCCGACACACGGACAACAGCGGCGCGTCGCACGCAGAGGGCGCTGGGTCTGGTGGAGCGGGCGGAGTCTTTTCTTGCATCGTCGCAGACCCGCCGTGGCAGCTTGAAATGGGTAAGTCCCGGACGATGAACGGCCAGGTGAAGCGCGGAAAATGGAATGACCCGGTGCAAGACAACCGGGACATCGCCGACCTCGTATATCCCACGATGACCGTCGCGGAAATCTGCGCGCTGAAGGTGCCCGCCGCGAAGGATGCTCACTGCTACATCTGGACAATCAATCGGTTCGTTGAAGACACTTACGACGTGGCGCGAGCGTGGGGATTCGAGCCGTCCACGCTACTTTATTGGCTCAAGCAGCCGATGGGATTGGGGCTTGGTGGCGCGTTCGTGCCGTGCGTGGAACCCGTCTTGTTTTGTCGCCGTGGGAAGTTGCCGGTCAAATCCCGGTGCGACCGGAATTGGTGGGGTTGGCAGCGCGGAAAGCACAGTGCGAAGCCGGAAGAATTTCAGACCATCGTTGAAAGCGTCTCGCCGGGGCCATACCTCGAAATGTTCGCGCGTCGGCAGCGTCCTGGTTGGAGCGTGTGGGGAAACCAAGTCGCGTGCGATTCGGAATTGGTCCGCTCGGGCGGCGGGGGTGGGGTCGTGGTTTGCGACGACAACGGTGAAACGAACAGCCGCGCCGTGTCGGCTACCGACGAAGCTAGCCGACAGGAGCCGCGCCCATGACGTGCGCTCCTGGACAGACTATCCTCGCGGCTCCTGTTCGCGCTCAGCGCCTGGGTAGCGGCACCCCGGATAAGAGCGGCGCGTGTGCGCGGATAGAGCTGGGTCTGGTAGGAGCGGGCGGAGTTCCAAAGCACAAGCCAAAGGCTCTGGATTTGTTCTGCTGCGCCGGAGGCGCAGGAATGGGTATGCACCGCGCAGGCTTTGCCGTGACGGGATGCGACATCGAAGCACAACGGCACTATCCGTTCGCGCTCGTTCTCGGTGACGCGCTCGCGCAAGACCTGACCGGCTACGATTTCGTTTGGGCGTCGCCGCCGTGCCAGCACCACAGCCGGATGACTGGATGCCGCGACGGGCTTCGCGAGAAATACCCCGACCTGATCGCAGCTACCCGCGCGAAACTGAAGGCGTGGGGCGGGCCGTGGATAATCGAGAATGTCGTCGGCGCTCCGCTGCAAAATCCGGTGATGTTGTGCGGGGCGATGTTCGGGCTGGCGACCTACCGGCACCGGATATTCGAGAGCAACGTGCCACTGACCGCGCCGACGCATCCGCGCCACACGACGCCGACCAGCAAGGCCGGGCACTGGAAGCCGGGGACGCTCATCAGCGTGGCCGGAAACTGCGCGCCGATGAGCATGGCGCGCGAGGCAATGGGCATCGACTGGATGCCGCGCGCAAATCTTGTGGAAGCAATCCCTCCCGCGTTCTCGGAATACCTGTGCGCTCAGATTCTGAGTTCCTTGGGCGGCGGGGGTGCGGAGCTGGCAGGCGACGGAAACGCCACGACTCGGAGCCGCGCGGGTTCCGCTACCGCGGAAGTCTGCGGCGACGGCCAGAAAGACGTTTGATGAGCACGCTAACCGCCATGCCGTCGTCCGCAGCACTGACTGGTTCCCCGTCGCGAATTAGAGCCGCGCGTGTGTTGGAAGAAAAGCCCGGTGCGGAGCGGAGTGGGCGGAGTCTTCTTGACCTTTTCTGCTGCGAAGGTGGTGCCGGTGAAGGCTACCGGCGCGCAGGCTTTGACGTGACGGGTGTGGACATCGAGCAGCAGCCGAAGAATCCGCACCGATTCATTCAGGGCGACGCGATAGAATACCTCCGCGAGCACGGGCACGAATACGACGTGATCCACGCCTCGCCGCCGTGCCAGAGCTACAGCAAGGCGCTGCGCCACATGGCGACGCCGCAACCGATGCTGATTGATGCGGTGCGCGAG
>JAYVPW010000105.1:0-60663 GCA_043777315.1 Spartobacteria bacterium | reverse complement strand
CGTGCGCCAAAGCCCTTTATCTGGACCGCCACCGCCGAATTGATCCTCGATCGCGTTGCTTCGCTTTGTAAGCGAACTAATCGCTCACCACACTAGCTTGGCGAAGATGAACCGCCTTCACGTCGCTCTTGCGCTGCTTCCGCTCGTCTCGTGCGCATTTGGCGCGGAGGAGATTCCCCAGCTCGCCCGTTTCTCGGTCGAGAACATGGATCGGTCGGTCGATCCGGGGACGGATTTCTATCGCTTTGCCAACGGGCATTGGCTCGCGACGCATGAGATTCCGGCGGACCAGGTTTCGTGGAGCCCGACGATGCACCTCATCGAGCGCAACGCTTTCCTCGTCCGCGAAATCCTCGAGGCGTGCAGCGCGGAGCGGGCGGACCGCGCGGCGACGGAGCGACAGATTGGCGACTTCTACTCGGCGGCGATGGACACCGCGCGGATCGAAAAGCAGGGCTTCCAGCCGATCGCCGCCGACCTCGCGCGCATCGCCGCACTCACGTCGAAGGACGAACTTTCGGTGCTCCTCGCCGACTTCCACGACCGCGACATCGGCGCGCTCTTCAGCATCTCCGTCTCGCCGGACGAGCGCAAAAGCTCGAACTACGCGCTGCAACTCGGACAGGGCGGGCTCGGTCTGCCCGATCGCGATTACTACTTCGAGAAGCGCTTCGCCTCGAAGCTCGCGGCGTATCGCGGACACATCGCGCGGATGCTCAGGCTGCTCGGTGAGAGCAAGGGCGACGTCGCCTCCGATGTGAAAGCGATCCTCGGGATCGAGACGGCGCTCGCCCGCGCGAGCAAGCCGCTGGAGCAGCTCGAAGATCCCGTCGCGAACTATCACAAACTCACCCTCCCGCAGCTCGCCAAGCTCGCGCCGGAGATTCGGTGGACGCCGTATTTTGAGGCGTCGCACGCGGCGAAGTTCGACGACTTGCTCGTCGGTCAGCCGGAGTTTTTCAAAGCCATGAGCGCGCTGCTGAAGTCGCGTCCGCTCGCCGAGTGGAAGAGCTATCTGCGCTGGCATCTGCTCATCGAATCCGCGCCGATGCTGCACTCCGCCGCCGAGACGGAGAGCTTCGCCTTCTACGGCACGGAGCTGCACGGGCAGCCGGAGATGCAACCGCGCTGGAAGCGCGCGGCGCGGCGCGTGGATGGGTCGCTCGGCGAGGCGCTCGGGAAGCTCTACGTCGAGAAGCATTTCCCGCCCGCCGCGCGCGAGCGGATGGCGGAACTCGTCGGCAATCTGAAGGCCGTCTATCGCGACCGGCTCGCAAAAGTGCCGTGGATGACGGCGGGGACGCGGGCGGCGGCGGTGGAGAAATTCGAGCGCTTCACGGCGAAGATCGGTGCGCCGGAGAAGTTCCGCGATTACTCCAGCGTCGAGGTGCGGCGGGATGACTGCCTCGGAAATTTGCAGCGCACCGCGGTGTTTGAATCGCGCCGGGCGATGGCACGGATCGGACAGCCGGTCGATCGCACGGAGTGGGAGATGACGCCGCCGACGGTGAATGCCTACTTTCATCCGACGATGAACGAGATCGTCTTTCCCGCCGGCATTCTCCAGCCGCCGTTCTTCGATCCCGAGATGGACGACGCGGTGAACTACGGCGAGACCGGCGCGACCATCGGCCACGAGATGACGCACGGCTACGACAACGAAGGGCGCAAATACGATGCCGAGGGCAACCTCCACGACTGGTGGACGAAGCGCGACGTGAAGGAGTTCGACGCGCGCGCGCAGAAGCTGGTCGAGCAGTTCAATGGCTACACTCCCCTCCCCGGCTTGCATGTGAACGGCAAGCTCACGCTGGCGGAAAACATCGCCGACCTCGGCGGGCTGAGCATCGCCTTTGAAGCCTTGCAGCGCGCGCTCGCCGCCGATCCGGCCAAGCGCAAGAACATCGACGGCTTCACGCCGGAGCAGCGCTTCTTCATCGCTTACGCGCAAAGCTGGGCGGGTAAGGAGCGCGACGAGAACCTTCGCAAGTCACTCACGACCGACACACACTCGCCGGACTTCCTGCGGGGCTTTGCGCCGCTGTTGAACCTGCAGGAGTTCTATGACGCCTTCGGGATCACCGACAAAGCCCCGCTCTTTCGCGCGAAGGCAAACCGCGCGGTGATCTGGTGAGACGAGTGCATTGGACCGAACGTCCCCGCTCTTCGAGCCGGCAGGCGCGGCGGAAATTAGCCGGTGGCGTCAACCACCGGTTGTGTCGTTGAAGAACGGTGTGCGCCCCAGCGGGGCGCTGGAATCGCACGAGCTTCCACCGCCCCGCCGGGGCGGATTCATTTGCATCGGTCGTCCGGTGGCTGACGCCACCGGCTAATTTCCAGCGGCCCTCCGGGCCGGGGAATCGGGGCGCTGGCTTCTCGGTGACTGCGGGCCGGGGAATCGGGGCGCTGGCTTCCCGGTGACCGCGGGCCGGGGAATCGGGGCGCTGGCTTCCTCGGTGACCGCGGGCCGGGGAATCGGGGCGTTGGCTTCTCGGTGAGCGCGGGCTTGAAACCTACGCGAACTTGTTCTCGCGATAGGCGCCCATCTTTGGCGCGTCGGGGTTCACTTCGGGGCCGAAGTAGCGGAGGACCACGAGGGGCTCGGTGGTGCTGTTGTTGGTGTAGGTCACGCCGGACTTGGCGCCGGACTCGGTGACGAAGTATTCGTCTTCGGTCAGTTCGGTGAAGCGGATGAGCTTGGGGGAGTTGAGCTGCTGGTTGTTGATCTTGCCGAGCCCTTGGACACAGATGAGGCCGTAAGCGCCGTTGTCTTTCACCTTCACACTTACGCCGGGATCGACGGTGAGTTCTTTGGCGGTGAAGAGTTGTTCGCCATCGACTTTACCATAGACGATCCAGCGATCGACATAGCCTTCGCTGCGGGTGTCGGCGACGGGGATCGGTTCCAGGTAGTGGTTGTCCTTGAAGTTCGGGTCCACGTTCTTGTCCCAGTCGAGTTGCTCGACGATGAAGTCCAAGTCCTGGTGCTTGTCTTTCGGCATGTCTTTGACGAGCAAGGCCCAGGGGACTTCGCGGCCTTCGACCAGGGACTGATACATGCCGAAGACATCGCTGCCCCACTGCGGCTCGTAGGTGCAGAGGGAGCCGGGCGCGTGGAGGATGCAGGGATCGATGAGCCAGCCGGTGCCGGCTTTGAGGCGGTAGGCCTTGGAGAGATCGAGGATGCCGTTGTCGCCTTTGTTCCAGTTCGCGAGACACTGGCGGACTTCGGCTTTGGTGGTGCCGGGCTCGAAGCCCATGAAGGTGTAGGGGAAGTTGTTGCCGGTGTTGTTGTGTTGCGGGGGAAAGTAGTAGCTCTCGGGCTTGCCTTCCTGTCCGACCAGCCTGGCCTGTGCGGCGGACTGGTGCATGTGGTGCGGGATGGGTCCCATGTTATCGAAGAACTTCGAATAGACGGGCCACTTGTTATACTTGTCCCAGATGGACTTGCCGATGAGTCCCGCGCCGCTTTCGCTCACGGCTTGTTGAAGGGTGAAGCGTTGGTTGCCGACGACGACGTAGCTGAGGCCCTCGTCTTCGGTGCGGTTGTCGTTGGCGGCGGGTGTGGTGGAGGCGAACCAGCGCTCGTCGATGCCGCCGCGGTGGAGGCCGTAGGCGTAGAGGTCGTCGGGGTGGAGCTTGAGGCGCTTGCCGGGCTGGAGGAAGCTGCGCGGGACCCAGCAGGGCGCGAGGCGGAGGAGTCCGCCGGTGTCGGCGAGAGCGCCTTCGACGAGGCTCTGGACGTTTGATGAGACGGTTTCGAGGGAGGTGATGGTGTTCATGGTGTGAAGGTGGGCGACGGAAGGGCGGTTGTTATTTCAGCGGGAGAATGGAGCGTCAAGAGCGGGCTGCTCGGTCATCCTGAGCGGAGCGAGAGCGGAGTCGAAGGAGCTCTTACTTTTCGCCCCCTCCGGGATGCGCGCGCGTCCACGGGGGGGAAAAGTAAGAGGTCCTTCGACTCCCGCTGGCGCTGCGCTCCGGATGACAGGTCGGCGGGCCAGGCCGCGGCGAGGTTTCACTTTCATCGCGACATTTCCTTTCGCCCGCCCTCTCATCCGCGCCGTGAAACTCCTACCCACCCTTGCCGCCCTGCTCTTCACGACCGCGCCGCTTTTCGCCGAGGCCGCTTTTCGCGTGGAGACCGACACGACGGCTGCGCCGGAATGCGAGGAGTTCGCCGCGAAGTCGAAGGCGCTCTGCGAGGAGTGGTATCCGAAGATCAACGAGATCCTGTATGGCAAGGATCACCCGCTGCCGGTGCCGGTGGTGCGGCTGAAATTCGCGCCGATGAAGGGCGTGGCTTACACGACGAACGACGGGATTCACATCGCGTCGGAGTGGGTGAAGAAGCAGCCGAATGACCTCGGCATGGTGGCGCACGAGCTGACGCACATGGTGCAGGACTACCGCGGCGGCGGGGCGGGCTGGCTGACGGAGGCGATCGCGGAATACATCCGCGACGCGAAGTATGAGCCGGGCGTGCGGCACTTTCGCTTCGAGGAAGGAAAGAGCACTTACAAGTCGGGCTACAACTTGGGCGGGACGTTTCTGACTTGGCTGGAGGCGAACAAGGACAAGGAGATCGTGCGCAAACTCAACGTCGCGTCGAAGGACAAGACTTATAAGCCGGAGATGTTTCAGGAGCTGTGCGGCAAGCCGCTCGATGAGTTGTGGACGGAGTTCGGCGAGTCGCTGAAGGGGCAGTGATCGGACGGATGAAGCAGGAAAACAGGAAGACAGGAACCGGAGTTGATCCCCTACCGATGCTGATCCCTTTCCTGTTTTCCTGTTTTCCTGCTTCATACCCTTCCTGAAAACGTTTTCGGATTTTCCATGATGCGCTCCCACACCCGCACCTGGCTCCAGCTTTTCCGGGCGCCGAATCTCTTCACGGTCCCCGGCGATCCGCTCGCGGGATTTCTGCTGGCGAACTTCGGCGTCGTCACGCTCGACGCGCTGCCGGTGATCGCGGCGAGCCTCTGCTTTTACGCCGCGGGGCTGCTGGACAACGATCTCGCCGACTTCGCGGAAGATCGCGCGGAACGGCCGCACCGCCCGCTGCCGAGCGGCGCGGCGCATGTCGGAGTCGTCGCGAGCGTCGCGGCGGCACTGTGTCTGCTCGGGCTTTTCGCGTGCGCGGCGGCGGGCGCGATGGCGTTCAAATTGGGCATCGGCATCATCGTGGCGGTGCTGCTTTACAACCACGGGGCCAAGCGCATCCCGGTCGTCGGCGCGCTGAACATGGGGCTCTGTCGCGCGCTCAGTCTGCTGCTCGGCGCGTCCGCCGCACCGAGCCGGATGATCCCGGACGAAGCGCTGATCGCGGCCGTGATCATTGGACTTTTCATCGCGGCGATCACGAACCTCGCGCGGTTCGAGACGAAGCCCGCGATTCCCAAAGTGGCGAAGTGGCTGCCGCCTGCCGTGCTGCTCGGCGCACTGGTCGGGACGGCGAATTGGGAGCGCATGGGCGGCAGCGGCGATGGGCCGGCGGGCGCGGGCGCCTTCCGCGTCCTGCTCGCGCTGGCGTTGGTGTTGAGCGCTGTGATCGCCGCCCGGCTCGCGCGTTCGCCCGCTCCTCCGCTCCCTCCGATGATCGGCCGGCTGATCCGTTTGCTGCTCCCGATCCAAGCCGCCTTCTGCGCGCACACCGGCGGGCTCGGGCCGATCTTCGCGGCGCTGCTGCTCGTGCTCTGGCCAATCAGCCGCGCGGTCTCGAAGCGCTTTTACGCGAGCTAGACCGAGGCCGCGACCGCCCGCCGGATCACTCGATTTTTTCGCGGAGCGCGCGCATCGACGCGGTGAGCTTTCTCATCCCGAGCTCGATGCGCGTCTTGATCGTGCCGAGCGGAATCTGGGTCGCGGCGGCGATCTCGCGCTGGCTCATGCCTTGGAAAAAAGTGAGCATGATCGCCTGTTTTTGGAACACCGGGAGGGCGTTGATCATTTTCGAGAGAAGCTCGCGGAGGTCGTCGTGAAAGACGTTCTGATCGAAGTCGGTGAGCTGGTCGCGCTGATGCGGGACTTTGCATTCGCACTCGAAACGATCGGTCGCGCGGCGATACGCGCAGCGCTGGCGCAGGCGATCGATGGCGCGCCGCCGGGCGAGGGTGACGAGCCAGCCGAGCGGCTTGCCCTTTTCGCGCGAGTAGTTCTCCGCACGTCCCCAGACCTGCATGAAAATCTCCTGCACGAGGTCATCCGCCTCGGCATCGTCATGCACCACGCGCATGACGATCCCTTTGAGAATGGCGGAGTAACGATCGTAAAGCGCCTCGAGAGAATCGGGCTCGTGATCGACGAGGCCTTGCATGAGCACCTCGTCGGTGGGGAAATCAGAGTCGGCGTCCGCTGGTTCGATTGACATGATTTTGGCAACGCTCACTCACCGGGTGACTCACGGATTGCATGAGATTGACTGCCAGAAAGCGTAACGCCCCGCCGCTCACGGCCAATCGGGAGCAGAGCGTGCCCGGCTATCGGCGAATCCCCGACTGCGCGCGGTAAAGCGCGAGGTATTCATCGACCATGCGGCGGAATCCGAAGCGGGTCTGCGCATGTCCGCGGACGAGTTTGCGATCGAGCTCCAGCGCTAGCGGGATGAGCTCCGCCATGCCGTCGATGACGCCGGCGTGGAAGCCGGTGAGCCCATTTTCCACGACCTCCTCGACCGAGCCCCGGCGATGTGCAACGACGGGCGTGCCGCAGGCCATCGCCTCGATCATGACGAGTCCGAACGGCTCGTCCCATTGGATCGGAAAGACGAGCGCGGCGGCCTGGCGGAGGAACTCGTTTTTCTGCGCGTGATTGACGGGACCGATCCAGCGGACGCGGTCGCCGTCGAGCAGCGGCTTCACTTCGTCGGTGAAAAAGCGATCCTCCGCGGCGTTCTGCGGCTTGCCGGCAAGGACGATCGGCATCCCGGCGGCGGCGGCGATTTGGATCGCGCCGATGGGGTTCTTTTCGCGCGACATGCGGCCGAGGTACGCGAGGTATTTTCCCGGCTCGAAGCTCGGCTCGTACGCGTCGAAATCGCAGCCGTTGTGCACAATGGGAAACTCGCGCCCGAGCCGAAGCGCGGCGCCGTGCATCTGGTGGCGGCTGATGCCGTTGACCGCGACTTGCGGCCAGCGTTGGAAGACGAATTCGTCGTCCATCATCGTGCTCGTGTGGAGCGTGAAGAGCCCTGGCGCGCGCGCCGCCGCCGCGAGCGGGAGCCACGCGCTGCTCATGTGGTAATGGATCACGTCGAACTCGCCCGCCGCTTCGAGCACCTCGGCCATCATCGAGTTCGTGTAATATTCGTAGCAGTATGCTTTCCCGCCGACGATGAGGTCGGTGAGGTTCATCTCGCAGACGGGGTGGAGCTTCGCGGTCGTGGTGCAGTCGGCGGAGGCGAAGAGCGTGACGTCGTGGCCGCGGGCGACGAGCTCGTCGATGAGCAGCTTCATGAGCAGCTCGATGCCGCCGTAATTGTGCGGCGGGATGGCGGTCCAGAGCGGTGCGACTTGCGCGATGCGGAGCGGCTTTTCGGATTTCATGCAGGTGTGTCTTGCGCGAGCGGGCGGGCGATGGTAGCTCCCCCGTCCCTTTCGCCAACCCTTCCGCCGCGCTCGCATGAAATCGTTTCTCACACCCCTGCTGAGCCTCGCCCTTCTCGCCTCCTCGGGCTTCGCGGAAGAGGAGCCAAAGGTCGCCCGCGCCACGCCGGTGAATCAACGCGACATCACCACGCAGCTCCAGATTTTCCTCGATCAGCAGCTTTTCGGGCCGGGGAAAATTGACGGTGCGCCCGGCGAGTTCGTCAAGAAAGCGCTCGTCCGATACCAGCGCGCGCACGGTCTGCCGGAGACGGGAAAGCTGAGTGAAAACATCCCGCTCGACACGGTCTATCCCGTTTACACGAGTTACACGATTCAGGAGGGCGACGTGAAATTCGTCGGCGATTGCCCGACCAAACCGCAGGACCAGGTGAAGAAAAAATTCCTGCCTTACGAGTCGCTGCTCGAGTTTCTGACCGAGCGTTTTCACAGCGCGCCGGAGTTTCTCGTGAAGCTGAACAAAGGCGTGAAACTCGACGCGCTCAAGCCCGGGGACACCGTCCGCGTGCCGAATGTCGAGCCCTTTGAAATAGAGAAGCTGCCGCCGCAAGGCTTTCTTCCCGAGGTGCCCGAATTCAAGGAGCGCACGATCAAAATCCACATCGCCGAGAAGATGCTCGATCTTTTCGAGGGCGAGAAATTGCTCGCCAGTTTGCCGATCACGCCGGGCACCGGCGGCGGTCATTTGCAGACCCCGAACGGCACCTGGAAAATCCTCGGCATCGCGACCGCGCCCACTTTTCGCTGGGACAAAAGCGTGCTGGAAACGGGCAAGCGCAGCGACACGTCGTACGAGCTGCCCGCGGGTCCGAACAACCCGGTCGGCGTGCTTTGGATCGGCTTGAACAAGCCGGGCATCGGCATCCACGGGACGAATAATCCGCAGACGATCGGCCGCGCATCGAGCCACGGCTGCATGCGCGTGGCGAACTGGGACGTGGTCCGCCTGAGCAAGCTGATCACGAAAGGGATGACGGTCGTGATTCAGTAAAACGGCGGGGCGCTACCGTTTCAGCAGCGACTCGTAGAGCGCATACGTCTGCGCCGCGATCGCCTTCCACGAGAAAATCTCGATCGCCCGCTGACGGCCGGCTTTGCCCATCTTTTCGCGGAGTTCGGGATTCGCCATCAGCTCGTTGATCCGCGCCGCGAGGTCGCGCGAAAACTGGTCGGGATGAAGCGGCTCAAACGGGCTCTCCGTCATCTGGGCGAGCGGAACGAGGTAGCCGGTTTCGCCGGGGACCACGACCTCTTTGATGCCGCCCACCGCGCTCGCGACGACCGCCGTCTCGCACGCCATCGCCTCGAGATTGATGATCCCGAACGGCTCGTAAATCGACGGGCAGCAGAAGACCGCGGCCTGGCTGTAGAGTTCGTAAACGGTGGCCTTGTTCACCATCTCCTCGATCCAAATCACCTTCCCGTGATGCGCGGCGGTGGCGGCTTCGACCGCCGTCTTCATCTCCGCCGCGATCTCTGGCGTGTCGGGCGCGCCCGCGCAGAGCACGACCTGAAATCCGGGGTCCATGTATTTGATCGCATTGACCAGATGGACGATCCCCTTTTGCCGCGTGATCCGGCCGACAAAAAGGACGAACGGAACCGTCGGATCGATGCCGTAGCGCACGAGCGCGTCGGTCGTTTTGACGACCTGATATTCGTCGAGATCGATGCCGTTGTAGATGACGTGAATCTTCGCCTCATCGACATCGAAGAGCCGCAGGATGTCCGCTTTGGTCTCGCTCGAAACTGCGATCACCGCGTCCGCCATTTCAATCGCGGTCTTTTCGACCCAGCAGGAAAAATCGTAGCCGCCGCCGAGTTGTTCTCGTTTCCACGGACGCAGCGGCTCGAGCGAATGCACGGTGAGCACCATCGGGATGCCGTAGTTCAGCTTCGCGAGAATGCCGCCGAAATGCGTGTACCAAGTGTGCAGATGGACGAGGTCCGCATCGATGTTCGCCGTGTTCCAATCCAGGCACCGCTGCACCGCGCCGAAGACGGAATGGAGCTGCTTCGGCGCGGTGTAGCCCGATGCGTCGAGGCCGAATCCGGTCGCCTTCAACGCCGGTAAATCGACGCGCAGCTCACGCATCTCTTTCCCATAACACCGCGCCTCGATCGTCATCAGCTTCGCCAGCTCGCGGCTGAGATAATCGACATGCACGCCCGCCCCGCCGTAAATCGTCGGCGGGAATTCGTTGGTGAGGAAGAGGGCTTTCAATGGGACGCGGTAAGTTAGTCGCGGAGAAAGAATGGCTCATCGCAGTGCTCTCGCATTTCGCTCATCAACTGTTTTTCGAGAGGGAACTCTTTCGATCGCCAACCCATCCGTCCCATCCACCATTCGATCGCGACCCGAGTGCACGGTTGCGGCGGTGGCAGGTCCGGAATATCGGTCGGAAAAACAAGATCAAGATCAAGGCTGCGGGTGCTCATACGGTCGGATGACTTTCAGTTTGAGGTAAACTTCCGGCGGGCCGTAGCGGAGGCACGCGGCTTCAAGTTCGGCTTGTGAATATCGTTCGGGATTCAGCCGGAGAAGCTGCACCACATCTCCGAGATCGCGATTCTCGCGATGCGGATTTTTCGAAGCGTGAAGCTTGAGCGCGACCAGGTGAATGAATGAGGGTACGCGGAGAACGGCATCGTCCCAGTGATGTTCGACGGCCCCGTCCCAGAGTTTCGCGAAGGTCGTGTCATCGACTTTTCCGAGATCGATCACAGGCTCGGCGCCCGGTCCGGGACGAAACCTTCCGAACTGTCCCATTCGCCCTTGCTCCTCATATCCCTGGCCAATCAAGAACTCCCCAAGCCGGTCGAAGTCCTGCGCGGCGACCATGAAATCGAAGTCAACCGTCTGGCGCGTATATCGATAAACGTGAAGCGAGTGCCCTCCGACGAGGAGCACGGGAATCTCACTTTCGGCCAGCAATTGGAAAGGCGTCTTCATCGGGAGCGCCTCTCGGTTTTAGAAAAAGATCGGGATGATCAGGATCGCGACGATGTTGACGACTTTGATCATCGGGTTGATCGCGGGGCCGCTGGTGTCTTTGTAGGGATCGCCGACGGTGTCGCCGGTGACGGCGGCTTGATGGGAGGGCGAGCCTTTGCCGCCGTGGTTGCCTTCCTCGATGTATTTCTTCGCGTTGTCCCACGCGCCGCCGCTGGAGGTCATGGAGATGGCGACGAAGAGGCCGGTGACAATCGTGCCGACGAGGACGCCGCCGAGGACGACTTTCCCGAGGCCCGGCAGGCAGGCGACGAGGACGACGACAAGCACGGGCAGGAGCGCGGGCAGGATCATCTCGTGGAGAGCGGCTTTCGTCACGATGTCCACGCAGACGCCGTAGTCGGGCTTGTCTTCGCCGCGGAGAATGCCGGGCTTTTCCTTGAGCTGGCGGCGCACTTCGTTCACCACCGCGCCCGCCGCTTTGCCGACCGCATCCATGCTGAACGCGGCGAACATGAACGGGAGCAGACCGCCGATGAACAGGCCGATGAGG
Organism: Spartobacteria bacterium; assembly: GCA_043777315.1. Lineage (GTDB taxonomy): Bacteria > Verrucomicrobiota > Verrucomicrobiia > Chthoniobacterales > Chthoniobacteraceae > CAIURC01. The sequence continues at coordinate 49,556 of JAYVPW010000105.1, read as the reverse complement.
ACGTGCGGATCGCTGAGGGAGAAGGTGAGCGAGGCGTCGATAAAGGCGTGCTGCGCGGCGACGGCGGCGGCGTCTGCCGCGTCGTGGAGCGCGTGCCATTTCTCGAAAAGGTGGGCGTTCAACTCGGCCGCGTACGAGCCGAAAAGGACGAGCGCGGCGAGGCCGGCGGACGCGACGGCGTAGCCTTTGGTGACGGCCTTCATCGTGTTGCCGACGGCGTCGAGATCGTCGGTGATCGCGCGCACTTCTTTCGGCAGGCCGCTCATGACGGCGATGCCGCCGGCGTTGTCCGTGATCGGGCCGAAGGCATCGAGCGAGATGATGATGCCCGCGAGCGAGAGCATGCTCATGACCGCAGTCGCGACGCCGTAGAGTCCGCCGAAATGGAAGCTGCCCCAGATTGCCGCGCCGATGCAGAGGACAGGCAGGGCGGTGGCGTGTTGGCCGATGGCGAGGCCGGCGATGATATTCGTGGCGTGGCCGGTCTCGGAAGCCTTGGCGATTTTGCGAACGGGCGCGTACGCGGTGGAGGTGTAGTAGTTCGTGATCAGGACGACGATCGCCGTCATCACGAGGCCGATGAGCGCGGAAATGTAGAGCCCGCCGGAGGTCACGATGCCGTGACCGGCGACGATGATGTCATTCGGAAACATCGACTTCGTGACGAAGAAAAACGCGATGGCCGAGAGCAGGCTGCTGACGCCGACGCCAGCCATGAGCGCGGTGCCGGGCTTCGATTTCGCGACGTTGACGTAGAGCACACCGACGATGGATGTGAGGATCGAAATGCCGCCGAGGACGAACGGGAAAATGAGCGCGGCGGTGACGCCTTTCACCGCCAGATGCGCCACGAGCAACGCCCCAATCAGGCTCACCGCGTACGTTTCAAAGACATCGGCGGCCATGCCCGCGCAGTCGCCGACGTTGTCGCCGACGTTGTCCGCGATGGTCGCCGGATTGCGGGGATCGTCTTCGTCCAGACCGCTCTCGATCTTGCCGACGAGGTCGGCTCCGACATCCGCGGCTTTCGTGTAAATGCCGCCGCCGAGTCGCGCGAAAACGCTGATCAATGAAGCGCCGAGCGCCACGCCGACGAGGCTGCTGATTTGCAACGCGGGGTTGATTTTTCCCATCAGCAAATAGAACAAACAAACGGAAAGCAGCGCCAAACCGACGACGAGCAGACCGGTCACCGCGCCGCCGTTGAAGGCGGCTTGCAGCGCTTTGTGGCGGCTCGTTGTCGCACCTTGCGCGGTGCGGACATTGGCCAGAACGGCGACGCGCATTCCGATGAAACCGGCGGCCATCGAGCAAACCGCACCGAGGAGAAAGCCCATCGCCGTCGGCCAGTCGCGGGTGAATCCGACGACGAAAAACAGCCCCGCGGCGATGTAGCTGACGGACCGAATCTGCCGGCCGAGATACGCTTTCGCGCCCTCCTCGATGGCCAGCGCGATCTCTTTCATCCGCGCATTGCCGGCCGGGGCGGCGAGGATTCCGCGGATCAGATACAGCGCAAAAGCGAGGGCGATCACCGCGCAGACAATCGCCAGCGGAATGCCGGAGTTTTCGAGGGAGGACGCTGCGAGGATGGACATAATTTCTCGGTCGGTTTTGGGAAAGGGGCGGGAGTCTAGGAGTTCGGGAATGGCTGGCAACGCTTAACTTCCCCGGAGGAAGTGGCGCGGGGGGAAGCCAGAGATCGTCGGTCAAAAACGCGCGGATCGGCTCTGGCAAAGGGTTTGCGGGCCGCGTCCCGGCTGTAGCCGGCAACCCTTGCCCTGGAGCGCGCCGCTCCGTCGGCGCGAGTCTTTTAAAACAACCCGTTCGGGCACCGACGGAGCGGTGCGCTCCAGTGTGTGATAAGTCGAAAAAAGCTTCGAGGCCGGCGGGCAGCGACTCGCGTGACCGCCGGGGTCGGAGATCCCGGCTACCACTTCGCCGAGTTACTTCCGCAAAAAGACGAACGCGCCGCGTTTATTACCGATCACCACGTCCGGTTTTTTGTCGCCGTTCAAGTCTGCCGCGACGGCCTGTGTGCCGACGCCGGAGGCATCGTCGATGAGATGCGCGAGGTAGGTCGCCTGACCGTTTTCGCGCTTCAGTTGGAACCAATACAGGACCGGCGCGGCCTCGGGCTCGACGTCGCCTTTCGGGCCGTGCGCCCAGAAGCGTTTGCCGGTGACGATGTCTTTCAAGCCGTCGCCGTCCATGTCCACGAGGTCGATCGCGTGGAGCTGCGAAAATTTCACGCCCTGCGGATTCTGCTCGGGCTTGTCGCCGACGATGATGTGCTTGTTCCAGCCGTCCGCCGTTTGCTCGAACCACGCGAGGCCGAAGCCGTGCGCGGCGAGGCTCGTGATCACGTCGTTTTTGCCGTCGCCGTTCACGTCGTAGGCATACATCTGCGCGCCGCCGCCGCCGAAAAGCGCATCGTGTTTCGTCCAAACCGGATCGCCCGCGAGCGATGCCGGCTGCTCCCACCAGCCCGCGGATTCCATGATGTCGAGCCGCCCGTCTCCGTTCACATCGCCGACGCCCATGCCGTGCGTGAAGCGCTGCCACGGCCCTTTCGGCGTGATGTTGTGCCACGCCCATTTTTCATCCGCGTGCTTCGGATCGAACTCCGCGTAGCCGATGAATCCCTTCGACATGCAGACGATCTCCGGCTTCCCGTCGCCCGTCACGTCGGTGAAAGTCGGCGACTCGCCGTCGGTCACGTCGATCGCCGTGTGCTGCTTCCACGGGCCGTCTTTGCCCTGCGGATTTTCAAACCACCACGACGCCTCGCCCGGAAAACCGAGGATCAAAATGTCCGCCCAACCGTCGCCGTTGAAGTCGTGGCTGAACGCGAAAAAGTTCTTCGAATATTCGTTGTCGGTGGACAGCGCGCCTTTGAAACCCTGGATCGTTTTCTCCGTCCCGTCGGCCTGTTTCACTTTGGAAACCTGCGTGTCGTCGGCATAGGTGTGCCGCTTGGAAAAGTCCGGCCCTTCCCACCAATACGGTCCGTAAACCGCATCCATTTTCCCGTCGTGATTGAAGTCGCCGAAGTTCGCGCCCTCGGCCCAAAACTGATCGGTGAGCTGGATTTTTTGAAACTCGCCAGTCGCGACGGGGACTTCGCCGTGAGCGGCAGCGGCGACGAAAAGGCACGGCAGGAAGCGGAGGGAGGGATGCATGGGGCGGCGTTTCTGTCAGGCGCGCGGAATCGTGACAAGCTCGCGAGCGCGCGCTTTTTCCCGTCATCCTGAGCGAAGCGCAGCGGAGTCGAAGGACCTCTTACTTTTCCCCGTGGCGCGCGTGGACGGGGGGGAATAGTAAGAGGTTCTTCGGCTGCGCCCGCAAAGCCGGGCTTCGCTCAGAATGACCCGTTTGGATGAGCGCTGCGCGCTGCGGCATCGTGCAGCCAACGCCTCGTCGCGCGGGACTTTCCGATTGCCAGACCTCGCAAACCCCTCTTCCGTATCGCCCCTTCTTTTTATGACCCAGCCACGCAGAGTTGTCGTTACCGGGATGGGCGTCGTTTCGCCTGTCGGCCATGATCTCCCGACCTTTTGGGAGGGCGTGACGAATGGCGTCAGCGGCGTGGATCGGATCACGCTTTTCGACGCCACCGATTACGACTGCCGGATCGCCGGCGAGGTGAAAAATTTCGAGCCCGCGAAGTGGTTCAAAAATCCGAAAGATCCGCGCCGTGCCGACCGCTACTCGCAGCTCGCGATGGCGGCGTCGAAAATGGCGATCGAAGACGCGGGCCTGCTCGGCATCGCGGAGACCGAAGGCGACCGCTGCGGCGTGATCATCGGCAGCGGAATCGGCGGGCTGAAATCGCTCGGCGATCAGCACACGATCCTGATGAACAAAGGCCCGGGCCGCATTTCGCCATTCATGATTCCGATGATGATCTCGAACATGGCGAGCGGCCTCGTCTCGATGGAGTTCAACTGGCGCGGGCCGAACTTCGCGCCCGTCTCCGCCTGCTCCACCGCCGCGCACGCGATCGGCGAAGCGTGGCGCATGATCCGCGAAGGCGACGCGGATGTCTTCGCAGCCGGCGGCTCCGAGGCGACCGTCGTGCCGCTCGGCATCGGCGGATTCGCGGCGATGAAAGCGCTCAGCACGCGCAACGACGACCCGACCCGCGCGTCCCGTCCTTTCGACAAAGATCGCGACGGCTTCATCATGGGCGAGGGCGCGGGCATCGTGATCATCGAGGAACTCGAGCACGCCAAAAAACGCGGCGCGCGCATCTACGGCGAGATCGTCGGCTACGGCCTGACCTCCGACGCTTACCACATGAGCGCGCCCGATCCCGAGGGCCGCGGCGCGGTTCGCTGCATGAAAATGGCGCTCGAAAAAGCCGGCCTGAATCTCACCGATGTCGATTACGTCAACGCCCACGGCACCTCCACGCCGGTCGGCGATGTCTGCGAAACGAAGGCGATCAAAACCCTTTTCGGCGAGCACGCGAACCGCGCGGGCTCGGCCAAAACCGACGGCATGATCGTGAGTTCCACGAAGTCGATGACCGGCCACCTTCTCGGCGCAGCCGGCGCGGTCGAGACGATCGTCTGCATCCTCGCGATCCGGGACAGCCTCATCCCGCCGACCATCAATCTCGATCACCCCGACCCCGCATGCGATCTCGACTACGTGCCGCACGTCGCCCGCCAGAAAAAAGTCCGCGTCGCCTTGAATAACTCGTTCGGCTTCGGCGGCCACAACGCAACGCTCGTCGCGCGCGAATTTATCGACTGATGGCTCCCATCCATTTTCCGTGGCGCGGGCGATAAAGCACTCGCCATGATCACGCCCCGACGTTGAATGCCGACGCCTGATGCCACTGCGGGATTGCTCGACGTAATCATCGTCGGCGGCGGGCCGGCGGGGCTCAGCGCCGCCCTCATTTTGGGTCGATGCCTCCGGCGGGTGCTGGTGTGCGATGCGGGGCAGCCGCGGAACGCCGCCTCCCACGCGATGCACGGGTATCTCACCGAGCGCATCGTTTTCCAGGACGGCAGCGAGAACCTTCGCCGCGCGCTCTTTTTCTCACCCGGGCAGCATCCACAATCACCGCTGGCAAAGATGCTCGGCTGCGAATTCTGCGAGGCCGATGGCTGCGTGCAGTGCGCCGAAAATGCCTCGACGTGCGTGCCCGGCGTCTTCGTCGCGGGGAATGCGAGCCGCGGTTTGCAACTCGTCATCGCGGCCGCCGCGGAGGGAATGCAGGCGGGCTTCGCGATCAACTGCGCGCTGCTCGAAGCCGACGCCGAAAAGGGCGCGGTGAAGAGCGGCGCGGGCGACGAAAAACATCCGGCTCCGATTCCGAAATAGCACCTTCAACACTCACCTTTATGCCCAAACAAAACCAACGCCCCACGGCCGGAAAATCCGCCGCCAACACCGCCGCCGCGCTTCCCGCCGAGCCGCACCAAACCGTCAGCGACCTCAAAAACACGCTGACGACGAATCACGGCATCCCGATCGCCGACAACCAAAACTCGCTCAAAGCCGGCGCGCGCGGGCCGACGCTGATCGAGGATTTCATCCTGCGGGAAAAGATCACGCACTTCGACCACGAGCGCATTCCCGAGCGAATCGTCCATGCGCGCGGCACCGGCGCGCACGGCTTTTTTCAGCCGTATGAATCCTGTGCCGACATCACCAAAGCCGCATTCCTGCAGGATCCGCGGGTGAAGACGGAAGTGTTCGTGCGCTTTTCCACCGTCGCCGGCGGCGCGGGTTCGGGCGACATGCCGCGCGACGTGCGCGGGTTCGCGGTGAAGTTTTACACCACTGAGGGGAACTACGATTTGGTCGGCAACAACATCCCGGTCTTCTTCATCCAGGACGCGATCAAGTTCCCCGATTTCGTCCATTCGGTGAAGATGGAGCCCGACCGCGGCTTCCCGCAGGCGGCCTCGGCGCACGACAATTTCTGGGACTTCGTTTCGCTCACTCCCGAGACGATGCACATGCTCACATGGGTCATGTCCGACCGCGCCATCCCGCGTTCGCTGCGGATGATCGAGGGCTTCGGCGTCCACACGTTCCGGCTCATCGACGCGGCGGGCGTTTCGCGTTTCGTGAAATTCCACTGGCGTCCGAAACTCGGCGCGTCGTCGGTGCTCTGGGACGAAGCAGTGAAGATCAACGGGGCCGATCCCGACTTCCATCGGCGCGACATGTGGGAGGCGATCGAGCGCGGCGATTTCCCGGAATGGGAACTCGGCTTGCAGGTCTTCGATCAAGCCACCGCGGACTCGCTCGATTTCGACGTGCTCGATCCGACGAAGCTCATTCCCGAGGAAATCATCCCGCTGCGCATGGTCGGAAAAATGGTGCTCAATCGGAACGTCGATAACTTTTTCGCCGAAACTGAGCAGGTCGCTTTTCTGCCGTCGAACATCGTCCCCGGCATCGATTTCTCGAACGATCCGCTGCTCCAGGGCCGGCTCTTTTCGTATCAAGACACGCAGCTCTCGCGGCTCGGCGGGCCGAACTTCCACCAAATCCCGGTGAACGCCCCGCGCTGCCCGATGCACAATTTTCAGCGCGACGGATTGCGCCAGATGGAGGTGCCGAAAGGCCGCGTGAACTACGAGCCGAACAGCTTCGACGGCGGCGCGCCGCGCGAAAATCCGACGCGCGGGTTCGCGAGTTTCCCCGAGCCCATCGACGCGACGAAAGAGCGCAAACGCTCCGAGACTTTCGCCGACCACTACTCGCAGGCGCGGATGTTTTTCCGCTCGATGACCGCGCCGGAGCAGCAGCACATGATCAGCGCGTTCGCCTTCGAACTCGCCCACGTCGAGACGAAAGCCATCCGCCTGCGAATGCTCGGTCATCTCAAAACCATCGACGCCGCGCTGCACGCCGGCGTGACGGATGCGCTCGGAATGCCGGGCGCGGGCGACGCCATTTCTCCCGCCGTCGCTCCCCGCGATCTCGCGCCGTCGCCGTCCCTCAGCCTCATCGGCAAAACGCCAGTGACCCTCGCCGGACGCAAGATCGGCGTGCTCGTCACCGACGGTTTCGACGCCGCGATTCTCGCCGCTCTCCGCAGCGCGGCAAAAAAAGAAAAGGCCGTCGTCGCGCTCATCGCGCCGAAAGTCGGCGGAGCGAAAGACAACACCGGGGCGCTGGTCGAAGCCGACTTCCCGCTCTCCTCCGCGCCGTCGATTTTCTTCGACGCCCTCGTCATCCTCGCGACTGAAAAAGGTGCCGCCGACCTCGCTACGCAAGCCGCCGCCGTCGATTGGACGAGCGACGCCTTCGCCCATCTCAAAGTCCTCGCTCACTCCGCCGGAGCACAGCCTTTGCTCGACCGATGCGGCGTGAAATCCGACGCCGGGATCGTCCCGCTCGCGAACGAAAAAGCGGTCGGCAAGTTCATCGCCGCCGCCAAAAACGGCCGCATCTGGGACCGCGAGCCGAGCCTGCGCCGCCCGGGATAAAGCGAGGCACTTCGGCCCTCAATCCATGCAGACCTCCCCGCCGAGGGCGCAACGCCCTCGGCGAAGCGGGGGCCGTGCGGCTATTCGTCCGGCTTGGTCTTTTTCAGGCCGATGACCTTGTCGCCCGCCTTGAATTCCCCGCGCTTCTTGAGAAGTTCGACGCGCTCGAAACGCTTCAGGACGTTGCGTTTGGCGGCGATGGTGCTGGCACCTTTGAGACTGCGATGTTGCGACATAAAAATGGGGCTCGGGTTGGCGAAAGGGCGGGCACTATAGAGGCGACGCGGAAAGTGGAAAGTGGAATTTACGTTCCCGACAAGCGCGCCTCCACCCACCCGATCACGTCGGAGAAAACGCGCTCGCGGCCGATTTCGTTGTGCGTCTCGTGGAGCATCTCCGGGTAGATCGTCAGCGTTTTATCCGCCGAACCCGCCCGCTGAAAAAACTCCCTCGTCGCCTCCACGCTCGTGACCGGATCGTCCGCGCCGTGGATGAGAAACAGCGGAGTCCGCAGGCGGGCGGCGTTCGCCAGCGCTCCGACAGCGCCGCTTTTCACCGCGTGATACATGCGCGCCGAGATGTCGTGATGCATCAATTCCATGTCGGGAAAGGAGGCGAGATGATCCTGATCCCGCGACAACCGCGACCACGGCATCGGCGTCGGCTGCGTGAGCGAAGGCCAGAGCCACCGCGCCGCATCGGCCAGCGCGAGACGCCAGCGCGGCGGCGCAAACGCGAGCCGGAGATATGGCGACGCCACCACCGCCCCGCGGCAGGAGGTCTCGCGCTGGAGCAGGTAATTCAACGTGATCTGTCCGCCGAGGCTGTGGCCGAGCAGGAAGAGCGGCAGCGCCTCGACTTGCGCGAGCGCCACGACGCACCCGAGATCATCGAGCAGCGCATCGTACGACGGGACATCACCACGCTTCCCACCGGACCGCCCGTGCCCCCGCAAATCGTAGCTCCATACCCGCACCCCACGCGCCGCAAACGCCTCCACCACATGCCCGTAGCGCCCCGAGTGCTCGCCCCGCCCGTGCGTCAGCACCGCCACCGCGCGCGCCTCCGCGTCCATCTTCGCAGCCCGCACGCGCAGTCGGATGCCGTCGCGCGTCGTGAGGATTTGCTCCTGATATTTCATCGGTAAAGTGCGCCGGCTTCAGCGCGCGGCGAGGGGAATTTCGGTTGTCACTCCGGGCGCGTCCAGTAGCTTGCCGCAAAGCTTCCCCATCATGAAAAACCTTTCGCCCAAACCTTCTTTCTCCGCCGCTTTCACCCTCATCGAACTGCTCACCGTCATCGCGATCATCGCGATTTTGATGGGCCTGCTGTTCCCCGCGATCGGGGCAGTCAAAGAAAATGCGCGGCGGGTTCAGGCCAAAAACGACGTCACGCAAATCGTCGCGGCGGTGAAGCACTACTACACGGAATACAGCAAATACCCTCCGCTCGAAAAAACCACGGCCACGGCCAAGCCACCGTCAACCGCAACTCCCAAGGACTTTTACTGCGGCGACTCGGTGGTCGTCACGAAGTGCAAGATCAACAACGTGTTCCTCTTCGACACACTGCGCGCCATTTCCCGGAAAGACGGCGTGAATGAAAATGACATTTATAATCCGCGGCGGATCGTCTTTTACGAAGCGAAGGTCGCCCAAAATCCGCTCCTCCCTCGGGCCGGGGTGCTCGAGAAAACTGCATCGGGTGGAGAGCCTACCAACGTCGCTTTGCTCGGCTGCCTCTTCGACCCGTGGGGCAGCCAATACTTCGTCATGATGGATACCAACTACGACAACGTGCTGGACGTGGATCAGTGCTACGATGACTTCAAGGACGAGCTCAGACCGCGGACCGGCGTCGGAGCTTTTTCAATGGGGAAAGATAACGTGATCGGAGACAAAACGTCCTTTCCCGACAACTATCGCAAAGGCACCAAAGTCTCCGACGACGTGATCTCCTGGCAGTAGGCCAGCGAAGCGGAATCGCGGAAAAGCGGCGGCGTCAGGGCTGCACCCGCACCCGATAATATCGCGCGGACTGGCTCCTGATCGCGCCGGAATCGATCACATCGACCACCGCGCCGGTTCCCGCAATATCCCCGCCAAGCAGCCTCCAATCAGCATTCCCGAGCTGCTCGGCGTATTCGACCCGGTAGCTCCGGGCGACCAGCGTGGGAAAAGCGAGGTGCACGTCGCCATTCGCGCTGGTCCGCATCGCCGCGATAAATCGGCTGCTCGAGTCGGACGGATCCGTGCCCGCGAGATACTCCTGCAAATTCGTGAAGCCGTCCCCGTCATCGTCACGCGCCGCATCGAGAGGATCGCTGGCATTCAGCGCGTTCGCACGCTCCCAAAAATCCGGGAGCCCGTCGCCATCTGTGTCAATCGTGAGACTTTCCGCACCGCTCATTGCCAGCGCGTTTTCGACCGCTTTCCGCGCGTTCAACCGGCCAAAGCCGTACTCCGGGTGCGTGCCATTCACCCCGTAAATCACCCCGCCAATCTGGTCCGTGCTGCGGCGCAAAAGGTCGCGGATTTCCGTGGCCGTCAGGCTCGGGTTCACCGAGAGCACCAGCGCGGCGATGCCCGCTGCCAAAGGCGTCGCGGCCGATGTGCCCCCGAAATTCATCTTGAAATCCCCCGGCGTCCACCCGATCACGCCGACCGGATCGAGCGTCGCGATATCGTTCCACCCGCCGTTGCTCGGCGCGACGAAATCGAGCTTCCCGGCGTATTCACTGTAGTCGCTGCGAAAGCCCGCATCGGTCGCCGCTCCCACCGCGATCGCCCCCGGCGCGCTCGCGGGATAACCGGTCTCCGGCGTCGGCGCATCCGGCACCCCATTCCACGGTCCATACGCGCCGACGAAGACCCCGTTCTCGTTATAAACCGGCACGTAAAAAAACGAGTCATCCGGGATCGAAACCGACCCCGCGAAAGCGAACGTCTCATTCCCCGCGATCGAAAGCAGCGGCGTGATCAGCCACGCGTATTGATCCTTCGCCAGCGTCGGCGAGACGGCGGAGAAATAACCACCCGTCCCGGTCAGCGCGTTCTCCGTCGAGAGCGACCAATTTCCGGTCGCGCCGCCACCATTCGCGAGCCACCAGCCGAAGACGAAAAACTCGAAATCCTCGTCCGGCAGCACCGCCGTTTTGTGCGTGTAACCGTCTGCGTCGAGAAGGCAGACATTGTCGATGCGCACCGCGTTTTCGCCGCCGGAGGTCGCGCCCTTTTCGTAGAAAAAACTGTAGTAGTAATTGCCCTTCAATCCTTGCGTGGACAGGCGGTAGCGCCCGCCGCCCTGATACCATGTGCTCGCGGAATTCCCCGTCGCGAAAAACACCGGGCACCCTTTTCCGCCGCGTCCATTCGTCGTCGCAAACATGATCGCGTCGTCGATGAACTGGCTCGGCGATCCCCCACCCCAACTGTTGCTCAAGACGTCCGCGTAATGCGCCGCGTAGAGGATCGCCTTCGCGATTTTCTCGTCGGTCGTGAACTCCCCCGTGTCGTCCGCGATCTTCACCGGCAGGATCGTGCAGCCCGGCGCGATCCCCGCCGTGCGCGCCCGACTGCCAAATTTCGCCGCCGCGATTCCCGCGCATCCCGTCCCGTGCCCGTTCGTCCCGACCGGGCTCGGATCGTTGTCGTCGTTCGCAAAATCCCAGCCGTGGACGTCGTCGATCAGCCCGCTCGCGTCCTCTAAACTCGCGGGCGGTTTCGTGAAAATGCGCAGCCCCGGATGCGAGCGATCCACCCCATCGTCGATGATCGCGATGACGATCCCCGCAACCCCCGTTGTCGTGTCCCACGCGTGCATGGCATCGACATCCGCACCCGGAGACGCGTTGTTTTGACCGGTATTTCGCAGCGCCTGTTGATCGGCGAAAAGCGCATTCCCGGGCTCGAGAAAGTGATGGATCTCCCGCACGAAATTCGGCTGCGCCCAGACCACCCCGCGAGCCGCGCTGAGCGACCGCGCGAGCTGCAGCGGATCGCCGGATTTCGGATCGCGCATCCGCAGGCGGAAGACATTCAGAACCGCGTCGCCGCTCCGTCCCATCACGTCGAGCCCCGCCGTTTTCGCCGCTGCCGCCGGGTCCGCGCCGGGCGCGAATCTCACGAGAATTTCCTCCGTCGGAATCATCCGGCTGCGCGTCTTCGGATCGAAATAAACCGGGCTCGAAAACGCGACGCTCCCGTCCGCGCGGAACGCTTTCGCATCGAGCTTCGCGCCTTTGTTTTTCGCCCGCAAAAGATGCAGCGCCCCACCATTGCGAAACTGCGCGCACGCGACCTCATCGTGCGCCGCCAGACCCGCGCGAGCCTTCAGCGCCGCCATCCCCTTTTGCGCCGTCGTCTTCGCATTGAACCGCACCGCGACGCTGTTCTTCACCCGCAAAAGTCCGACCTTCCGGCCACCCGGCGCGTTGTAAAAATCGCCCGCATCCGCCACCTCGTCCGCCACCGCCCCCGGCTTCGGCGGCAGCAGCTTCGGCAAGTCCTCCACGCGCGATCCCGGTGGGACGAAATGGATCTGCGCATCGATGGCGAGGAGACCGCCGGACTGCGCGACAAAGCCGAGAAACACGCACGCCACGACGGCTCCACGAAACATCCCGGCGCGGCAAAGAGTGGGTGCTGGCGTAGTGTTCACGGGGTTCGTTTTCCGATACCACCGTTCGACCTCAATGCACAAAGCGAATTGCCCCAACTGCGCCGCGCCCCTGCCCCCGCAGTCCGCGGTCTGCGCCCACTGCGGCGCGCCGCGCATCGAGCCCGCGGCCCGCGAATGGAAATCGCGCATGATGTGGCTTGGTCATCCCATGATTCACATCGCATTTGGGGCCGGAGCCGACGGCCAGCCGCTCGTGGCCCGCGGCATCATCGCGATCGGCCAGCGCGCCAGCGGCGGGATCGCGGTCGGGATCATCGCCACCGGCATCGTCGCCATCGGCCTCGTCGCCATCGGAGTTTTCTCACTCGGCATCGTCGCCATCGGCCTCGGCGCGGCGTGCGGAGTGAATGCGATCGCGCCTCTCGCAGTCGGCGTCGTCGCCTTCGGCTGGAACGCGCACGGCCTCCTCACTTTCGGAAAACATCTCCTCGCCGCCGCCGCAACCGCGCGATGATCGCGCCACGATCCCTCCCCGCCATGAAGCTTTTTTTCCGACGTCAAACTCGACGCCGAATCCGCCGCGCTCCTCCACGCCGGCCTCGCGCCGCACGAGCTCATCGTCTCAAAATATCTCTCCGCCTCCTCGCGAATTTTCACCGCTATCTCGCTCAGTCGCCGCTCCGTGATCGCGTGATGTGAAAGCGCTCGCCGCGCGCGTTGCAATCGCCCGCGCCGACTTCCTAAACTCCCCGCCATGAGCGACCTGAATCTCCAACTCGAGCGCGCCGTGACCGCCGGCCAACTGCTCGAAAGCAGCGCCCGCAACATCGCGCAAATGCTCGCCCGCAGCAGCCAGCCCATCGTCGAGCAAAGCATCGCCGAACTCGTCCAGACCGGCGCGTGGGACGAACTCAACGATCGCTTTTACAAGACCCTCGCATTCGGCACCGGCGGCCTCCGCGGGCGCACGATCGGCAAGATCGTGACCGCCGCGGAACAAGGCGAACCCCAGGCGCTCGGCCGCCCGCAGCGCCCCTGCATCGGCACGAACGCAATGAATTCCTACAACGTCAGCCGCGCCGCGCAGGGCCTCGTCGCCTACCTCAAAGAATGGCTGCTCACCGCGCAAATCCCCGGCCGGCCGAAGATCGTCGTCGCGCACGACACCCGCTTTTTTTCCCGTGAATTTGCCGAGCTCACCGCACGCGTCGCAATGGAAAATGGCTGCGACGTTTGTCTCTTCGAAGGCCCGCGCTCGACCCCGCAACTTTCCTTCACCGTCCGCGAGCAAAACGCGCACGGCGGCATCGTCATCACCGCCAGCCACAACCCGCCGCACGACAACGGATTCAAGGTCTATTTCTCCGACGGCGCACAAGTCGTCGAGCCGCACGCCACCGGCATCATCGGCAAAGTCAACGCCACCGAATCCGACGTTTACGACCCCGTCCCCGAGACCGAGCAGGGCCAGCTCACCGTCCTCGGCAACGCACTCGACGACGCCTACATGGCACGCCTCGAGACGCTCGTGCTCGACCGCGAAGTCATCTCCGCCGCCCGCGATCTCCGCGTCGTCTTCACCTCCATCCACGGCACCGGCGGCACGATCGTAAAACCGATGCTCGACCGCCTCGGCATCGGCTACTCCACGGTCCCCGAGCAGGAGATTCCCGACAGCCGTTTCCCGACCGTCAAATCGCCAAACCCCGAGAACGCCGAAGCCCTCGCCAAAGCCATCGCGCTGGCAAATGAAGAGCGCGCCGACCTCGTCATCGCGACCGATCCCGACTGCGATCGGATGGGCGTCGCCGCGCGCAATCGCGCGGGCGAAATGGAGCTCTTCACCGGCAACCAAATCGGCTCGCTGATGGCCTGGTATCGCGTGACGAAATTGATCGAACAGGGCGTCATCACCCCCGCCAACGCGAGCCGCTGCGTGATCATCAAAACCTTCGTCACCACCGACCTGCAAAAATCGATCGCCGCGCGCCACGGCCTCCGCTGCGTCGAGACGCTCACCGGCTTCAAATACATCGGGGAAAAACTCGGCAAATACGAAGCCGCCCTGCCTGTCGAAGTCCGCGCAAACTATCGCTCGCTCCCCGAGTCCGAAACCCGCGCCGCGCGGCTTGCACACTCGAGCTACTACGTCTGCGGAGGCGAAGAAAGTTACGGCTACAGCGCGCACGATTTCGTCCGCGACAAAGACGGAAACGCCGCCGCCGTGGTCTTCGCCGAAGTCGCCGCGTTCGCGAAATCCCGCGGCCTCACGCTCGATGCCTTGCTCGACGAAATTTACGCGGAATACGGATTCTACTTTGAAAAGAACGGCAACCTGACCTTCGAGGGCGCGGAGGGCGCGGCCAAGATCGCGCAGCTCGTCGCTTCGTACGCCACGCAGCAGCCGACCACCGCCGACGGAGCCGCGGTGAGCAGCGTGCGCAACTTCGCCCAGCAGGATTTCACCGACGTCGAGGGCGACAAAATCCCGAAAGAAAAAATGCTGATGATCGACCTCGCCGACGGTCGTCGCTTCGCCGTGCGACCCTCTGGCACGGAGCCGAAAATCAAATTCTACCTGTTCGGCCAGCGCGTCCCCGCCGTCGGCGAACGCTTCACTTCCGCTGAACTCTCAGCCGCACAACGCGATGTCCGATCATCGCTGGATGGGCTCTGGGACTGGATTCAGCGCGATGTCGCACAGCGGCTGGCCTGACCCGCGACCTCTCATTTTTTCAAAAACATGGCACGCGACATCGAACTCGACGGAGTGGAAGTCTCCGTGATCAAAGGCCTCGGTTTCGCCAGCGGCGGCGTCGATGGAAAGGCTCTGCGCGAACGAATCCCCGACCTCGAAGACGCCGAGCTGATGAACAGCATCCGCGGCCTCATGGACCTCGGCTACGTCGTCTCCGACAAAGCCGGATTCCACACGCCCGAAGAATTCGACAAGGCGAATTTCCACGTCAACTCAGGCTACGCCCGCGACCTGAAAGAGACCCTGAATCCGAACCTCCGCGAGAAACCAAAGAGCCGCCGCATCCGCCGGGAGTAACCCTGCGGCCGGGCAAGCGCGTCCGTCCGGAACTCCGGGGTAGCGCACTCGTCCCGAGTGCTGGTCGAGGCGTCCCGCCTCGACGGACTTTTCACCGCGCGCGATTTCGAGACCACCGCGCGGTTCGGAAAGTTCGTTTCGGCGGGACGCCGAAACCAGCACTCGAGACGAGTGCGCTACCCGGGAGCTACGCGCTTCAGCGCTCTTGAATTGCAGCATTGCCGTTCGCGAACGGCGCGTCGAAAACTCCGCGCCCTTTTCCCAAATGTCCGATCCCCGACCGACCATCCCCGCCCGACGCCGCCTCTGGCCCTGGCTCGCCGCCGCACTCACGGGAGTTCTGCTCACGCTCTGTTTCGCGCCCTGGAATTTCGGCTGGCTCTGCTGGATCGCGCTCGTCCCGCTGCTCTGCGCCGTCTGGTTTTCGGGAGCCGCGCCGACCCGCCGGTTCGCGCTCGGCTACGTTTCGGGACTCGTCTTTTTCACCGGCACTTTTTACTGGCTCGGCTCGCTCGGGACACTCTTCCAAACCGCCTGGCTCCATGGTTTGCCGCTCCTCCTCGCCTCCTATTTCGCCGTCTATTTTGCGTTTTGGGCGTGGTTCGCCGGACGACTCATTGGCGGCGAAAACGCGACCGCATTCCTCGGCTCGCGCCGCAATCTAGCCACCGCCTTTTTCGCCGCCTGCGCCTGGGTCGCGCACGAGTGGGTCCGCGGCTGGATGTTCGGCGGCTTCGGCTGGAACGGCATCGGCATCGCCCTCCACGGCGACCTCGCAATGATCCAAATCGCCGATCTCACCGGCGTGGCCGGCCTCTCGTTCCTCGTCGTTTTTTGCAACGTCATGGCCGTCATCATCGTCCGCCGCATCGTTGCGGAGTTCGGCCCGATTTTTCTGAAAAAGGTGCGCTGGGAATTCAGCTTCACCGTCGCGCTGGTCGCGCTGGTTTTCGCGTACGGCGTGCGCGCGCTTCTCGCGAAAACGCCCGCGGGTACGGCCGTCCGCCTCGCCGCAGTGCAGCCAAACATTTCGCAAGCCGTGAAGTTTTCCGGCGAAGCCGAAGACCTCGTGATGAAGCAACTCGATGAGCTGACGGGGCTCGCCGCGACCGCGCGACCGCATCTCCTCCTCTGGCCCGAAGCGGCAACTCCGCGCGGCATGTACGCGGACAAAACGAACTACGAATTCGTCATGGATCAGGCCGCGCGCGGTGACTTCTCGCTGCTCATCGGCACCACCGATTCCGACCCCGATCTTCGCGAGGATTACAACATCGCCACGCTGCTCTCGAACCGCGGCCACGACATCCAGACGTACCGGAAAATGCACCTCGTCCCGTTCGGCGAATACATCCCCGGTCGCCACTTCGTTCCTTTGCTGGCGAGGATCGCAGGTGATCTCGTGCCGTCGGATTTCGCGACCGGCCGCGAGTTTACCGTGATGAAAATCGCGGAGCCGCCGCTGAAGTTTTCGCCGCTGATTTGCTTCGAAGATTCGGTCGGCGACTTGACGCGGAAGTTCGTCCTGCACGGCGCGCAGATGCTCGTGAACATCACGAACGACGGCTGGTTTCTCGAAACCGCCGGAGCCGAGCAGCACGTCGCGAATGCCATGTTCCGCGCCATCGAAAATCGCCGCCCGCTCGTGCGCTGCACGAACACCGGCGTCACCTGCTCCGTCGATCGCGTGGGCCACGTCGATTACTGGCTGCGACCATTCGAGCGCGGCTTCGCGGTGCGTGAAATCACCGTGCCGGCCGAAACCGCCTTCACCTTTTACACCCGCCACGGCGACTGGCTGATCCACGCCGCCGCCGCCATTACCGCGCTCCACCTCGCCGCCGGATTCATCGTCCGCCGACGAAAATTCCGAAAAAGATGAAGCAGGAAAACAGAAAAACAGAAAACTCCCGCCGGACTCCAAATTCCTGTTTTCCTGTTTTCCTGCTCAATCCGATCAACGCCGCTTTTTTTGTGCGTCATCGCTGCAAGAGCGCGCCGCAAATCTCGCGGATGAGGTGCGGGCCTTCGTAAATGAAGCCGGTGTAGAGCTGCACGAGCGCCGCGCCCGCATCGAATTTTTCCAGCGCATCGTCGGCGCTGAAAATCCCGCCGACCGCGATGATCGGCAGCGTCGTCCGGTCCGCGATGAAGCGCACGATCTCCGTCGAGCGCTCGCGCAACGGCTGTCCGCTGAGCCCGCCCTGCTGCCGCCGATGCGCGGGCACCCACGAGTGATCGATCGTCGTATTCGTCGCGACGATGCCCGCCAATTCGTGCTCCACGGCCAGCCCGACGATTTGCTCGATGGCCTCCCATTCGAGGTCCGGCGCGATTTTGATGAGCAGCGGGCGGCGGCTGGTGTTGCGCCGCTGGAGCGTGCCGAGCAGATGATCGAGCGCGTCGTGATCCTGCAGTGAGCGGAGGCCGGGCGTGTTCGGCGAGCTGATGTTCAGGACGAAATAATCGCCGAAATATTGCAGCCGCTCGAACGAAAGCAGGTAGTCGTTCGTCGCCTCCTCGATCGGCGTGACCTTCGATTTCCCGAGATTGATCCCGACCGGAATGTGCGGCCACCGATTCGCCGCCTGCATCCGACGAAAGCGCACCGCGATGGCGTCCGCGCCGTCGTTGTTGAAGCCGAGACGATTGATCAATCCACCGACTTCCGGCACGCGAAAGACGCGCGGTTTGTCATTCCCCGCCTGCGCGCGCGCGGTGATCGTCCCGACTTCCGCGAACCCGAATCCCAGCGCCTGCCACGCCGCGAGTGCGACCGCATTTTTGTCGAAACCGGCGGCAAGCCCGACGGGATTCGGAAACTGCACGCCGAAAACCGTCCGCGCGAGCCGCGGGTCCGGGCGCGGCGCGACGAGCTTCAGCAGCGGCCCGGTTTTCACCAAAAGATCCAGCGCGAAGTGATGAACGCTCTCCGCGTCGAAGAGAAAAAGCAGCGGGCGGAGGAGCTGTTTGTAGAACGAAAAAGGCATGAGCGGGCGGGAGCCTTGCAGCGTCTCCTGCGTTTCAAAAGAGCCGATTGCGGGCCTCATCAGGGAGGAAGTCAGGCGTCTCGCCTGACGTGGCGGAGGAGATGAACCCGGTCAGGCGAGACGCCTGACTTCCTCCTACACCTCACTTCCCGATGCAAAAAGTGCTGAAGATTTTCCCGAGCACATCCTCGGCATCGACGCGCCCGACCACCTCGCCAACGGCGTCGAGCGCGGCGCGAAGTTCCTCCGCCACGAACTCCGGCGACAGGCCGCCCGTGAGCGCCATGCGCGCGGCATCGCAGTCTGCGAGAGCTTTCGCGAGGCAGGCGTGATGCCGCGCATTGATCGCGACGGACCAGTCCCGCTGCGCCGTCTCACCGCCGCCGATGCGCGCGAGGATCGCATCCTCGAGCTGGGCGATTCCCTCCTGTTCGCGGCATGAAATGCGGACGCCTCCGACCCCGCGCCAGCTCTCGTGTTCGCCGAGATCCTGCTTGTTCAAAACGAGGAGGCTGGTGTCGCAAAGGCGATCTCCGCGCGGCGCACTCACATCCACGATTTCCAGCGCCAAATCCGCGCGGTCGAGCTGCCGTCGCGTGCGCTCCATTCCCTCCCGCTCGATCTCGTCGGACGACTCGCGCAGACCGGCGGTATCGACGAGGCGCAGCGGGATGCCGCGCAGGTTGATCACCTCCTCGATCACATCGCGGGTCGTGCCGGGGCGGGCACTGACGATCGCGCGTTCGTAGCCGAGCAGAAGATTCAGCAACGAAGATTTCCCGACATTCGGTGCACCGCAGATGACCGTCCGCACGCCCTCGCGGAGGACTCTCCCCTGCCCCGCCGTCGCGAGCAGTGCCCGCGTCTCCGCCCGCATGGCGTCTAGCTTCGCGAGCAACGCCGCGCCCGTGTCGGGATCAATATCTTCGTCGGGAAAGTCGATGAACGCCTCGACGTGCGCGAGCAATCCGAGCAAGCCCTCGCGGAGCGCGCGGATGCGTTCGCCGAGCCGGCCTTCGAGCTGCTCGGTCGCGGCGCGCAGCGCGAGATCGGTCTGCGCGGTGATGAGATCCATGACCGCCTCGGCCTGCGTGAGATCCATCTTCCCGCCGAGATATGCGCGCTGCGTGAACTCCCCCGGCAGCGCCGACCGCGCGCCTTTCGACAGCAGTAGCTCGAGGATGCGCCGCGTGACGAGCACGCCGCCGTGGCAGTTGATCTCCACGACATCCTCGCCGGTGTAGCTGTGCGGCGCGCGATGAACGGAGAGCAGCACATCGTCGAGCTTCCGTTCGTCGTCGAAGATCGAACCAAATTGCTGCACGCGTGAGGGCAATTCACCCGGCGATTTCTTCCCGCGAAAAACCGCATCGGCGATGCGCAACGCGTCCGTACCGCTGAGCCGGATGATGGCGATCGCGCCTTCACCGAACGCGGTCGAAATGGCGGCGATGGTGTCGGTCAAAGCGCGGCGAAGGCGTAGGCGAACGCGTCATCGAGCATTTTGCGATAGCGATTCCAGCCCGTCGCCGCGACCTCGAACGGCCGCTCGCGGAGCTCCTCAAAAACCGGACGCAGCGCCCGCAAATCCTGTGGCAGAGCCACTGCGGCGATGTTGTCGGAGGCGAGTTTGCGGCCGGGCCATGTTTCCAAAATCCACTGCGCTCCGTATCGCGCGGGGACATTCAGCCGCGCCGCGACCGCCGGCAGGTCGGTGTCGTGCAGGATGATCCACGCGCCGGGAACCATGAGCGGAAGCAGGTTCAGCACATCGAGCAGCGGCCACGGGTGCTGATGATTTCCGTCGATGAACGCGAGATCGAGCGAGCGCGGCGGGACGATCGTGCGCGCGAGAAACGAGTCCTGCTCGGTGTGAATTCGGATGCGCGATTCGAGCTCCGTCGCGAGCTCTCGGATCATGAATCCAATCGGCTTGCTGTCGTCGAAAAGGCACCGCGATTTCTTGTCGATCGTCGTCAGAAGAACGCCTTCAGATTTTCGGGGATCCTCCGCGAGCGTGCTCGCGGCGATCGATGCCAGCAGGGCGCTCGACGCGCCGGAAGCCGTCCCGATTTCCATCATCCGCGTCGCGCCGCTCGCGCTCGCGACCGCTGCGAGGAAGCAGAGATTCGCCGGGCCGACATTGCCGACCGGCAGCTCCGTCGCCGCCGCTCTCGCCAGGAACGCAAGCTCGCCCGCGGTCGGTGCGACCCGCCGGGAACCAAGCGCCAGAGCCACTTCGGGGTAAATACGCTCGTAATGCGCGAGGTCGATTTGATCAGGAAAGTGCATGAGAAAATTACAGAACTCGGACACTCAGACTTGCGCGACCGCGGCTGGAAGCAGGACGCGGAGTTCGTCGAGGAATCGCTCGTTCTGCGCCCGCGTGCCGATCGAGACACGGATCCATTCCGGGAGTCCGTACGCGGTCATGTCGCGGACGATCACGCCCTTTTTCATCAGCGCGTGGAACACCGCTTTTCCGTCGCCGACGCGCACCAGCACGAAGTTCGCGAAGCTCGGCACGAACTCGAGCCCGAGCGAGGCGAACTCGTTTTGCATCCAGTCGCGGCCGGCGATCGTGAGCTCGCGCGTCTTGCGCTGATGTTCCTCATCGGCGAGCCCGGCGAGCGCGCCGGCTTGCGCGATGCCGTTCGCGTTGAAGGGCTGCCGCGTCTTTTGCAGCGCGCTGATCAGTTCGGGATTTCCGAGCCCGTAGCCGATGCGCAGGTTCGCGAGACCCTGGATTTTCGAGAAGGTTCGCAGCACGACGACATTGCGATTTTCACGGACGAATTTGAGCGTGTCGGGCGGGTTTTCGAGGAACTCGAAATAGGCTTCGTCGAACACGACGACGACATGCTCCGGCACCTTCGCCATGAAGCGATCGATCTCCGCCTGCGAGACGAGCGTGCCGGTCGGGTTGTTCGGATTCGCGATGAAAATCTCGCGTGTCCGCGGCGTGATCGCGGCGGCCATCGCATCGAGATCGTGGGCGAATCCGGGGTCGTCCACTTCGACCGTGGTCGCGCCGAAAAGTGTGGCCATCAGCTTGTAAACGACGAACGCGTGCCGCGCCGTGATGATCTCGTCGCCGGGCCTCAAAAACGCGTGTCCGATGAACTCGATCACTTCGTTCGACCCGCAGCCGAGGATCACGTTTTCGCGTTTCAGCCCGAGCTTCGCGGCAATCGCCTCGCGCAAATAATAGCCGCCGCCGTCGGGGTAAAAATGCGACCGCTCCAGCGCCTCGCGCATTGCCACCAAAGCTTTCGGCGACGGGCCGAGCGGGTTTTCGTTCGAGGCGAGTTTGATGATCTCGTCGGGCCTCAGTCCGAGCTCGCGCGCGACATCCTCGATCGGCTTGCCAGGTTCATACGAAACGAGCTCGCGGAGCCACGGATGGGCGATATTCCAAATCGACATAGGCCGCGGAATATGGGGCGCGGCGGCGGGAATTCCAGCTCGGTTGCGGTGGGCGGGCGCGATCTGAATTTTTGTCATCCTGAGCGGAGCCCGGCTTTGCGGGCGGAGTCGAAGGACCTCTAACTATTTCCCCCAACGGGACGCGTCCGAGCGGGGGAAATAGCAAGAGGTCTTTCGACTCCGCTGCGCTGCGCTCAAGATGACAGGAAGGAGGCTCGCGGCGCTCGCAGCGCCGCGGTTTCACGCCTCTTCCGGTCGCACCACGGCGATGACCGCGGGCTGGTCGGCGAAGTATTTTTTTGCCACGCGGCGCACGTCTTCGAGCGTCACGGATTCGACCTCGCGGCGCAGCTCGCGGTAGTGCAGGGCTCCGAGGCCGTAGAGTTCATCGAGCGCGGAGCTGTAGGCAAAGGCGTCGTTGCTTTGGTTCCGGATGTCCTGCTGGCCGAGCATCTTTTCCTTTGCCCGAGCCAGTTCCGGGGCGGTGAGGCCGTTCTCGGCGAGCTTGCGAATCTCGTCGAGGAGCTCGGCTTTCACCGCGGTGAGCTTCAGCGGATCGGTGCCGAGGTAGAAAACGAACGGACCGCGCGCGAGGCCCATCATGTGGCTGCTGCCGACGAAATAGGCGAGGCCGAGCTCCTCGCGGATGCGGATGAAAAAGCGCGAGCCGAGATCGCTGGAAGCCTCGTCGATCAACTCGAGCGCGGCGCGGTCGGGGCTAAATAAATCGGCTCCGTGAAAACCGACCATGAGGATCGCCTGCGCCTTTTCCCGCGTCTCCATCACCTCGACTGGGCGTACGAGCGGAACGGGCTGTGGAGGCTGGGCCAGCGCGGGTTCACCGGCGGCGAGCGCGCCGAATTCGCGCTCGACGAGGGCCTTCACTTCCGCGGCGTTCACGTTGCCAAAAACGGCGACGACGCCATTTCTCCCGACGAGATGACGGTCGCGAAACGCGAGCAAATCGTCGCGCTTGAGCGCGGCCACGGATGCCGGCGTCCCAAGGCTGTGCAACGCGTACGGATGCCCCGCGAGCAGATGCGCGCGGAGCAGGTGTCGCGCGACCGTGGTCACATCTTCTTCCTCGGCTTTGATCCCCGCGAGCTGCGCCTCCTTTTCCCGTGCGATCGCTTTTTCCGGGATCGTCGCGTGGCGGAGGACGTCGCCGAGCAGGTTCAGGCCGAGCTCGAGGTCGGGCTGCATCGCGCTGACGGCGAGGGCGATACTGTTGTTTCCGCCGTCGCTGGAGATGCTCCCGCCGACGCTTTCGATCTCCTCCGCGATCTGTTCCGCGGTGCGGCTCGCGGTGCCTTTTAGCAGCGTTTTTGCGAGCAGCCGGGTGATGCCGTTGGTCGCCGGCGTCTCGGCCAGAAGACCCGATTTAAACGTCGCGAGGATGGAGACGAGCGGCAGCCGCGGGTCTTCGCGCACGAGCAGGCGCAGGCCGTTCGAGAGTTCAAATTTCTGAATCTCGGCGGCCTCCGAAGCACTGCTGACGGACAAATTTTGCGCGAGCGAACCCGCCGGATTGAGCGAGGTGACCGTGAGGTTCCGCGCACTGAGATAGGTTTCCGCGACGCGGCGAATGTCGGCCGCGCTCACGTTTTGCAGCGCCTCCAAGTAGTCGCGGGAGAAGTCGAGATTGCGCG
Source organism: Spartobacteria bacterium (assembly GCA_043777315.1). Lineage (GTDB taxonomy): Bacteria > Verrucomicrobiota > Verrucomicrobiia > Chthoniobacterales > Chthoniobacteraceae > CAIURC01. The sequence goes on along the minus strand of JAYVPW010000105.1, from coordinate 26,356 downwards.
TGAGAAGCCAGTTGGAGCCGAGGTCGGACGCCTTTCCTCGCATCGTGGTGAGTTGGTGAAACTGCTGGCTCAGCGAGCCCTTTTTCGCCTTTTCGAGTTCGGCGGGCGTGACTTCGCCGGCGCGAAATTCTCCGATCATCCGAAGCACTTCCGCTTCGACCTGCGCGCGTTTTTCCGGATCGAGCACGGCATCGACGCCGAAGATTCCCGGCTGGCTGGAGGCGTAGCACCACGCATCGGCGCTGTGGACGACCCCGAGCTCGCGGAGTTGGCGATACAGCCGGGAACTGCGGCCCGAGCCGAGGACGACCGCGAGCAAATCAAGCGCGGGCACGTCGGGATGCGTGAGCGCCGGGATGTGCCAGGCGAGGTGCAGGCGCGTGAGTTCGGTGGCGAATTCCGCGTGGTGCTCGCGGCGGCCGAGTTGCGGAGGCTCGGGCGGGATGAAAAGCGGCGGCAGAGATTTGCGCGGGCTCTTTTCAAAATGAGCGGCGAGTTGCGCGCGGACCTCGTCGGCATTCACGTCGCCGACGATGACGAAGAACGTGTTGTTCGGGACGTAACGCGCTTTGTAATAGGCCATCACGTCGTCGCGGGTGAGGCTGTTGAAAACGTCGAGGTGGCCGATGACCGGGTGGCGATACGGATGCTCGCGATACACGGCGGCGAAGAGATCGTGGCTCGCGACGCGGTCGGGGTCGTCTTCGCCCATCGCAAATTCGCGGCGGATGACCTCCTGCTCCTTCACGTATTCGTCCGCGGGAAGCGTCGAATGCTGCATCGCATCAGCGAGGAGATCGAGCGCGGTGCCGAGACCTTTCGACGGGATGTCGATCCAATAGACCGTGCGATCGAACGACGTGTAGGCGTTGATGTAGCCGCCCGCGTCCTGGATCGTCTGGGCAAAAGCGCTCGTCGAGCGGCTCTCCGTGCCCTTGAAAAGCATGTGCTCGAGGATGTGCGAGATACCCGCGCCGAGGTGGCGGTCTTCGTGAATCGAGCCGGTCTCGACCCAAGCCTGGACGCTCGCGACCGGCGCGCTGTGGTCCTCCTGCACGATGACGACGAGGCCATTTGGCAGCGTCCACCGGCGGGCGGTGGCGGCTGGAAACTGGAGCGTCGCGGGCGAACGCGGGGACTTGGCGGCAGTTAGATTGAGCATGGTTGAGGGTGGGGAAGTTGAGGGATGAGAGGCGCGTTTTCTAAATCGAAACGTCGCTGACGATTCGATGAGCCGGGGAAGGCGACGAAACGCTCGCGGTTTGTGCGCGGCCCTCGACCCTCAACGGCTCAACCCTCAACTCAATTCAGTTCTTCCGCCGGAGAGCCGATCGCCAGCCTCCGATGCGTGGTGATTTTCTCCGGCAAAAATGGCGCGACGAAGGCTTCCTGAAAGTTGTAAGCACCTCGGAAATCTTCGATCGAGTCGTGCTCGGTTTTTCCGAAAATCCCGAGGCCGATCAGGTTGAAAACCATGTCGCCGAAATGCTCGCAGCGATGGATGCCCCAATACGCAAAAACGGTGGAAGCCATCGGCCCGAATTCCTTCAGCGCATAAATGCGGACGCCGTCGAGAAGCTGCTGACCGGTGACGTGCGCGGAGGCATCCCGTGCTTTTTTGCGGACCTTGATCGTGAAGTCGAGTGCCTCCCGGAGAAAGTGATAGGCGTCGCGCGGATACCTCGGGTCTTGGGTGACGATCAGGTCGAGGGCTTGGGCGAAATCGAGCTTCTGCATGATGGCTACCGGGCTTCGGCGAGACCACCGCTGGCGCTGTCTGAGACAGCGTTTGAGCGATTTGCGAGTAGGCCGATTGGAGTGATATTCACGCTTCTGGATGAGGCGCCGCGAAACTATGGCCGATGTCACGCACCGTCAACTGCCCGCGCTGATCTGCGCGGCGCTGCTGGCGGCCACTGGCGTCCGCGCCTTTGCTGAGGCGGCTTCGCAGTCCACGCCCGGGCAGGAATTGCAAGCCGCGCTCCTGCTCGAGATGACCGTGGAGGCCGACGGGACGAGCGCCGAGGAGTTGGAAAAGCTGTCGCGCGTTTACTCCGAACTGGAGGCCAAATACCCGGAGCACGCGGCCATCAAAAACGCGTTCGCAGAGTTCCTGTGGGGCAAGGAAAAGCACGGGCAGGCGGTGGAAAAATGGCAGGCGGCGGAGAAGCTCGATCCGAAAAATGCCGCGGTGCTCGATCATCTCGGCGGCGCGTGGCTGGGCCGCGGCGAAGCTCGAAAGGCAGCGGACTATTTCGGCCGCGCGGCGGAAGCCGACCCGGTCTCGGCGGTGCATCATTTCAATGCGGGCAACGTGATTTTCGTCTTCCGGCACGAACTCGACCTGCCCGAGGCCTCGGCCTTTGAAATCGCGACGCGTCACTTCGCCGAAGCCAGCCGGCTTGCGCCGGAAAACGCCGATTATGCCCAGGCCTACGCCGAGATTTTCTACACCGTGCCCCACCCCGATTGGAGTGCGGCGCTGGCTGCATGGAAACGCTTTCGGCAGGCGTCCCCGAACGCCGATTTCGCCCTGGCCAATCTCGCTCGCGTCCACCTGAAGCTCGGCGAAAAAGACGAGGCCCGCGCGTGCCTGGCGCAGATCCAATCCCCGACTTTCGGTCGTCTGAAATCACGTCTTTTGGAGCGGATCGAGGCGGAATAACGCGCTTTTCAGCCCCCGAATTTCCCAAAAACAGGGCATTGACGAGCATCCGACCCGCTCCTAGCCTTGGCACCCGCTCAACCACCAATTTCAAGAAACCAGAATCAAGGGAACACATAATGCCTGAAGTCATCGTTCGCAAAGGAGAGCCCATCGACCGCGCTCTCAAACGCCTCAAAGGAAAACTCGAATCCGAAGGGATCATGGAAGAGGTCCGCCGTCTCCGGGCTTTCGAGACCCCGACGCAGAAATCCAAGCGGAAGGCGAAATCGAACGCCAAGCGTGCGAAGGCCAAGTTCCGTTTCAACACCGCCGCGTAACCGCGAGCCGATCTTTTTGAAACAGCCAGCCCGCAAAACGGGCTGGCTGTTTTTGTTTGCCGCATGAGCGTTCGCAGCCTGCGAACTCGCGGCCTTTTTCAAGACTTCGCCCCATCTTCATGAGCACCGAGCCCATCCCCCTGCCTGAGCCGACCGACTTCATCCGGGAGATGGTCGCAGCCGATCTCGCGGCGGGGAAATATCCGCAGGTCGTCACGCGTTTCCCGCCGGAGCCAAATGGCTATCTGCACATCGGGCACGCCAAATCGATCTGCCTAAATTTCGGCATCGCGCGGGAGTTCGGCGGCGTTTGCAACCTGCGGATGGACGACACGAATCCGACGAAAGAGGAGGTCGAATACGTGGACTCGATCATCGCGGATGTGAAGTGGCTGATCGGCGGGTGGGCGGATCAGGTGATGCGCTTCAAAGTGAAAGGCGACCGCAGCGGGGAAGGAATTAGGCTGGATGAAAGTGAGCCGCTCTTCGAGTCCCTCGAGCCGTTTTACGCCAGCGATTATTTTCAGGAGCTCTACGACTTCGCCGTGGAGCTCATCCGCGCGGGAAAGGCTTACGTTTGCGATCTCTCGCCGGAAGAAACGGACCGGTATCGCGGCGGGCCGGATCGGGCAGGAATCCCGAGCCCATTTCGCGAGCGCCCGGTCGCGGCAAGCCTCGATCTTTTTGCGCGCATGAAGGCCGGCGAATTTCCGAACGGGGCGCGCACGCTCCGCGCGAAGATCGACATGACTTCGCCGAACGTCTGGCTGCGCGATCCGCTGCTTTACCGCATCCGGCACGCCGAGCATCACCACACCGGAAATGCGTGGTGCATCTACCCGATGTATGACTTCGCGCACTGCCTGAGCGACTCGATCGAAGGGATCACGCACTCGATTTGCACGCTGGAGTTCGAGGTGCATCGGCCGCTTTACGACTGGATTCTCGAAAGTCTCCCGGTGGCGCAACCGCGCCCGCATCAGCACGAATTCGCGCGCCTGAATCTGAGCTACACGGTGATGAGCAAGCGCAAGCTGATGCAGCTCGTGAAAGAGGGGCTGGTGAACGGCTGGGACGATCCGCGGATGCCGACGATCTGCGGGATGCGTCGGCGCGGGGTGCCGGCGGAAGCGTTGCGAAATTTCGCGTATCACATCGGCGTGACGAAGTATAACGGCGTCACGGAAGTGGCCGTGCTCGAACATGCGATCCGCGCGGAACTCAACGCCAGAGCCCTTCGCCGGCTTGCGGTGTTGCAGCCGGTGAAGGTGGTCATCACCAATTTGCCCGCGGATCATTCCGAAGAACTCGATGCCGCGAACCATCCCGCCGACCCCGCCGTCGGGACGCGCAAATTGCACTTCGGACGCGAGCTTTTCATCGAGCGAGACGACTTCATGGAAGTGCCTGCGCCCAAATATTTCCGGCTCCGACCCGGCGGCGAGGTGCGGCTGAAATACGCCTACATCATCAAGTGCGATGAGGTCGTGAAAGGCGCAGACGGCAACATTTCCGAGCTCCGCTGCACGGCCGATCTCGACTCGAAAAGCGGCGGCACGACGGCGAATCGCAAGATCAAAGGGACGATCCATTGGGTCAGTGCAGAGCGCGCGATCGACGCGGAGGTCCGGCTCTACGATCGTCTGTTCACGGAAGCCGAGCCCGACGCGGAGGGCCGCGATTTCAAACAGTTCCTCAATCCGCACTCGCTCGAAATCGTGACGGGCAAACTCGAACCTTCGCTCGCCGATGCGACCCCCGAGCTGCGGTATCAGTTCGAGCGGCTCGGCTTTTTCTGCCTCGACCCGCGCGATGCCGCGACGGATCGCCCAGTTTTCAATCGCACGATCACGCTCAAAGACGCGTGGGCGAAATAAGCGTCGCCCGATGCCGCTGAAGCTGCGCGCCTTTCTGCTCGGGATGCTCGCTTCGCTGACCAGCGCGACGGCCGCGCAGCCGACTTTTCAGGAGATCGATCAGCCGCCGCACAACTACCGGCAGCGCACGCCCGCCGACGCGTTCACGCGGCTGAAAGGCGACCTCGAATCGGGCCGCATCCCGCTCGAAACCAGCAGCGAAAAGGCGTTCGTCCTGAGCCTGCTGCACGCGCTCGGCGTGCCGGTCAGTTCGCAGATGCTCGTCTTTTCGACGACCAGCCTTCAGCTCAAATTGATCACCCCGGCGAACCCGCGCGCGCTCTTTTTCACGGAGGAAATGTACGTCGGCTACATCCCAGGCGGGCGCATCGAAATCGAGGCGCTGGACCCGGAACTCGGCGGAGTTTTCTACATCTTCGACATCCCGCGACCGGGTCAAACGCCACGCGTAGAGCGCTCCGAGCGCTGCATGAATTGCCACGCGAGCGCGGAGAATCACCGAGTGCCGGGCTTGCTCGTGAAGTCCGTCGTGCCCGGCCCGCTGGGCGGCAGCATGACCGCGTTTCGGCAGGAGCAAATCGGGCACGGCGTGCCGTTCGATCAGCGGCTCGGCGGCTGGTACGTGACCGGGAAACACAGCATCGCGAACCATTGGGGGAACGTCATCGGAGAGCTGTCGCCAAGCGGCCTGGCGAAGCGTCCGATCGAACCGGGACTGCGTTTTCGGTTTGAAAAATACCCCGCGCCGACGAGTGACATCCTCCCGGAATTACTCCTCGAACATCAGGCCGGATTCGTGAATCGCGTCGTTGAGGCGTCGTATCGTGCGCGGACGGATTTGCACGCCAGCGGCGGTCAACTCAGCGCCGAGCAAGCGACCGAACTCGACGAGCAGTCGCGCATCGTCACGCGCTATTTGCTCTTCGCCGACGAGGTGCCGCTCCCCGCGGGAGGCGTGGAAGGTGACGCGGCTTTTAAAGCTGATTTCCTTCAAAATCGACGCCCGACAAAAGACGGTGCGGCGCTCAAGGATTTCGATCTGCGCACGCGTCTTTTCCGCTACCGCTGCAGCTACATGATCTACAGCTCGGTGTTCCAAGCCCTCCCGCCACCGATGAAGCAACGCATCTACCAGCGCCTCGCCGCAGCTCTGAACGTGGCCAAATCGGATCGGGAATATGCGTATCTTCCGCCCGCGGAGAAGCTGGCGATCACCGCCATTCTGAAAGCGACGCTCCCGGATTTACCGGCGGGCTGGTAAGAGTTCCTCAAAAAAAAACGGGCGCTCCTGCCGTCGCAGGAAACGCCCGTTGAAGGAGCAGAGCCGGTTACTTGCCGGGCTCGGTTTTCTCTCCGGCTTGCATCCAGCCGGAGATGCCAGCGGAGAGATGCTTCACGTTGGTGTAGCCGAGTTCCGAAGCTTTTTTGGCCGCCGCCGCATACGCGCCGCACGTCGGTCCGCCGCAGTATGCGACGACCAGGGCGCCCTTGTCCTCGGGAAGAGCTTTGGCGATTTCCGCCTTGCTGGCGCCGAAGTCGATCGCCGTCGGGATGTGGCCTTTTTGATACGATTCACTGCCATTTACGTCGATGACGGTGACCTTTTTGGAGGCAATCGCGGACTTGAGTTCCGTGATGCTGATGTCCGGGTATTCGCCCGCGTAAGCGCCCACCGCGAGAACGGCAGTGGCGAGGAATGTGAGGAGTTTTTTCATGCTGATGCTGTGTTTTTTTGTGGTTGCTGTTTTGTGTCGCCCCGTCCGCGAAGCAAGCACTGACGCTCACTGGCGGTCGATGCGAGGTCGAGACGATAACCGGCTCATCGGGGTAAACAATAGGGAGTTCGACGATCGAAATTTGCGCCCGCGCAGGTTCCCGCTTGTCCGCTTCCCCTGCCTCCGCGACTCTCGCCCAAGTCCATGCCCCGCGAGCCGAATTCGCACGATCCCTACGCTGCGTTCCGTTTTCCCGCCTATCGAAATTACTGGGTCGGCGGCTTCATCTCGGTCATCGGCCGGCAGATGCTCGCGGTCGCGATCGGCTACGAAATTTACCAGCGCACGCACTCCGCCACCGCGCTCGGCCTCGTCGGGCTGGTCGGCGCCCTGCCGGTCATTTTCCTCTCGCTGCCCGCTGGTCAAGTCGCCGACCGCTATCGTCGCAAACGCATCCTCATCGCGACGCAACTTCTGCTCGTCCTCACCTCGGTCGCGCTGACCCTCGTCTCGCTTCATCACTCGGCCATCCCGCCGCTCGCGCCGCTGACCTGGGCCAACCGCGGCATCGCCGCGACCGCCGCAATCCTCGGAAAGACCAGTGGCGTTGCCTTCGAGCCGGCCCTCCCGCTGATGTATCTGCTGCTGCTGATCAACGGTGTGGCGCGCGCGTTCGGATGGTCGGCACGGAGCCCCTTCGCCGCCAATCTCGTCCCGCGTGAGGCGCTCGGAAACGCGGTGACTTGGGGAAGCATGAATTTCGAGGTCGGCTCCGTGGTCGGCCCCGCGATCGGCGGGCTCTTCATCGCGCAGTTTGGGTTCTCCGCGGTCTATGCTTTCGATGCCGTGTGCGGCTTGATCTTCGTCGCCTTTCTGATCCCGATCAAAGACCGGCAGGAACTCCATCGATCGACCCGCCATCCGCTGCGCGACCTCTTCGCCGGGTTGAGCTTCGTCTTTTGGAAAAAGGAGATTCTAGCGACGATCACGCTCGATCTTTTCGCAGTCCTGCTCGGGGGCGCGACCGCCCTGCTTCCGATGTTCGCCGATCAAATCCTGCATGTCGGCCCGGTGGGCCTCGGCTGGTTGCGAGCGGCTCCCTCTTTTGGCGCACTCGCCATGGCCCTCACGATCACGCATCTCCCGCCGATGCGCCGGGCGGGCGTCACCCTCCTCTGGTCCGTCGCCGGATTTGGAGCCGCGACGATCGGATTCGGCCTCTCGCATTCGCTGTGGCTTTCGCTGCTCATGCTTGTGCTCCTCGGCGCGCTCGACAACGTGAGCGTCGTCGTCCGCCACACGCTCGTGCAGCTCCTCACTCCTGATAAAATGCGGGGCCGTGTCGCTGCCGTGAACAACGTCTTCATCGGCTCCTCAAACGAACTTGGTGCGCTCGAATCCGGCCTCACTGCGGAATACTTCGGCCCGGTCCTTTCCGTCGTCGGCGGCGGCGTCGGCACCATTCTCGTGGTGATCGCAGTCGCGCTCATTTGGCCGCAAGTCCGCCGGATCGGCCACCTGCACCAGACCGCCGATTTCGGCGAAACGATCCCGCCGTGAGCCAGAACCGAGCGCCAGCCTTACGCCCGCCGACGGCGACGGCGGTTCCGATGCTCAGCGACGCCGGCTTCTGGCTCACGTTCAAATTCATCGTCGCATTCGCCGTCAGCACCGAGAGCCTGGATCAGGCCGCAACGCACTCATGCGAACCATTTGTGGTGCCAGCTCTCGATGCCACGCGTCAGAAATCCCGCGCTTTGATAAAAACGATGAGCCGCCACATTGCGACCCTGGGTGACCACCCGGATGGCCGTTGCCCCGCGGCCGGAGAACCATTCCAGTGCAGCCTCGATCATCGCGCGTCCGAGCCCTTGTCCGTGAAATTGCGGCGCCACCGCGACGAGCCCGATTTGCCCCTCCCATTCGTCTGAAAGCTCGCAGGAAAGATACCCCGCCGGCACGCCGCCCGCCTCTCCCACGAGCACCTGCGTCCCTGTGCCGGCGCACGCCTTGCGCAGCCATGTCTCGTACAAAAGCGCCGCTTTTTCCCGGTCAAAACGCCGGTCGAAAAAGAACCGGCTGTCGGTGTGCGCGGTCCGCGCGATCGGCACGAGTGCCTCGAGATCGGCCTCGCGAAAGGATCGCACCGCCACACGCTCGCCGATCTGCGGACGGATGCCGATGACGCCGAGCGACGACTTCCATTCATAAGTCATGCGCAAATCTTTCAGCCCAAATCCCGCCGTCTCCGCCGTCTCGATCGTCTCGGGGCAGCGGCTGTCCGCGAGGAAATAAAGGCAGTCGATCCGCTCGTCCGCGCACCAGCGCAGCATGGCCGGCAGGTCCGCCGGACTCAGCCGATCGCCGTTCAGGCGCGCGATGCGCAGGCCGAAAAACGCGCTGTCCCAATCAAGAAATCGGCACCGTTCGCTCATCGTCTTCACGCTTCGCATTCGCCCCGCCGCTCTCCTCGCGCACGGTGTAGGCGGGCTTGTCCATGATCCGAAAATGCACGCGGGCGAGGTATTCGCCGATGATCCCGATGGCGAAAAGCTGCGCGCCGGAAAAGACCGCGATGATCGACGCGAGAAACGGAAAACCCGGCACGCTCGTCCCTTCGATGAGGTAGCGGGCGAGCACGAAAAGGAACACGAGCCCGCCGAGCAGCGTGAAGGCGAAGCCGACCAGGCTCGCGATTTGCAGCGGCATCGTGCTGAAGCCCGTCATCATGTTCACCGCGTGGATGATCAGCTTGCGCAGCGTGTAATTCGAGACGCCGATCGTGCGAGGTTCATGCCGCACTTTCACCGCGGTGAAGCGCGTCGTCGCCCACGTCAGCAGCACATCGATCGACACGAATGAGCCGCGATATTGGCTGAACCCATCGCGCAGATTCGTCCGGAAAACCCGGAACGCGCTGATCTGCCGCGCGGTCTCCGCACCCATCGCATTTTGCAAGGTGAGCTTCGTCACCTGCGACGCGAGATCGCGCAAAAAGCCGTGCTGCTCGCGCTCCGGCACGCCGTACACGACGTCGCTCCCGGCGGCGATTTCCGCGAGGAGTTTCGGCACTTCCTCGGGCGGGTTTTGCAGGTCGTCGTCGATCGTCACGATGATCTCGTGTCGCGCCGCGCGGATACCCGCGAGCAGCGCATTATGCTGCCCGTAATTCCGCATCAGGCTGATCGCGCGCACCCCCGGATTCGTCTCCGCGAGCCCCCGCGCCACCTCGCCGCTGCGGTCGCGACTGCCGTCATTCACGAGGATGATTTCCAGCGCGCGCGCCTCACCGCCGAGCGCCGTCTGCAGCCGCGCGATGAGCGTCGCCAGCGTCTGCTCGCTATTATAAACGGGCACGACGACCGAGATCGAAAGGTGGGGAGCGGCGGGCATTGTTTCAGCGCTTTTCTGCGACGAGAAGGCAACTGCTGCCAAATGGAATCCCGCGCCCATTTTCGATCCGCCGCAACTCCGCCGCCCACACCCGATCCGTCAGTCCGCGAGCGCGCGGCTTGTGCAATTTTCCGTAACTCTGCGGCGGCAGCGCGCGCCGGCCAAACCAGCTCGGCACCGACCTCAGCGCCAGCAGCGGCAGCGGCAGCAGCGAGAAAAAGTAGCTCGCAAAAAGCGGCGCGAATCCCGCGCCCCGCACGCACTCCGACAAGCTCGCCAGCGTGTAACGGCGGAAATGCCCCGCCGCCAAATCATCGTGCGACCAGAGCCACGAAAATGCCGGCACTGTGAGGTAAAGCCGTCCGCCCGGCGCGAGGCCGCGATGCACTTCCCGCAGAAATCCCGCGTCGTCCTCGATGTGCTCCAGCACGTCGAACATCCCGACCGCCGGCAGCGATCCCGCCGGGAATTTCGCCGTCGCCAGCGTCGCGCAGATCACCGTCGGCACGCCCCGCCGCGCGGCATTCCGCGCGCCCGTTTCGCCCGGCTCCACGAGCACCGTTTCAAACCCCGCATCGATCAGCGTCTTCGCCACAAATCCATTCCCCCCGCCGATGTCGTAGATCGCCCCCGCCGGTGGAAAACGCTCCACCGTCGCCCGCAAAATCGCGCCGCGATGCGCGAACCAAAATGACTCCTCCTCCAGCTCGAAACACTGCGCATTCCCCTCCTCCGCGTACGAGATTTTCTCCCGCTCGCCCGCGTACCAAACCCCATCCTCCCCGCGCGCGAACTGCGCCGCCAAAACGCGCGGATCGGTGGCGGCGGATGGGCTCGAAAAAGGCATGGCGCAAAGAGCCGCGACGCTATCCCGCGACATTCGATCGTCAACGCAATCCCCGAGTCGCGCGTCATTCCTCCGGTCATCCTGAGCGCAGCGAAGCGGAGTCGAAGGACCTCTAACTATTTCCCCCGTTGCGCGCACCGATGGGGAAATAGTTTGAGGTCCTTCGACTGCATTCCGCTGGCGCTCCACTCCACTCAGGAGGACGAAAATGCTGCCGCCCCGCGCCTTGTCCCGCCCGCCATTTCGCGCACACTCCGCGGCCCATGCCCCGTCTCAATTTTCGCGAACTCCGACGCCAGCACGGCCACGCCTTCGCGCTTTGCCTGCTCGCCGCCGCTCTCCTTTTCGGCGCGTTTTTTATCGACGGAAACGTCGGCACCGACATCGATTTTTCCGACGAAGGCTTCCTCTGGTACGGCATGAGCGCTCTCAAAAAAGGCCTCGTCCCGATCCGCGATTTCCAAGCCTACGATCCGGGGCGATACCTCTGGAGTGCTGGCTGGAGCTTGATCTTCGGCGACAGCCTCCTCGCGCTCCGCTTCACCTGCGTCATCTTCGCCTGGCTCGGTTTGACCCTCGGCCTCCTCGCCGCTCGCCGCATTTCCCGGAGCTGGTTTTTCCTCCTGCCGCTCGCCGTGACTTTGGCGCTTTGGATGTTCCCGCGTTACAAAGTCTTCGAGCAATCGATCTCGCTCATGGCCATTTACGTCGCCGTCCGGCTGATCGAGCGGCCGACGATTCGGCAGCATTTGTGGACCGGCCTGTTCGTCGGATTCATGGCCTTCATGGGCCGAAACCACGGCCTCTACCAAGCCCTCGCCTTCGGCCTCGTCATCCTCATCCTCGCGCGCGGCGGCCTCGCGGAATTCCTCAAAAAAAGCGGCGCGTGGGCCGGCGGAATCGCGCTCGGCTACCTCCCGCAAATCGCCATGGCCGCATTCGTCCCCGGCTACCTTTCGGCGTACGCCGAGCAGCTCCGCATCGACATCAAATTCGGCACCAATCTCGCCATGCCCGTGCCGTGGCCGTGGACCGTTTCGCCGTGGCTTTACGGGCACGCGAAATGGGACGCCATCGCCGAGGGCTGGCTCTTCGTCGCTCTCCTCGTCTTCCTTGCCGCGGCCTTGATTCGCCTCCTTTTTTCCGGTCGAAACGCCGCGCCGAAATACCCGCTCTTCGTCGCCGGATCCTGTGTGGCATTGACTTACACGCACTACGCCTTCTCGCGCCCCGACATCTATCACCTCACCCACAGCGTCCCCGCGATGATCCTCGGGACCGTCGCGCTCTGCCACACGCTCGGCCCGCGCCTCGGCCGCTGGCTCCCCCCGCTCGCCACGCTCGGACTCCTGATTTTGAGCATTCCGCCGACCGTTTATTACGCCGAATTTTACTCGGTCGCCGTCCGCCCGTCCGGCTCGTTTTCGCCCCGCGATCTCGGCGGAAAAACCATGCGCCTGCCGCCGAAAGAAGCCGCCATCCTCGACACCGCCAACCACGTCGCCCACGACCTCGCAAAACCCGGCGAGGCCATCCTTTTCCTCCCCCATTTCCCCGGCCTCTACCCCGCCACCGGACGCCTCTCCCCGATCAAACCGATCTACCTCATCTACCCCGCCGCGCCCGAGCAGGAAGCCGCCGAACTCGCCGACATGCAGGCGAAAAATGTCGCGTGGGTGCTGCTCCAGGACGTCCCGCTCGACGGCCGCGACGACCTCCGTTTCCGCAACACCAACCCGCTCCTTTTCCAGCACCTCGAGCGAAATTACGAACGCGTCCCGATCGACACCGCGCCCGAAGACGTCACCGTTTTCCACCTGAAAAAGTGAGCGCTCCGAAGATCCCTCCCGTCATCCTGAGCGAAGCTTCGGCTTTGCGAAGCGCAGTCGAAGGACCTCTTACTTTTCCCCTCTTCGTTGCGCTCAAGCAGCGGGGGAAAAGTAAGAGGTCTTTCGACTCCGCTGCGCTGCGCTCAAGATGACCGGAAAAAGCACCCGCCACCGCGCTCGCCCCTGTCCTCATCCCTGTCCTCGTCCCTGTCCTCATCTCTGCTTCATCTCTGCTTCATCCGTGTCTTCCATCCGTGTCTTCCATCCGTGTCCATCCGTGTCCATCCGTGGCTAAATCAAACCTCCCCGACCTGCTGAACCCGTCACTTTCCATGCGTCCCCTCATCATCCTCCTCGCCTGCCTTTTCCTCACCCATTCGCCCCGCGCAGTCGCCGCCGAAGAGTTCCTCCCCGGCGTTCACCGCATCGTTTTTCTCGGCGACAGCATCACGCAATCCGGCCAGTACGTGGATGACTTCGAGGCGTTCCTTTTCACCGAATTTCCCGCGCGAAAATTCGAGGTCATCAACGTCGGCCTCTCCAGCGAAACCGTCTCCGGCCTGTCCGAGCCAAACCACGCCGACGGCAAGTTCCCGCGCCCCGATTTGCACGAGCGGCTCGACCGCGTGCTCGCGAAAACCAAGCCCGATCTCGTCTTCGCCTGCTACGGGATGAACGACGGAATCTATCTCCCGCTCGACGAGGAACGCTTTGCCAAATTCCGCGAAGGCATGTCTCGCCTCCGCGAAAAATGCGCCGCCGCCGGGGCGCAAATCATTCACCTCACGCCGCCCGTTTTCGACCCCGGCCCGCACCCGAAAACCGAGTTCAATTACAACGACGTACTCGACCGCTACTCCGCATGGCTGCTGGAACAGCGGGCGAATGGCTGGCGCGTGATCGACGTCCACGGCGCGATGAAAGAGGCTCTCGCCAAACATCGCGCAACCGACCCCGAATTCCGCTTCGCCAAAGACGGCGTCCATCCCGATGCCGCCGGCCATCTCGTGATGGCGATTGTGCTGATCGACGCGCTCGCCCCGACGGAATCGGCGCACTTTCGCAATATTCTCGAGAGCGAATGGGCACGCACTCCCGGCGGAAATGGCTGGTTCGACGCGGTCCGAAAACGTGAGCGCATTCTCGGCGACGCGTGGCTCGCCGATGCCGGTCATTTGCGCCCCGGCGCACCGAAAGCCCTGCCGATCGAGCAAGCAAAAACCGAAGCCGCCGAGCTCGAAAAAACGATCCGCGACACCGCCCCGCCGCCCGCGCCGTGAATGACGAAACGCCGGAGAAAAGGCCGAAACGCCGGCTGCGATACTCGGGCACCCACCCGCGGAGCTTCGGCGAGAAATACAAGGAACAGCAGCCCGAGCGTTACGCCGCCGATGTGGAGAAAGTGCTCGCGAGCGGCAAGACACCGGCGGGGATGCACCGGCCGATCATGGTCCGCGAGATCATGGAAATCCTCGCCCCGCAGCCCGGCGAGATCGCCGTCGATGGCACACTCGGATACGGCGGACACGCGCGCGAAATCTGGCGCGCCGTGCAACCCGGCGGGCGTTTGATCGGCCTCGATTCCGATCCGATCGAGCTCCCGAAAACCGAAGCCCGCCTCCGCGCCGCGTTCGATTTTCCGCCCGAGTCGCTCGTCCTCCGCCGCATGAATTTCGCCGGCCTCGCGCAGCTCCTCGCCGCCGAGTCGCCGCGCGGCGCCGACGTGATCCTCGCCGACCTCGGCGTCTCCTCGATGCAGCTCGACGACCCCGCCCGCGGCTTCACTTTCAAGCGCGACGGCCCGCTCGACCTCCGCATGAATCCAAATCGAGCGCAGCCCGCAAACGCTGTGCTGGCGCGGCTTCCCGAGCCGGAGCTCGCCGCGCTGCTTTCCGAAAACGCCGACGAACCCCGCGCCGAAATCATCGCCCGCGCCATCATCGAAGCCCGCGCCCGCGCGCCGATCCAGACCACCACCGACCTTGCAAAAATCGTCCGCGCCGCCAGCCCCGGACCCACCGCCGACGACGCCGTCCGCCGCGTTTTCCAAGCCCTGCGCATCGCGGTGAACGACGAATTCGGCGCGCTCGAAACCTTCCTCCACCAGCTCCCCGCCTGCCTCGCGCCCGGCGGCCGCGTGGCGATCCTCACCTTCCATTCCGGCGAAGATCGCCGCGTCAAGCAGGCCTTCAAATCCGCTCACCGCGACGCCCTTTTTTCCGACATCGCCGCCGACATCCTCCGCCCCTCCGGCGAGGAACTCCGCGCCAACCCGCGCGCCACCAGCGCGAAACTCCGCTGGGCCCGCCGAGCGTAGCGATCCTTCCCGTCATCCTGAGCGAAGCCCGGCTTTGCGGGCGCAGTCGAAGGACCTCTGACTATTTCCCCAATTACGCGTGCGCCACGGAGGAGGGGGAAAAGCAAGAGGTCTTTCGACTCCGCTGCGCTCCGCTCAAGATGACAACGAGGCAGAGACCCTCCCCCGACCCAAACCGCCTTGCCTATCCCGCGCCTCCCCGCCACGTTCCCGCCCGTCGCGACGTTAGCTCAGCGGTAGAGCGATTCCTTTACACGGAATGGGTCGGGGGTTCGATCCCCTCACGTCGCATTTCCCTGATCGCGGCGATGAAAGCGGGAGACTGTGAAGCGTTTCAGCATTGGCCCCGCGCTCATTTCCGTTCATCCAACTCCATCTGATTCTCGTCTCTTGCCGCGCGCTTTTTCTTGAGAGGTTTGAAGGCTGGAACTTTCTCGGCGGCGGTGCGGGCGAGGTTGAGCGCGAGCAAGCGTTCGAGGATTTCATCATCCTTCAATTCGGCGTGCCAGCCGTAGGCCGTGGCGACGGCCGCATCGAGCTTGGCGTGAGCGGTTGCGAGCCACGCAGGGCGTTCGTTGTAAAGGTTCGTAAGCGTGCGTTTGGCGAGCAAGACAGCGCACTCGGCGTCGCGCGGTTCGGTGAGCGGATAGCGCACCGTGCCGATTCCACGCGCATCGGGATTGGTCACGAAGTGCGCCCACGGACCATCCGTCGCGCCGGGAAATTCCAGCGTGCGCGGCGTCGTCCATTCGGGCGGATTCAGCCAGTTCTCGCGCAGTCCGTTCAACTCGCGGGCCGCGAGTGAAATGGCTTCGCAATGCTCCGCGATGGCATGCGGCGGCGGTTCCTCACACATGGTTGAGGAGGCGTAAAACTTCGCAGCTTTCAGCTTCGATTCGATGTTCGTGTCGTCGGGCAAAATTTCTGCGCCGGGCGAAAACGGAAGCGGGAAAGTTTCAAAGCACGTTGTCGGTGTGTAGCGAAAGCCGGACTCCTTTTCGCGCAACTGCGTGCCGGTCGCGAGCGCCCAAAGCTCGTGAAAGCGCGAGTGAAGTACGCCGAAAAAATAATCGTCGTCGCGGGCGAAGACGATCAACTGATGATCCGGCAAAATCGGCGGCGTCAGCCAAATGAAGAGACGATGTTTTGAGGTCGTCGTGGTGACGAGAACGCGCGGCAATGCCTCGCTTTTCGCGCGCATTTCCGGGCGCATCCGTTGCGGACGCCACCAATTTTCGCGAAGCCATTTGTCCCGGTTTTCGTCCCTCAGCGGCTTTACTCTTCCGGCAACAATTTTGTGCGGAGCTTCGTAAAGTTGGGCGTCAGGGAGGTCGAGCGCCGCGTTGTCGATGATCCAGCGAGAGCTTGGCTTTTGGAGTAAATCCTGGCTGTTGCGGACAGGCCGCAGGACATCGCTGTTTGGTCGCTGATTCGGATTTCCGCCAGCTTTCAAAATCGCGAGTGCTTCCGATTCGTCGATGTCGAAAGGCCCGCCCTTGCAACTACCCAGAAACGAGATTCCAAGGTTCGCCGCGAGTGTCTCCGCCTGAGTTAAATCGGCGCGCGCGGAGAGGTCTGCGTTGATCGTTGCGACCGCCTTTCCGTCGAGAACGCGTGTCGTCTCCGCGCCGTCGTCAAAGCCGATCATGCTGACATGCACGTTTGCACCCGCGAGAATCCAAGGGCGGTCACTCTCAGCGAAGAAAATTGCGCCCGAATCTTTGATGCGTTTGAGAACTTCGCGATTTGCGCCGCCCCGAATTCCTTGCGTCCCAAGTAGTCCCGCGCGCTTGCACTTGCCGTCCTCAATGTGCTGCCGCGCTTTCTCAAACCAGTAGCAACAAAGGTCGGATTGGCCGGGCAGGCGATTGCCGTAAATCTTGCGCAACGCTTCGGCATATTCGCCCGTGAGTTCCCGGCGCATGAACTTGTCGCCGAGAAACGGCGGATTTCCGACGATCACGTCGCACTCCGGCCAACCCCGCTCGTAATAGACCTTCACCCGCTCGGCGCCCGGCTTGGCGGGTGCTTCAACGGCGTCGCCCATTTCGCCCATTTCGCCTTGCTCGCTCACGCCCGCTATTTTGGCCTGATTCCCGCCGAGAGGAACAATGACGCCGTGTTCCTCCGCCTGCGCTTCTTTCAAGTCTTTCGGCACCGTCCTGAACACGTCGCGCATGAGCGCGTCTTTGTTATGAAAGCCGTCGAGATTTTGAAGCACCGGCGAGCGATCGTTGTCGAAACCGTTGTCGCGCCGCCATTGGAGAAACCCGATTTGCACGGATACTTGCGCCAGCTCGAAAGCGTATGGGTTCAGTTCGATCGCGCAGAGCTGTTGCACGCTCACCTGCGGTGCAAATTTGAAGTCGAGTCCCGCCGCGTAGGTGACGACTTCTTTTTCAAGGTCGAGCAGATGTTGAAGCGCGACGTAGAGGAAATTCCCGCTGCCGCACGCGGGATCGAGCACGCTCACGGCGGCGAGCCGTTTTTGAAATGCGGCGAGGCACTCGCGTTGCGCCGGGGTTCCCTTGCCTTTCAGGTAAGCGGCGGCGAGTTCGCGCTTCACTTCCACCCACTCACGGCGCAGCGGTGCCATGAGGACCGGCTCCACGAGTATCTTGATGTCTGTCTCGCTCGTGTAGTGCGCTCCAAGTTGCGAGCGTTGTCCCGGTTCCAGTGCGCGCTCGAACAGGGTGCCCATGATGCTCGGCTGAATGAATTGCCAGTCGGCTTCGCTGGCGTCGGCGAGCGCGCGCAGCTCCTCCTCCGTGAGTTCAAAGACGGTGGAATCCTCGAAGAGGTGGCCGTTGAAATGTCGGATGGTCTTGTTGCCGTATTTCCCGCCCGTCGCCATGACCGCGAACAGTGATTCGAGGCTCAGGGCGAAATCCTTTGGATCATCGAGTCCGCTTTTGGCGATTTCGGAAAAGAGGTTTTTGGGAAGCAACCCCGTGTCTTCGGCGAAAAAGCAAAAGATGATGCGGTTGAGGAATCGAGCGATGCGGAGATTCTTGCGCTCGGAGTAATTTACTGCCGCGCGTGTCGTCGCATTGGCCAATTCGCGGCTCTCACGCTCCTGCAACGAGCGCGCAACCTCGGCGATTTCAGCAGCCAGTTCTTTCGTGACCTCCGCAGTAGTGCGCTGCGGCTTGAGGTAATCGGGATCGCCGAAAAGCGCGCGAAGGATGCGCAGGTTTTTCGGTTCATCAATTTGCGCGTTCGAGAATTCGTGAACCTCTTGGACCGTCCCGTTGAAGTTCGTTTTGACGATGAAGCGGTCGAAATCGCAGACCACGAGCAATGGCGGATTCTGCAACGCCTCACGATAGCGGAGGAGCTGCCTGTAGGCTTCATCGAGGTTCTTCTTCTTGCCTTTGTATTCCCACGCGAAGCAGCCCTTTTTCCACACGTCGGCAAAGCCTCGCTCGCCCGGCTCCGCGACCTCCCCGGATTCGGTCATGTCGAAAAGCTCCGCATCTTTGACGACGCGCTTTTGATAACAAAAAAACTCGCCTGTCGGGTCCGCTTCTGCCGGCGGGAGGACATTGAGAACGCGGCAAAGGTCGTCGAAATGAGATTGGTAGATACCCGACTCTTTGACCGTCACTTTCGCCCACTTCCTTTTGAAATCTGCCGGGGTCATCTGCGCGCAGAAATACCCTCCGATTCCGACTTGTTCCAGCATTCCCGCATTTGCACGCAATGGCGGGAACGCGGGCTGCTCAACTCCGCGGACCATGCAAAACACCGCGCCGCTCCCGCTCGACGATGTCATCAAAGCAATGCTGGAGGCGGGTGGGCGAGGGACGTCCGATTTGCTGTTCGTCGCCGGGCAGCCGCCACAGGTCGAGATCGACGGCGAGCTGACGCCGGTGGAAATCCCGGAGCTGATGCCCGTTTTGCAGCCGGAGCAGACGCAGCGTTTTGCGGAAATTCTCATCGGCGGAAATGCGCGGCTCATCGCCGACTTCACCGAAAACGGCTCCTGCGACACCAGCCACGCGGTGCCCGACTGCGCCCGTTTTCGCGTGAATATTTTCCGCCAAATGGGCCGGCACGCCATCGTGATGCGGAAGCTCTCCACGAAAATCCCGTCGCTGGCCGACCTCGGCCTGCCGCCCGTTTTCGGCCAAATGATCCGCGAGAAAAACGGAATCATTTTCTGCACCGGCGCGACCGGCTCGGGCAAGACGACGACGCTCGCGGCCATGCTGAACGAGATCAACCAGACCTCGAAAATGCACGTCGTGACACTCGAGGATCCGGTGGAATTTCTGCATCCACAAAAGAGCGCGACCTTCAGCCAGCGCGAGCTCGGCAAGGATTATTCGTCATTCGCGATGGGCCTCCGCGCCGCGCTGCGACAGGCACCGAAGGTGATCCTCGTCGGCGAGATTCGCGACCGCGAGACGATGGAAATTGCGCTGACCGCGGCGGAGACCGGGCATGTGGTTTATTCGACGCTGCACACGATCAGTGCGGGGCAGTCCATCAGCCGGATCGTCGGCATGTTCGAGCAGCGCGAGCAGGCGCAAATCCGCGAGCGGGTCTCCGGGACCCTGCGCTACATCGTGAGCCAGCGGCTCGCGCCGAAGGTCGGCGGCGGGCGGCAACTGCTCACCGAAATCATGGGGAGCAATCTGCGCACGCGCGAAATCATCCAGCTCGGCGAGAGCGAAAATCGCAACGTCCACGAGGCGATCGAAGCCGGCGTGACGCAAGGCTGGCACAGCTTCGAGCAGGATATTCTGGAGCACTTCGACGCCGGCCACGTGACCGAGGAAACCGCGATGCTTTACTCCGCGAACAAACCGACGATGCGCCAGGCACTCGACCGCGCGAAAAAGAAAGCCGGCACCGACGACCAGACCCCGCACGGCTTCCGCCTCAGCACCCCGCACGAAGCGGCCAACGCCATCACTCCGACGCTGCCGCTCCGCGTCGCTGCCTCGTCCCCGCAGCAGCTCGCGGAGACGCCGGCGCGCTGACGGACAGCGGCCTGAATCGCCGTTTCGACGCGGCTTGCGTGTGTTAGATTTGTCGGCAATCCCGGCATGAAATCCCCGCTTTTCTCGATCGCCCTCGTCGTCTGCGCCGCGGGTCACCTCACGCTGACGCGGGCCGCGGATGCTGATGCGAAGCCCATCGCCACGGCATCGCTCCCGCCGCCCGCGGCTCACACGATTGATTTCGCGAAGGAGATCAAGCCGCTGTTCGAGACGACGTGCATCAAGTGCCACGCGAAGGGAAAGGCGAAGGGCGAGTTCAACATGGAGACACGCGAGGCGTTTCTAAAAGGCGGCGAAACCGGCGTCGCCGCGGTACCGGGGCACAGCGAGAAGAGCCTCGTCGTCGAGATGGTCGCGGGCCTCGATCCCGACGAGGTGATGCCGAAAAAAGGAACGAAATGGACGCCCGAGCAGGTCGGGCTTTTGCGCGCGTGGATCGATCAGCAGATGCCGTGGGATCCCGCCATCACCTTCGCCAAACCGGTCCCGGAAAACCTCCACCCGCGCGCCGTCGCGCTGCCGGAATCGCCTGATGCAAACCCAATCGACCGGCTGCTCGCGCCGTATTTTTCCGCGCAAAAAATCACGCGCGTGGAGCCCGTCGAGGATCGGCTCTTCGTCCGCCGCGTTTCGCTCGACACGATCGGCCTGCTCCCCTCGCCCGCCCAGCTCGATGCCTTCGCCACCGACCCCGCGCCGGACAAACGCGAGCGCCTCGTCCGCACGCTGCTCGCCGACCGGCGAGGTTACGCGGACCACTGGCTCACCTTTTGGAATGACCTCCTGCGCAACGACTACGCGGGCACTGGCTTCATCGACGGCGGTCGCCGGCAAATCTCGCGCTGGCTCTATTCCGCGCTCGTGGAAAATCTGCCGTACGACCAATTCGTCGCGCAGCTCGTGAACCCGTCGAGGGCCAGCGAGGGCTTCACGCGCGGCATCGTCTGGCGCGGAAATGTGAACGCCGCGATGACGCCGCCGATGCAGGCCTCGCAAAACATTTCGCAGATTTTCATGGGCGTGAACATCAAGTGCGCCTCCTGCCACGACAGCTTCATCAACGACTGGGCGCTCTCCGACGCGTACGGCCTCGCCGCGATCTACAGCGACGCGACGCTCGACCTCGTCCATTGCGACAAGCCGACCGGCAAAAAAGCGGTGCCCGCATTTCTGTATCCCGAGCTCGGAGAACTCGACCCGACCGCCGCCAAACCCGCGCGGATGCAGCGTCTCGCTGAGATCATGACGAGCCGCGAAAACGGCCGGCTCGCGCGGACCATCGTCAACCGCCTGTGGGCACGCCTGCTTGGTCGCGGGCTCGTCGAGCCAATCGACGACATGGATCAGCCGGCGTGGAATCGCGACCTGATCGACTGGCTCGCAGAGGATCTCGTCGCGAATGAATACGACCTCAAACACACGCTCGAAATCATCCTCACGTCGCGCGCGTATCAGCTCCCGAGCATCGAATCGCCGCGAGAAAAAGAAGCGTTCGTTTTCCGCGGACCGCTCACCCGGCGGCTGACGGCGGAGCAATTTTCCGACGCGCTGAGCGGCCTCGGCGAGACTTGGGCGCGGCTCCCGTCGTCGCTGGAATTCGACTTCGGCGGGCAGGGCGCGATCGGCGGAACGAAGACGCCGAAATGGATTTGGACCGATGAGCCGGTGGAGCTCGGCGTGCAGCGCGGAGCGGCGCGGAGCGCGAAATCGCAGATCGACGCCGCGATGAAAAAACTGGCCGAAGCGACGAAGGCGGTCGATGCCGCCGCGATCAACGGCGGCCCACAAATCGAGCAGGCACGGGCATTCGCGGAGCAAGCCGCCGCGGCGGCGAGCGCGGCGCAGGCGGCATTGAAGGCCAGTGAGACGGCGGCGAAACCGGGTGAAGTGATCCCGGAAGCCAACCGGCACCGCGTGGTCTTTCGGAAGAAATTCACGCTCGCGCAGGCTCCGTCCGAAGCCTACGGCGCCGTGCTGGCGAGCCAGCAATTCGAGGTGCAGGTGAATGGCAAAGTGGCCAAGCCGATCATGCGCGACGGCGCGCGCAACGGCCGCGTCGCGCTGCTCGATCTCAAGCCGCTGCTCATCGCCGGCGAGAACGTCGTCGCCATCGACGTCTCCAGTCACACCGAGAAAAACATGAACGACGCCGAGCGCAAAAAGCATCCCGGCTCGGCGACGCATCTCAACGCGCAGAGCGGCGTTGCTTTCTACGTCCGCTGCGAGCTGAACGGCGGGGAGATTCTCGAGGTCACGACGGACGAAACGTGGCGGGCGCGGCGCAATCCCGAAACGGCTTGGAACAGCCTCGCGCTCGCCGACAAAACGTGGTCCGCCGCCCGCCCGCTCGCGGGCGGAGTCGCGCCCATCGACGAAGGTCCGGGCCTCGAACCCATCGCGCGAAAAGACTTCGCCAACCTCCCCGTCGAGCTCGGCCCGCAGCTCTCCCCCGCCGTCTCCATCGCCGCGCACGTCGGCGAAATCCGCGCCTCGCTCCTGACCGCGGATCCTTTGCAGACGGCCCTCGACCGCCCGAACCGTGAGCAAATCGTCCCCGCCCGCGCCACCGCCGCGACCACCCTCCAAGCCCTTGAACTCACCAACGGCGCGACCCTGAATAACCGCCTCACTGCCACCGCGGCGAAGCTCGCGCCCGACGCATTGAAAGACCCGCCGGCATGGATCGAGACGACTTTCCGCCAACTCCTCAGCCGCCCGCCGAGCGAGCCCGAGCGCTCCACCACCCTCGATCTGATCGGCTCCCCTCCAACCCCGGCAGGTGTCGCCGATTTTCTGTGGGCGCTGCTGAATCTGCCGGAATTTCAGCTCATCAACTGACCATTTTCAGCATCTTGCGCTGTCGCACCCGGACCTTACTTTTAGCTCATGAGCACTGCCCAACTCAAACGCTATCTCGATGAACGCACGCCCGATGAGCGGCGCTGGATGACGGCGTATCTGCTCGACGAAATGCTTTCCGTTCCGGAGCTGCGTCAGACCGCCGAGCAACTCGCGGAACTCGCCACCCGGCGCGCGGACCTCAACTCGGGCAGGAACCGAGTGACGCAAGCTGAAGCCGAAGCGCATTGGAACGCGATGGATGCGGGCGAATGAAAGGCCACTGGACGTATGTCGTTCATCAGCAAGCGCTCGAATCAATCGACACCCTTCGGCCTGCTGACCGCAAGCGCGTCCGCGAGTTTCTCCTGCACCTCGTCGCCGATCCGTGGCAACTGCCAGATGGTGAGATTCGTCCAGCCAACGATCGGCTTTATTTTGCGAAAAACGTCGGGGCTGTGCGCGTCGATTATTGGCTCGATGTGTTCGCCAAAGAAGTGTGCGTCGTCCGAGTGGATCGCCTGTGATTTGAATCTCGCCCCATTAAAATCATGACTCGCCATTCCCGCCGCGACTTTCTCAAGACCGCGTCCGCGGCAACGCTCGCCGCGCTCTCCGCGGGCGCGCCGCGGCTGTTCGGAGCGGAGCCACTTCCGAAGATCAAACCGACCGCGGACACGGTGATCGTTTTGTGGATGGCGGGGGGGATGGCGCACACGGAGACGTTTGATCCGAAGCGGTATGCGCCGTTCGAAAAAGGGATGGATCCGAACGTCGTGCTCAGCACTTTTCCGTCGATCGACACGGCGGTGGACGGGATCAAATTTTCGCAGGGGCTGGAGAAAATCGCGGGCGTGATCGATCGGGGGACGGTGCTGCGATCAAGTGTGGGGGCTGATCTCGGGTTCATCCTGCACTCGCGGCATCAGTTCAACTGGCACACGGGATACATCCCGCCGCAGACCGTCGCCGCGCCGCATCTCGGGGCGGTGATCGCGCGGACTTTGGGGCCGTTGAACGAGGCGATGCCGCCATTCATCAACATCGGGCAGCGGTTCGATTTGGGCGAAGGCGAGGAGTTGAAGGCCTTCACCACCGCCGGTTTTCTCGGAAGCGAATGGGGGCCGTTCAACATCCCTTTTCCGCACGACGCGGCATCGGCGGCGCGCCCGCCGGCGGGGATGACGCCGGGGCGTTTCGAGGACCGGAACGCATTTTACAAACGGCTGCTCGAAGCGAGTCCGGTTGGCGAGCACGGCAGCGCGTTTCAGCGCGACTCGCTGGTGCGGGCGATGGACAACGCGCATCGGCTGCTGGCGTCGCCCGCGGCGAAGGCTTTCGACCTTTCGCTCGAGCCGAAGGAATCGGTCGCGAAGTATGTGCCAGCGGGCTTCGACGCGTCGAAGCTCACGGCGGTGAAGCAGGACCGGGAGGGAAATTACGAGGCGCAAACGATCGGGCGTTTCGGGCTCGGCTGCCTGCTCGCGCGGCGGCTCGCGGAAGCCGGCGCGCGCTACATCGAAGTGACGACGGAATACATCCCGTTCCTGAACTGGGACACGCACGAGAACGGCCACGCGCGGCTCGTGAACATGAAGAGCATGATCGACTCGCCGATCGCGCAGCTCGTGCTCGATCTCGAGGAGCGCGGGCTGCTCGACCGGACGCTCATCGTGCTCGCGAGTGAGTTCAGCCGCGACATGATGATCGAGGGAAAAGAGGGCGCAAAAGTGCGCGATCAGGTGCGCGTGCCGGACAAGTTGGAAGACCTGAAATTTTACGGGATGCACCGGCACTTCACCGACGCCGGGAGCGTGCTGCTGTTCGGCGGCGGGATGAAACGCGGCCACGTCCACGGCGTCACGGCGGACGAGCGACCGTGCAAAGTCGTGGAGAATCCCGTGCCGATCGAGGACCTGCACGCCACCATTTTCCAGGCGCTCGGAATCTCGCCGAAGCTCTCGTACGAGATCGAGCAGCGGCCGTTTTACGTCACGCGCGACGGCCTCGGAAAGCCGGTGATGGACCTATTTGCCTGACGCGGCCGGGTCCGGGGCGCTGAAATCGAACATATCCATCAGATTGTCCGCCTGATCATCGCGAGCTCCCAGACTTGGCAGGGTGAATTGATCTTCAATAAACCTGAGGACAGAAGTGTGGTCTTTGACGACGTGAGAAACGTAATGTCGTTTCGCGAACGGGGATATTACGGTAAATGGAACTCTCATCCCGTAACGGTCGAAATTCCAGCCGTATTTGGTGTAACCGTAACTGGCGGGATAGAGAGGAGTAATCCCATCTGGGCTGACTGCTCTCGGGGGTGCCACATGGTCGTAAAACCCTCCGCCTTCGTCGTAGGTTAGAAAGACAACCGACTCGCTCCAATATGCTGATGCTTGAATCTCTTCGACTCTAGCCTTCACCCATGCAGACCCAATCTGCGGGCTGGCTCGCGGATGTTCGTCCGTTCGACCAAGAACAGCGTCCAAGAAGACCACATCGGGCAAGCGACCTGTCGCAAGATCACTTTGAAATTCAGCAATGCTTTTCTTTACATATTTTGGGCCGAACATCTTGTTCACAAATGCTTTTCCGTCAGTATAATACCCCCACGACCGGCCCGCGGCGTCCAGAGTGTCCAAGATCAAAACGGGCGTGATGTGATGTGCTTGCAGTCTTTGATATGAGACATTTCCGGTAAAACCGAACGAAGTGCCTGCCAGCAAGAACGAACGGTTTGGGTATGTAGGTCCAAGCACTGAGCAGAAATATCGGTCCGAGATCGCATAAGTATTTGCAAGCTCATAATAGAATGGGAGATCGCGCTCGTCATAGTATCCCATTGCGCGCCGGCTAAAGTGATTCATTTCTCCGTTATTGTAATCTCTCCAGGTCGAGCGCCAGCCGTGAGGGGGATCGCTCTGGGTCGTTTGTATGTTGTATGGATACAGCAAAAACGGCGGCTTGACACGCCTTGTCGCAATCGGGGTCTTAACGTCCATCACATCTACTTCGCTTCCGTAGAACTCGGGCTTACTCAGGCCAGAGAAGTAGTGATCGAACGACCGGTTTTCTTGCATGATCACGATGACGTGCTTGATCTCACTCCTGTCGCTCGCAAACACATGGGTGGCGGAAAGCACTATGAACACGATAGCTCCCGCGATATTAAATCGCCACCTCAACGTGTTTTTTGCTCGGTTCATAGCTGCGAATCATACGCCTGCGATCCGGCGCGTCAATGAGTGACACCGGTGGCCGGCATCTTTCCGGTTGCCGATGATTCAGCGCGCCAAGCCAACAATCGGGCTCGAGTAGCCGGTCAGTTCCATGTAGCCGTGGCCGCTGGCGGATTTCCCGGCGCGGGTGCCGGTGAGGTCGATGAGACCTTCCCAATATGAGAGTGGCGGGAGGTCGAGTTCCTGCGCTTCGATGGGTGTGGAAATCTGGAGGTCGAGGGCGAGCGACGGGATGCGGAGTTGCCACGCGATCGGGTAGCGCGCGCCGGTCTTTTTGCTGGTCCAGAATTTCGACGCGGTGAGCTGG
>JAYVPW010000104.1:0-5944 GCA_043777315.1 Spartobacteria bacterium | reverse complement strand
CGCAGGCCGGCGAAAAGGCCGAGCTGGGCTGGTGGGGCATGGAGCTGGCGAAGCGGCTCGTCGAAAGCCAGAAGATACCCATCTTCATCGTGAATGGCGCAGTCGGCGGGACTAGGATTGACCAGCATCAGCGGAATGAGGCCGATCCCACTGACTTAACAACGATCTATGGACGGATGTTATGGCGCGTGCAGCAGGCGCGGCTCACGCACGGCATCCGCGGCATCCTATGGCATCAGGGGGAAAACAACCAAGGCACCGCCGGGCCGAGCGGCGACTACGATTGGAAGGCGTATGAAGACTACTTCGTGGCCATGTCCGCCGCGTGGCAACAGGACTTCCCAAATCTCCAGTACACCTACGTTTTTCAAATCTGGCCGAACTCGTGCAGCATGGCCGGAAACACCGGGGCGGGCGACCACATCCGCGAAATCCAGCGCACGCTGCCGCGCCTCTATTCGCACATGGGCGTGATGTCCACGCTCGGCATCCAGCCCCCCGGCGGTTGCCATTTCCCGCTCCTCGGCTGGGCGGAATTCGCGCGCCTCATCCAGCCGCTCATCGAGCGCGACAATTACGGCCGGAAAGTCACCGAACCCATCACTCCGCCCAATCTCGTGCGGGCGAAATTCACGACCGCCGAGAAGGACGCCATCGCGCTGGAATTTGATCAACCTATCGTCTGGGCCGACACGCTCGCCAGCCAGTTTTACCTCGATAGAGAAAAGGACAAAGTCGCCGCCGGAGCGGTGAGCGGAAACGTCCTCACTCTCACGCTTAAAGCACCCACGCCCGCGACGAAACTCACCTACCTCAAAGAATCCGCTTGGAGCCAGGACAAGCTCATCCGCGGCGCCAACGGCATCGCCGCGCTGACGTTTTGCGATGTCCCGATCTCTCAAAAATAGACTTTAATGATACCTTACTTCTCATTGTTCAGCGCACTGCGCGTGACTCTTTTCACCGGCATCCTCTGCACGCAGATCGAACTCAAGGACGGCATTTCCATCGGGCCGGAACTGCAGATCATGCCGCCGGGCGACACCGTTTTCACCGGCGCGGGTGGGCCGCCGCTCATCGCGCCGGGTCGCCTGACACGGCCAGCGATGTCGCGGAAGCAAGGCTACTCCACCGCCCGAATCAAACCTGTGTCACCAAAAACCAACCTATGAAATATCTTACCATTCTCGTCTCACTCCTCGCCCTTGCCTTGTCGGCGGAGGCGAAGCCGCTCAAGGTCTTCATCCTAGCCGGGCAGTCGAACATGCAGGGTCATGCGAAGATTGAGACTTTTGACTACATCGGCGATGACCCAGCGACGGCTCCGCTTTTGCAGGAAATGCGCGCTGCGGATGGGAAGCCGCGGGTGTGTGACAAGGTGTGGATTTCGTCGGTCGGATGTCTGGGCGATGCCTATACGGATTTGACGGAAAAGACGGGGAAGCTGACGGCGGGATTCGGCGCACCGGAAGGCAAGATCGGGCCGGAGTTTATGTTTGGCATCACGATGGAGAAGCAACTCGGCGAGCCGGTCCTGCTTATTAAGACGGCGTGGGGCGGGCGCAGCCTGCACACGGATTTCCGTCCGCCCAGCGCGGGTGCCTACGAGCCGACTGCGGAGGAGGCGAAGAAGTGGGCGGAGAAGCCGGAGCGTAAGACCAAGACCGAGGAGGCGACGGGCGTCTATTACCGCGAGATGGTGGCGCATGTGAAGAAGGTGCTCGCCGACCCGAAGCGGGTGTGCCCGGCGTATGACGCAAAGGAGGGCTACGAGATTGCGGGGTTGGTGTGGTTTCAGGGGTTCAACGATCTCGTGTCGAGCGACACTTATCCGGCGAAGGCCGGAGAAAAAGTGCGGGACTATTCCAAATACGGCGTGTGGCTTGCCGACCTCATTCGCGATGTGCGCAAAGACTTGGCGGCGCCAAAAATGCCGGTAGTCATCGGCGTGCTTGGCGTGGATGGGCTGAATGCAAAAGACGACACGAAAGCCTTCCGCGCGGCGATGGCGGCACCGGCGGCGATGCCGGAGTTTGCAGGCTCGGTGACGGCGATTGAGACTGCGCCGTTTTGGGCGGAGGAACTCGCGGCCATTGATAGGAAGAAAGAGCAAGTGCGGCAGATGAGTTACTTTCTGAACTCGAAACACAAGGACCACGCGAACGCCGACGGGGCGATGACTGAGGAACAGAAGCGCGAGTATTTGAAGGAGTTTGAAGCAAAGACGATCACGCCTGCGGAAGCTACGATGTGGAAGCGCGGTGCGTCGAACGGCGGCTACCATTACCTCGGTTGTGCGAAGACTTTTGCGCTCATCGGGAAGGCCTTTGCGGAGGCCAGTCTCAAGATGGTGAAGCCCGGCACTTTGAAATAACAACTCTCCACGCTCTATGAAATTCCACCTCTACGCTGCCTTGTTCGTCCTCACATCTTCCGTCTTCGCAGCGGACGATGGGAAGCCGCTAGCGATGCCCGATTTCACCAAAGGCGACGCCATTCCTGAGAAAGCGAAGCACGATTGGAATCTCGGCCCGACCGGGCTGCGCGGATGGATGTTTTGCGACAAGATGGTGACGAGGGATGCGCGGCAGATTTCCATCACTAAAGTGGATGCTGGCTCGCCTGCGGAGGGCGTCTTTGTCGTCGGCGATGTGGTGCTCGGCGTGGTCGGGAAACCTTTTTCCTACGACCCACGCACGGAGCTGGGCAAGGCCATCGGCGCAGCAGAATCGGAGGCGGGCGGAGGCAAGCTCGCGCTCACTCGCTGGCGTGCCGGGAAGGAAGAACAGGTCGTCGTGAAACTCGCGGTGCTCGGCACCTACAGCGCCACGGCACCGTATCAATGCCCGAAGTCGCGCCGCATTTTTGAGCAAGGAATTGCGACCCTCGCGGCGAATGTCGCAAAGCCGGACTACGGCAAAAATCTCGACGCCATCCCGCGCTCGCTCAATGCGCTGGCCTTGCTCGCGAGCGGCGACCCGGCGCATCTGCCGCTGGTGAAAAAGGAGGCGCAATGGGCGGCGGATTTCTCCGCTGGCGGGATGCAGACCTGGCACTACGGCTACGTCACTATTTTGCTTGCGGAATACGTCATGGCGACGGGCGACAAGTCCGTGCTGCCCGGCCTGCGGCGGCTCGCGCTGGAGTCGGCGAAAGGCCAGAGCGCAGTCGGCTCGTGGGGTCATGGCTTTGCCAAGCCCGACGGACGGCTCGGCGGATACGGCATGATGAACGCGCCGGGACTGCCGCTCACCATTTCCCTCGTCCTGGCGAAGGGCGCGGGCGTGGATGACAAGGAAGTCGCCAACGCCATTGAGCTGAGCGCACGCCTGATGAGGTTCTACATCGGCAAAGGCTCGGTGCCCTACGGCGACCACCCAGCATGGACGGAGACCCACGACGACAATGGAAAAAATGGCATGGCGTCCATGCTGTTCCAATTTCTCGGCGAGGCCAAAGGCGCGGAATACTTTGCCCGCATGGGCCTCGCCTCGCATGGCCCCGAGCGGGATTGCGGGCACACGGGCAACTTCTTCAACATGCTGTGGTCGCTGCCCGCCATCGCGCAAAATGGGCCGCAGGCCACGGGTGCCTGGATGGGGGAATTTGGCGGATGGTATTTTGATTTGGAGCGGCGCTGGGATGGCTCGTTCATCCACCAAGGCCCGCCCGAGCCAGCGGCGGATTCCTACAAAGGCTGGGACACCACGGGTGCTTGTTTGCTGGGCTACGCAGCGCCTTTGAAGAAAATCTACTTCACCGGAAAAAAGGCGGCCATCATCCCGCAACTCGATGCCGCCGCCGCGCAGAGCATCATCCTCGACGGACGCGGCTGGGACAACAAAGACCGCACCAGCGCCTACGATGCGCTCACGCCGGAAGCTCTGGTAGAGCGGCTCGGCAGTTGGTCCCCCGTCGTCCGCGAACGGGCGGCCATGGCACTCGCCCGCCGCAAGGCAGCGATGCCCATCGACGCCATCGTGAAGCTCCTCGACTCACCATCGCTGGAGGCACGCTACGGTGCCTGCGAAGCTCTCGCGCAAGCTCGCGGAGCCTCCGCACCCGCCGCGCCTGCGCTGATAAAACTGCTCGACCACAAAGACCGCTGGCTCCGCGTGCAAGCCGCCGCAGCCCTCGCCGAAATCGGCAAGCCCGCGATGGCCGCCCTGCCCAAGCTCCTCGAAATGCTCGCCAAAGCTCCCGACAAAGACGACCCGCGAGCCATGGAGCAACGCTATCTTTGCGAAGCGGTGTTTGAGAAACTGCTCCGCAATTCCCTCGACGGAGTGGACCGGGACGCGCTGCGCAAAGCTGTCGCCGCCAGCCTGCACAACCAAGACGGCAGAGCGCGCTCCCACGTCGGGCTGGTCTATAAGCGGATGAGTCTCGAAGACATCAAACCGCTGCTGCCCGCCATCATGGAAGCAGTCGTCACTCCCTCACCCAGCGGAGAAATGTTCGCCGACGGAGTCCGCCTCGCGGGGCTCGAAGTCCTCGCCGCGCACCACATCGAAGAAGGCATCCAAGCCTGCGCCGACTACATTCGGAACCAAAACCCCTGGGCCAGCCAAGAGCGCATCCACCCCATCCTAAAAACGCTCGTCACCTACGGAGCCGCCGCCCAGCCCGTCCTTCCCCACCTCCGCGAAACCGCCGCCATGTTCGACGCCGGTGAAAAGGATTTCCCCAAAGCCTTGAGCATCCAAAAAGCCGAAGCCCTCCGCGCAGCCATCGCCAAAATCGAAGCCTCGCAAGACCAGCCCGAGCTGAACCACATCCGGTAGCACGATGCACCAACACACCGCAAAAATCATCGCCGCATTCCTCATGAGCCTCGCCATCATTTCCGCAAACGCCGAAACGGAACTCGTGCTCGAAGAGCCAGTCGTCGTCGTCGAATAACTCACCGATGCCGTAAAACGCATCACCGCATTTCTCTTCACCTTTACCACCCACGCATCTTGAAAATCCCGCTTCTCATCCCGTTTCTTGCTTTCGCTTCTCAGGCCTTCGCCGACGTGCGGCTGCCCGCGCATTTTTCCGAACACGTCGTGCTCCAGCGCGACAAGCCGCTGCCCGTGTGGGGATGGGCGGACGCGGGCGAGCAGGTGAGCGTAACGCTCGGTGCGCAAAAGAGCGCGACCACCGCAGGCGCGGACGGGCGCTGGATGGTGCGGCTCGCGGCGCAGCCTGTGTCGAAGGAGTCGCTAACGCTCAAGGTCGCGGGAAGAAACACCATCGAAGTGAAAGACGTGCTGCTCGGCGACGTGTGGCTGTGCAGCGGCCAGTCGAACATGGATATGGCGCTCGATGGCTGCGCCGCGCCGGACGACATCAAGGCCGCCGACCTCCCGCTCGTGCGGCATTTCCGCATGGAATACAACTTTGCCAGCGCGCCCGCGACTGACGTGAAAGGCAAATGGAGCGTCTGCAATCCTGGCTCGGCGGGCGGCTTCAGCGCCGTGGGATTTTATTTCGCGCGGAAGGTCCACGCGGAGACGGGCGTGCCCATCGGGCTGCTCACGAACGCGGTCGGCGGCACGAATATCGAGCTGTGGATTTCGCAGGAGACGTTCCTCAACACGCCCGCGCTCGCGCCTTATGCAAAGCTGATGCGCGAGTCGCTGGCGGCGTATCAGCAGCAACTCGCAGGGGCGCTGCCGGGCATCGAGCAATGGACCGCGCGCAGTCGCGCCGCGCAGAAAGCGGTGCAGGAAATCCCGCTGCCGCCAAAGTGGCCGGAGTTTCCGTTTGGGGAAAAAGTCGCGCGCCCGCGCTGCGTCACGCTGCACAACGGCCACATCGCGCCGCTGGTGCCGCTGGCGCTGCGCGGCGTGCTTTGGTATCAGGGCGAGAACAACGCGGACGGAAATCTCTACGTGGAGAAAACGCAGGCGATGCTGAGCGACTGGCGCAAGTGGTTCGGCGACGCGGCGCTGCCGTT
>JAYVPW010000103.1:0-5992 GCA_043777315.1 Spartobacteria bacterium | reverse complement strand
TCGAACGTCGAAGTGTTCCAGCCGCGCGTCTTTTCCCTACTTCGACGTTCGACGTTCGACGTTCGACGTTCGACGTTTGCTGATTCCCCGCCCACCGTCTCGCGATGAGCCTCCGCATCGCCATCATCGGCAGCGGTGGGCGGCTCGGCGCAGCACTGGCGCGGGAATGGTCAGCCGGCGGTGATGAGGTGATCGGCTTCAATCACGCGGCGCTCGACATCGCAGACTCCGCGGCCGTGCGGGCAACGCTGGAGCCGCTCGATTTCGACGTGCTCGTGAATTGCGCGGCGCAGACGAATGTCGATCGCTGCGAGACGGAGATGGAAGAGGCATTTCGGCTCAATGCAAAAGCGCCGATCGACCTCGGCGACATTTGCCACCGCAAGGGCGCGCGGTTCATCCACATCAGCACGGACTATGTCTTCGATGGGGCGAAGACGACGCCGTACACCGAGACCGACGAAGCCGTGCCGATCAGCATTTACGGGACGTCGAAACGGTCGGGCGAGGAGGGCGCGCTGACGGTCACGCACGGCGCGGCGCTCGTCGTTCGCGTCTCGTGGGTTTTCGGACCAGACCGCCCGAGTTTCGTGGATGGAATTCTCAAACGCGCGCTCGAGCAGGAGCACGCCGAGGCGATCGGCGACAAGCTCGCCGTGCCGACCTACACGCTCGATGCGGCGCGGCTGCTGCATCCGTTTCTCGCCGACGTGCCTGTCGGCGGCATCGTCCATCTTTCCAACACCGGCGAATGCTCGTGGCAGCAGTACGGCCAGCACGCGATCGACTGCGCCATCGCCGCGGGTGTGCCGATGAAAGCGAGAACAGTCGCGCCGTTGAAAATGGCCGACCTCAAAGCCTTCATCGCGCGCCGCCCCGTTTACACCGCGATGTCCACGGCGAAGCTCACGCAGCTCACCGGACTTTCGCCGCGCCCGTGGCAGGAAGCGGTGGATGAATACGTCCGCCGCGAGTGGGTGCCGCGAGTGCTGGCAGGCTGATTTCAGCGTGGATGGAGCGCCGTCGCCGCGACGTGCCCGAGCCAGACGGCAGCGAGGCAGAGCAGCACGGAGCCCGCGACATTCAACGCCGCGTGCAGCCATGCGCCCGCGTGGAAAAGGTTCAGCGTTTGCAGGCTGAACGAGGAGAAGGTGGTGAATCCGCCGAGGATGCCGACCATCACGAATTGGCGCGTCAGTGACGCCGCGACGAGCGCGCCG
Source organism: Spartobacteria bacterium (assembly GCA_043777315.1). Lineage (GTDB taxonomy): Bacteria > Verrucomicrobiota > Verrucomicrobiia > Chthoniobacterales > Chthoniobacteraceae > CAIURC01. Next base: position 4,772 of record JAYVPW010000103.1, on the reverse strand, counting down.
CCGGGCTCGGTGAGCGCGGCGAAAAAGCCGATGATCAGGCTGCCGAGCACGTTCACCACAAGCGTGCCGACCGGCGGCGTTTCGCTGAAACGCGTGGCGACGAAGCTCGCGAGCCACATCCGGAAACCGGTCCCGAGCGCGCCGCCGAACATCACGGCGAGGTAGGTTTTCAGCATCGGCTCACCCTGCCGCGCGGCTCACTTTTTTGGAATCTCGTTCAGCGTGTAGTACGCGACCGGATGCAGCACCGGCGCGCCCGTCGCCGATTTCACGCCGTCGAGATGCAGCTCGTGGATGTGGCCTTTCGTCAGCGGATCGATGGTCAGGCGCACGGACTTCTTGTCGGCGCCGACGACCGCGCTCGTGATCTTCGGCAGCACATCGTCGATCTCCGGTCCGCCGTATTCCGCGCGGTAGAGATACGTGAATTCGCGCATCGAATAACTCGCCGGATTCGCCGCCGTCGTCGCATCGACGGGCTCGGTGAAGGTCAGCTCGAAGCCGTCCGGCTTCGCGTGCATCTCGTGGATTTCAAACGGCACTTTGCCGGTCCAGTTCACGCGCTCGAAGTCGAACGGCTTGCCGCCTTTCGAGCCCCAGCCGCGGTCTGAGCCGCCGGCAAAAATCTGGCCGTGTGCGTCGTCCATCCGCCCGCCGATGAGCCCGGATTTGAAGCCTTTGAGAAACGGAATCACGACCCCTTGCTTGATGCCGTTCACTTCCTCGAGATAGACGCGCGACAAATTCGAGTGGCTCTGGTCGGCGATGAAAAGCTGCTTTTGAAACGGGCCGAACTTGCCGCCGCTCAAGTCGCACACAATGAAAGACGAGGAGTTGCCGATTTTTCCGTGGACCATGTAAACGGCCGGCGGGATCAGCTCTTTGATCCGCGCACGCTCTTTCACCATGTAGCTCTTGTCATTCGGCTCGACCGGGCGCGGTCCCATGTTCGGCGCTTTGTCGTACCATTTGAACCCGCCCGGATGGCCCTGAAACGTCCCCGGAATCAGGTGCTGCAGCGTACACGCGCCGTGCCACGGGCCTTGGTTGTCGGTGTAATAAACTTCGCCGTCGGCGTCGAAGCCGATGCCGCCCGGCGAACGGATGCCGCTGCACGTCGGGACCATCGTCCCGTCCGGTTTGACCCGCAGCGCCCAGCCGCGGAAGGGCGCCTCGCTGCTGGACGAACCCGTCAGGCAGAGCGTCACCCAGAGGTCGCCGTTTTTGTCGAAGCGCGAGCCGAACGCGTATTCGTGGTAGTCGCCGCTCACGCCCCACTGGTCGCACACGGTTTGAAAAGTATCCGCGCGCCCGTCGCCGTCCTCGTCCTTGAGGCGCGCGACTTCGTAGCGATTCGTGGCGTAAAGTGAGCCGTCTTTCGCCGAGTAGGCGAGGCCGAGCACCTCGTGCTGACCGGACGCGAAGAGCTCGTATTTCAGCGCCGAAGGCTCGGCTTCCTCCGCGCCGGAGACCGTCCAGATTTCGCCGCGCCGCGTGCCCAGCGCGATCTTCCCGCCGGGCAAAAGTTCGATCGAACCGACCTCCATCGCCGTCTGCTGCGGCGTGTCGAACGTGGTGATTTTGTAGAAGTCGGCCTCCTGGAATTCGCCGCCGCGCACGACCGCGGAAGTGAGGAGCAGGCTGCCGATGATGGAGAGAGTTTTCATGTCGAGTGGGGTGAAAGTGGGAGGTCAGCGGGCGGCGGATGCGGGTGTCGTCGGCCACGAATAGGTCACCTTGATTTCCGCCCTCACGGGGACCACGAGGTTTTTGCCGACGACCTTCGCGCCCTCCACCGCGACGACCATTTTGCTGCCGCTCTCGACCACGAACGCGCCCGCGCCGGACGGCTTCACCGTCCCGAAAGCCGCGCGGAAGCTGGCCTCCGCGGGGATCGGGCCCGTGAGCTTCAGCGTCCGAATCAGCTTGCCCGTCCCCGCCACGCCGTTGCCCTCGACCTCGAATCGCTCCGCGACCTTCACCCCGTTCCACTCGTAGGAAAACGTCGGGAACCGCTTCGCATCGAGCGTGTAACCCTTCCATTGGAAGCCCGCCGCGCGCTCGCCTTTCGCGAGCGTCGGCCACTCCACCTCGCCCGCCGCCAGCACCGCGAATGGCGACGCCGCTTCGCCGCCGACGCTGAAAACATCGTAGCCCAGCGGCGCCTGATGCCCGCCGCCGCGATCGATCCAGTGCCGCGCCGCGTCGATGAACGCGCCGCGCCAGACGACCGCGAGGTTCATCGTCTCCGCGTTCCACGCCACGTTGATTCCGCCGGGATAGCCGATGCCGATGCCGCGATTTCCCGCGCCTTGGATGAAGTTCCGGTAAATCACCGGCTCGTTTTCCACGACCAGCGGCATCCCGGTCGTGCCGTCATTCTTCTTCGCCAGCGCGGCTTCCTTCCAATTCAATGGCACCCATTTCGAGAGCGGCGTCATCGAGAAATCCGGCCCGCGCCACGCCACGAAAAGCTCCGCCTGGCCCGCGGCCTGGAAATACTCGAGCCGGAAATCGTGCTCGCCGGCGGTCAGCTTTGCCTTGCCTTCCTTGATCTCGGACGACGGGTGGATGCCGTCGTATTCGGCCACTTTTTTTCCATCGATCGAAAGGCGCACGCCGTCATCGCCGGCCACGGCGAACGTGTATTCGCCCGCGCTCGGCGCCTTGATCTTGCCGGTGTAAACGAGCCCGAACTCGTTTTTGTAATCGTCGAGTTTGATCTGCACCAGATTCTCCTCGATCGCACCCTCGCGATGCGGTTTCAGGCTCGCAAAATCCGGCAGCGTTTTCCACGACCCAAGGAAAAGCTGGAACTTCAAATCCGTGAGCTGCGGCCCCGGCGCGAAGATGCGCAGCCGCCCCTGCATCAGCGCCGCGTGTCCCGGCATCGAGCAGACGAACGGATAAATCCCCGGCTTCTCCGGCGCGCGGAAAGTGATCTCCTCCTTTTGCTTCGGCTGCACCAGATTCGAGTGCGCCCACATCGCCGGGTTCTCGGGAATCCAGTTGCGTTTCAGCGCCTCGTCGGGCTTTTCCATCTGCTGGTTGCAGACCGCCACCACGTCGGTGCCCGGCTGGAAAAAGATGATGTTGTGCGGCATGTCGTCCGGGTTCTCGAAGATGATCTTCACCTCCGCGCCGGGCTTGATCGTGAGCTCCGTCACGTCATAGCGCATCTGCGCCGGGAGGGTCTTGATCGTGAAAATCACGGGCTCCGCGGCGAGCGCGGCGGTGACAAAAAGAGCGGCGAAAAGAGATGGGAGGAGGCGGTGCATGAGGCTGGAGTTCGGGTCACGTCAATCGCTGGAAGCGCAAAGCCTTTGGTGCGCGTGCGAACGAGTTCCGGGTAGCGCGCTCGTCTCGAGCGCTGGTTTCGGCGTCCCGCCGAAACGAACTTTTTCGATGCGCATTCCCCGGACGCGCCGGGCATCGAAAGTCCGTCGAGGCGGGACGCCTCGACCAGCGCTCGGGACGAGCGCGCTACCCGGACTCCGAGCCACGCGTTATTTCCGCGCCGGCTCGTTTTGCGGGGGATCGAGGCTGAACAAATTCTTGCCGGCCGGGGGAATCGCCGGATTCCGCCACGGAGTCGCCGGATTGGGTCGCGCCGGCGCAGAATTGGGCCGTCCCATCGCAGGATTGGATGACGCCAGCGCAGGATTGGGTGAGGGAATCGCAGGATTCGCTCGCGGAATCGCAGGATTGAGTGGCTCAATCGTACGAGTCGATGGCTGAATCGTACGATGCGACGGACGAGAGAACTCCCTCGAGGTTCCGGCGCCCCGCCGGGGCGCATCCGTTGCACGACTGATCCGGTGGCTGACGCCACCGGCTAATTTCCGCCGAGCCTACCGGCTCGCAGGCCGGCGCGTTTAAAACGCAGGCCGGCGCGTTTAAAACGTCGGCCTGCGCGTTAAAAAATAAGGCAAACGCGGCTGGGGGCGAAAATGCGCTTGAACGCCGAAATTGTCCTGCCTAGTGCGCCGCAAATAACGCGGTATTCGATTACTCTAAAAAAACGCGGTTCAAGCCTGTTGTTAATCCCCACTAATTGCGGCGACCTACACTAGCGCAGGCCGTCATACAGATTGTATCTTATAAGGACGAATGAGCGTTTTGAATCGAGCCACGGATGAGCACGGACAAAGACACGGACACTGAGAAGAAGGAAGCCTTTCGATTTCGTGAGCATGCCGAATTCTCAGAACTCTCGGTGTCCTGTCCGTTTCTCCCATCCGTGTTCATCCGTGGCTAAATTCGACCCGCCCAAATTTCTGCCGCGCGAACAGCGGCGCGAAGCTTTGACAGGTGAGTCCGTGTCTTCTACTCCGAGCAGCGATGGCTCCATATGCGCTGGCGTTCCTGCTTTTTGTCGCGAGCGCATGCGCCGCGGATTGGCCGCAGTTTCGCGGACTCACCGGCGTGGGCTATTCGGACGAGCGCGATCTGCCACTCACATGGAATGCGAAAACCGGCGAGGGCATCGCGTGGCGCGCGGCACTGCCGAAGAGCGATAACGCCTGGTCGTCGCCGATCGTTTCACGCGGTCGAGTGTTTGTGATACCATCGGCACGATTAAAGCAGGCAGCGCAACGACGGGCTGCTAAAGGACATCCATGCTTGGAACCACACTAAAATTGGGAAGCCCGAAAGTGGCTGCGATCATTGACCAACAATACGCGCAGGAGCCGGACGGATGGCGCAAGCGCCGGTTGCTGGCCGTCAAGCTGGCGGCCAAGGGCACCTACACTTCGGCGGAGGTGGCCGAG
>JAYVPW010000102.1:0-6088 GCA_043777315.1 Spartobacteria bacterium | reverse complement strand
GCGGCGTGGCGCAGCGCGCGTTCCTGTTGTGGATCGATGGTGAAACGAGCAATGGGTCTGGCCATGCGCTCGCCTTGGCAGCGTCAGAGCGTTATGTCACGACATATCGTGAACGTGACACCAGGCGGCAAGGAGTGCAAGGCGGAGGCGGCGAACTCGCGCCACGTTTGCGCGACCGCAGGTAGTCTGGCTTCGCCTCGGCAACTGCATTCAGGGAGGTCAAAGGTTGTGGACTGGCGGAAATGCGGCAAGATTCCGCGGTGAACGCGTTCCCCCTCGTCGCTCTCCGTCTTTGGCTTTTCGCCGCTCTTGCTGGCCTCGTGCTGTCGCCGGGGTCGGTGCGGGGTGATGTCGTTTTGAATGAGTTGGTGGCGAATGCTTCGGATCGGCTCTTGCAGTGGGATGCGAATGGGGTGGCGCAGGTGGGGACGGGGGTGCGGTGGTATCAGGGGAATTTCAGCGATGCGGTATGGGCGACGGGGACGGGGCCTTTCGGCTACGGGACGCTGACGAATGGGCCGGTGTCGCCGATCGCGACGAATTTGCAGACGGCGATGCAGTATCTGACGCCGACGCTTTATCTGCGGAAGAGTTTCACGGTCGGTGCGGGCGATGCGGTGCGGGCGGATGCGCTGTCTTTGAGCGTGGAATACAATGACGGGTTCGTGGCGTTTCTGAATGGCGTGGAGATCGCGCGGCGGAATGGGGGGCCGGCGAAGAAGCTGATTTTCCGCGATCAGCCGGCTTACAATCGCGAGGCTTTTTCCGGGACGGCGACGATCCCGACGGTGACGACGTCGGAGACGATCACGCTGCCGGCGGCCTCGGCGCTGCTGACGGCGGGGACGAATGTGCTGGCGATCCAGGCGCTGAATGCGGCGGCGACCGATCCGAATTTTTACGTGAAAGTCGATCTCCGCATCACGGGCGCGCCGGTGGTGAATCTGGTGAACTTCAACGATGCGTGGAGATTTTTTCCCGGGGTCGTCGAGCCGTCGGGGAATGTTTTCGACCCGGCGCTGCTCGGCTCGGGGCGGCAGAATGTGCCGTGGGGGCTGGCGACTTTCGATGACGGAACGTGGTTGAGCGGGGCGGGGCCGTTTGGCTACGGCGCGGTGGGGGCGATCGGGACGAATGTGCAGGCGGCGCTGCAGAATGTGACGCCGTCGCTGTATCAGCGGGTGGTTTTCAATGCGACGGCGGCGCAGGCGGCGGACGCGCTGGCGCTGAAGCTGGTCGTGAGCTACGACGATGGGTTCGTGGCGTATCTAAATGGGGTGGAGGTCGCGCGGCGGCGGATCGGGGTGCCGAATACCTTTACGCCGCACGATGCGGTGGCGGATGGCGATGTGGCGGTGCAGACCGAGACGATCATCATCGACCCGGCGGTGAAGGTGCTGGTCACGGGGAACAATGTGCTGGCGATTCAGACGCACAATTTCACGCGGGAGAACGGCGATTTCCTGATGAAGGCGGACCTGCAAACGAATGCGAGCGTGCCGCTGGTGGTGAATAACGGGATTTGGAAATACCTGCGGGGACTCGATGAGCCGATCATCGGTGTGAGCGGGGAAGAGGAGGCGTCCGCGCCGGCGGGACCGGATTCGGCGAGCGACTGGGTCGAGCTTTATAATAATGGGGCGAGCCCGGTGACGCTGACGGGCTGGCATCTGACGGATGGGCCGAGCAATCCGACGAAGTGGACTTTTCCCAATGTGACGATCGCCGCGGGCGGATTTCTGGTCGTCATTTGCGACGGCGGGGATGTGACGGCTCCGGGTGTGAACGGCTACCTGCACACAAGTTTCAAGCTCAATGTCGGCGGCGACTACCTCTCGCTGACGGGCCCGACGGGCGCGGTGGTCAGCTCGCTTAGCCCGAGCTATCCGCGGCAGTATCCTTTCCAGAGCTACGCGCGCGACGGCAGCGGCAACTGGAAATATTCCGACCTGCCGACGCCCAACGCAGCGAACGCAGGCAACTTTTTCGACGGAGCGGTCGCGACGCCGACGGTCAGCCTTCCGGGCCGATTCTACGCGGGAAGCACGACCATCACGTTCGCGTGCGCGACTCCCGGCGCGACCATCCGCTACACGACCGACGGGACCGAGCCGACCGCCACAAGCCCGGCGGCAACCTCGTACACGGCAGCCGCAAACACCGCGCTGCGCATCCGCGCGTTTCTCGCGAATTACGTCCCGTCGGCGACGATCACGAACACGTATTTAATCGCGCTAACCGCAGCACAACAGAGCCTTCCGGCATTTTGCCTGACGGGTGATCCGACGCAGGCGTTCTACCGGCCATTCGGCATTTACGCGATCGTGAACAACAACAACGTCGCGGCAAATGGGGCGCTGAATTATTTCGGCGGAATCTGGAGCAGCCACCCGGACACGACCGCACTTCCGGCGGCAACGACCCCGGAGAACCCGTCACTTTACAACGCGCCGATGCAGTCGGGGAAACCGGCGGAGCGTCCGGTCGCGATCGAGCTATTGCACACAGACCTGACCGCAGACCTGCGCTCGGGCGCGTTCATTCGCTGCGCGGGGAGCCCGTTTTCCCGGCAGCGCTACATCCTGGCGCGGCAAAATTCCGCGACGCCGAACGACACCCTTTCATGGACGGTGAGCGCGACGGAAAAGCCGCAGATCAATCTCTTCTTCCGCGACGATGTCGGGACGAGCCCCCTGCACTACCCGCTCGTCCCCGGCTCGGTCGTCACGCAATACGAGAACATCCGGCTGCGCGCGGGCAAGAACGACATCAGCAACCCGTTCATTCGGGATGAATTCTCGCGCCGGACGATGCTCGGGATGGGAGAGGTCACGGTCCGCGGGGAGTTCATCAACGTCTTCATGAACGGCGTTTTCAAAGGCTACTTCAACATCTGCGAGCGGCCGCGGGAGCCGTTTTTCCAGCAGGCGCGGAAAAGCGATCTGAGCTTCGACGTGCGGAATATCACGGTCATCGTGGACGGCGACTCCCTCGCGTTCAACGAGCTGATGAACTTCGCGCGGACCCACTCGTCCGGCTCGCTCGCGGACTACACGGGCTTCCAGCAGCGGGTCGATGTCGTGAACGTCGCGGACTACATCATCCTGAATGCGCACGCCGCGATGGCCGATTGGCCGGGTAATAACTACGTGGTGGACCGCGAGCGCTCGGACACCGGGGTCTTTCGCTTTTCGGTGTGGGACGGCGAGGGCGGCTACGGCGGTTTCGGGCGGAATGCGGCGTATAAAATGTTCACGACCACGGAAATCCGCACGGGCAACGTCACCGGCGAGACCGTCCCCGTGAAGCTCCTCTACACCGTGCTCGCGAACAGCACCGAATGGCGGCTCCTCTGCGCCGACCGGATTCAAAAGCACTTCTTCAACGGCGGCTCGCTCACCGACGCGAGCCTGCAAAGTCTCTTCACCACGCTCGCCGCGCGCGTGCAGCCGATCATGACGGAGGTGCTCCGCCAGACCGTCACCACGTTCATGAATCCGTGGATCAACGGCATCGGGGTCACCAGCCGCTACACCCTCTCCGGCGGCACGACGGGCTCGGTCGTGAATTGCCCGAGCCGCCGCACCGCGCTTTTCACCGGCTACACGGACGACACCGCGGGCGGTATCTTCGTCCCCGGCTCGTTCGTTTCCGAAGGTCTGTGGCCGGCGACCCTCGCGCCGGTGTTGAGCCAATTCGGCGGCGCGGTCCCGGCCAATTACACCCTCACGATCACCAACCCGAACGGCGCCGGCACGATCTACTTCACCACCAACGGCGCGGACCCGCGCGCGGTCGGCGGCATGGCCGTCGGGACGCCATACACCGCGCCGATTCCGATCAACCAATCCACACAGGTCAAAGCGCGCGTGCTGAACACAAACAACGAATGGAGCCCGCTGATCGACGTGGTCTTCACCACCTCGCAAGTGCCGCCGGTGCTCGTCACCGAGATCATGTATCATCCGCCGAACCAGGCGCAACCGGTCGTCGATGGCGACGAGTTCGAGTTCCTCGAGCTCAAGAACGTCGGCTCCACCGTGCTGAGCCTCAACGGCTGGACGTTCACCGACGGCATCGCGTTCACCTTCCCGGCGAATGCGACGATCGCTCCGGGCGGATTCATCGTCGTGGTGAAAAACGCGGCGCAGTTCACCACCAAGTATCCGGCCGTGCCGGTCGCGGGCAGCTACGGCCCGGCCACCAGCCTGAAGAACAGCGGCGAGTCGGTCGTCCTCCGCGATGTCGGGGGGAACGTGGTCACCACCGTGACCTTTGGCACCGCCGCGAGCCTTCCGCCGTGGCCGGGCACCCCCGACGGCGGCGGCTACTCGCTCGTCCCGGTCTCGCCCAACTCCAACCCGAACCCCAGCAACCCCGCGTATTGGCGCGCCAGCGTGAACGTCGGCGGCTCGCCGGGGGCGGACGACCCCGTCCTCGGCGGCGCGCCCCTCGTCATCAGCGAAATCCTCGCCAACTCCGCAGCCCCGCAGCTCGACGCCATCGAGATATTCAACCCGACCGCGCAGTCAGTGAACTGTGGCAACTGGTGGCTCAGCGACACCACCGTCACCCCGAAGAAATTCCGCATCCCCGCGAACACCATGATCCCCGCCAACGGCTACCTCGCCTTCGACGAGAGCGCGTTCAACACCGGCGCGACCCCCTTCGCCCTCGATGCGGCGGGCGGCACGGTCGTCCTGAATTCCGGCGACGCCGCCGGCAACCTCACCGGCTACTCGTATGTCGTCACCTTCGGCGCCGCCCCCGCCGGCGTCAGCCTCGGCCCGGTCGTGGTCGGCGGCACCGCGCGCTGGCTCCCGCTGGCGTCGGTCACCCTCGGCGCGGCGAATGCGGGCGTGCTCGTCGGCCCGGTCGTCATCACCGAAATCATGTACAATTATCCGCCGCCGAATTACGACTTCCTCGAGCTCCGCAACATCACCAGCTCCCCGGTCCCGCTCTTCGACCCCGCGCAACCCGCGAACACCTGGCGCATCCTCGGCCTCGGCACCGTGCTCCCCGAGGAAATCTTCAACCTGCCCGCCGGCCTCACGCTCCAGCCCCGGCAGATCATCCTCCTCGTTCCGAGCTCCGTTGCGTCCGCCACCTTCCGCACCAACTACAATATCCCCGCCGCCGTCGCCATCTACGGCTACCCTGGCACCTTGAGCGACGAGGGCGAACGCCTCGCCCTCCAGAGCCCGCTCGCCCCGGTCGCCGGCCAGCCACTCGCCTACGCCGATGTCGATGCCGTCACCTACGACGACGTGGCCCCCTGGCCCACCTCGCCCGACGGCACCGGCCGCTCGCTCGAGCGCGTCAACTGGCGCGCCTACGCCGACGACGTGGCCAACTGGCGCGCCTCCGCCACCCTCGCCGGCAACCCCGGCATCATGCCTCCCGCCGCCTTTGCCTCCTGGCAAAGCTACTACTTCACCCCCGCCCAGATCGCCGACGCGAACTACGGCGGCACCAACGCCGACCCCGACCACGACGGCCTGACCAATTTTTGGGAATACGCCTACGGCCTCGACCCGCTCACCGCCGACGCCACCGGCGCCATGTCCACCAGCCTCGCCAACGACGGCACCGCCGGCCCCTTCCTCACCCTCCAATACCGCCGCAACACCGGCACTCTCAACGTCCAATTCCACGTCGATGCCGGCCCCGTCCTCAGCCCCTTTTCCCAGGACGGCACCGTCCCCATCGGCCTCCCTGTGAACAACGGCGACGGCACCGAGACCGTCACCCTCCGCGACACCATCACCCCCGCAGACCAATCCCAGCGCTTCATCCGCCTCCGCGTCATCGCGAACTGAGCGGAGTGGAGCGCCAACGAAACGCAGTCGAAGGACCTCTTTCTTTTCCTCTTCCCCGCGGCGCGCGCGACGCAACTTGTAGGGCGGGCACCCCGCCTGCCGGGGGCAACCGAAGCGGTCGTCCTACAGCTTTCTTTCGGTCAGGCGCGCGCGGGGCGGGGGAGAAGTAATACCATCTTGCCAAAATAAGCAGACGGGTTGCGGAGCGCCCGTCCCGGAGGGACGATCGGAAATTAGCCGGTGGCGTGAGCCACCGGAACCGGTCC
>JAYVPW010000101.1:0-6121 GCA_043777315.1 Spartobacteria bacterium | reverse complement strand
TGACCTGATAGTCGGAGCTTTGCGCTACCTCCCTGGCCAGCAGCATAGTCGCCTGATCAGCCGGCTCGGGGCGCGGGAGGAGCACAAAACCCGCGACCAGCACCGCACAGACCCCGACCGCCGCGACCTGCCAGCGGCGGCGCAGCCACCCGAGGACGCTGCTTTTTTCCACCGCCTCCGCCCGCACGGCGCGGAGCACATTGCGGGAAAAAAACGGGGAAACTTCAGGCACCCTGGCTTTGCCCAGCAGGTGCCAGAGATCGTCGTGCTCGTCGGTGTTCATGGCTGGGCGAATTAACGCAAGCTTGACCAAAAAGTTGCGGATTTTATCGAGCCCCGCTGCGGCAGGCGCCTGGTTCGTCGTCCTGTCTGGGCCAAAGCCTGCGTCCGACGGCTTACCGCACGCCCGACCGTCGGCGCAAGCCGGCCAGCAGGAGGCCGCCGAACCCGAGCAGCGCCGCCGCGCCGGGCTCGGGCACGGTGGTGCCGGTGAGGGTGAGCGACCAGTTGGCGAGGCGGTGCTCATTGCCGCCGGAGAGGTCGGCGATGAAGAGCGTCCAGTCGCCCGCCGCGCCGAGCGTGTTGAATGAACTGAGCCGCGCAGTCGGGCTGCGGGGGTCGGTATTGAGCACGAGGTTCGGGTCGGTGAGGCGGCCATCCGGCTGCCAGATGCCGGTGAGCGGACTGCCGGGCGCGGGCGTGGTCACGGTGCGGTAGCCATGCACGTCGCCATTCGCCGCGGCGTCGTCGAAGATGATGTCGTAGCCATTGTCATCGTAGCCAAAGGGCAGCGCGCCGGATCTGCCGGCGCGGTTCAGCAGGATGCTGAAACCGGAGCCGTGCGAGACGTACACGTAGAGGTCGCCGTTGAAGGCGGTGGGATCCGCGTCGGGCGTGGCGAGGACGTGGAGGCTGAGTTTCACGTCGCTGAGTTGCAGGATCGTGGTGGAAAAATTCTGCACATTCGCGATCCCGCTCGGGCTGCCGTCGGGAATGTCGATGTTCAGCCCGGTGAAATTGTGGACCTCGATCACCGCCCGCGCGGGCAGCGCGAGGAGGAGCAGGCAGCAGAAGGTGCGGATGGTTTTCATAAGCAAAAGTGCGGGCGGGTTTCTACGGAGTGATGGTGCGGTAAAAGCGCTGCGGCGGGAGCGGCGGCGGGTCGGTGAATTGCAGCAGCCCCTGCGCGTCCGCCGCGCCGGTGAAGCGGTCCACCCAGTTCACCGACGCGAGGTTGTCGATGGATTGCACGCGGTAGGTGCGGCCGGGGATGGCCGCGAAGCTGATGCGCGCGGAGCCGTTGCCGAGCAGTTCCATTTTCATGACGTTCTGCGCCGGCAAAGCGTCGGCGTGGATGGTCACGGTCACGGTGCCTATGGCCGTGCCGCCGTGACCGTCGGCGAGTGTGTAGGTGAAGGTGTCCGCGGCGGTGAAGCCGGCGTTCGGCGTGTAGAAAACGTAGCCGCCGCCCAGGCTCACGCTCGCCAAGCCGGACGCGGGCGCGCCCACGGCGGTGATCGCGAGCGGCGTGTCGCCGTCCGGGTCGCTGTCATTGGCGAGCAGCGCGGTCACTTTCACTTTCGTGCTCTGCGTCGGGTAGCGTTCGATGCTGTCGGGCCCGGCGACCGGGTTGTCATTCACCGGGGTCACGGTGACCTGGAGGTTGAAGGAATTACTGTTGGCGGTGCCGTCGTTGACCGTCACCGGCACGGTCAGCACGCCGTTGAAATTGCTCGCGGGCGTGATGGTGTTGCCGACGTGGGTGTAGTTGGTGCCGTTCGCGACGGTGAGAGTGAAAGCCGCCGGGTAGGCGTTGTCCGGGTCGGTCACGAGCAGGTCGGCGAAGCCGATGGCGCGCGCCGTGTCCTCGGGCGTGGCGACCGGATTCTGCCCGGTGATGACCGGCGCGTCGTTGACCGCGGTGACGGCGATGTTGCGCGTCACCGGGCTGCTCAGGTTGTTCGGCGAGCCGCCGTCGTCCACGCGGAAAGTGACGGTGCGCGGGGAGGTCAGCGGGTTGTCGCTCGGGTTGCGGTAGGTCACGGCGCGCAGGGCGGTCTGGTAGTTTCCGGGACTCGCGCTGCCGCTCAAAGTCATCAGCCCCGTCGCGGGCGTGAAGACGCCGGTGATGCCGAGCTGATTGGTGAACTCGAGCAAGTCCTGCCCATTGGCATAACCGCCCGTGATCTGCACCGTCGCGCTCGCGAGGTTCGGGCTGTCGATGTCCGCCACGGTGAGCGTGCCCGTGATCGCCGTCGCCGCCGCATTTTCCGTGTACGGCAGCGCCACGCTCTCGATCCCCGCGAGCACCGGCGCATCGTTCACGGCGATGACGTTGATATTCACCGTCGCGCCGGTCGTGGCGAAGAGCGTGCCGTCCGCGCCGTTCCAGCCAAAGCTGTCCGCGCCGCTGACGTTCGCATTCGGCACGTAGGTGAGGCTGCCGATGCTCGCGAGCGCGAGGTCCGCGGGCACCGCGGCGACGACCGCCGCGCCGTTTTTGAGCACGCCGTTCGCGGGCAGCGAAGTGATCCGCACCGTGGCGAGCGCGTCGCCGTTCGGGTCGCTGTAGCTGCCGGTGAAATTCGCGGCGGTGAAAGTGAGCGTGGTGTCCTCGTTCGTGCTCACGGCGACATTGCTCACGGTCGGCGGCAGCTCTACGGGCGTGACGGTCGCATCCGCCGCGCCGCCCACGGTCGGGTCGTCGGTCAGCACGTTGGCGAAGTTCGAGCCGGAGACCGTGCCTTGGTTGGAAATCGACGGCACCGCGCCGGTGATCGTCACCGCATATTTCACCGTCACCATTTTCCCCGGCGGCAGCGTGCCGATGGTCAGCGGCGCGGAGAGAAAATGCGCGTGCGCGTGCGGCACCGCGCCAAGCATGGCCGCGGCCACGGCGTCGCGGTGCGTGGGCAGCCGGCGTTCGCCCTTGGTGAGAAAGCCGTACATCAGCGCGTCGCGGTGCGTTTCGAGATAGGTGTCGTCCAGCCCGAGCGCGTGGCCCATCTCGTGCAGGATCGCGGTGAGCAGGTCCATGCGGCCCGCGGGCGCGCCGTCCGGATCGGTGTAACGGCGCGGGCCGGTGATGTGGCTGGCAAACTCCGCGTCATCCAGCGGCGTGGGATCGATGAACCAGCCGTTGTCGCCGGCGTTCCCGTCCACGCGGATGAGCGCGCCATCCGCCTCGCCGAGGTGCAGGTCGCTCAAAGTGGCGGCTTCAAAGCGCAGGGCGCGCAGGCGGGCGACCTGCCCGCCGGTCAGCCCCGCCGCTTCCCATCGCGCGAGCGCGGCGGAGACGGTGGCATCGAGATCGGATTGCGTAATTGCAGGTGCGGGCATGGTTCCCACGGCTGAGGGAACGGGTTTCCCGACCGGAGGAATGGCTCGCTCAGTAACAGGAATAGCCACTTTAACCCAAGTTTTCGCCCCTTTCGCCACGGAGAGCGTGTCCCCGGTATCCGCCAGCGCCATCCGCGCGGCGGACCTCTCCACCCCACCCGGCGCGACGAGCAGCGGATACGCTCCCGCGCTGCCTGGTGCGACGAGGGCGGTGGGATTCCCCGAGCCCGCGCCTTCGTCAATGAATTTGGAGCCGCCTGCGAGGGTGTTGTTGCCGAGGATGAATGCCGAGACGCTGCCCGTGCCCTCGGTCCTGAGCTGCGAGTTGGCCGGCGGGCCGTCGCGCTGCGCAAAATAGATGTCGAACGTCCCGCTCATCGTCGTGACATCGTAAATCGTGTTGCCCGTGATCACCGTCGTCACGATGAAGTCCTCGTCGGCCAACACGAAAATGCCGGCTTCAGCGATGGCCGTGTTCGCAGGCCCGCCCAGCGAGAGGTTCGAGCCGGTCACCTGGGGCATCGTATTGCCGGTGACCTTGAACCGGGCCGTGCCCGTGCCCGTGACACCCGCTCCGTTTTGCCCGATAATGTTGATGACCGTTTGGTTGGGCACTTCGCGGACCGTGTTGTTGCTGATCGCCACGACGCCCTGGGTGTTGCCGCCCTGGACCACGGCGCGGATGCCATTGCCAAACCCGGAGCCGGAGTCCTTGACGCCCTGCGTGCCGATGAAGTTGCCATCTATTTTTCCCACATGGAAATGGCTCGCCGGCCCGGTGGAGGCGCCCGCGGCCGTGAAGGTATTGATGGCGGTGGGGCTCGAGCTGGAGGCCACCGCGTTCGGTGCGGTAAGCCTGCCGATGACCGTATTGTTCAGGATTTGGAACGCCTCGTTGCTCGTGTCATTCTGCGAGATGTCCACACCGACGCCGTTGCTCGTGAAGGTGCTCGTTTGCACGGTGAAGCTGTTCGAGGCCGCCGGGGCCGTGATGACGCCGGCGGACGCGGAACCGATGCGCGCGGTTTCGCTGGTGAGGACGTGGAGGCCGGTGCCGAAGTCGTTGGTGAAGACGCAGCCGGTGACCTGCCCGCTCGTCAGCACCGAAGTGCCGCGCATCTGGATCAGCAGCCCGTCATTGCCGAGAAATCCGTTGGCCGTGCCGATGGACCGGGTGTCCTGAATCACCGAACTCGTCAGGTTGAACGCCGCCATGTTGACGTTCAGATTATCGAGAAGAATGCAGTCGTGCGCCGCCGGGCCGACGGTGCTGTTGGTGATGTTCATCGTGCCACTGCAATTGCTCAGCCGCATGCCTTCGTGCGTGATCGCGCCGGTGTTGTCGGTGACGAAGCTGTGATCCAGCGTGAAGCCCGTCGCACCGCTGAGGCTGATGCCGTCGGTGCCACTGTTCCTCACCTGCATGCGCGTCAGCGAAACCGTCCCGACATTCGTGAGTGAAATGCCCACGCCGGTGCTGTTCTGAATCGTCCCGCCGGTGAGGTCCGCGAGCACCGGTGCGGTGAACGTCGCCGCCGTGCCGGGCGCATTGAGGGTGATCGTGCCGCCGCCATTGCCGCTCGAATTGCCCGTGACCGTGAAGAAGCCCGCGCCCGTGCCATTCAGGATGATGCCGCTGGTGCCGCCGCTCGCGGAGATGCTCTGAAAAGTCAGCCCGCCCGCGCCGATGGTCACGTTCGCGACGTTCAGCGCCGCGCCCGTCGTGCTGCTGAGCGTGTTCGCCGCGCCGGTGACGGTGAACGTGCCGCTGGTCGTGGCATTGAGCGCCGTGCCGCCTGTCACCGTCACGCGATGTTGGAAATCGCCGTGGTGCCGATGGCCGAGCCGCTGATGCCGTTGCCCGCGGAGTTGGTGATGATGAAGCCGGTGATCGTGTTGCCGGTCGAGAGCGCCACGGTCGAGGCGGTGTTGTGCGAGAGCGTCGGCACATTTGCGGGCACGGCCGCACGCAGGGTGTTCGCACCGACGACCAGCGCCACGCTTTCGCTCGTGAGCCGCTGCCCGCTTTCCAGCGGCAGACCGCCGGTGTAAGCCGCGCCGCCTTTGTAGATGTAGATGATGTCATTCGGCCCGTCGCTGTCGCCCGCGCCGCCCGCACCGTTCACGCCCGCGAGCGAATTGAACGGCGAGGCCGAGGTGCCGTTGCCGTTCGCGACCGCGTTGTTCACATACCACACGCGGTTGCCCACGGTGATCGTCACCGTAGCGGTGTCGGTGAGCGTGGCGTCGGTGCTGTTGCGCACGGTGTAGGCAAAGGTGTCCGCGCCGTTGAAGCCCGCGTTCGGCGTTTAGGTGAAGGTGCCGTCGGCGTTCACCGCCACGGTGCCGTTGGCGGGGTTGGTGTTCGAGACGAAGACCGTGGTGTCCGTCACGGTCATGTCATTGGCGAAAAGCGCGGGTGTCGCCGAGACCAGTGCGGGCTCGCCCACGGGCGGTGTGGTGCCCACGTAGAGCTTGGTATTTCCGACCGCCGCGTAGCTGTCATTGATCGCGACGGACGAGGCATGCACCGAGCCGGCGACGAGCGTGCTATTGGCCGGCGTGGGATCGGTGAGCACCATGCCCAGCGCATCGGTCGCTGCCGCGCCATTGGCGATGGTGATGGTGTAATTGATGGAGTTGCCCACGACCTTGCGCACGCCCGGCGCGGTGGCGTCGTCCTTGGTGGCGGTGACGGCGGGCACGGCGGCGGCGCGCGGGATCGCTGAGAGAAGAATGGCTCCGAGGATGCAGGACAAGGGGAGGAGTTTTAGGTGCATGG
>JAYVPW010000100.1:0-6153 GCA_043777315.1 Spartobacteria bacterium | reverse complement strand
ACGATTGGCTGGCCTCCAAAATCTACCTCGACATGAACCCTTCCATCCCGCCCTCCGTCTGACCCACACTCAATTTACAGAAAATCATTTGCGCCGCCTCAGGATTACATGGGCTCGGATCAGGAGTCGTTGAGGAGGAGAACACTGGAGGTGGCGGTGGATGAAGCCAGGCTCTTGACCGGTTAAGTCGAGTCGTTTGAATCCCACGGCAACGCGATCGGGAGCTTCTGGAGCGCCAGGTTTCGTTCCATCGAGCTGCGTGGCGTGCGCCACCGAGTTCCTTCTTTCTCAACCTCAAGGAATCCGAATGGCCGCTGGAACCAGCGTCGTGATCATCTTATACTTCCTTTCACTGAACAACCTTCGCCAGAACCCGCTCTGAGCTGGGTAAGTCCCTCTCGGAAAGTCGCTCTGGCCCGCCCATGAATTGATCCGAATCCGCTTCCGCCCGCCACGGTTCCCTTTCCCCATCCTATGTCTGATCGCCTCGTCATCATCGACGGCCTCCGCACCCCGTTCTGCAAAGCTGGCACCGACCTCGCCGGCCTCGCCGCCGACGAGTTCGGTCGCATCGCCGTGAACGCGCTGCTGACTCGCACCGGCCTTGATCCGCAGCTCATCGACGAGGTGATCATCGGCTGCGTCGGCCAGCCAATGGACGCCGCCAACATTGCCCGCGTCATCGCCCTTCGCTCCGGCATTCCCGAGTCCGTTCCCGCGGTCACCGTGCATCGAAATTGTGCGTCGGGATTCGAGGCGATCACCACCGCGTTCGAACGGATGAACGCCGGCCGCGGCTCGATCTTCATCGTCGGCGGAACGGAAAGCATGTCGCAGGTCCCGATGCTTTTTCAGGAGGCGACTGCGAAGAAATTCGGAGCCCTCGCGAAGTCCAAAACCGCAGGCGCGAAAATCGCCGCGATGGCCGCGTTTCGGCCCGCCGATTTCGAGCCGCGCATCGGGTTGAAAATGGGCCTCACCGATCCGGTCAGCGGCTTGAACATGGGCGAAACCGCCGAGCTTCTCGCCCGCGAAAATGCGATCTCCCGCGAGGCCCAGGACGCCTTCGCCCTCCGCTCCCACGAGCGCGCGCTCGCGGGTGCGCCGCACCTCGCGCTGGAGATTTGTCCCGTCTTTCTGAACGGCAAATCCATCACCCGCGACAACGGCCCGCGCACCGACCAATCGATGCCCGTCCTCGCCGGGCTGCGGCCCATTTTCGAAAAGCACGGCACCGTGACCGCCGGCAATTCCTCGCAAGTTACCGACGGCGCCGCCGCCCTCCTCGTCATGTCCGAGTCGCGCGCCGCCGAGCTCGGATTGAAGCCGCTCGGCGCGCTGATCGATTACGCGTACGTCGGCTGCGATCCCGCGCGGATGGGCCTCGGCCCCGTCTTCGCGATCGACAAACTCGAGCAGCGCACCGGCCTCAAAATCGAGGATGCCGACCTCGTCGAAATCAACGAAGCCTTCGCCGCCCAAGTCCTCGCCGTGCAGCAGCGCCTCCGCGCTCCGGTCCCCGACGAAAAACTAAACGTCAACGGCGGTGCCATCGCCCTCGGCCATCCCGTCGGCACGACCGGCGCACGCCTCGTGCTCACCGCCCTCCACGAACTCGAAAGACGCGGCCAGAAATCCGCGCTCGTCTCGCTCTGCGTCGGCGGCGGACAGGGTGCCGCGCTTTGGCTCGAACGCTTATGAACAACATCCGCCGCGACTTCACCGCCGACCGGATTTGCGTCCTCACGTTCGATCGGGCCGGCTCGTCCGCCAACATCTTCGACCGCGCCACGCTCGACGAACTCGACGCCCATCTCAGCCAAATCGGCGACGCCCGTGGACTGATTCTGACCAGCGCGAAAGACGCGATCTTCATCGCCGGCGCCGACCTCCATTCGATCGGGAAAATGAGCGCCGCCGAGCTGCGCGAATTCATCGAGCTCGGCCAAAACGTCTTCAACAAAATCGCCGCCCTCCCGATCCCGACGGTCGCCGCCGTGCATGGCGCTGCGCCCGGCGGCGGCTACGAAATCTGCCTCGCCTGCGACTGGCGCATCGCCTCGCCCGATCGTGCCACGAAGCTCGGCCTGCCCGAGACTCAACTCGGCATCCTCCCGGCGTGGGGTGGCTGCACGCGCCTGCCGCGGCTCATCGGCGTCCCAGCCGCGCTCGACATCATTCTTGCCGGAAAAGTCGTCGCCGCAAAACACGCGCTCAAGCTCGGCATGATCGACGAAATCGCGCCCCGAGAAACCCTCGTCCGCGTCGCCGAAAAATGGATCGCCCGCGGCAAGCACCACACCGCTTTTACGCACTCTGCCGCGGTCAATACTGCGCTCGACGTTTACGTCGGACCAAAGGCGCGGGCCGACGTTTTGAAGCGCACGCGCGGTCATTATCCGGCTGTCGAAAAAGCGCTCGAAGTCGTGCTGCTCGGCGCGTCCGCATGGCACGAAGCCGACTCCCTCGCCCGCGAACGCGCCGCGATCGTCGAACTCGTTCAGCTCGATTCGACCAAAAATTTGCTCCGCCTTTTCTTCCTCCAGGAGCGGGCGAAAAAGCGGACGTTTCCCGACGGCAGCGTGCGAGCCCGTCATCCTGAGCGCAGCGCAGCGGAGTCGAAGGACCTCTTACTATTTCCCCCCACGGACGCGCCCAGAGCGGGGGAAATAGTAAGAGGTCCTTCGACTGCGCCCGCAAAGCCGGGCTCCGCTCAGGATGACATAAAAGTGCGCGTCCCCGAGATCGCGCGCGCCGCCGTGATCGGCGCGGGGATCATGGGCTCCGGCATCGCGCAGTGGCTCAGCGCGCGGGGGCTGCGGACCATTTTGCG
Source organism: Spartobacteria bacterium (assembly GCA_043777315.1). Taxonomy (GTDB): domain Bacteria; phylum Verrucomicrobiota; class Verrucomicrobiia; order Chthoniobacterales; family Chthoniobacteraceae; genus CAIURC01. The sequence continues at coordinate 3,320 of JAYVPW010000100.1, read as the reverse complement.
CGACATCGACACCGACCGCGTCGCGGCCGGAATGGCGAATGTTTCCAAGCTCTACGCCGACGGCGTGAAGCACCGCGTCTTCACCGCGAATGAAGCGCGCACCGGCCTCGAGCGCATTTCCCCCGCCGCCGCGGAAGTGCCGCTGCGGCAGACCGACCTCGTGATCGAGGCGGCGTCGGAGAAGATGGAGATCAAGAAGTCGATCTTCCGGCGGCTCGACGAAATCACTCGCGACGACGCGATCCTCGCCACGAACACCTCCGCGCTTTCGATCGCCGAACTTGCGAGTGCCACGAAACATCCGGCGCGCGTGATCGGGCTGCACTTCTTCAATCCCGTCCACAAAATGCAGCTCGTCGAAGTCGTGCGCGGCCCCGAGACCGCGCCGGAAGTGATCCAGCGCGCGCTGCGTTTCGTGCAAAAAATCGGGAAGCTCCCGGTGCTCGTGAAGGACAGCCCCGGCTTCCTCGTGAACCGGATTTTGCTGCCGTACATGATCGAGGCCGGGCTGCTTTTCGAGGAAGGCGCGAGCATCGAAGAGATCGACGCCTCGATGCTCGATTTCGGGATGCCGATGGGACCGCTCCGGCTCATCGACGAAGTCGGCGTGGACATTTCCGAGGACGTCGCCGCGACGCTCAGCGCCGCCTTTCCCGACCGGATGCGCGTGCCGGAAATCCTGCCGCAAATGATCCGCTCCGGCCTGCTCGGACGCAAAGCCGGCCAAGGTTTTTACGTTCACAAAAAGGGCAGCGAGCCCGAGGTGAATCCCACCGCCCGTGCGCTGCGAACCGGCTCCAGCACAGCATTCGCGCGCGAGGAGCTCCAGCGCCGGATGGTGCTCTTGATGGTCAACGAGGCCGCTCGTTGTCTCGAAGAGGAACTCGTGGACGGCCCCGCGGACGTCGATTTCGCGATGGTCATGGGCACCGGATTCGCGCCGTTTCGCGGCGGCCCGCTGCGTCACGCCGACAGCGTCGGCACGCTCCAAATCGCCGCGCACCTCACCCACCTCGCCGCGCAAGCCGCGCCGCGTTTCACTCCGTGCGAGCTGCTGCGCGCGATGAACGGAAAGCCATTTTATGAAAACTGAGCGCGCGTCGCAGCTCCCGGTAGCGCACTCGTCCCGAGTGCTGGTCTCGGCGTCCCGCCGAGACGAACTTTCGAGCCCGCGTGCGAATCCCGAAACCTCACTGCACCGCGCGGTTTTCAAAGTTCGCCCTCGCGGGACGCGAGCGCCAGCACTCGGGACGAGTGCGCTCCCCGAAACTGCGTTCCCGCCGCGTCACCTCCCATGAAAACGCCAACCGAAGACACCGCCCCGGCCATCGATACATCGAAAATGTCGCCCGAGCAGCGGGCGGCGCTGGAACTCACGGAAGCGGCGCGCGAAGCCACGGAAGCCGAGCGCGGATTCTGCGGCGGGTTGTTCATGGGGCAGTTCCATCTCGAGGCGATCCATCCCTTTCCCCGGCAGACCGCCGAGTCCCGCGATCAAGGCGACGCCTTCCTCGCGAGGCTCGGCATTTTTTTAAAAGAGCATGTCGATCCCGATGAGATCGACCGCACCGGCGAGATCCCGCCGGAGGTCTTCGACGGGCTTGCGAAGCTCGGCGCGTTCGGCATCAAAATCTCGCCGGAATACGGCGGGCTCGGACTCTCGCAGACGAACTACTGCCGGGCTGCGATGCAGCTCGGAAGCTACTGCGGCAACCTCACGGCGCTCATCTCCGCGCATCAATCGATCGGCGTGCCGCAACCGTTGATTTTGTTCGGCACCGAGGAGCAGAAGCGGCGGTTTTTGCCGCGTGTCGCGGGCGGGGAAATCTCCGCTTTTGCGCTGACGGAAACGCGCGTCGGCAGCGATCCCGCGAAGATGGAGACGCACGCCGAGCCGACCGATGACGGACGGCATTTCATCATCAACGGCGAGAAACTTTGGTGCACCAACAGCATCAAGGCCGGCGTGCTCGTGGTGATGGCGAAGACGCCGTCGAAAAACGGGCGCAGCCAGATCACCGCGTTCATCGTGAACACCGACACTCCGGGCGTGGAGATCGTGCGCCGGTGCCACTTCATGGGGCTGAAAGCGCTCTACAATGCCGTCGTGCGCTTCACCGATGTGCAGGTGCCGGTGGAGAATATTTTGCTCGCGGAAGGCAAAGGTCTGCGCGTCGCGCTCACGACGCTGAACACGGGCCGGCTCACGCTTCCGGCGGCCTGCGTGGGCTTGTCAAAACGCTGCCTCGAAATCGTGCGTAAATGGGCGGGCGAGCGCGTGCAGTGGGGCGCGCCGATTGGCCAGCACGCAGCGATTGCGGACAAAATCGCGCGCATCGCGGCGGAGACTTTCGCGATGGAAGCGATGACCCTTTTCGCCGCCAGCATCGTCGATCGCGACAAGAGCGCCGACGTGCGACTCGAAGCCGCGATGTGCAAACTCTGGGCGACCGAGCGCTCGTGGGAACACATCGACGCGACCATGCAAATCCGCGGCGGGCGCGGCTACGAAACCGCGCAATCGTTGGCGGGTCGCGGCGAGGAACCGATCCCCGTCGAGCGGCTTTTCCGCGACTCGCGGATCAACACGATCTTCGAGGGCTCGAGCGAAATCATGCGGCTCTTCATCGCCCGCGAGGCGCTCGATCCGCATCTGAAAATCGGCGCACCCGTGCTCAACACGCAGCTCCCGCGCGACGTGCGCCTGCGCGCCGCGGTGAAGTCCGCCGCGTTTTACGCCTCGTGGTATCCGCGCCAGTGGCTGCCCGTCGCCGGTGGCGGGCACTTTCGCCGCCCGCTGAACGGCCACATCCGCTACGCCGCCCGCACCGCACGGCGGCTCGCCCGGGCGCTTTTTCACGCGATGGCGCGCTACGGTCCGAAGCTCGAACGCGAGCAGGTTCTCCTCGGCCGCTTCGTCGATCTCGGCACCGAAATTTTCGCGATCACCGCGACCTGCGCCCACGCCGAAAGTCTCGCGGACCAGCCTGCCACGGACCTCGCCGACTACTTCTGCAAACGCGCGCGGCTCCGCATCGATCAACTTTTCGACGGCATCCATCACAACTCCGACCGGGCCGGATACAAAGTCGCGCAGCGAGTTCTCGCGGGGAATTTCGAGTGGCTCGAAAGCGGGATTCTCTGACTCCGGGAGTTCCGCCGCCCCGCTGGGGCGGACTCTTTTTTTTCGCGGGTCCGGTGGCTGACGCCACCGGCTAATTTCCCCTTATTCGTCATCCTGAGCGCAGCGCCAGCGGAGCCGAAGGACCTCTTACTTCTCCCCCGATTGCGCGCGCATGGCAGAAAAGTAAGAGGTCCTT